>DASVAJ010000001.1:0-146696 GCA_036376415.1 Terriglobales bacterium
CTCACCCGGTCGCCACTGTACTCATCCTTGCGGACTTTCTCGTTCGACTTGCATGTGTTAGGCACGCCGCCAGCGTTGATTCTGAGCCAGGATCAAACTCTCGTTTGAAACCTGAAATTTGTTCGGAATGAACAAATTCGCTGCCGTGAAAGATTCCGTGATCCTCGATGATCTTGCAGTTTCGGGCTCTTAGCTCTTAGCTGTTAGCTCTTAGCCAAACCCTATTGGGTTCAGCTAAAGGCTAAAAGCTAAGAGCTAAAAGCTCCGCACCACAAAAGCATGGAGGATCACAGAGCCAAGCACGACAACTCGCCAGCGTCGACGGAGGTCAAACCGCTGGCTAATTTTGTGAGATCGTTCGAACTTAACTCGAACAATTCATCTCACGACTGGCACGTTCAACCTTGTTGTCAAAGACCGAATCGCATTCCGCCTGAGCGGCGCGTTTTCAGTCCGGAAGAATCCGTCGAGCTTGCGCTCGACAGGACAGCCGAGCCGGCTGTACCAAAGGGAATTCTTCCGTCCTCGAAACCCTTCAAAAATATCGTTCCGCTCACGGGTGTGTCAATCTGGTGATTTCACAGGATTTCCACATGGAGCAGCGAGCGGCGAGCCCTGGGCTGCGAGCGAACCCTATCACTCACGCCTCATCGCTCGGAGCTCGCGGCTTTTCCGCGCAGCAGAACGCATCTTCCCTCCCGCTGTAGCGCCGGAAAAGCTTGGTCGGACAAGCATGTCCGACCCACACGGCACGAGCCGAGACGGAAGATGATCGATAGAAAAAAGATCGTTTGGAGGTTCTTGCTAAGGCCAGGCCGGAAAACCCAGCTGATCGAACCCTTCGAGGAACGCTGTCCCCGAATACACAGCCCCGTGGCCGAGGCTAATTCCAGCGTTTTCTTGCTTATTGCTGGTGTACTACTTTTGATGCCGGGCACATTGCGAGAGATTCAAACTTCTTGCCCAGCTTGCCACTTCGCCTTCCGCACCATGCAGAAGGTTTTCCCTGCTCTCGACGGTTTTTCTTTTATACCACCGTCCCGGCCAGAGTGCAAGGGGATGTTTGCGAAGTTGGTGCGGGGAGTTGGGTTCCCCGGCGCGATCTTCAGAAATTCACAAGGGTATTGGTCATTCGACACAGACACCGATTCTCGAGCAGCCATATTGTGGGCTGTTCGGGAGCTCCGAAGGAGCGCCAGAATGCAGCCCATGGCGCAAGCCGCGGGGAACCAAGCCACAAATAAACCAGCCCCGAAGGGGCGCAAGAAAAAGTAGCACGACTGCGGAAACATGTTCGTTCCAGAACAGATTCCGCTCCGCGAACGACGGGATCGTGGAGGAGAAATACGTTCTGCTCTAGTTTTCTACCGCCCCCGCTGGGGCTTGGGATCACCTGCAACTTACCCACGGCGCAAGCCGTGGGACAGCGAAACCGAGACGGTCCAACCCCCGGAGGGGCGTAAGAAAATGTCCCACACCTGCGCCAACATCCTGCTTCATTTGATCTTCAGCACCTACGAACGCCGCCCCACAATCAAACCAGACTTCCGCGATGACCTCTTCGCCTATCTTGGCGGAATCATCCGCGAGATGAACGGCACCGCCCTCATCGTGAATGGCATGCCGGACCACGTGCACATGCTCGTGCGCATTCGCGCCATGCAATCGGCCGCCGAGATCGCGCGGGTGGTAAAGGCCAATTCATCCCGGTGGGACCGCGAGCGCGATCCCAATTTCGCCGGCAGACCGGATATGGGGTGTTCAGCGTCAGCGAATCCGGTGTGCCCGCCATAATCCGATACATCGCCGAACAGGAAGAGCATCACAAGACGCATTCATTCCAGGACGAATTCCGTGCATTCCTCGCCAAGAACGGGATCGCCGTAGACGAGAAGTACATCTGGGGTTAGGTTCTTCCGCCCCGCTGGGGCTGCGGTCGAACTGCGGCTTACCCACGGCTCGCGCCGTGGGCTGCATTCTGGCGCCGCTCTGCGGCTGTATGTACGAGGCGAATATTACGATCGCTGGCCAGAGTGCAAGGGGATGTTTACGAAGTTGGCGCGTGGACACTGATTTCATCCGCGAGGAAAGCAGTGGTTAAACCAGGGATCCCAAACAAGCGGACAGCTCGAAGCTTCGCACAAACAAGGTCCTTATTGCCGACCACGATCGGCGACAGATTTGCAAGAGGAACACACGAAGCATTCATTTCGAGTTCCGGGCGTTGGTCGAGAAGAGTGGAAGTTTGGTGGAGAAGAGTAAGCGAGATCAGAATCCCCGATTTCGCGCAACAAAACGCGGGGAGATCAAAATCCCCACCCTCCCGCAAGTGACGCGGGAAGGGTGGGGCACCCCGGGCATTCTTGGCGATTGCTTTTCCTGACGCGCTCAGGCGGCTGTGGGCTGGCGGGCCTGACGGATTTCCTGGATCTTGCGGTCTACGTCTTTCGAATTTGCGGTCCGCGACATGGCCTCTTCCGGAAGTTCGTAGAAGGGATTATCCATCAGGATGGGGCCTTCGACGCGCACGGTGGCATGCGTGGCCATGCCATGATCCAGCACCTCGGCCGGCAGGGTCGCGATATTGTACAAGCACAGACCCAGAGCGTGATTGGACTGATAGAAGTGATTCAACCTGGCTTCGTACTCGGCGAGGCGCTCGGATCCGGGCGCGCCGTCGAGAACCCAGTTCATATCGCCGGCCGCGCACAGCGCGGTGAAGCCGGCATCGAGCGCGTCTTGGACGGCTTTGTGCAGCATGGCGATCATGCGGTCGGGATCAAAGGAACCGCCCTTCAGATGCCCGTCGTGCTTGGTCAGAAGCAGGAGGGCGCCGCGCGCTTCCTCGGCCTCGACGTCAATTCCCGCTTGCTGCAACGACGCGCGAAACTCCTCGATGGGACGTTCGCAACACACATACAGGCAACGCTCACCCCGGCTGAGGCCTCCCCGGATGTACTCGACCGCGGCCTGCAATTGTTCCTCGGGAGAGGAGAAAAGGGTGCAGACGTGATCGCCTTCGTGATACGAGAGTCGTGGAGAACCGATCATAACCACCTCCGATGGAATTCTGCGGAAGGGAAACCGGGGGTATGGTAACAACTCTGGTCAGGGTTGAAAATACGGAGGAATCTGTAGTCAGGTTTTGCCTGGCAGGCACGCCTGTAACGGAAATGTCAGAGCGCCGTCGGGTATTCGGGGTCCCCGCAGGATGCGACGGCCAAGAGGTCGGGCAAATTCGCTTTGAGCGCAAGATCCGGATAGCGCGCGCGGACGTGGGATCATAAGCTGGCGTCATGAACAGCGCGATCCTGAGTTTGCCGACAGAGATGCCAATGGGAGTTGAGCCATATACCAGAAAGACGGATGCCGTCGATGAGGCGCGGTGGGGCGCGGTGCTGGCGCGCGACGGGGCGAGCGATGGGAAGTTTGTGTTTGCCGTGTCGTCGACGGGAGTGTATTGCCGGCCTTCGTGCCCGTCGCGGCGGCCGCGGCGGGAGAATGTCCGATTCTTCGGCAAGCCGCAGGAGGCGGAATCGGCAGGCTTCCGCGAGTGCCTGCGCTGCCGGCCGAAGGCGCTGAATGGGAATCCGCGGCAGCAGCTGGTCAAGGCGGTGTGCCGGTTTGTGGAGCAGCATCTGGATGAGCCGCTCACGCTGGCGCAGCTGGGCGCTGAGTTCCGGCAGAGTCCGTTTCATCTGCAGAGGGTGTTTAAGGCGGTGCTGGGGATCACGCCGAAGGAGTATGCGAATTCGTGCCGCATGCGCGGGTTCCGGCAGAAGCTGAAGTCGGGGCAGTCGGTGACGCGGGCGATGCATGAGGCGGGGTACAGTTCGAGCAGCCGGCTGTATTCGCGGACGGCGTCGGAATTGGGCATGGAGCCGGGGAAGTATCGGAGGGGCGCGGTAGCGGCGGCCATTCGGTATACCTGCGCGGATTCTCCGCTGGGGCGGATGCTGATTGCGGCCACCGACAAGGGGATTTGCAGCATCCAGTTTGCGGATTCCGACGAAGAGCTGGAGCAGGGGCTGAAGCATGAGTTTCCATTTGCGCTGCGGCGGCGGGATGATGCGGCGCTGGCGAAGTTGGCGGGCGGCGTGGTGGAGCGAATGAAAGGCGCGGAGGGGGCGGCGGCCCTGCCACTGGATATCCAGGCGACCGCGTTTCAGCGGCGCGTGTGGACGTATCTGCAGTCGATTGCGTTCGGCGAGACGCGCTCGTACGCGCAGGTGGCGAAGGCGATCCGGCGGCCGTCGGCGGTGCGGGCGGTGGCGCGGGCGTGCGCGACCAATCCGGTGGCGATTGCGATTCCGTGTCATCGCGTGCTGCGCTCGGATGGCGAGATGGGCGGCTACCGGTGGGGTCTCGAGCGGAAACAGAAGCTGCTGGAACTGGAGAACGCGCGCGCTTAGAGGCGGGCTTGCATGGCTGATATGGCGTTGCCGGATCGCAGAGCGGAACCAATCATCCGTTTCGGCGCGTTCGAAGTGGATATCGAGCGAGGCGAGCTGCGGAAAAATGGATTGAAGGTTCGCCTCCAGATTCAGCCATTCCACGTGTTGCTGGAGCTGCTGAAGGTTTCCGGAGAAGTGGTTACGCGCGAGGAGTTGCGCGATTCAGTATGGCCGCAGGACACGTTCGTCGATTTCGACTGCGCTCTGAATACCGCGGTGAAGAAGATTCGCGCCGCCTTGGGCGATGACGCCGATAGTCCACGATTTCTTGAAACTGTTCCGCGCCGAGGCTATCGTTTCATTGCGGTTTTGGACGGTCATGGCCCGGGCCGGAGGCCGGAGCCGCAAACTGCGCCTGCTTCCAGAAGAGCTGATTATTACCAGATGTTCGCCCTTGCGGCGGTCACTGTGATCGGGATCTTAGTGATCCGCATGAGGGCGCGAGCCGATATCTAAGCGCGCTTACCCCGGTTGCGACGTTCACCTCAGAATTGTTCGGGTCGCCCTCACGCACGACTGGCACGCGTCGGCGGTAGACAAGATTCTAATGACCCTGCAAGGAGCCTGCTGCTCGTCCGCGCGCAGGTGATGGTGATCACGGATGGGTGTGATTTTTGCCCCGTTTGACAATTCTTTACTGCCTGGATTCCTCCCACGTGGTTCAATTAAATAAGAAGAATGACCTTCCTCTCGAAAATCGGTTTTCCTGGGGCCTTAGCGTTGGTGTGGTTGTCGACGGCTTTGGGGCAGAGCCCTGCAGCTAAGGCAGTGGGCACGGTGAAGTCGGTGAGCGGCAATGCCGTTGTGCTCACGACAGAGGCGGGTAGCGAAGCGAATGTGACCATCGCGGAGTCGGCACGCATCGTGCGCACCACGCCCGGGCAGACGGATTTGAAGAGCGCGACTCCGATTCAAGCTTCCGACATTCAGGTTGGGGACCGCATGCTGGCGCGGGGCACCGCGGGAGAAAACAATTCGGTGGTGGCATCGTCGGTGATCGTGATGAAGCAGAGCGACATTGCCGAGCGGCAGCAGCGCGAGCGGGAGGAGTGGCGGCGCGGCATAGGTGGAATTGTGAAGGCGGTCGATTCGGCGGCGGGGACGATCACGGTGAATAATGCGCTGGCGGCGCATGGGAAAGAGATTGTGGTTCACATCACGCCGCAAACGCAGCTGCTGCGCTATCCGTCGAACTCCATCAATTTTGAGGATGCGAAACCGGGGGCCATTGATCAGATCAAACCCGGAGACCAGTTGAACGCGCGCGGGACCAAGAACGCCGAGGGAACGGAATTCACAGCGCAAGCGGTGGTTTCGGGGACGTTCCAGAACGTGGCGGGAATAGTGATTTCGACGGATGCGGCGAACAATACGGTCACGCTGAACGATCTGGCGACCAAAAAGCCGATGGTGGTGAAGGTTGGTCCTGACTCGCAGATGCGGAAGCTGCCGGAATTTGTGGCGATGATGATTGCCATGCGGCTCAAAGGGGGCGCAGCCGGGACGACGATGGCGGCGCGAGCGCCGGGTGCCGGGAATGAGCAGGGAGGCCGGACGGGAGCTTCCAACGCGGGTGGCGGCGAGGGGGCAGCGCGCGGCAATGAGCAAGGCGGAACTGGGAGAGGTGGCGGATTTCGCGGGAACGGCGGCGCTCCGGATTTTCAGCAGATGCTGAACCGGCTGCCGCCAGTGACCGTTGCCGTTCTGAAGAAAGGCGATGCGGTGATGCTGGTGGCGACGGCGGGAACGGAGCCGGTTGCGATCAAGCTGCTGGCGGGTGTGGAGCCGATTCTGAGCGCGGCGCCGGCGGGATTGAATGCGGCGGCAACGGTGCTTTCGCCGTGGAATCTGGGGCAAGCGGCCGGCGGTGAGGGTGCGGCGGGGCCATAGGGTAAGCAAGCTGCCGGCGAACCAAAGCTTTTAACCGCAAAGGCCGCGAAGGATTCGCGAAGAGCGCAAAGTAACGGCCTTCTTTCTGCAGCATTTTTTTGGGGGCTGCCGCTGGGCCATCGGTTTAAAGCAAGGGCTAACCCCCGGCGCCTGCAAACCAAAAGCTTTTGACTGCAAGGCCGCTAAAGTTTCGCGAAGAGCGCAAAGTAACGGTCCTTCATTCTGGATCATTTCGATATTTATGAGGATTCTGGATTCATCTTTATGAGAAAGACGTTTTTTATTCTTCTGGTCATACTTCCTGGTTTAGGAATCCTTGCTCGGGCGCAGACATCGACACTGAGCGGCAAGGTTACCGACGAAACGGGCGCAGTGATTCCGCAAGCGACGGTGACCGTGATGGGCGCGGATGGTAAGCAGACAACCGCGACAACCGATGGGGTGGGCGATTTTCGGATTCAGTCGCTGGCGCCTGGAACCTATACCGTGGCGGCGGGGGCGCAGGGATTTGCCACCTTCAGCAAGCCGGGCGTTGTCCTGGCTCCGGGTCACAATTTGAACCTGAATGTGACCTTGGATGTGCAGGCGCAGGAAGAGAAGATTGAGGTGCGCGGCGACGAAGGGCGGCCGGAACTGGGGGTAAGCGCATCTTCGAACGCCAGCGCGCTAGTGATCAAGGGCAAAGACCTGGAGGCGCTCTCGGACGATCCCGACGAATTGCAGTCGGAGTTGCAGGCGCTGGCGGGGCCAGCGGCGGGGCCGAACGGCGGGCAGATTTACATCGACGGATTCACCGGCGGCCAGTTGCCGCCGAAGTCGTCCATTCGCGAGATTCGCATCAACCAGAATCCGTTTTCGGCGGAGTACGACAAGCTGGGATACGGCCGGATCGAGATCTTCACCAAGCCAGGCAGCGACAAGTATCACGGACAGTTTTTCTTCAACGACAGCAACTCCGTTCTGAACTCGAAAAATCCATACGTCCAGGTCAAGCCGAGCTACAACTCGGATATTTTTGACGGGAATTTTGGCGGGCCCATTAACAAGCGGGCATCTTTCTTTCTGGACGCATCGCGCCGCAACATCGACGACTTTTCCGCCATCCTGGCGGTGGATCCAAACAATCTTCCCAGTTCTCTGCCCACGAACGTACCGGCTCGTCAAAACTTGTGCCTGACAGGGGTGCTTCCGTGCGTGAATGAATCGTTTCCGAATCCGCGCACGCGCACCAGTTTCAGTCCGCGAGTGGATGTGCAACTCACGGCCAACAACACGCTTACCGCGCGATATCACCTTACTCACGACACGGAGAACAATTCCGGCCTGGGCACATTTTCGCTGCCGTCGTCAGCCTACAACCTGAACGAGACCGAGCACACCGTCCAAATTAGCGACACCCAGATTTTCGGGCCCAAAATTGTCAATGAAACCCGATTCCAGTTTGAGCGGGATATCAACCATCAACTGCCGCTAGGACCAGGTGGACAGCCCACCATTGACGTGCAGCAATCGTTCACGACCGGTCAAAACTCGGAGGGGCTGGCGCGGACGACAGAGAATAACTACGAACTGCAAAACTACACCTCGATCACCAAAGGCAATCATCTGATCAAGTTCGGCGCCAGGTTGCGTGGCATCGACTACACGGAATTCACGAATGCGAATTTCAACGGCGAGTTCATCTTTTCGGCCATCGATCCAACCGATCCGCTGAGCGCGCTGAAGGCTTATCAGAGCTCGATGCAAGGGAATTGCCCAGGCACAGCGTACGATCCCAAAAATTGCCCCTCGCAATTCATGTGGACGATCGGGTCTCCGAACGTCAGCGTGGGATGGTTCGATGCCGGGCTTTATGCGGAAGACGAATGGCGGGCGAAGCCGAATTTATCGTTGACCTATGGCTTACGGTTTGAATCGCAGAACAACATTCGCGACCACGCGGATCTTGCACCCCGCCTGGGGCTGGCGTGGGGATTGGGAGGCGGCGACGGCAAGGCAGTTCCGAAAACCGTGCTGCGGGCCGGGTTCGGCATCTTCTACGACCGGTTTGGATACAACCTGATCGAACAAGCGACGTTGCTCAACGGGGTCACGCAGCAAAAGGCGGTGGTCGAGAACCCGCAGTTTTTTTCCACGAATCCGAGCAATTGGCCATCATTTAGCACACTGACCACAACCGGTTCGCCGACGATTTACAGGGTTTCTCCAAACCTGACATCGCCCTATACCATTCAGAGCGCGGCCAGCATTGAGCACCAGGTCACCAAGGCGGCTACGGTTTCGGTCACCTATCTGAACACGCGCGGCGAGCACGCGTTTTATATCGACAACGTAAATGCGCCGGCGCCATGGCTGAGCGGCGGCAGGCCGCTGGGCACAAACGAGAATATTTACACTTATGAATCTGGCGGGATTTACCGGCAGAACCAGGTGATCGTGAATGGGCGCGTGAACACCGGGCGCCGGCTGTCGCTGTTTGGTTTCTACACGCTCAGCTATGCCAACAGCAATGTGGCCTCCGGGGGCAGCGCGGGAGGGTTCTTCTCCAGCGGCGGCACCACGAGGGCAAGCTTCGTCACGGATCAATTTGATCCCATGGCGGATTACGGCCGCGCGGCTTTTGACGTACGCCATCGGGCGTTCATCGGCGGCAATCTCAATATGCCTTATGGTTTCTCGCTGTTTCCGTTCATCATCATCAACTCGGGTGCGCCGTATAACCTGACCACCGGGCAGGACAACAACGGTGATTCCCTCTTCAACGACCGGCCGTGGCTGGCGAACGCGAATGAGCACATCGTGTGCACGGACCGCACCGATTTTTCGATTGCTCCGCCTACGGTTGGCTCGCCAACGGTTCCCATCAACTACTGCACGGGTCCGGCAAACACGACCTTTAACCTGCGCCTGAGCAAGACCATTGGTTTCGGCCCGGAGGCGAAAGGCGGAGGTGGCGGAGGCGGAGGGCCGCACGGACATCGAGGCGGCGGGCTTGGGGGTCGCGGCCTGAGCGGTGGCGGCGGCAACCCGTTTTCATTCGGACAGGCGACGAATCGCCGCTATAACCTGACCTTGAGCATCAGCGTGCGCAACCTGTTTAATACCTTCAATCCCGGCAATCCGGTTGGAAACCTGAGCTCACCGCTGTTTGGTCAGACGCTGAGCGTGGGCGGCGGGCCCTTTGCTTCAGCATCGGCGAACCGCAGAGTGGATTTGCAGGCGAGGTTCTCGTTCTGAGCGGTGAGTACGCTAATGTTGCCCGTGGCTGATTCTTATTGGCACTTCACGCCCTGGGGCGGCGAGAGCGCGGTCAGGACATTCTGGTTGGGGTAGCTGTAGGCGCCGCCCAGGGCAGTTGACGGCGACTGGAACTCAAACCACTGCAGCAGGGCTTCATTCTGCGGATGGTATGCGAGCCCCCTGGTCGTGATCGCGATGGTTGACTCCGGCAGGCCTTCGATCACATCGCCGACTTCCAAATCATTCTGACAGTTTCCGTTCTGCGAAAGCCACCAGGGCGTGATCCCGTGCACGCCGTCAATTCCTACAAAGGGATCGTTCAGGCTCTCCGTGATTTCATGGCTTAGCGCAGTGATGTCTTCGAAGCCGGGGCCGAAAAGGCCGGGGCTGATCCAACTGGCGAAGGTAAGCACGTAGCGTTTCTCGCGGAAGCCGTTGGCGGCCGTGCCGGGTTCGTAATCGTAGGTGTGAAATCCCAATACACAGCAATGATTCGGATTGCGATCGAGATACAGGTAGGTGTTGGGGAACAAGAAGGTAGCAATGTCCCTGGTGGTGATGTCTCCCGAGTGCTCGGCCGAGCCGATGGGGCTTGTCGCGTCCGCGGCGCTCGCGGGAAACAGCAGGTTGGAGAAGACGTTGCTGTCGACCAGCACGAAAGCGCAGCAGGAACCGTCTTGCTTGAGGGCAAAATAATAGGATCCGCGCGGGATGGCCAGCGTACGCTCGGCTTTGACGGATGGACGCAGCAGGGTGTGCCAATCCGGTTGCATGACGTTGTAAAACTCGGCGCGCTGCACCGAGTCGGCGAACTGAGTGGGAACGTCGCTGCTGGTGTACTCCGTATTCTGAAATACCGGCGAATTGACCACCGCCTGCACGTACGGCTGCACGGAATAGTGGAGCTTTTGGCCGTTCACCTCGCGCACCGAGCCGGTGGAGTCGAGCAGGTCAAGCGAGACCGGAACAATGGGAGCGTCAAAGGTTGTAGTGCCGCCAAGCTCCGGGCGGCTGCCGGCCATGGAATACTGCCAGCGGCGCTGTGCAGCGCCATTGGGCCCAACGCCCGCGGCACGAAAGTCTCCGGAGAAGATTGCAATCGAATCGATCTCTGGGGATGTCGGCGTTTGTGGTTTCAGCGCTTTGTTCGCGTTGCCGCGGGGAGCGAATACGGTGAAAGCGCGGTGCGCGCTGGAAAGCGTGGGCGCAACCTGGTCTTTGGACTGGGCGAGTACGGCGGGGCGGATCGCTGGAATAAGGTAGAAGGCAACTGCCGGCAGAAGCCGATGAAGGGAAAGGCGCATGACTACTCAGAACAAGTTACTTGGATGCGGGGAGAGTCGCAAGTTGTGTCTGGAGGGCGGGTCATCTTTGTATCGCCCCTTTTTCGGGGCTTCCAGCGCCTGGGTTTGCGAAGCTTTGCTCCGCGGGGACAGGCGGGCCGCCTGTCCCACACTGGGGACTACTGGGCGCGGGTAATTGCGCCCTGCGAGGCCGAAGTCACCAGCGCTGCATATTTGCTGAACACGCCTGTGGTGTAGCGTGGTTTCGGAGCCTTCCATTGCGACATGCGATGCTTGATCTCCGCGTCGCTGACCTCGATTTCGAGCAGGCGCTGGTTGACATCGATGCGGATGGTGTCGCCTTCACGGGCGGCGGCAATGGGACCGCCCAGGGCAGCTTCCGGCGAAACGTGGCCTAGCATCAGGCCGTGAGTGGCGCCGCTGAAACGTCCATCGGTGAGCAGCGCGACGGACCCGCCCAGGCCCTCGCCCACGATCGCGCCGGTCACGCTGAGCATTTCGCGCATGCCCGGCCCACCGCGCGGACCTTCGTTGCGAATGACCACGACGTCTCCCGCCTTAATGCGTTTGCCGGTAACGGCGGCCATGGCCTCTTCTTCGGATTCGAAAACGCGCGCGGGGCCGCGATGGCTGAGGCGCTCGTGTCCGCTGATCTTGGCAACGCAGCCTTCGGGCGCGAGATTGCCGCGCAGGATGACCAGGCCGCCGGTGGTTTTCAGGGGCTTGTCGAGGGGCGCGATCACCGCCTGATCGGGAGTTTCGACCGCCCCTGCGGCTTCTTCGCCGATGGTCTTGCCGGTTACGGTGATTGCGTTCTCGTGAAGCTTTTTTCCCCGCAGCAGACGATTGGCGAGCAGGCGAATCCCGCCGGCGCGATGCATGTCGGTGGCGACGTACTTGCCCGATGGCTTCAAATCGCACAGCAACGGAGTGCGCTCGCTGACTTTCTGGAAATCATCGATGTCGAGATTGACTCGGCCTTCGCGGGCGATGGCGAGCAGGTGCAGAACGGAATTGGTGGATCCGCCACTGGCGGCGACGGAGGCGATGGCATTTTCGAAGGCCTCTTTGCGAAGGATGTCGCGCGGCTTGAGTCCGCGGTTGAGGAGATCGAGCACCAGCTGGCCGCAGTGGAAGGCAACTTCATCTTTCTGCGGATCCATGGCGGGCACGCTGTTGTAGCCCATGGGCGAGAGGCCGAGCATCTCAATCACGGTAGACATGGTGTTTGCGGTGTATTGGCCACCGCAGGCGCCAGCGCCGGGGCAGGCCACGTTTTCGATTTCCAGCAGTTCGGCGTCGGTCATCTTGCCGGCGGCGTTGGCGCCGACCGCCTCGAAGACGTCCTGGATGGTGACGTCTTTGCCGCGGTAATTTCCGGGGGCAATGGTGCCGCCGTAGAGCACCAGTCCGGGGAGATCCAGGCGGGCGAGTGCCATGGCGGCGGCGGGAATCGTCTTGTCGCAGCCGACGACGCAGACGACCGCGTCGAACAACTGCCCGCGGCAAACCAGTTCGATGGAATCCGCAATCAATTCGCGGCTGACGAGCGAGGCGCGCATGCCTTCCGTGCCCATAGTTTCGCCGTCGCTGATGGCGATGGTGTTGAACTCCATGGGAGTGCCGCCGGCGGCGCGCACACCCTCCTTCACCTTGGCGGAAAGGCGGCGCAGGTGGAAGTTGCACGGCATGGTTTCGATCCAGGTGTTGGCGACGGCAATCAGCGGCTTCTTCAGATCGTCGCCGCTGAAGCCAATGGCCTTGAACATGGCGCGGGACGGGGCGCGGTCGCGTCCCTCGGTGATGAGATGACTGCGGTGTTTCGGATCCATGGCTTAGAAGATTACACACAGCGCGGGGAAAGCGAAAGTTGGTGTGCCGAAAAGCGGGGCTGCGTCTTGTCGCGAAGGTGCCGCAAGACTACTCCCCTAGATTTTTATTGGCCGGTCGGTATGGCGGCGCGCATACCAGCAAGGCTCGAGTCCGCCATGCGGGAACAAGGAATTGGCGCAGGGCAACTGCTGGGCCGAGGCGAACGCGTACTCCGTGCGGTTATTTTTTTCCTGAACTTCGTAGTAGTAGCGGACCGCGACCGTGTCATAGGGCGCGCGGTTGCGCCCAATGCGGTAGCGCAGGATGGCGTAATCGGCGGCGTAGATCACCAGCGCGCCGGCCGCTATTCCCGCCAACCACCGGAGTGCGATCTTCGTCATGGACTGGCGCCAATACTCCTCTCAATTTACATTGGTAGGGCAAATGGGTGGAGTTAAGTTTTCCTCCGCTCGCATCCGAGAAGGTGGCAGCTTGAAGATGACGAGCTTGCCTGCAAGCAATCGAGGAGCCATTGATGATCCTTCCCGTGGGAAGGGCAACATCCCGTGCAACACTGGCCCGCACCCTGGCAGCGTTTCTGCTTCTCGGCGTGAGCGCGCGGGCACAAACGAACCTTCTCGCGCTTCATTTTTCTCCCGCGAATACGGTAGTGGCGTTCACCATCGGCGATAGCCTGCACACCATTCACGGCTCTTTCAAGCTCAAGAGCGGCGATGTCGAGTACGATACCCGCACGGGCGCAATCCACGGCGAATTGGTGGTCGATGCAACCTCCGGGCAGAGCGGGAGCCGCATTCGCGACCACCGCATGCAGCGGTCGATCCTGGAAACCGAACGCTACCCGGAAATTGTGTTTCGCCCCGATCGCGTGGATGGCAAGGTTGCGACGGCGGGGACTTCGTCGGTCCAGGTGCACGGAATTTTTTCCATTCATGGCGGCGATCACGAACTCACGCTGCCGGCGCGCGTTCAAATCTCTCCCGAGAAATGGGTTGTCGATCTGCACTTCAACATCCCGTACGTGAAGTGGGGGATCAAAAATCCGAGCACATTTTTGTTGCGCGTGAGTGAGTCGGTGGAGATGGATGTACACGCAACCGGCGGGCCGCCCTTGGCAACCGCCACGAGCTCGCCTTAAGGAGTGCGCGAGCGGCGGAACACGATTTACTTTTCAGGTCAGCTAGCGGTGGGAGCGGCGCAGCGTAGAATTCTTGCGCATGCAGGCTCGTCCTCTTCTGCTCGGGCACCGCGGATCACGATCGCTGCGTTCGATTCCTGAGAACACCGTCCGCGCGTTCGATCTCGCCCTTCAGCACGGTTGCGACGGCTTCGAATTTGACGTGCGCTGCACGCGTGATGGCCAGCCCATTATCTGCCACGATCCGCGCTGGCAAGGCAACTTGATTGCGGAGTCTAAGCGCGCCGCGCTGCGACAGCTGGTGACCCTGGAAGATGTGCTGTCGCGATACAGTACGCGGGCTTTTCTGGACATTGAACTCAAAGTACCAGGCTTGACGGAGAGTGGGCTGCGCAGCTTGAGCCAGCACCGGCCACGGCGCGGCTTTGTGATCTCGTCCTTTTTGCCCGATGTCCTGATGGACATTCGCGAGCGCGACGACTCGATTCCGCTGGGGATTATTTTCGAGCGACGGGTTCCGCGCTGGCAGGGGTTGCCGGTCGACTATCTCATGGCGGAGAAATCGCTGGTGACGCGCAGCTTGCTGGAGGAAGCGCACGCGGCCGGCAAGAAGCTGTTGGCGTGGACGGTGAACGACAAAAAGGCCATGCTGCGGCTGGCGCGCTGGGGCGTGGATGGAATCATTTCGGATAAAACGAAGCTGTTGGTTGCGACGCTGCGAGGGGCGCAGCCGGGTGCATAAGCGGCCCACTCGACAACGGCATTGCCGGGGAATTTGCCGCGGTCCCGCCCGTTTGCATGGGCCGGCATGGCTTCACGCCTGTGACTCTCGACAGCACAGCCTCCAGCAACGGGGTTACGCGCGTGAGTTGGCGCGCCCGTATGACCAGGTCCCAAACCGGCTCGAATTTTTTCCAGCCGGAAGCGTAAAAGAAGTGTTTGGCCTGATGCTTCAGGGTTCCGTGATGTAACGATGCGCGCGCGATCGATCCCCAACGATAAAACTCGCGATAGGCCCAGTCATAGCCGGCCTTGAGCGCCTCTGGCTTCAATTGCGCCGGCCGATACACCACGTGGCGCGTGTCATAGAGATTCCAGTCGTGAGTGACGATGCGGCCTTCGCGCATCATGCGGGCATGCAGCTGGGTGCCGGGATAGGGGGTTTGAATGTGGAACGTTGCCGTCGTAATTCCCTGCGCGATGGCCCAGTCGACGGTGCGGGCGAATACGTCGTCGCGGTCGTCGTCCATGCCGAAAACAAAACTGCCGTTGATCATGATGCCCAGCGCGTGCAGGCGGCCGGCAACCGCGGTGTAATCGCGGCCCAGGTTCTGGCGCTTGTTGCTGCGCTTGAGATTTTCCGGCGCCAGGGTTTCGAATCCCACAAAGATGCTGCGCAGCCCGGCTTCCGCCGCGCGCTCGATCAGATTGCCGCGAAGGATGGAGTCGACCGTAGCCGCGCCCTGAAAGAGCCGGCCCATGCCTTTCATGCCGGCAAACAAGGCCTCCGCAAAGCGGCGGTCGCCGAGAAGATGGTCATCGAGAAAATAAAGATGACGCCCGGGCAGGCGGTTGATTTCCGCCAAAGCATCATCCACACGCTGCGTGTAAAAGCTCTTGCCGCCCTGAAAGAACGCGTCTTTATAGCAAAAGTCGCAGTGCTGCGGACAGCCGCGAGTCACGACGATCGAGTTGGGCACCAGATAGCAGGCGCGGTGGATCAAATCGCGCCGGATGGGCGGAATGCGATCGAGCGTACGATCCATAGTGGAGACGTACATTCGTTGCGGCCATCCTGCGCGGAAATCCCGCAGAAACCTGGGAAAGCTCTGCTCGCCAGGACCAAGAAAAATCGCATCCGCATGGGGCGCCGCTTCCTGCGGCAGCGCGGTTACGTGCAGGCCGCCGAGACAGACGAAAGCACCCCGCTCACGATAGTGGTCGGCAATTTTGTAAGCGCGGTATGCATTGGTGATATAGACCTGGATCACGACTAGATCGGGTGCGTCGTTGAGAGTGAGCGGTTCCACGTGCTCGTCGACGATCACCGCCTGGTCGCCGGGAGACAGGTAGGCCGCAAGCGTGGCCAGGCCGAGCGGCGGAAAGAGCGAGTACTTGATCGGACGCCAGTAGGGGTCCGTTGCTTCGGTCAGCGCGGGAAGGATGAACTTGACCTTGAGCGGGCGCTTGCCGGCCGCGATCATCGGGCACCAGCCGGCCAGGGCGCGGGCGCGGGTGCGGATGAAACGCTGCCGAAGCGGCGCTCCCGGCGGCGGAATTCATCCAGGGCTGCGTTTAGATCCGGAACATCGAAATCCGGCCACATGCGGTCGGTGAACACAAGTTCCGCGTAGGCGGACTCCCACAGCAGAAAATCGGAGAGGCGCTTTTCGCCGCCGGTGCGGATCAGCAGGTCGACGTCGCCGCTCTCCTGGGTCAGCGAGTGCGCCAAGATTCCTCGCAACTCATCAGGGCCTGGCTGCGGATCCCGTGCGAGCAGCTTGGTAGCGCCCGCAACTGCACGCGAAATTGCGTCTCGCGAAGAATAATCGACAGCGACACGGAGATGAAGGCAGTGGCCCGCGGCGGTTGCGCGCTCCGCCTCTTCAATGTCGCGAATCACCAACTTCGGAAGCCGGTCGCGACGGCCGATGACCTGGAGCCGCGCGCCACGCTCGCGGAGTCTCCCGGTTTCCAGGCGCAGGTAGGCGCGCAGCAACCAGAAGATGCTCTGCACTTCGCTGGCTGGACGGCTCCAGTTGTCACACGAGAACGCGTACAAGGTGAGGCGATCGATTCCCAACTCCGGCGCATGCTCGACCACGCGGCGCACGGTCGCAACCCCGGCGCGATGCCCGGCAACCCGCGGCAACCCGCGGCGAGTAGCCCAGCGGCCATTGCCGTCCATGATGAGGGCGACGTGCAATCTGCTTGCTTCACTTTGCATCACAAAGTAACCTCGCAAAAATTTTTTAAACGCGCGAGGGCGACAGGCCGCTTGCCAGGCTCAAGGCGCGCGGCTCTTTCGTTCCCTTCTCCGCATCGCGAACTACTTGCTCGAGCGTTGAGAGATACTCCAGATATTTCGTTCGTCCGGAAGCGGTGATGCGGCAGACCGTCAGCGGGCGATTATGATCCTGTCCTTTCACGATTTCGACGATGTTCGCCTTCTCCAGCACGCGCAGATGGCGGCTGAGATTGCCGTCGGTCAGCGAGCACAGCTGCTTCAGATCATTGAAGGTTAGACCTCTGGGATTGGTGATCAGGGACGTGAGAATGCTCAAGCGGGCGCGCTCGTGGATTACGCGATCGAGGCCTTCATAGGCGAAGCGCCCTGCCGCAGATGGGGCTTTAGGCATTGCTGTGGTCCCCCTTCGCGGAAAACAGAATGCCCGCGACCATCAGTTGGCCTACCCCGTAGGCAATGCCCATGGCCCAAGGCGAGAACGCGCGCGCATCGCCCAAAGAAATGCAAGCCAAACCGGTGAGCAGGTACCATACGCCGGCGGCCACCATCGGCCGGGGAAGAAAACGGCAGGAGGAGAATACGCCCAGGCTGAAGACAATCTGCCACAGGCCCGGGATCATCCACTGCGCGTGCGGAGCGAAGCGCACCAGAACAACCGTGAGCAGAGCACCCGCCAGGGCGGAGGGCAGAAATTGCTCCACGGCCATGCGGATCATCTCGTCGGCCAGGCCGGAGTGCATGCGGCGGGAGCGCGTGTGCATCTGCACGGCAATCAGGGCGGCGGAAACCAGGGCCGTCCAAATCCAAATGCTGAGATATGTGCCCACGCGGTTCGCCGGATCGGGAACCCAACGCGCCTGGGCGGCGGCAGCCAGAACGGCGAACCCGGCGGTGGCCGCAAGCGTGGCCGGACCGTAGCCGCGAAACTCCGTGCTGCGCGCCATCTGGCGGCGAATGCTGCTGATATCGCCAAGGGCTTTGTGGAGGTCGTTCATAACTTACTTTACATTGCAAAGTAACCCCGCAGGAGGGGTTTGTCAATAGGGTTGCGAAGGCACGCCAAGACACCTGCTTTGGCCTTTTTGCAGGCCGGCTTGGCGTGCAAACCGCCCGCGGGAGCTGGTCGCAAATGACGCCGGGTGCAGTCTCGAAATGGTGATACTATCCCGTACTCAGCTATGAAGAAACGTCTCATTACAGCCCAGTTTGTCATCGCATTCCTATTGTTGTCCTGGCCTGCGCTTCGGGCGCAAACCACATCTCCGCACGTGATCGTGCTGCGCGCCGCGCGACTGCTCAACGTTGAAGACGGGCGAATGCTCACGCCCGGCGAGGTCCTGGTGCGAGGCGACCGCATCGCGGAGGCCGGCAGCAGAGTCAGCCGGCCCGCTGGAGCCGAGGTCATTGATCTCGGAGACCGCACTCTACTGCCCGGCCTGATTGATGCGCATATTCATCTGTTCCTGCATCCCGGCGCCGAGGACTTGCAGACGGTAAAAGAATCTGTGCCGCAACGAACCATCATGGCGACGATTGCGGCGCGAGACGATCTCATGGCCGGCTTCACGGCTGAGCGCGACATGGGGACGGAGGGTGCAGGGCCTGCCGATACGGCGGTGCGCGACGCCATAGACCAGGGCGAAATTCCGGGGCCGCGGCTGAGAATCAGCGGAAACGCGATCAACACTCTCGGCGGGCACGAGGACGCGATCGGCTACAACCCGGCCCAGCACGTCTTGCCGAATGCCGACTACGCCAACAGCGCGCAGGAACTGATCGAGGTCATGCGCGAGCAGTACAAGCAAGGCGCGGACTTCACCAAGATTTACGAGACCGGTCCGGATTCCGTGCACGACGGAATGCTTTCGACCCCTTATCAATATTCCGAGGCGGAGCTGGCGGCGGCCATCCATGAAGCGGCAAGGCTGGGTAAGCGAGTGGCGGTGCATGCGACCGGCGAGCCGGGAACCTTGTATGCCGCTCAGGCCGGCGTGGCGTCGATCGACCATGCCTATCAGCTCAGCGATGACACCATGCGGCTGATGCACGAGAAAGGCATCTTCGCCGTGCCGACGTTCACCATTTCCGAATACTTCATGGTGCATCCCTTGAGGCCGGGGACGGAGCGAGAGGAAAAAGATCTGATGGATTTGCATGTGCGCGAATTTCGTAAACAGCTTGCTGCCGGGGTGCCGATGGCCGTGGGATCGGATGTGGGGCCGTTTCCCCATGGGACGCAGGCGCGCGAGCTTGAGCTGATGGTGAAGTACGGGATGAACCCGCTGGCCGCGTTGCAGGCGGATCTGATTCACGGCGCCAAGCTGCTCGATTGGGAGGGGCAGATCGGTCAGCTGAAGTCTGGCTATTTTGCCGATGTGATCGCAGTGCCGGGAAATCCGCTCAACGATATCGGCGTTCTGGAGAATGTTGCATTCGTCATGAAGGGCGGAGTGGTTTACCGCAAACCGTGAGAATCCCGGGGCCTGGGCGTTCGCGCTGCCTGCCATTTGGCCGGCGGCAAATGGCTGTGACTGACATCACTGACGAGGGGATGCGCGGGTGGGAAAGTTGTCGGCGAAAACCGGGGCATCGGCCACTTGTCACGCAGGTGTGAGAGGTTCCCGGGTTCTGCGGGTCCGGGGGGAATCGAGAATCGCAGGCCGAATCGAAGGCAGTGATCGGAGCTATGGGGAGAGCGAAACGCTTTCAATTGGGGTGATCGCTATGAGAGACGCCAATGAAGTCCTCAGAGGAATTAATGATCTTCTTCGCGAGAAAGAAACCGAGCTTGCGCGTACCAATCGGGAAGTAGAAGCGCTGCGGGTGGTCGCTTCGATTCTCGCCTCGCAAAGTCAGCCGGAGCCCTCAACGCGAATCGTAGACAATCCCGCGGTTCTGGATGTAATTGATGAGGCGATAGCGGACGGCTGGCATAAGCTCGGGCCCAAACTGTCCGGGGATGGGCTAGAACCTGCCCGGAAGCAACCGTCCGGCGACACAGAAGCCACAGCGAAGATTGGGCCGAAGCTGGCGGAGAGTGAGACGGAGCCTGCGCGGAAGAGCCTGCGCTGGCCCTAGCGACTCTCGGCATCAGCAATGCTGTCCGTTCACTCGCTGTCAGGTTTCGCGCCGGGGAGGCGTTTTCGCAGGAACGCGATTTGTCCAGTGTGGTGGGCCTCGTGTTCGCAGACGTGAAACCATTTGCAGTAATTGTTGGTCGGACCCCAGGGCCAGTCTTTGTCAACGGCCATAAACCAGGCGTCATCGCGCTTACGGAATTCGGCCAAGGTCTTCGAGCGCGTTTCCTGCAGGATCTTCAGATAGTAATCGCGGTCGTGGCCTTTGATTGTCTTACGGCCGGCGTCCCCCAGATTCATGGCCGCATCCCACTGCTGCTTGACTGAATCAGGCCAAGTGTCCCATTTCCTGCCTTCGAAAGTATTGAGCTGATAATAGGTTTCGGTGGCTGCGAGATGAAGCATCAGGGCGCCGATGGTGTTGGCGTTGGCATCGATCAGGTGATCTAAATCGGCCATGGTCAGGTTTTTCGTGGCACTGATTACGCCATTGGCCTCCCGCATCCAGGTGAGCTCGGAGACGAAACTCCCGATCTGTGGCGTGTATGCCGGTGTAGGCCCCAGCAGGTTCAGATTCGATTCACTTGCCTGGGCAGTTTCAGGACGCCACAGCGCCCCCAGCAGAGTCGATCCGGCGGTAACTGCGGCTGAACCCAGCAGAAAGGTTCTACGGCTGGAGGCGTTGTCCTTAGGATAGCTTGGGCCCGGGAAGCAGATGTTTTCATCCATGGCGGCATCCTTCATGTTTGGCGTTGACTAGTTTCGGGTCGGGGGTCCCATGCGAACAAAGCCGACTCTACTGGGTCGATAAACATGAGAATCCTAGGCAGGCCTTGGGGAGAAGTCAATGCCGCGATTATCTGACCAGCACCGGGCGGACTACGTCCGCCAGGGTCGCGGCTGCGTAGCGCACTTGCTCTTCGGTCATTTCCGGGAACAGCGGCATGCTGAAGACGCGCTCGCAGGCTCGTTCGGTGTGAGGAAGGGTGCCCGGACCGAAGCCCAGATGAGCGAAGGCTTCCTGCAGGTGGACCGGCTTGGGATAGTGAACGGCGGTTTGCACGCCGCGCCTGTCCAGTTCGGCGCGGACCTGGTCGCGGTTTTCCGCATAGACGACGAACAAGTGGTAGACCGAATCCGCTTCCGGGGAGTCCTCGGGAATTCTCACGTTTGCGCCTGATAGCAGCTCCCGGTAAATGCCGGCGAATTTCCGGCGCTTCGCGGTCCACTCGTCGAGATAGCGCAGCTTCACATTGAGCACCGCGCCCTGGAAGCCATCCATGCGGTAGTTGTAGCCGACGTATTTGTGGAAGTAGCGCGTGGTCTCGCCATGACTGCGGAGGGAGCGGACCAGCCTGGCGACTTCGTCATCATTAGTGGTCAGCGCGCCGCCCTCGCCATATGCGCCAAGATTCTTTCCGGGATAGAAGCTGAATGCAGCGGCGTGGCCGAAACCGCCAACACGTTTTCCGTTGTAGACGGCCCCGTGCGCCTGGCAGGCGTCTTCGATGACGAGCAGGCGATGGCGGCTTGCGATCTCGATAACCGGGTCGAGAGCCGCGGGGCGGCCATACAGGTGTACAGGAATGATGGCGCGGGTTCGCGGCGTGATGGCTTTTTCGATCTCCCTGGGATCGAGGTTGGCAGTGGCAGGATCAATGTCAGCGAACACCGGTCTGGCGCCGGTGTAACTGATGGCCTCCACCGTGGCAATGAATGTATTGGCGGTGGTGATGACTTCGTCGCCGTCGCCGATTCCTGCCGACAACAGCGCCAGGTGCAAAGCGCTGGTGCCGGAATTCAGAGCGACGCAATGCTTTACGCCGCAGTAGTCCGCGAAGGAACGCTCAAAGCGCTCCACTTCCTCGCCCAGGATGAACGCGGCCTTTTCACAAGTGCGATCGAGCCCGGCGCGAATTTCGTCGCGAAGCTGTGAGTATTGGGCGGCAAGATCAAAATACGGGACTTTGTACATAGGCAAATCCTTGAGCAGACGGCGGAGTGTTTTCACAGTGTACAGTGAGCGCCGGATGCGACACACGCTGCGATCGACTGCCAAGTTGCGCCACTAATGCCTTGGCAGGTTCATTCCGAGAGGGCAAGGCCGATGCAACGTTTTTCCACACCTTGCGTCACGGCGAGTTGTGATCAAAGTCACTGATTCCTGCCTGCCCGGGACGATATACAAACAGTACCCAATCGCAAGGAGTTCCCCATTGCTCAACAAGTGTGCCAACCCTGCATGCCGCGAATCGTTTCGGCGTTTGGAAGGCGGAAAGCTTTTCCGGCTCGAAAGTCAGGCAGTCGGCAGCAGCCGGGCCCCTGGCGAGCCGGAATATTTCTGGCTGTGCCCACACTGCGCGGGCGCGATGAGCCTCCGACTGGATGAGCATGAAAAGGTAAAGACCGTACCGGTGGTCGACCTGGTTCCCCACACCTGTGAAAGCGTGAACTTCGTTTTACTCGATCGAAAACCAGGTTCGTTTCTCAGCTGCCTGCACTTTGTAGCCAAGGCTCCAAGACTGCAACCGCGTTACAATCCGCGGCGCAGAATGGCTTACGCCAGCTGATTCCGCAAAAACTTAAGGAGTAGCGCCGGGCAGGTTCACAAATTCTGTATGCACATCGCCCTCGGGATCGATGGTGTGCAGGGCAAAGCCCAGTTCGCCTCCCCAAGGCAGCCAGCTGGTTGCCGGCGCCACGTGCCAGGTGATCCCATCCTGCTCAAAGATCCTCGCGTTGTGCCAGTGGCCGACCAGCATGTGCTTGATGCCGAGCCGCCGAAGGATTTCCATTTCTCGACTGCGGTAAGGTTCGCTGATGAACCAGTACGGTTTAGGGTCGGGGAAAGTGCCATCACGGAACACGGGGATGTGTTGTATGCCGATGGTGATGTGATTTCGCGCGTCGTCATCCGGGTGGGCCAGCCAGTCCAACATGCGCTCAGATTCGGCTTGGGTTTGCGGCGGGAGCGGTTGCGGCGTTTTAGCCTCGTAGACATCAAAGTTTCCGAGCAGTTGCGAGTCGATGACGACGAAGCTCACGCCTTTGACTACAAAGCGGTAGTAATCGCGGCCAAAGACTTTGCGATAGCGGCCGACGTCGGAACTGTGCACATCGTGATTGCCGGGCACAAAATAGACGGGATACTTAAGCTTTTTTAGAATCGACTTCGCCTGCTCCCAGGCCTGGGGATTTTCTCCAATGTCGCCGGAGAGGATGACCGCGTCGGGCCGGCGCTGGTTGACCATGTCGACGGCTTGCATCAGGTTCTGAGCCGCGTGGGGTGCGCGCTTCTCGCCGAGATGGGTGTCGCTGATTTGCGCGATCGTAAGCTGCGCGGGGGAAGATGTGGAGAAGGAAAGCGTAAGGACAACAACGCTGGCTACGCTGAATAGAAGGCGTTTGGAGAATCTGCTCATTGCTCAGCATCCCTGGTGCCCTGTGGTTTGGATCAACCACGCAGGGCACGAAGGGACACGAAGGGGAACCTTTAGTGTTGCGGCGGAGTTTGCGGCGCGCTCTGCGAACCGCTGGGGCTGCTGGGTTGCGCAGCGTTCTGCTCATCGCGCATACGTTGCTGCAGCGCGGCCAGTTTTTGCAGCTGTTCGGGAGTCAGGATGGCCTTGATTTTGGGCGTGCCCGCCTGGCGAATCTGCAATACCTTCTGCTGCTTCTGTTCGAGCGACATGGAGTTGTCGTCGCGCACGGCCGCGATCTGCCGGTTTTCATCGTCTACCAGGGTGGCGATCTTCTGCTTCTGATCTTCGGTCAGGCCGAGTTCCTTGTCGATATCGACGCCCTTGTTCTCGCCCTGCTGCGCGCTTCCCTGATTGCCATTGGAGGGCGCGGAGGTCTGCGGCGCAGAGGATGGAGCACCCTGGGTTACGGGCGCACTGGGCGTTGCCGGAGCACCCTGCCCTTCAGGGGCATTCTGAGTCGGGGGCGCGGTCTGAGACGGAGTCGCCTGGGGCTGGGAGTCAGGCCTATTGGGACTCTGCGGGGTTTGGGCAAAGGTGCTGGCGCTAAGCACGAGCGCCAGGCATAGGCCTAGGGAAATCGTGAGCGTTTTCATCGCTTTTCGCATTTGGGGGCTCCTTTAAGGACGAGTGGGCTGGCGAGGCGTAATGCAGTCTTTACAGCGACCCCGGGCGCAACAGGTTTCCTCAGATGAAGCTCGATTGCCGAGGGTTGGCCTGAGAGGATGTGGGAAACGACCCTAGATCGACGTGTACTCTGGCCTGCAAACCTGGGCAGAGTAGTGCTTTTGGGTTATTGCGGGGTTCGGAATGATCCGACTACATTCGTTGCAATTCCTGGGTTGAGCATTCTCGTTCTCGTTTCATGGAAAGCACCACGGCTGCACCCTCAGTTCCGACGAAACCGCGCCGGTGGATCAAGATCACGGCCAGAGTACTGGTCATTGTTTTCATTCTCTGGGTCGGGTTCGTAGGTTACATGTGGCGAGCGATGCATCGCTCGCCCGAGGGCTTCGCCCGCGTGATGATGCATCTCCCCTGGGAAGTGTTCCTCATCTGCCCGTTCGAGACGATGTGGACGCATGCTCGCGCCGGCAGTGTGCATATTGGCGATCGCGCTCCCGATTTCACATTGACCAAACTCGACAAGAGCGGGACGGTTCACCTCGCCGAATTGAACAAGAGCCAGCCTGTCGTCCTCATTTTTGGCAGCTACACTTGACCACCCTTCCGGCGGGAGGTTCCTGCTCTCAACAAGCTCTACGATCAGTACCAGGGGAAGGTTACATTCCTGGTCGTGTACATCACCGAGGCGCATCCCAGCGACGTGTGGCAGATGGAGAGCAACGTCAAGGACAAAGTCGTGTTTGCCAGCCCGAAGAACGAAGAGGAGCGGGCTTTTGTCGCGGGAGCATGCGTTCGCAAGCTGGGGATTCAATTTCCCGCAGTGCTGGATGAATTCGGCAATTCGACCGAGAGCGCGTACACCGGTTGGCCTGACCGCATTTACCTGATCGACCAGAACGGCCGGGTGGCTTATAAGAGCAAGCCCGGACCCTTTGGATTTAAGTCGAATGAGCTGGCAAGTGCGCTGAAGGCGATCACTGAACGTGGTCCCAGCACTTCCACCAGCCTTCCAACCCTGCTCGCCCACAATTGACCTCTGAGATTGCCCGAGGGCAGCGGCCATCACGAATTCTTGCGTGCAACAAAGACCGGTGGCAGCCGCTGCCCCGGCTAAGGCGATGTGGTACAGTCAGAATTCTTGTGGATGCCGCTATCCTCACGGAAGGTCTCACGCGCCGCTTCGGCGATTTCACCGCGGTCGATAACGTCAACCTCTACGTAGCTACGGGCCAGTTTTATGGTTTCCTGGGTCCGAATGGCGCGGGAAAATCGACCACGATCAAGATGTTGACCGGGCTGATGAGCCCCACCGCCGGACGCATGCAGATCCTGGGCCTCGATCTGGCCACACACCTGGTGGAAGTGAAACGCCAGATCGGCGTGGTGCCGGAAGGCATGGCTCTGTTCGGGCGTCTCACCGGTTCGGAGTATTTGAATTTCGCCGGCCGGATGTATGGGCTGGATCGGGACACCGCCGCCGGGCGGGCGGCGGAACTGCTCGACTTCATGCAGTTATCGGACCAGCCCAAGACGCTGATCACCGACTATTCGCATGGCATGCAGAAGAAACTGGCCATGGCGGCCGCCGTGATTCACGGACCCAAAGTGCTTTTCCTGGACGAGCCCTTCGAAGGTGTGGATGCGGTTGCCTCGGGCACGCTGAAATCCATGCTGCAGCGCATGACCGCGCGCGGGGCTACGATTTTTCTCACGTCGCACGTGCTCGAAATTGTGGAGCGGCTGTGCACGCACGTCGGCATCATTCACAACGGCCGCCTGGTCGCACAAGGCCCGATCGACGAACTGCGCGCGGGCGTTCCTTCCGAAGGCGGGTTGGCCACAAAGATGACGCTCGAGGAATATTTCCTGCAGACCGTGGGCGGCGCCCATAAAGAGGCGCAGGAGCTCTCGTGGCTGGGGTAGAGGCGGCGGGCGGCGAGCAACTGCGCGCGATTGCGCTGCTACGCTGGCAGATCTTCGTCAACTCGCTGCACTCGGTCCGCGGCCGGCTGAACCTGGTCTCGCGCTCCATCGCAGCACTTCTCGTCATCGCGGCCGGGGTGGGGGGAGGCGTCGCGATCGGCAGCGGTGCCTGGGCCGTCATCATGGAGAACCGGCTGCAGTGGCTGGCGGGATTGTTCTGGATCATCTTCCTTTTCTGGCAGATGTTTCCGGTGATGGCGACGGCGCTCACGCAGAACGTCGATGCATCGGTGCTCCTGCGCTTTCCGCTGAAGTACTCGAACTACTTCCTGGTTCGCTTGATTTACGGATCGCTGGATATCGCGACCGCCCTGGGCATGTGCTGGTGCGCAGGACTATACGCCGGAATCGTGGTGGCGCGCTGGACGCTGGCGCCCTGGGCATTGCTGATCATCGCCCTTTTCGTCGGGTTCAATGTGCTGCTGGCGCGCACGGTGTTCACCTGGATGGAACACTGGCTGTCGACTCGCCACAGCCGCGAAATCATGGGCGTGATTTTTCTGTTCATGCTGCTGGCCGTGCAACTTGCGGGACCGGCGCTGGGACGCTTTGGGAACCGGCCCGCCCCGCAGCGAATTCGCACACTCTCCAAGTATATTTCCGTCGAGCGCGGGTTCCCGCCAGGCTTGGCAGCGAGCGCTCTAGGGGAAATTGCGGAACGGAGAAGCGTTGAAGCCATACTACCGCTGGTGTTGAGTGCCGCCTACGTGGGATTGGTCCTGTATCTTTTGCACCGGCGACTGTGGAGTCAATACCGCGGGGAAAATGTTTCCTCGGGAGATAAACGCCAGGAACTCTCGAGCACGGCCGCGATCCGCCGCGGCTGGCGGCTGCCGGCCTTGCCCAGCGCCGTGTCCGCCGTGTTCGAAAAAGAGCTTCGTTATTTTTCCCGCAGCGTGCCCATGCTGTTCACGCTGATCATGCCCCTGGTCGTAATCTTCGCCATGTGGGGCGGGCGCAAAGGATTCCTGAGCAGCCAGACGCAGTTCCTTTTTCCCATCGGCGCCGCGTACTCGCTGCTCATCATGACCAATATCGTCTACAACAGCTTCGGCGGCGACGGCAGCGGGGTGCAGTTCTTTCTGGTCTCCCCGGTGCCGTTCCGGCAGATCGCGTTGGCGAAGAACCTGGCGCAACTCTCGGTCTTCCTGCTAGATGTTTTCATTCTCTGGATCGGCATTCGCTTCATTTATCACCCGCCGAACTTGCGGGTGAGCGTCTTCACGCTGGCCTGGTGCCTATTTGCCGTGCCCCTGAATTTTTCCGCGGGGAACCTGCTTTCCATCTATTCTCCGAAGCGCATCGATCTCGCGACGTTTGGGCGGCAGCGGGCTTCCGAAGCCACCATCCTGGCGAGCCTGGCGGTGCAGATCACGGGAGTCGGCTTCGGCGTCTTAGCCGTCTACATCGCCCACCTCAGTTCCAGTTTGTGGACCGGAAGCCTGGTCCTGTTCGGGCTGTCAATCGCCACCAGCAGCGGGTACATTTTCCTGCTGCGCCGTATTGATCAGCTGGTCCTCAGCCGGCGCGAGGTATTGGCGACCGAGTTGTTCCGCTCTTGAACTTCTTTCTGAGTTGCGGAACTTAGCTCGCAGTTCCAGCGTATCTTGGTGCAGAGACGGATTTCTCCGTTCCGGGGAGGAGTTATGAGCCGTACCACATACGTCATATTGCTGGGCGTTGCCCTGCTCGCCTCCACAGTTGGCGGGTTTTCCCAGAGTTCTAAAGCCGGCGCCACTTCCTTCAGCATTGTTTTCAAGGACGGCCATCAACAGGCCTATAGCGATGTCAGCCATATCGATTTCAAAGCGGCGGGCACGATGGTGCTCACGCGCAGCGGTCATGAGGATCGGCTCTCGTTGAATGAGGTGGCGCGGATCGATTTCAGCCCGGCAAATAGCGGCTTCCAACCCGGCCGCAATCACTTCATCGGCAAGTGGAAAGTGGGCCAAGGCAACGGTAATGATTTTTTCATTACCTTGAATCGCGATGGCCAGGCGGAAAAAACCATCGGCGCCAATCACGGCACCTGGGAAGTTGTAAATGGTGAAGCCCGCATCAGCTGGGATGATGGCTGGCATGACGTAATCCGTCCCGTCGGCACCAAGCACGAAAAGGTCGCGTACGAACCCGGCAAGTCGTTCGACGCCGAACCCAATAACATCACCGACGCGCGACGGGTTAATCCGCAACCGATTTAGGCCACGGATGCCGTTTTCGCCTGGCTGAGCATTTCCCGGGAACCTTCTCGCAGCCACAGGCACAGTGGCAGCGCGAAGGAGACACCCACCAACAGCACCGCTGGGACGACAATCCAAGCCCAACGCAGACGCCAGCGGCGTTGCTCTACGTGAGCAAACGCGAGTACGACGACAGCGGAGACAATCACATCCAGCGCGAAAAAGACGCTGATGCGATTGGCAAACAGTTGCTGAACAAAGAGCTTTATGTTCAGCCCTTCGGCAAGCAGCCATGGGATGAACACCGCATACGGAATCACCGCGCCCGCGAGACACAAAATCAAGTACAAATTCTTTGGTTTCATGGCGCACCATCTTCGCATGCCCGACCCGGCAATGAAACCCGCTCGAGGGCAGCCCCCGCTAGTGTGATCCCCCTCACTGAACTTCCCTTGCTGCACACGCGTATTCTTGTTTGAGACGGTTGGGGCTGGTCTCAAAACCGGCTTCAAGCTCCGGGCTCCAGGGCGCCAGGAAAGACGATATTCTTCGCCGACTCGGCGTTGGGTAGCGACACTCACCTGATGCCTGAGGCCGGAAGCCTGAAGCCGTAAATCAGCGCTGTCCCATCCGCACAATTTCCGGGGAGCTTAGCTTGGAAGACGCCCAAGTGGCAGCATTGCTGGTCCGTCGCTGCGTTGCCGGCGACGCCGCTGCCTGGGAGGAGATCGTCCAGCGCTATCACCGGCGCATCTACAACATTTGCTACCGGTTTGCTGGATCGGGCAGTGACGCGGAGGACTTGACCCAGGAGGTTTTTATTAAGATGTACCGGACGCTTAATACCTACGATGTGGACCGGGGGGCATTCATGACCTGGGTCACGACCATCACGCGCAACCTGCTGGTGGACCATTTCCGCCGTACCAAGCAGGAACGCGTGACCGACTCCCTGGACACGACCTCCTCCGACCACGAGGACGCCATGCCGCTGGCCGAGCAGCTTCCGGATCATGGCCCCGCGCCTGATACTAAAGTTCAGAGCCGGGAAACCAGCGAGGCGGTCCACCAGGCCTTGCAACGGCTCTCCCCCGAGCTCCGCGAAGCAGTGATTCTAAGGGACTTACAAGACATGGACTACCGCGAAATCGCCACGGTGCTGCGGGTTCCCGAAGGCACCGTGAAATCCAGGATTAACCGGGGACGAGCGGAACTTGCTCGCCTCCTCCAACGTACATATAGGCAGGTGATGTGATGGCGGGCCAACAACATAACGGTATGCAGTGCAGCGAGTTCGATGCTCTGCTCAGCCAGGCCATTGACGGCACCCTCTCTGGCGAGAGATTGACGGCATTCGAGGCGCACGGCCGCGAATGCAGGATGTGCGGACCCTTGCTCCAGGAAGCCGAAGCCGGCCGCGGCTGGCTGAAGTCCCTGGAGGAAGTTGAGCCGCCGCTGGAGTTGGTCAACAACATTCTGTTGGCGACTACGGGCGTGGCGGCGCGGGATCGCGCCGCGGCGCAGACCTGGCTCGGACGGGTCAGGGAGTTGGCGGAAGTCATCGTGTCACCGGTCGTGGCCGTGGCACGACAGCCAAGATTCGCCATGTCATTTGGCATGGCCTTTTTCACCTTGTCGGTTTCGTTGAGCCTGGCAGGCGTGAAATTGAGCGACATCCGCCACGTCGACCTGCGGCCCAGCGCGATCCGCCGGACCTACTATGAGACGTCGGGCCGGGTGGTGAAATACTACGAAAACATTCGCTTCGTGTATGAAATCGAATCGCGCGTGCAACAGTTCAAGCGCGCCACCGCGCCCGCCGAACAGCCGCGCGAACAACCGAACAACAATCAGCGCAAGGAGAACAAAGACAACAGTAGTGGGCAACCCGAACCAAGACAGGAGCGCAATTACAGCCAGGGAGAAGGCAATTTGATATATGCTTCTCTCCCTGACAGCCGGGGAACACCTGTAGTGAATGGGGCCACTTACAGGAGGTTCGTATGACCTGCGCAAATCATCCGCAAAATCCGGTTGCGGCGTATTGCCGCACTTGCGGTAAGCCGCTGTGCTCAAGCTGCACGCGGCAGGTGATGGGCGTAATTTACTGTGAGAATTGCCTGGCCGAGCGCGTGTCGGGGAGCACGCCGCCGCCTGCCACTTCTCCCTATCCGCCGGCATATCGCGCGCCGGTGCAACCCGTATCCGGGCCGAATCCCGCACTGGCAGGAATTCTGGCTGGATTTTTCCCCTTTGGCGTCGGCGCAGTTTACTGCGGGCAATACGCGAAGGGTCTCGCACACCTGATCATCTTCGTGCTGCTGATCGTGGGCGCGAGCCATTCCACCAGCGATGCCATGGGAACGGTGTTCGGACTGGGCATCGCGGCGTTTTACTTTTACCAGTTGATTGACGCGATCAAGTCGGCGAAGGCAATTCAGGTTGGGCAACCCGCACCAGATCCCTTCGGCCTGGGGACCATGTTCAGCACCGGCGATCGCCACGATTTTCCGAAAGGCGTTCCCACCGGCGCGGTGGTCCTGATCGGCCTGGGCATCCTCTTCCTGCTGCACAATCTCGGGATCTGGTTCCTGGAAGTAGACCGCATCTGGCCGGTATTTCTAATCGCATTGGGCGTTTGGCTGTTCGTGCGGCGACAGACTGCGGCGCTGTATCGCGGGCGCAGCATGGTGGGACCTGCAATCCTGGTCACCATTGGCGTCCTGCAGCTGTTGGACAATCTGCACGGTCCGGGATGGGACCGCACGTGGCCAGTGATTCTGCTGGTGATTGGAGCCGTCAAGCTGATCGAACGCGGTCATCTCGGAGGGGCACCACCAACCCAGCCGCCCGCGTCCATGGTTGAGCCGCAGCCTCCTGGCGAGGTCAACACGGAGGTGAACAATGGCTAGCACAGTGCAATCACCGCCTCCGGCGCCGCCGCTGAGACCACAGCGTCCGCCGCGCTCGTTTGCCGGACCGATCGTGCTCATCGTGATCGGCGTATTTTTCCTGCTGGCCAACATGGGCGTGATCGAGTGGCACAACTTCGGCTACTGGTTCTCGCATTACTGGCCGGTGCTGCTGATCCTGTGGGGCTTCGTTAAACTGCTCGAATATCAGCAGGCCACGCGTGGGGGGTATCGCGCTCCGGGAATCGGGGCCGGCGGCGTGGTGCTCATCGTATTCCTCGTGCTCGCTGGGCTTAGCGCCACGGGGATGTATCGTCACTGGGATGAATTCGGCGAGGCTTTTCACTGGAACGGCAATGACATGCCGTGGTGGGGGCACAGCTACAACTACACCGACGACTTCCAGCAGGCCTTCCCCGCAGGAGGCAGCCTGCATGTGAACAGCGAGCGCGGCGCCATCAACGTCAGCGCTTCTGACGACCACCAGATTCACATCGCCGTGCACAAGCGCATCAACGCCGAGCGCCAGGAAGACGCCGACCGCTGGAACGGTTCGACGCGCCCGCAGATCAGCACCACCGGCCAAGTGGTCACAATCAACTCCAACACGCGCGGTGCCGGCGATCACTGGGTCAGCACGGACCTAGACATTTCGCTGCCGCGCAAGGCCGGCGTGGTGCTTTCGACGCGTCACGGTGATATCAGCATCATGGGCCGCGACGGCAACGCGGATATAAAGAGCGCGGAAGGCGATGTCTCCATCACCGATCTGAACGGTTCGCTCACCCTCAACCTTGATGGCAGTTCGGCTCGTATTTCCCAGGTCAGTTCCGACGTCACCATCCAGGGGCGCGCCAACGACGTTTCGCTGGAGGACATCAAAGGCGCGGTGCGCCTCGACGGCGACTTCATGGAAAGCGTGAAGCTGTCGCGCATCGCCAAGCCGGTCAGCTTCAAAACCAGCCGCACCGACATGGATTTCACCAGGCTTGACGGCGATCTCACGCTTGACTCCGGCGACCTGGAAGCCACCAATGTGTCCGGGCCCCTGCGCCTGCACACGCGATCGAAAGACATCATGCTGAACGGCGTGACCAACGACGTTCACCTGCAGAACGAAAATGGCGCGGTGGAAGTGCATCTGAACAAACTGGGATCGCTTGAGGTCACTAACAGCAAGGGCGATATCCGGGTCTTCGTTCCGCAGAAAGCCGGGTTCACGGTGGATGCGCAAGCGCGCGATGGAGAAATTCAGTCGGATTTCAATTCGCTGAAGATTGACAACGGCGACAGTCGCGGGGCGGCAACCGGGACGGTGAACGGCGGCGGCCCGCGCATGGTGCTGAACGACGAACACGGCACCATCGAAATTCACGCCGGAGATGTTGTGTCGCAAGCCGTGCCCAATGCACCGCATCCGCCGCGAACGCCGGACGCGCCGCAAGCGACAGAAAATTGACAACTGGGCAGCGCCTGGGGTGCAATACCGCGCATCCATTCATTAACCCATGAAGATTGCACCCCACAAACTCTGGTATCTGCCGATTCTGGTTGGATCGTTAGTTTCGGTCGCGGCGGCGGCCCAGTCAAAGAGCATCGACACCGAGCGCTCCTCGATTACCATCCGGGTCTATAAAACCGGCCTTTTGTCCAGCTTCGGGCACGAGCACGAGGTCCGCGCAAGCCTTCAGCGCGGCGCCATCGACGAGGCGCAACGCACGATCGAGTTCGCCGTCGACTCCCGCACGCTCCGCGTCCTGGATCGCGAAGTCTCCGACAAAGACCGCGCCGAAATCCAATCGACCATGCTCGGCCCCAAGGTTCTCGACAGCGAAAAGTTTCCTGAAATCCGCTTCCGCTCAACCAAGGTGGAGCAGAGTAGCGCGGGCAAGTGGACGGTCTATGGCGACCTCACGCTTCACGGGCAGACGCATCCGGTGGTCGCAAACGTAGAAGAAGAAAGCGGACACTACCGCGGGTCGGCTACGCTCAAGCAGCGGGATTTCGGCATTACTCCGGTCAGCGTTGCCGGCGGTTCCATCAAGGTGAAAGACGAAGTCCGCATCGAGTTTGAAATCTTCACCAAGGCCGGAGGTCCTCGGGCTGGGCGCGAGCGGAACCCGTTACCGAGTGGACCTTCTTATCGGTTGGCCGAAGCGAAGCGTATTGCAGTCGCGGTCCGTGACGTAAAACTCTCTAATTTCCCAGCTCTGGTCGATCGGGCCACGATGCACAGGCGAGTCGTCATAGCCTGAAGTGTCCAGTCCGCGCTCGATAAATTTTGTGAATAAGGCGTCTACATCGTTTACGCGGATGTTAATCGCGGAACCATACGCTCCGTCGCCGGGGTGTTGCGACAGTTGCAGCTCGACCTCGTCCTGAACAAGGTCGACGACCCAGTCTGTCTCGCGCGCTGCCGGATCTTTCTTTCGAAAGCCCAAGATAGTGGTGTAGAAAGCCAGAGACTGTCTGACATCGCGGCATCGAATGATGGGAATCGTCCGCACAAGAGTGGCTAGTTTGGGAAGCGGCTTGTCAGATGTGCTAATCCCCGGCCAACTCCTGCAACTCGCGCTCCGCTTCGTTGTTTGCGAAGGCTGGGATTTCCCCTGAATCAGAAGTCAGGCCCCGCTCACGCTTTAATTGCGCTTCGAGTTCTGCCAGCTGGCGCTCGATGTCCTCAGTCGCCTTGCGTTTGCGGATTACCTCTTCGCGGTAGCGGCGCAGGAAATAGTCGATCGTCTCGACGCGAATCCTGATGGAGCCGGTGGGCTTGTTCTCGTCGAGGTCCTTGAAGCAGAAGTACGGAGTGCCGGAGTTTTCGATGATGCCCTCGACCACGCCGTAAATCGGCGCGTCGTGACCGCACTTGAAGCTGGAAATTTCGAGCGCCACCAGGTTGGGATGGCGCGCCGTGAACTTGGCCGCCCAGACCTTGTGATTGGTGCTGCAGGAGTAGGAATTTTTCCAGGCATCGCTGATATCGAGCGGGCTGCTGATCACGCCCGCGCGCACCTCCTCGCCGAACAAGCGCTCCAGCATGTCTTCATCGAGCGGCAGCGTGTTCTGCGAGAAGATCGGGTAGCCGAGTTTTTGGAACTCGTCGAGAATTTCGTGATTGAGGCCGGGATCGTGGTGATAGGGGCGGCCCAGCATGACGATGCCGATGCGGTCTTCACGTTCCAGTTGATCGAGCACCTCCCGCGCACGGCGGCGGATGTTCGCCTCATATGCCTTCAGCGCCTGGAATCCCGCTTCAATCGCGCGCTCGTTCTCTGCATCCGACAGGCCCAGGACAGACTGGAACGCGGTCAACATCTGGAATGCGAAGAGCTTGCGGTCGGCAAAATTCAGAACCGGATCGATGTACTTGACGTTGTTCTCCGCGAAAACATCGTTCTCTTTCGTAAAAGCCGCCTTGACCGTTTCCGGAGTGGCGGTCACGGTCGGACAGGCGTTCGTGCCCTGCAGCTTCACCAGGGGCGAGTGCAGCACGTCGTACATGGGGAAGAAGACCACGTTGAGCGGCTTCTTGCGGTGCTTCTCCTGAATCAGGTTATAGACGTGCGAGATGCCGATCTTGGCGGGGAAGCAGGGATCGATGGCGCCGCGGCTGGCACCGGCGCGGTAGAGGTCGCCGCTGGTGTAGTCGGAGTAGATGATGTTCTCGGGCTGCACGCCCAGGCTCTCGAAATACGCGTTGAAAAGAGGCGCGTAGGTGTAGATGTTGAGCACGCGCGGAATGCCGATGCGAATCTTGCTGCGGTTTTCCATCAACGCTTTGCGTTCCTTTGCTTCTTTGCTCCAGCGGCCAAGGAACCCGGCGGCGGGCAGCGGGTCGGCAACGCTCTTGGCATTCGTCGGACGGAACACTTCCTTCGCGGCGTAATCGACAAAGTTGGGGTACTGGTCACGCAGCTTGTCGAGGCCGGCCTTGATGTCTTTCATCTCGTTGATGTCTTCCACCAGGCCCTTTTCGCAGGTGGCGATGATGAGGCGCTGCTCGCCAAGCATCAAGGGAACCTTGGTGACTTTCTTGATGGCAACCAGTTCCTTCGCCGGCTCGGTGCGGACGTCGATGAAGGTTCGCAGGCAGTTGTTCTTGCAGAAATTGCAGCGCGTGGATTCGTTGCGCGTGGTGCGGTATTGAATTTTGCGAACGGCTTCAAGGCCAACAAACGTGGTCTGCATGCCGTTGCGCCAGAGACGGAGAGCTTCCTGGGCGGCGCCGATGGCGCCCGACTCTCCGCAGTGCTCGTGCACGATGATCTCGGGCTCCTTGCCGGCGGCGCGGAAGCTGTTGCGAATGAAATCGACCTCGGCCTTCACCACGGCGAGATTGTTCTGCGTGCCACCCTGCAGGACGAAGCGGGTTCCAAGCGCTGCGAGATTGGGGATGCTGGCGACATAGAGAAAGACATTCTTCGGCAGCACAGCGGCGAGGCCGGCGAGGATTTCCTGCGCCTGCCAGCCCTGGCGCTGGAAGTTCACGATGTCCGATTGCATGAACACCGCGCAGCCGTAGCCGAACACCGGCATGGCTTGCGCCGAAAAGGCCAGGTCTGCGTACTTGTTCACGTCTATGCCGAAGCCTTCAGCCGTGGACTGCAAGAAGTACCCGTTGCCCGCCGAGCACTGCGTGTTGAGCTTGAAGTCCTTCACGCGGCCGTTGTGCAGGATGATGATCTTGATGTCCTGCCCGCCGACGTCGACGATGACGTGCGGATCTTCGTAGAACTTGAGCGCAGACTCGGTGTGCGCCACCGTCTCGACCAGCGCGACATCGGCCTTCAGCACGTCTTTCAGGATGTCCTTGGCATAGCCGGTGGTCGCGACCCCGAGCACTTCCATCCTGGCGCCTTGCGCTTCCACTTGCCCGCGCAGGCTCTCGAACATATCGATGGTGTCCTGGATGGGATTGCCGTTGGAGAGCTGATAGGACTTGCAGAGGATGTCGCCGTTTTCGCTGAGCAGGACTGCTTTGGTTGAAGTCGATCCGCCGTCGATGCCGATGAACCCGCCGACCGTGCTCCCTTTCTGCAATGCCGCGGGCGTAAATTTCTTGCGCTTGTAGGCTTCCTTGAAAACGTCGAGCTCTTCGGGTTTTTCGACCAGGCCCTTTCCGCCCGACTTCGCCTTTTCCTCCTGCCGCCCGTACTCGATGTAGTGAATGAGCTGATCGTAGCCGCGATAGCAGCCGATGCAATCGTCCTCGGCCTTACCGAATTCAATCGCGCCCAGCGCCGCAAAGTATTGCGCGTTGTCGGGGACCTTGATCAGGTCTTCGGGCTTGGCGCCTTCGGGAATCTGAACTTTGCGCTCCGTCCACATGCGCGGGATGTTGGCCTGCCAGGCTTCTTTCATGCCGCGAATGAAGCTGTTGGGGCCGCCCAGCAGGAGCACGTGCGGACGCAGCGTGTTGCCGCGGGTGAGCACGCTGAGGTTCTGCAGAACAATCGCCTCGAAGAGCGATGCCATCAGTTCGTTGGGCGGCGTGCCGACTTTTTGCAGGCTGTTGATATCGGTCTCGGCGAAGACGCCGCACTTGCCCGCGACTTTGTGCAGCTTGATCCCGTGATAACCCTGGTTGCCCAGGTCAACGGTGGGAATCTTGAGCTTGGCATTGATCTTGTCGATGACCGCGCCGGTGCCGCCGGCGCACTTGTCATTCATCGAGGGAATTTTTTTCTTGCGGCCAGTCTCTTCATCGTCTTTGAAGACGATGATCTTGGCGTCCTGTCCGCCGAGTTCTATGACCGAGTACACCTCGGGATGGAGCTTCTCTACTGCGAGAGATACTGCAGTTACTTCCTGCACGAACTTTGCGCCGATCTGGTCGGCAATCGAGCCGCCGCCGGAGCCGGTCAGGAACATGCGGGTGTTGTGGCGATTGATGCCGACCTCGGCTTCCATGCGTTTCAGGAATTCCAGCGTCTTCTCTGGTTGCTTGGTCTCGTGGCGCTGGTAATCCTGCCAAAGGACTTTGTCGGTCGCGAGATCAACGACCACGGCCTTCACCGTCGTAGAGCCAACATCGAGCCCCACCAAAAATTTGGTGACGTGGTCGTGCGGCTTCTGCGCGTGCTTTACCTGCTGGATCGTAGGCTGCGGCTCAAGGCCGGAAATCTGAATCAGCGCGGGACCTTTATGACTGTGATCGTGCATCACTCCTCGCAAGAACAGCTCTTAGCCGTTAGCTCTTAGCTGTTAGCCGAACTTCAAGAACAAAACCTTAAACCGCAAAGTTCGCTAAGGATTCGCAAAGATCGCAAAGACAAGCTTGCGATTTTGCGGCTTTCTTTGCGGTTAAGAGCTTTTAGTCGCCTGACATCGCGGGCGCCGTTTCGCTTACCCGAACCCGCGATCGCTTCCAGAAGCGCGTGTCTTTGTCGATGCGATCGCTCACGTGCAGCACGAACTGCGCCGCCGTTCCCGCCACCCCTTCGCGATGCGGCACGTGGTAGAACGGCCGCTTCAACTCGGGATGCTCGGCAATGTACTCGCGGATCTGGCTCATGGTCTTGCCGGTGGAACTGAGGACCTGCTCGAATTCCGTCTTGGCTTTGACCTTGGCTTCGCCGAGCGCCATCTGCACGCGGCTGTGCGCGTTGACCTCGCCTTCGCCGGAGGTTTCAATCGGCAGGAAGATCATGTCTTTGAACTTGTTGATGACCGCCGACTGCACGCCATCCGACTGGGATGAGGGCATGCACCCGAAGGGCTTGAGCGCCAGCACCATGTGGCAGAGCTTGTGGATGGTGTAGTACACGTTTTTGCCGACTTCGAGGTGTCCCTCGCCGCCGCGCGCGAACTGGTTGTAGAACGGATGCGCCAGTTCGGCGAGCTCCGTTTGCGGGGCCAGGTGATGCGTGATCCCGCCCAACTGTTTTGCCGTGCGGTGATAGAAGAAGTTCCACATGCGCTCGCCCGCGCCAATTCCCCACAGCTTCTTGCGCAGGCCAATGTAGTTGGCGAACTGCTTCTTGGCTTCGTACCACTGGGGATCCTTGTAGGGACGATTCACCGGCCACTTCGCAATGGCGTGCGCTTTGGCCTGGTACATCAGATACGCCACCCAGGTTGCGATCGGCTCGACCAGCACCTGCGCGCCTTCGCGTTCCAGGAAATCGAACATGTGGAAGTTGCCGTCGCCCTCGGTGATCTGCGCCCAGAATTCGCCGGTGATCTTCACCAGCGGCTTCACGCGGGTGCGGTCGACCTCGATCGCATCCATCCTCGCGCGCGCAGTCTTCAGCGCGTTCAGATAGTCCTTGCCCCACATGTGCTCGTGCCACTTGCCGAAAACGTTGAAGGTGTTGCGCAGGACCTTGTTCGTTTTCACCTTCGGTTTCAACCACTCGGGGCCGCTTTGTTCGATCTCGAATGACTTGCGATTGCGCAGGTCGTCGCACAACCCATCCACCATTTGCCGGAAGACGCGATCGGTCTCGCCCTGGTTCACTTCGTAGGGGCGGATCTGGTAGACGAGATCGTTGATCACGTCGCCGAGGTGCATGGCATTCAACATGCCGAAGCCAAAATCGACGGTGAACTTCAGTCCAGGCTCGCCGGACGCGGCTTTAATGCCATCGCTGTCCTTGAAGAGCAGCACGCGGAAGCCGTCGAACCCGGCATTCTTCAGCGCGAAGCGGTACTCGGCTTCATACATGCCGAAGCGGCAGGGGCCGCAGGAGCCGGCGGTAAAGAAGACATAGTTGTCCAGAATTTGCCGGCGGGGAATGCCTTCTTTTTCGAGGAACTGCAGGTACTGCACCAGGTTGCCGACGGTGAAATAGGTCGGATTGCACTGGCCGTTGTTGCCGTACTCTTTGCCCGTCTGGAAGGCAGCGACGTTCGGCACCGGGAGCTTCTCGCATTTGTAGCCGCAGCCCTGGAAGACGGCGCGAATGAGGTCTTCGTGCTTCCAGGTGAATCCGCCAAATAAAATCGTTGTGTGCGGGCGCTGCTCCGCGGTGAAGGCGCGCTCCACCGGCCGGTGAAAGTGCTCCGGCTGATCGAGTCCGGCAAGTTTGCGCAGGCGCGCGCGCTCGGCTTCTAAACGCTGCTTGATTTCGGCATCGGTATCAATCTGGACGAAATTCGTCGCCATGGAGTCCTCCGGCGCTGGGCTGATGTGGTTGAAGATAAAAGCGTAAGGAGTTCAATCCGCGAAAGGGGCGGGAGTTTTGGCGGGATGCCAGGCGCGGCAGACGGGAACGGCTCCCGGTCACGTCAGGCCTTCTGGATAAAAGCATCCGAAACTCCACAATCTTGGTTAGGAGGTTCGAAGTCTCACACCGCGGAACTGCGTCGAGGGAGTTCCGGAGGCGCCGGATTTAGCAACTGGACGAATGTGCATGGGATGCCGATTCGCCCAAACTGAGTGGCCCCGGTTGTTGCATGCATGCCAGCCGCGAAATTCGCGGCCGCATAGGGCTACTTTCTAACATAGAACTCTACTCCGGTTCAAGCGCGGGGCGGGTTGCGAACTGTTTCAGTTTTGGAAGTGTCACAAGACGGAGGAATTTCGGCCTAGACGACCACGGTTTCGCGGTATTCGCCGAAGGCGCCGCGCATGGCGTCGGAGATTTCGCCGACCGTGGCACAGGCCTCGACGGCGTCGAGAATTCGGGGCATAAGGTTCTCGCCGGAGCGGCCGGCGTCGAGGACTGCGCTTATGACTTGCTTGCAGCGCGCCGCGTCGCGCCTGGCCCGCAGCGCGCGCACCCGCTCCACCTGCTTGCGCTCCAGGGCTTCATCGATATGCTGCAGCGGCACGGGTTTTTCTTTTTCCTGCGCGAAGCGGTTCACGCCCACGACCGTGGCCTCGCCGCGATCCACGGCTTGCTGGAATTCGTAAGCGGCATTCTGAATCTCCTGCTGCACGAATCCCCGCTCGATCGCCTTCAGCATTCCTCCCAATGCCGCAACTTTGTCCAGGTATTCTGTCGCGCGTTTTTCGATGTCATCCGTGAGCGATTCGACAAAATACGAGCCCGCCACGGGATCGACGGTGTTGGGCACGCCCGACTCATACGCGACGATCTGTTGCGTGCGCAACGCGATTCGCGCCGACTGCTCCGTGGGCAGCGCCAGCGCTTCGTCGAAAGAATTCGTGTGCAACGATTGCGTACCGCCCAACACCGCCGCCAACGCCTGAATCGCGGTGCGCACGATGTTGTTCTCCGGTTGCTGCGCTGTAAGCGTGGAGCCTGCGGTCTGGGTGTGAAAGCGCAGCATCCACGAGCGCGGATTCTTTGCGCCAAACTTCTCGCGCATCATGCGGGCCCACATGCGGCGGGCCGCGCGAAATTTCGCGATCTCTTCGAGAAAGTTGTTGTGCGCATTGAAGAAGAAGGAGAGGCGCGGCGCAAAGTTGTCGACGGAAAGCCCGGCATGGATCGCGGCCTGCACATACGCCGCGGCATTGCCCAGGGTGAAGGCCACTTCCTGAACCGCGGTCGCGCCTGCCTCGCGCATGTGATAGCCGGAGATGGAAATCGTGTTCCACTCGGGCACGTTTTCATTTGTCCAGGCGAAGAGGTCGGTAACAATGCGCATGGCCGACGGAATGGGATAGATGTAAGTGCCGCGCGCGATGTATTCCTTGAGCACGTCGTTCTGCACCGTACCGGAGAGCCGGCGGATATCGGCACCCTTCCTGCGCGCAACAGCCACGTATAACGCCAGCAGAATTGAAGCGGTGGCGTTGATGGTCATGGATGTGGAAATCTTGGTCAGGTCGATGCCATCGAACAGCCGTTCCATATCCTCGATCGAATCGATGGCCACTCCCACCCGGCCGACTTCGCCCGCGGCGAGCGGATGGTCCGAATCCAGCCCAATCTGCGTAGGCAAATCAAAAGCGACAGACAGGCCGGTGGTGCCCTGGCTCAACAGATACTTGTAGCGGCGGTTGGACTCCTCGGCGTCGCCCATGCCGGCGTACTGGCGCATCGTCCACAGGCGCCCGCGGTACATGGTGGGCTGAACTCCGCGCGTGTAGGGGAACTCGCCGGGATAGCCGAGCTTTTCGTCGTAGCTCCAGCCGTTCAGATCATTGGGTGTGTAGAGCCGGTGAACGGAAATTTGAGAACTGGTTTTTGGATCCGCGGCGGCTGCATCCGGCTTGGATCGCGTGGTCATGAGAAGGACTTATCGGCGGCGGCGAACTCTCCAGAACGAGCTTACACCGAACCAGGCAAACATTAACGTGAAGCCGGCGGCAGCGGCAATGTGCCCGGAACCGCTTTTTCCTGCGTGATAGGCGCTGTATTCGCGCACCATGGCAACCAGGCCAACTCCGGCGAAAGCCAGGAAAATAAAGCCGGTTATCTCCAACCAGAGCTGATGCGCGACGGCGCTGAAGTGGCTGAGGGTGGCGCGCGCTCCGCTCAGCACGGCCGCGTAAGTGCGGCTGCGCTGGACCTGCTGTCCAGCAATTCTGGCGGCGATTCCTAATTTCCGCGCTGTCGAGACGTTCGCCATTCCTCTCGATTTTACCAACGCCAGGAGTTAAAATGGCGAAAGATGCCGACGCGCTCGCAGGGTGAGGCGCAGGCAGCTTACTTCCCAGGTTGGCCCGGGGGACTTCGTGGATCAGCAACTGAAGCAGTTAATGAAGGAATTGGGCGAGGCGATCAACGAGTCTCTAGCCGACTCCGACCAGATTGCCGAAGTGGTTTCGCGAATCAAAGACGGCGGCTATGACATTTTTCTGGTGCTCGAAGCCACCATCGGCGTAAGCCGCCCGGGCGAGAAGACCGAAGACAAGACCTCCATGGTCACCACCTTGACCAGCAATCCTGAGCTGAAAGTGAGCGATCAGGACCTTAAATTCCTGAAATCTTTGCGCATCAAGATCGAAGACGACGCGGCCTGAGTTCGCCGCCAACATTTCCAAAAAACTTGGGTTGCAGGGGCAACAGCCCCTTTCTGCCTGCGAATCCAAGAGCGGGCCATATGCCCGAAAACGTGACAGAATCGCAGCTCAGCACTGAAGAGCAAGTTGCCAGCATCTGGGGGCTAGGCGGGCTTTCCTTTCGCCAGTTGGCAAAGAAGGTTTACCAGGGCATCAGCGATGATTTCCTGCTGGACCGCGCCTCGGCACTGGCTTTCAACTTCATTCTCGCGCTCTTCCCGCTGCTCATTTTCCTGCTTTCATTATTTGGGGCGTTCGCCGCGCGGGGCACGACTTTGCGCACCGATCTGCTCGGCTACTTGTCGCGCGTACTTCCTCCGGACGCATTTCAAGTCATTACTCATACCCTGACCGAGGTGACGAAAAATGCCGGCGGGGCCAAGCTGACCATCGGCATCATACTCACCCTTTGGTTCGCCTCCAGCGGCATGTCCTCGATGATGTCCGCGCTGGATGGCGCGTACGAAGTGAAGGAAACGCGTTCGTTCTTCAAAGTGCGGCTGATTGCCGTCGGTTTGACGATCGCAATCTCGATCCTGGTGATTTCAGCGTTGTTTGGCGTCGTCGCCGGAGCCTATGTGGCAAAGCTTGCCGCATCGCACTATGGCATGGGCGAGGTCGCGGTCATCGCCTGGAGAGCGCTGCAGATTATCTTCGCCATTGCGTTTGTGACCTTCGCTTTTTCGCTGATCTATTATTTCGGGCCGGATGTCGAAGAGCAGCACTGGTACTGGATCACGCCGGGCTCGCTGCTGGGAGTTTTCCTGTGGATTGCCGCCTCGTTCGCCTTCCGGGCGTATCTGCACTTCTTCAACAGCTACAGCAGGACCTATGGCTCCTTAGGCGCAGCCATGATCCTGCTGATGTGGCTCTACATCACGGGGTTTGCCTTTTTGATCGGCGGCGAGATCAATGCGCAGATCGAGCACGCTGCCGCGCTGCGCGGGCACCCGGAAGCTAAAGCTCCGGGGGAGAAGAAGGCGGCGTAAGCGCTCCCAGCGCCTGTCCGGCCATGTGCGGGACCGCTCCAGTCGTGAGCCCAACCCGCTTCAGCAAATCTGCAAACCTTGGATCCGAGCGCAGCGGATCCGCGACCGGTTCGGTGCCCAGATAAATCAGGTACTCGGTTCTGTCCTGCAGGGCGGCATCCATCCAGCGAAAGGCATTGTCCCGGTCGCCAAGCCCGGTGTAGACGAGGGCAAGATACAAAGCGGGAACATAGCGATGCGCGGAAAGATCCTTCAATTGTTGAAGGGTCGCTAAGGCGTCGTCGCGTTTGCCGGAGACAGCGTAATCATGGCCAAGCAAGGCCAGGACCGCGGGATTGGCAGGCGCGGCCATCAGGACTTTTTGAAAAGCCGCTTGCGCTTCAGCATGCATGCCTTTCTGCTGGTAGGCGCGGCCGATGTTGACCAAGGCGATGGCATAGGTTGGGTCGAGCTCCAGCGCGTGCTGGTTCTGAGCGATGGTGTTGTCGAACATGCGGGCCTGGTAGTATGCCTCGCCCAAGGCGGATGCCATGAGCGGGCTGGCAGGATCGAGTGCGACCGCCTTTTTCCGCTCCGCGATGGCGTCGGACAGCTTCCCCATGACGGTCAGCGAATAGGCGTAAAACTGATGACCGGTCGCGTAGTCAGGGCGCAGTTCGATGGCGCGGCGAAACTCCCGGTCCGCGCCGGCAAAATCCCAGGCATAGGCCAGGTCGGCATAGCCGAGGGAAACGTGAGCTTCCCCAAGCGAGGGATCCAGTTCCAGCGCTTTCCGCGCCGCGGTCTCCGCTTTAGGGAAAGCCTCGCTGGGTCGAATCGCGGTGTATGGCGCCGATGCAAGGAGTTCATAGCAATCGGCCAGTCCGGCATAAGCCGGAGCGTAGGTGGGATCGCGGGCGATGGATTTTTCGAATGCGGCGGCGGCTTTCTCAATGTCTGCCGCGGTTCGCCGGCCCCAATAATATCTGCCCTCAAGATAAGCAAGGTAGGCGTCGCGGTTGACTTCGCGCACCGGCGCGTTGCCTTTGGGAAGCTTATCGAAAACCTCGACGGCGATGGCGTTTGCTACCTCCGCTTGCACGCGCAAAAGGTCTTTCACGTCGCGCTGATAGCTGCCTCCCCAGGCAATGCTCTGGTTGCTGGTTTGCACCAGTTGAGCGGTGATGGCAACCTGTTCGCCATAACTGCGGACAGTGCCCTTGAGGATGTAGGTAGCGCGAGTGCCGCTCAGCCTGCTTGCCGCAGCAACAGGCATCACTGACATGCGCGTCGGATGCAGTTGTCCGAGCCGGGCGATCATTTCCTGGGTTAATCCGGCGGCGATGAAATCGTCGTTCTTGCTGCCGAGATTCTGGAAAGGTTCGACGGCGAGCACCACCCGAGGCGGCCAGAACCGCGTGACCACGCGAGGAAGCGAGAGCGCCAGCAGCACCAGCACGGCAGCGGCGGCAGCCCACTTCAAGATTCCGGGAGCAGGCCAGCGGACGAGCGCGCTTTCCGACCGGGATGTGGGTTCCCCGTTGGTCGCAGCGGCTTCATCCGGCGATTCCGGCGTGTTGCCGACGGTCTCATGCTCTCGCCACCAGGCGTCCAACTCGTGGCGGAAGGCGAAAACCCGGGATTGTTTATCGGAAAATCCACCCAGGCGATGGACCGGCAGGGCGAGGGATTTTTCCCAACGCTGAACGGTTCGAATCTCGCGGCCGAGATAGGACGCAATCTCTCCCCAAGTCTCCAGGCGCTGGGTGCGGGGAGAGGCGTCCACGTCCTTTTGCGGAGGGCGTTCTTCCACCATTCAAATTTTCCCGTGGGAAGAAGCGGGAAGCGAGTGTATCTTGGTTTACCACTGAAAACAAGCGGCAACACCCGCGACAAAGTGCGACTTTCCCGTACTTCCAGGGGGGATGTCACAGGTTGTCGCTTGTACATCTTGCAAGGCGGGATGAAGTTAACGAGACACGGTGAGTCTCAGCTTGACGCGGCAATTCGCATGCGGATCTCCGATTTCAATTCGAGCCAGCGGAAGGCGATCACGATCCTGGGGCTGCTGAATTTTGTGAATTACGTGGATCGGCAGGTGATCTTCGCCTTGTTTCCATTCATTCGGCAGGACTTCCATCTGAGCTATGGGCAGCTGGGATACCTGGCCACGGCTTTTACCGTGGTGTTGTCGCTGAGCACATTTCCACTCGGCATGCTGGCGGACCGCTTCTCGCGCCGCTGGGTTATCAGTGGCGGGGTTTTGTTCTGGAGCGCGGCCACGTTTCTGAGCGGGCTGGCCGGGTCGTTTCGCTCGCTGCTGACTGCCCGAGCGATGGTCGGGATCGGGGAGGCCGCGTACGCTCCCGCCGGGACGGCGGTGCTCAGCGGGGTTTTTCCCAAGGAGGTTCGAGCCCGCATCCAGGGCATCTGCGACATTGGGATGTTCGCGGGTGGGGCGACAGGAATCGCACTTGGCGGTATCATGGCTGCATCCTTTGGTTGGCGTATGGCGTTTTTCTTCGTGGGCATCCCCGGCCTGCTGTTAGGACTCAGCGCCATGCGTCTGCCCGAGCCGGCGCGTTCCGCCGGTACGCAGACGGTTCAGCTCCGCGACCTGGTACGCGTGCCCGCTTATCTCGCCGTGCTCGCCGCCGGCTGGTTCAGCAGCTTTGCCGGATACACGTACATTGCGTGGGGACCAGACCTGATCCAGGAAGTGAAGGGGTTCACGGCGCGGCAGGCCGCCCTGGCTCTGGGATGCGTGGTGGTTTTGGCGGGCGCTCTGGGCATCGCCACGGGGGCGTATTTTTCCGATCGGCTGGCGAAACTGTGGCCGTGGGGCCGGCCGCTGATTATCCCGGTTGGATTTCTTCTTAGCGCGCCGGCAATTTTCGCGGCATTGCATACCTCAGCCAAAATTTCCTTTCTTCTTCTGTTCGGATTGGGAACATTTTTCATGAGCTGGTATCACGGACCACTGACCGCGACCATTCACGATCTGGTCCCGCCGAGTGGACATGCGACCGCTCTGGGGCTTTACTATTTGTTCGTAAATCTGTTCGCAATGGCGTTCGCGCCGCTCGTCGTGGGTCGAGCCGCTGATCGCTACGGGTTGATTAACGCACTCCATATTCCAGTTGCCGCACAACTCATCGGCGGCGCCTGTTTCGTGTTGGTTGTCTTCTTGATTCGGCACCACGGGTTACATCACCGCGTGTTGAACCGCTATTGGGAACCCCAGCCGTTGATGCCATCTCTGGTAACGGCAGAATTGGAAACCACAAGTATCTAGAAGCCCGGGTATCCGGAAGTCGTGGGCCCACAAACACTCTGGAGGGAGCGACACTATGGGACAGCTGGTAACCATTGACACCAATCTTGCAAACATGACACCGCCGCCGCTGAAGCATTACCAGGCGTACCGGCCCAGGCCGTTCACCCGCGAGCAGCGCGACAGCACCACCATCCTGTTCGGCGGGCTCACCTGGAAACACGAGCGCATGATGCAGGGCGCGCTGCACAATTTGGGATACAAGGCGGAACCGCTGCCTAACATCGCCCGGGAAGACCTGGATGCGGGCAAAGAATTGATCGACGTGGGCGCTTGCTGTCCGACGATCTTCACCACCGGCAGCCTGGTGAACTTCCTCAAAAAGGAAGTGGCGCAGCACGGCAAGGACGCGACCAACAATAAGTTCGTGTATCTCACGGCCGGCGCCTGCGGGCCCTGCCGCTTCGGCCAATATCACGAGTCCTACTCGATGGCGCTGGACGGCCTCGGGCTGCGCGACTTCCGCCTGTTCCTGCTGGCGCAGGATGAACTCGACCAGGGCGCGACCGGCGGAGGCGGGCTGGACATCAATCTGCCGCTGAGCCTGGGGCTGGTGTGGTCGATCCTGTGCGGCGACGTCATCACCGACCTGGAATACGCCACGCGGCCTTACGAGGTGAAGCCGGGGCAGACCGACGCAGTTTTGAAGGAGTGCGTCGAATACATGTACGAAGTGTTCCGCAACCGCGCCGATCACGGCAAGAAGCTAGGGACGCTGGCCTGGCACCTGACCACTTCGTATTTCACCAACGCGCTGCGCGAAGTGCGCAAGAAGTGGGACGCCATCGAAGTGGATCGCACACGGGTGAAGGCTCGCGTGAAGATCACCGGCGAATTCTGGCTGCAGACCCACGAGGGCGACGGCAATTACAACATTAAGAAATGGCTGGAGTCCGAGGACGCCGAGGTGGCGCCGCCGCCGGTTGCCGTGTGGCTGCACTACCTGATGCATCCGGTGATTCGCAAGCTGGAGCACAGGCATTCCACCAGCAAGCATCCCAAGCGCGACGACGCCATTTTGCAGGTGCTCGAACGCGTCTATGTTGGCACCTACAATCGCTTCCGCAAGGCGCTGGCGAATATTCCGAGCGAACTGCCGGACCAGGTGGAACTGAAAAACCTGGCCGAGCCGTTCTATCACTTCGAACTGCGCGGCGGCGAAGGGCACATGCTGATCGGCAAAGCTCTCTATGCCTATCACCACAAGAAAGCGCACATGGTCTGTGAGCTGTCGCCGTACTCGTGCATGCCGAACACGATGTCGATTGGCTCGATGGCGAACGTGATCGGGAAGTATCCCGACCTGCTGTACGCTCCGATCGAGGTCAAAGGCGATGCCGAGGTGCATGCGATCTCGCGCTGCCAGATGATCCTGACCGAAGCGAAGAAGCGGGCGCAGGCGGAATTCGAGGAGGTGCTGAAGAAGACAGGCCTCACGGTCGAAGCAATTCACGCCTATGAGAAGCTGCATCCCGAGCTGCGGCGAGCGACGTACAAGGTGCCGCACAAGGGATACTCGGGCACGTCAGCCAACTATGTGCTCCACCTGGCGCAGGACCGCGGATTGGCGCGGGCCTGAGCGCAGAAGCGAATAGGGGACATCCGATGGCCAACGCTTTTGTTCAGATTCAGCCGATTGATAAGGCGCCGGGCGAGCTTAACGTTCCGGCGCCGGCAACGCCGGTATTTGCGGGCGAGAGCATGGTGTGCGGCCTCGACGTGGGCAGCACGACTTGCAAGTACGTGCTGGCCACTCCGCGAGGCGACGTTGTAGCGCAAGCCTATGAGCGGCATAACACCCGGCAAGCGGAGAAGATACTGCAGTTCCTCACCATGCTGGAGTCCAAGCATGGATTCACTGCGGGGCGGGACCGAGTCTTCTTCACCGGATCGGGGGCCGGGATCATCGCGCCGCTGGTGGGGGGCAAAATGGTCCAGGAAGTGGTTGCGGTGGCAGCCGCAGTGGACAAGCTTCACCCCAGTGTCCGCTTCGTCAGCGAAATTGGCGGCGAAGACATGAAGACCATCTTTTTCCAAGGGGAAGGCTCTCGCCGCAGCAAGCAAGTCTTGATGCAGAGCGCCTGCTCGGGAGGCACGGGCACGTTTATCGAGAAAACCGCCCGGAAACTGGAAATTGCTCCCGAGAAGCTTGCGCAGATGGGTTATAGCGGATATCCGCTGCACAAGATCAGCAGCAAGTGCGGCATCTTCGCGGAAGCGGACGCCAACACTCTGCTCAAAGCGGGAGTGCCGGTTGAGGAGATTATCGCTTCACTGTTCGAGGCGGTGGTGTATCAGAATCTTGCGACGCTCACGCGGGGCAACACGCCGCTGCCGGAAATCCTGCTGCTGGGCGGCCCCAACCTCTTCTTCAAAGGCCTGCAGGAAGCGTGGCGGTATCACCTGGGCAAGGTCTGGAAGGATCGCAAGGTGCCGATCTCGGACGATCGCGATGCTTCGTCCCTCATCCGGGTGCCGGATAATGCGCTCTACTATGCGGCGCTTGGCTGCGTCGAGGTGGCATTGCGGGAGAATGCGGCCAACGGGCTCTACACCGGGCACGAAAAGTTGAAGTACTGGATCGAAGAGGGGCAATACGAAGAGAAGAAGAAGATCGGGCGCGGCGGTCTGTGCAAGGATGACGAGGACCTTGCCGTCTTCAAGGCTAAGTACGAGAAGCCTAAGACCGACGCCCCGCGGGTTGACGTTGCCGTCTCTACGGCCACACTCGGACCGGTGGTTCTCGGATGTGATTTTGGTTCCACCACGGCCAAAGCAGTCTGCATGTCGCCGGAAAAGGAACTGCTCTTCTCCTGCTACGCCTTGAGCCGCGGAAATCCCATTGAAGACGCCAAGTCGCTCTTCCGGCAGATTCGCAGCGTGGTCCGCAGCGAAGACATTCTCGGCCTCGCGCTTACGGGTTACGGCAAGGATCTGCTCAAAGGCATTCTGGGCGCGGATTGCCCGGTGGTTGAAACCATCGCGCACGCCTGTGCCGGGCTGCACTTCTTCCCCGACGCCGACTGCATTTGCGACGTGGGCGGCGTCGATGTGAAGATCATGATCCTCAATAATGGCGCAGTGACCGATTTCCGGCTGAATTCGCAGTGTTCGTCGGGAAACGGCGCGTTTCTGCAAGGCGTTGCGGAACGCTTCAACATCCCCATGGGGGACATGGCCGATGGCGCCTTTAAAGCGCAAGCCATGCCGCAACTCTCCATGGGATGCGGGGTGTTCCTGCAGAGCGATATCGTCAACCAGCAGCGCAAAGGATGGCAGGCGGAGGAGATCCTCGCCGGGCTGTGCGCCATTCTTCCGCTGAACGTCTGGATCTACGCCGGCGGTCTCAACAACCTGCAGCAGGTCGGCCGCAAGTACATCCTGCAGGGGGGAACGCATCGCAACCTCGCGGTGGTGAAGACGCAGGTGGACTTCATCCTGAGCAAGGTGCCCGAGGCTGAAGTCGTTGTGCATCCCTACTCGGGTGAAGCCGGCGCGATCGGCGCGGGTTTGGTTGCGCTCGATTGGTGGAAGAACGGCGGCAAAAGCACATTCCGCGGTTTCGACGCGATCGAGAAGCTTACATACAAAACGTCGACTTCGACCGACACCGTTTGTCACTGGTGCCCGGTCAATTGCCAGCGCAGCTTTATCGACGTGGAACTGCTCGAAGGCAAGGGGCGCCCGTGGAGCAAAGTTCCGCTGGCGACAGGCTGGGAGCGAGTGATCGTCAACAACTCCTGCCCCAAAGGGTTGGTGGAAGATCTGAACGAAATGAAAGTGATCAAAGCCGGAATCGAGAAGACAAAGAATGCTTTCCCGAATATTGCCGACGTGGTTCGCAAAGAAGGCTTCCGCCGCAACTGAGAACGCGGTCAGGGTTAAAGACCGCTCGCAGCTGCGCGTAGGCATTCCCAAAGTGCTGAATATCTGGTCGACGCACCAGTTCTGGGTAGGATTTTTGCGGGAACTGGGCGTTGCCTCGGAGAACATCATCTTCAGTTCTGACACTTCGGAGGAACAGGGGCGCGAGTTTGGCAAGGGCCGCGGCACCGTCGACTGCTGCTATCCGGTGAAGTGCATGAGCGGCCACTACGGGGAACTGGTATTCGGGCAAAAGAAAAAGATCCATATTCTTTTCAGCCCGATGATTCACTCGCTGCCGTCGGTCCTGCACGGACACGTCGTGGATACCGTGACTTGCACGAGGGTGATGGCGGGTCCGGAGAACATCAAGGCGGGATTCCTGAAAGAGCGCGATATCTTCACGGAGAACAATATCAAGTATGCGTCGCCGTTTGTCAGCCTGGGCGACCGGCACATGGTGGTCGGGCAACTGTACGATTCCATGAAGGACATCTTTGACTTGGATCTCGAGGAAACCGAGCGTGCCGTAAAGGCAGGATTCGCCGCGCTGGACAACGTTACGGCGCAGATTCGCGATAAGGGCCGCGAGATTCTGACCTGGTGTGCGGAAAATAATAAGCCCTGCGTTCTAGTGCTGGCGCGGCCCTATCACATGGACACCGGCATCGGCCACGAGATTGAAGCGGAAGTTCAGGCCTGTGGTTATCCGATCCTGTGGCTGCAGTACCTTCCCGGCGACATGGACCTGATGAACTGGCTGTTCGCGTGGGACCTCAAAGAAGGCCGCATCAAGAACCCGTTCGACATTTCCGACGTCTGGACGTCTTCCTACAGCAGCAACACCAACGAGATCATGTGGGGAGCGAAGTACGCGGCGCGCTGCCCCTGGATCACCTGCGTGGTGCGGCTTTCCAGCTACGAGTGCGGCATGGACCAGCCGACCTACACGCCGACGCAAAAGATCGTGGAAGCCACGGGCACGCTGTATTTCAAGTTCGGCGATCTGGATTCCACCAAGCCTGCTGGCGGAATCAAGATTCGCGTGGAGACGATCTCGCACTATCTGGGCAAGTACTCGCAGGAGATCATTGAGCGCAAGCTGAGCTACTTGCCGCCGCAATGCCCGCTGTTGAGCGCTGAGAAGCAGCTCGCGGAAACTGTGAGCTAGCCCAGGGTAGGAGCCTGAATCAGCTTCTCGCAGCCTTGGCGCGGCTGCGCTCCGTAATAAATCCAGCTCTGCTCGTCCGCTGCGGCCAGGTCGTCCCATTCGACCCAGCAGGAGTGCACATCCACATCCGGGGACATACTATGGCCTCATGACCACCGCCGAGATCAGCAGCCGGAAACCTGAAACGCCCCAGCCGAGCGAAACGCCAATGGCTGGGATGATTCGCCGCGCCGAACTTGAGGCCCTTTTAGAAATGTTCTTTGCGCTCGACCGCACCGTGGTGGAGTTCTTCATGCAGGTGTACGGCGTATCCCAGCGCGATCGGGTTGCGATGCTCAAACACAATCGACGCCTGCACGCGGCGGTTAGACGGCACCGCCGCTCGGGATAAACTCTGGATTCCCGAGTACATTCTCGCCACAGGATTGGCCGGCTCGACCATGCAGACCTAGTTTAGAGGGATTCCGTACCACGACAGAAGTTCAGAAAGATTGCTCTTGTATACCTTGGCCAGAGCGTACAAGCGGTAGATACTAGGCAGAGTATTGGCGGTCTCAAACGCATGCAGGCGGCTGGCGGGCACCAGGAAGGCCGGATTTCTCAATCGCTTCGCCAGAATGGCACTGGCTTTCTGCACGTCGCGGAGGCTGAGGCGAAGCGCGCGGCGCCGCCTCCGCAGCCGCTTTCCCGAGTTTTTCAGCGATTTAGCCACCTGCCAATATTGTCGGCTGCAGGAGCATGGAACTGAAGATGCCGCCGGGTAGCGCCCAATGCCGAAAGTGCGGCATCGTGGTCTCCGAAGTAATCCGTGAATAACGGCGACGGCCTGGGGGAGTGCTTGAAACCGGCTGCTTCAGGTAACATGAATAAACGGCAACTTGCCCGCATCCTAGTCAATATGAAGAACACAGCCCTGTGCTTGATTGTGCTTTTGCTGAGCGCTTTCGCTTTCGCTCAAGATCCTTCGCTTCTGCGGCCGCCCAAGGGCGCGCCGGTGGCGCTGATTGTCTTTGAAGACCTGCAGTGCCCCAAGTGCCGCATGGACGCGCCCCTGGAAGAGCAGGCTGCCAGGACATACAAGATCCCTCTCGTCATCCATGACTTTCCCTTGCCTGGGCACAACTGGTCGTTCAACGCGGCTGTGATGGCGCGCTATTTCGATAGCAAGTCGAAGCAACTGGGGGAAGACTTCCGCCTCTACATTTTCCAGCACCAGGTCGAGATTACCCCCGATAACCTGCGGAGTTTCGCGGAGAAGTTCGCGGCCGAGCATAAGACCGACCTGCCTTTTGTGGTCGACCCGCAGGGCAAGCTGGCGGCGGAAGTGAATGCCGATCGCGATCTGGGGAAGAAGATTGGCATCCAGCACACTCCCACCATGTACGTGGTCAGCAACCGCAACCCATCGCGGCCATTCGTCGAAGTGACCGACGATAAGCAACTGTTCCAGTTGATTGAGGCCATGCAGAACGAGTAAGCTCCTCGGGCAAGCTCGCTTTGGCAGCTTGCCCCGGAGGCTTCAGTGAACTCTGCATCTTCCAGAGTCTGGATCGCAGTTCTGGTCATTCTGTTCCCCGCAATCGTTGCGGCGCAGGCCAACCCGCGCCTGGCCAAAGCCTACCGCTTTGAGCAGGGTGGCTGGACTTACGTGCACCTCGAAGGCTCGCCGGCGGATATCGGTTTCCAGCACGGTTTTCTCCTCGCCCATGAAATTCAGGACGCTTTCGAGGCGGTAAAGCTGCGCGACACGCATGACACGCAGCGCGATTGGAATTTTTTTCGAAACGCCGCGCACAACATGCTGTGGCCGCATATCGACACGGAATACCGGCAGGAGCTGCAGGGTATCGCCGACGGCCTGAAGGCGCAAGGCGTGGCGATGGACCTCGACGACGTGATCGCGCTGAACGCCATGGAGGAACTCGCCGACTACTACACGCCGTGGCTTAACAAGCGTGAGAAGACGCAGAACACGCCCAAACTTGCGGCTCCCGGCAATTGCAGCGCATTCATCGCTACCGGGGCCATGACCAAGGACCACAAGATTGTGATCGCGCACAACAACTGGACCAGTTACATGATCGGGGAGCGGTGGACGATGATCTTCGATATCACTCCCGCCCACGGGAACCGCATTCTGATGGACGGTTTTCCCGGCGTCATTACCAGCGACGACGACTTCGGCATAAACTCCGCGGGAATCATGATCGCGGAGACGACGATCACGCAGTTTGAAGGCTGGAATCCGAACGGCATTCCCGAGTTCGCGCGTTCGCGCAAGGCGCTGCAGTATTCGAATTCTATCGACGACTACGTTCGCATCATCAAAGACGGAAATAACGGCGGATATGCCAACGACTGGCTGATCGGTGACCGCAAAACCGGCGAGATTGCTTACCTGGAGCTGGGATTGAAACACACGCCGCTCTGGCGAACGAAGGACGGGTACTTCGTCAGCTCGAATTTCGCGCAAGATCCCAAGGTCCTGTCCGACGAGGCGCCCACATTCGACAGCAACGACCGCGCCTCCTCTCCCCTTGCCAGGCGTTCGCGCTGGGAAGAACTGATGCGGCAGAACAAAGGAAAAATAGACGTGGAGATGGCCGAGGAGTTCCTCGCGGATCATTTCGACAGCTACGAAAAGAAACCAGCGGCAGATCAGCGTACGCTCTGCGGCCACGTGGACAGCTCAGCGCAGGGCATCCCGCAATGGGAGTGGGGGCCGCATTTTCCGGGAGGGGCGGTTCAGGGGAAAGCCGCCGACAGCGCCATGGTAGCCAATATGAGCCTTGTGGCTCGCGCGGGGCATCCCTGCGGCGATCATTTTGCGGCAAAGGATTTCCTCGACGAACATCCGGAGTACAACTGGCAGAAGTCACTGTTGAGGGATATGAAAGCCGGGCCCTGGACTACGTTCCGCGCAGGCCAGAAGCAGGAGTCGGCGGAAGTTCGAATGGAGAAATAAAAATCCAGGGACTGAGGGCATTCCTTACCGTACCCTGAATTTCGCAGCCCAGCGAACTTCAGGATAGGGCATCCGGTTGAATTCAGGGATAAGAAGTGTCTAGCCCGCTCTTCTCGCATCTTCGAAGGCGTGCTTCTTCTCGATCTCAAGCTGCGCGGCTTTGGCGTCAGCTTCAAACTTCTCCGCCTGCGCCATCAGCGATGCGTTCGCGGAGGCCCACTCGCCTTCCAGCGTCATCAGGCCGGATTGCGCCAGTTCCGTTGCGGACTGCAGAAGCTGCGCCACCGTGCTCTCGACATACAGGGCTTCGGTGGGATCTCCGACCCAAACCTTGCCTCCGAACACGCGCGTCTGCCAGAAGACTTTGCGCGCGATGAGGGTGGCCACGGCTTGGTCGCCGGCTTTGCCAAAAACCCAGCGGTTGCGCTTGAAGTCGTAATGCCGGCTGGAAAAATGCACGGGCACGAGTTTGCCGGATTTCAGGAATTCCAACTGGCGGCGATCAACCTCCTTGCGCAGCGAGTCGATCACCGGCGCCTCGGCATCTTTGGGATCCAGCGAGGGCAGGACTTCGCGCACCGTCGCCGAGAGGTTGACAGCTACGGGCGCATGCAGGCCCTCCGCATTCGCCAGCTTGATGTCGCCGTGCAGAACCCAGAAATCCGCGCCGGAAACAGATTTGTGAAATGGCCACTGCAAGTCGATGACCAGGGGCAGCCCGCTGAGCGTGACATATATTCTCTCCGCCGTCCCGCCCGCTCCCGAATCGCTCATAAACGTCTCAGTCTCCCAACTGTGGTTGAAATTGGAATTTTACGATTTTCGAGCGCGCGGGAAAAGTGAGGGGACCGCTGGAACGAAAATCCCCACCCGGAATTTCGCCAGACGCGCGAAATTCAGAATGGGGCACCCTCGAGACTGCGTTTGGTTCGGTCTACTTGCCTGCGCCCGCAGCTTTTGCTTTCGGAGCCTGCATGGAGTTGATTTTTGCCAGCCAATGCTCCATGTCGCTTCCGGTATCAACGAAGCCGTCAACGTAGGGATGGCGGGAGCCGTCCGTGTGCATGACCAGCACCTTGGCCGTCGCGCTCGCCTTCTTCACCATGTAAGGCAGGTGATGGCGGTCGTCGCGGCTGAGCGTGGGTCCCAGTACGACCAGAGCGAAACTCCCCTGTTTCAAGGCATCCTGCACACCCTTGCGTCCCACCGCGGTCTGCACGTCGTACCCGGCCTTCTTCAGCGAATCCGCCTGTTCAGAAAGCACTTGCTCGTTGAGTTCTCCGTAAAGCACTTTCGATTTAGACATAGTCGGGCCTCAATCCCTGCCCCAAACCTTAGCAATGGCGGCCGCTCTTGAGAACGTAACCGAAGATCACGCCCGTGTGGGGCTGGAGGAACCCGGGCCGTGGGGAGCGGAACCTTTGTTGCTGCGGGGTGTTTATATGATTGCGTGGAAGCTGGGAGTCCCGGCAGTGCAAGTGGGCAAAGTTTTGAGACAGCAGGACTTGCCGGTGGTGTTACATTATTGCCGAAAGGATTCGGGCACAAAATGCGCACGCTCACTTTGTCAGTCGGTTTCATGATTCTTTTTGCCGCGAACGGGTTCGCGCAGGATCCGCAAAGTACGTACTGCAATTTCGATGATGGGAACCAGGTCACGGCCCAGTACACCCCGGCCGTGAAAGAGCAGCCGCGGAACGGGCGGGTTTGGGCGCCGGGTATCACGCTTTACGTACAGACGCCGCTGATGCTGGGTAACTCGGAGATCGGGCTTGGCGCGTACACCGTGTATATCATTCCCGACAAGAAAAACTGGACGCTGATCGTCAACAAGAATGTCACTGCGGGCGCGGCCTACAATTCGACACAAGACGTAGCGCGCGCGCCCATGGACATCGGCGAAATTTCGGAACCGGCGAAGACACTGCAGTTGACCTTCGCGCACATGGCGCCGAAACAATGCAGCTTGCGGGTTTACTACCAGAAGGTCGGGGCCTTCGCCGACTTCACGGAAAAGTAGCCGGCATTCCAGTTGCCGGGTTCCTCCCGCGATTTGACGCCTTCCTCGCGGACTGCTTTAGATGGCAGGGCTGCGAGTCTCCCTTTGACCGGTTCATCCTTGAGCAGAGGCAGACGGCATCCTGCCGCTTCGTTCCGGTCCTCCGAATCAGAGGAATGAAACTAGAATTGGAAGCATGAAAGCCGCAGTATTAACCGCTTCCGCGCCGATTTCATCTTGTCCGCTCAAGATCGACGACGTGCCCACGCCCGAACCGCAGCCTGGCCACGTGCTGCTGCGCGTGCTGGCCTGCGGAGTTTGCCGCACCGACCTGCACATTGTGGAAGGCGAACTTCCGCCGCGCCTGCCGCGCATCATTCCCGGGCACCAGATCGTGGGCGAAATCATCGCTGGCGATGCGGCCAACGTTAGCAGTGGAGGGATGGGCGCTTTCGCCGCTCCGGTCTCGGGCGGCGATCGCCTGGCGAAGGGAGCCCGTGTCGGCGTCTCCTGGATCGGGGGCACCGACGGCGCCTGTCCTTACTGCCGCCGGGGCGAAGAAAATCTCTGCGACAATCCCACCTTCACCGGCTACTCCGTCAACGGTGGGTATGCCGAGTACGCGCTGGCGCGGGCGGATTTCTGCTTTCCCATTCCCGCACAACTCGACCATCTCCGTGCCGCGCCACTCCTGTGTGCCGGGATTATCGGATTCCGAGCTTTGCGAGTTGCGGGGGTGGAAAAAGGAGAGCGCGTGGGGCTGTTCGGATTTGGAGCATCTGCGCATCTTGCGATTCGCGTGCTGCAGGCATGGGATTGCGAAGTCTACGTCTCCACCCGCGGCGAATCGCACCGCAAGCTGGCCGAGTCGCTCGGGGCTACGTGGGTCGGTGGAGAAACGGACAAGCCTCCAGTGGCGCTGGATCGCGCGGTGACGTTTGCGCCCAGCGGAGATGTCGTCGTGGCGGCGCTGGCCAGCCTCCGCAAAGGAGGCGTGGTGGCCATCAATGCCATTCACCTCGACCGGATGCCGCAGTTCGATTATGACCGGCTGCTTTGGGGAGAACGCCAACTGCGCAGCGTTGCCAACATGACTCGCGCAGATGCGCGGGATTTTCTGCAGGTCGCGGCTGAAATCAAGCTCAAACCGCAAGTCACAACATTCCCGCTAGAGAAAGCCAATGTGGCCCTGCAGGCGCTGAAGAGTGATGCCATCGATGGCGCAGCAGTGCTGCTTCCGTGAGCCGGTTCGTTTGAGACGCGACCCTGGATCTTCCGCAGAGGGCCACGATCTTTCGCTGACGGCTGCCGAAGTTGCGCCATTCAAAACTCAGAGAAATCTCGAGTCGATTGGTGCTTCACGTCCGGCGCGAGTTTGCGAAGAAAAGGCGCAAGCTCGCGAGAACACTGACTGACCATCAAGCTTCGCAGGGATCCAGCCACTTCTCCGTACCTTTACGTCGTACCAAGAATCCTTTTTCCGGACCGCTTTTCAGTTCAAAGTCAGTAGTGAAGGGGACTGGATTCGTGGGCTTAGCAGAATCCGGCGGTACAGATGTCCGTTGGGCGAACGTTGCCGAACAGGTCATAGCGACTATTATCATAAGTGTTGAGGTTCTCATGATCTGTCCACGGTTCCCGATCGCGTTCACCACACTTTAGATCAACCCATTCATCGTTGTCGAGAAATCGCCATTGCACTCAAAATCACCCGCTAAAATGATTGGATGCCACGCCGATTCAAACTCTCGCCGTTGCAGCGCGACATCGTGATGATCTTGAAGAAGCTGGTGCTGAGACGGTGGACACCGTCATCGCGACACTAAAGCCGTCGGATCAGAGCCAGTTCGCTGCTCAGGTTGATGGATTGCTGACTCTGGGTTTGCTACGGAAGTGAAGAGAACAACCTTGTATTGACCGAGCAGGGGCCAATCGCTCTACGGACATGAGCCAGTGCTCAACTGGCGAAACATCTCCATTGCGCTCAAAATGGTCCGGCAGGGATTGTGAGTCAAATCGCCTGGTTGCGCCAGCTACTCCGGTTATAATGCCACTGGCGATGGAGTTCGCCATTAACCGCCCCATAGGGCTGATGACTCCTACCCGGAATTAAGGCTAGGAGAAACTCCATCGTGGCATACCTCTGGATTGCATTGGGCGCGGTTCTTGGTGCCAGTGCCCGCTATTTTGTCAGCGGCTACGTTGCGCGGTCGTTTTCCTCCAGTTTTCCGTACGGCACACTGCTCATTAACGTCAGCGGTAGCCTTCTGCTTGGCTTCTTTCTGGTTTTGAGCAGTGAGCGGGTTCTGCTCGATACGCGATGGCGATTCCTGATTGCGATTGGTTTCTGCGGCTCCTACACTACGTTTTCCAGCTACGCATTTGAAACCTTCGCGCTCTTCGAGCAAGGCCAATGGCAGCTCGTGACGTGGAATATCTTGGCCAGCAACCTGCTCTGTTTGGGTTCGGTAATCGGGGGTGCGGCATTAGCGCGGTGGTTGTAGAATGGCACACCCTATGGCGGTGCAAGTAACGATCTTTCTGACGGAAGGTGACTCTTGGCACCATCGCCCTTTGCACTTGGAAATTCTCAAATATCTCCGAGAGGAGAGTGTGGCGGGGGGCGTGGCCTTGCATTCAGTCGCTGGGTTTCAGGGGCGAAGCCGAGTGCGTACAGCACATTTGGTGGAAGCTGGCGGGGAACTTCCCGTTATCGTCACCTTTGTGGATACCGAGGAGCATGTAAGCCGAGTGCTTCCGAAATTGCGTGAAATGGCTGCTCACAGGCTCATTGTCAGGGAGAATGTCACCATCGAGCAGGGCAGCCTTGATTGACTGTTCTCACTCTGTCTTTGCATCGTCCAATTCTGACTGGCAAAAAATCTCCATTTCGCCCAAGACCCCGACTACCGGTCAATGAGTCGATTCGCCTATCTTCATACCATGCTCACCATGAACTGTATGGAGTGCCATCACTGGCGATCGCATGATGTAAAGATCGATGTAGCCGGTGCGAAGGCGGCGCAGCGAACCTTCCAGCGCGCGGTAGATGTTCTTGCGCCCATTGCCGTAGGCATTGGGATTGCCGGGCTGGGCATTGAAGCTGAACTTTGTGGCCAGAACGATCTCATCGCGCGACTTCGTTTCCTGGGTCATCTCGCCCAGCCATTCTTCGCTGGTGCCGCCGGCGTAAAGGTCGGCGGTGTCGATGAAATTGCCGCCGGCTGCCCGGTAGGCGTCGAACCTCTGGCGGGAGGCGTCCTTGTCCGCACCCCAACCGAAGGTCATTGCGCCCAGCGCGAGCGGCGACACCTCCAGGCCGGTGCTGCCGAGCGTACGAAATGTGGGGAGCCCCAAAATCTTCATGCTTGCTGATCCTCCATGCAGTGTATTTCCTGGTTCGGGTTTTCGGTTGTTCCACTTCGACTAGCAAGTCAGGCATTTGAAACGGACGCAGTAGAGTCGCTAGCAGCCCTGTGGCAAGGGTTCTTTCCACTTGTTACTGATTTGATTCATCGGGCAGGCTCGTGGATTTTCTCATCTCCGGCCCGGATAGCCATTCGCGAATCGACCGCGACGAACTGATCTAGAGCGACGTCCCGCTCCCGGCCATCTGATTTACGCTTTACAGCGCCGCAGCCATTCTGAGAAACTCATTCGTGGAAACTCAGTCCATTGTCGTCCTCGATTTTGGGGCGCAGTATTCGCAGCTGATAGCGCGCCGCGTCCGCGAGCAGAACGTCTTCTCTGCTGTTCTTCGCTGCAATGCAAAAATCGAAGAAATCCAGAAATACTCTCCGGTTGGCCTGATCCTTTCCGGCGGCCCATCTTCCGTCTACGACAAAGATGCGCCCTCGGCCGATCCGCGTGTCTTTGAACTGGGAGTGCCCGTGCTGGGCATCTGCTACGGCTTGCAGTTCATGGCGCATGCGCTCGGGGGCAAAGTGCGCGCGGCGAAGCATCGCGAGTACGGGCATGCGCAGGTCGAGGTCCTTGAGAATTCCGAACTCTTCCACGGCCTGCCCCGAACCCTGGAAGTCTGGATGTCGCACGGCGACGAGGCCTTGGAACTGCCTCCCGGATTCAAACTGGCAGCAAAATCTCCCACCGCGGTCGCCGCAATCGAGAATGCGGCAAAGAAATGGTTTGCCGTCCAGTTCCATCCTGAGGTCCGGCACACCAAGCTGGGCACGGAACTTCTGCGGAATTTTGTCCTCGAAATCTGTAAGGCCAGGCCGACCTGGACGCCGCAGCATTTCGTCGATGCGACGGTTGCCGCCGTTCGCCGGCAAGTCGGCTCTGGGCGGGCGATTTGCGCGCTGTCGGGCGGAGTCGACTCAGCCGTCGCCGCCACCCTGGTTGACCGCGCAATGCGTGACGGCGAGACTTCCCGCCTCACCTGCGTCTTCGTGAACAATGGCGTTCTGCGCAAGAACGAATTCGAAAAAGTGCAGCAGAACCTGCGCGACAAGCTGGGCCTGCACCTCGTCGCGGTCGATGCTACCGAACGCTTTCTCATCAAGCTGGCCGGCGTCACCGATCCCGAGAAGAAACGCAAGATCATCGGCAACGAATTCATCGCGGTGTTCGAGGAAGAAGCGCATCGCATCGAGAAAACCGAAGGCAGGGTCGACTGGCTCGTGCAGGGCACGCTGTATCCCGACGTGATCGAGTCTGTCTCCGTGCGCGGGCCGTCGCAGGTGATCAAGTCCCATCACAATGTCGGCGGGCTTCCGGAAAAGATGAAGCTCAAGCTCATTGAGCCGCTGAAAGAGCTATTCAAGGACGAAGTCCGCCAGATCGGGCGCGATCTCGGCATGCCCGAGGAGATCCTGCAGCGGCAGCCGTTTCCCGGGCCGGGGCTCGCGGTGCGCATTCTTGGGGAAGTCACGCCGGAACGGCTGGCCATCCTCCGCGAGTGTGATGATGTAGTGGTGAACGAAATCAAGGGCGCCGGCCTATACACAAAAATATGGCAGTCGTTCGCGGTGCTGCTGCCGGTAATGTCCGTCGGCGTGATGGGCGACCAGCGCACTTATGCCTACACTTGCGCGATCCGCGCGGTGCATTCCGAAGATGGCATGACCGCCGATTGGGTCCCGCTGCCGCACGAAGTTCTGAAGACCATTTCCAATCGCATCGTCAATGAGGTGCACGGCATCAATCGCGTTGTCTACGACATAACTTCGAAGCCTCCGGGCACCATCGAGTGGGAGTGAGGAAGACCATGTGGGACAGCCGGCCCGGCTGTCCGGCGGAGCAAAGCTCCGCAATGACTCCGCTGTGCTATGTTCAGACTTCTATATCTGTGAGTTCGTGACCACGAGGGCAAAATGGACACCGATTTTTCCAAATCCCGCATCGCCGTGCTGGGCGCGGGCAAGATGGGCGGCATTCTGATCAAGGCGCTGATCGAGAAGCACCAACTGGCGCCGGAGCGGGTGCAGGCGACCGTGGCTCACGAAGCGCGGGCACACGAGTTGTCCCGCAAACTGGGCGTGACGGTCACAACCGACAACGTGGCGGCTGTGAACGGCGCTGATGTCGTCCTCTTATGCGTGAAGCCACAGGTGGTGCAGGAAGTCGCGGAACAGATCAGCGACAAGGTCACCGCCAGGCAGCTTGTCATCTCGGTCGCGGCTTCGGTACACACCTCGCAAATGGAAGGCGCGTTGGGCGCAGGAGTGCCGGTTGTCCGCGCCATGCCCAATACCCCGTGCGTGCTCGGCCAGGGAATGACCGCGCTGTGCGCCGGACAATATGCGAAGCCGGAACATGTCGAAGCCGCCGCCGCCTTGTTCAACGTAGTGGGCCGGACGGTGGTTGTGGATGAGAAGCACATGGATGCTGTGACCGGTCTCTCCGCCAGTGGACCCGCGTACATTTACATTATCCTGGAGTCTCTCGCCGAGGCCGGCGTGAAAGTCGGCCTGCCCCGCGACATTGCGACCCTGCTTGCGGCGCAGACGGCACTGGGAGCGGCGACGGTTGTGCTCGAAACCGGCGATCATCCAGCGCTCCTGAAAGACGCCGTCACCACCCCCGCCGGCTGCACCATCGATGGCATTCTTGAACTGGAAGAAGGCAAGCTGCGAGTGACACTGATCAAGGCGGTGGTGAAGGCGGCACAGCGGGCCAAAGAGTTGGCCCTGGGCTGACCATCAGCGCTTCTTGAAGAACTGAATTGCCTGCTCGTGTTTCTTCGCAGCCGCCAACGAGGAGAACGTCCCGAGGTTCCGGCGCCTTCCCGTCTTCGCATTTTTCTTTCGCGAGTACAGGCGGTATTCCCCGGACTTTAATTTGCGGATCATGCTTAAAGGATGCTGTCTCGAACAGGCGGGTTGATGGCGATCCAGGCTTTTCGCGGGCCAGCCGCCCGCGCCGCAAGGTCTCACGCCACAAAATACTTTGCTGCCGGGTGATGTACGACGATCGCAGACGTGCTCTGTTCGGGTTCGAGCAGGAATCCCGTCGTCAGGCGCACGCCAACGTTCTCTTCTGGATGAAGAAGAGCAAAGAGCTTTGTCTGGTCCTCCAGGTTAGGGCATGCTGGATATCCAAAGCTGTAGCGCGAGCCGCGATACTTCTGGTGAAAGAGGTCGCGAATGTGCGGTGAATCCTCGCCCGCGATGCCCAACTCCTCGCGCATGAGCTTGTGGTGGAACTCGGCGAGCGCCTCGGCAGTTTCTACGCTGAGGCCGTGCAGGTACAGGTATTTCGTATATTCGCCGGATTCAAACAGGCGCTGAGTTTGGTGCGAGGCCTTTTCGCCTATGGTGACGAGAGATAACCCGATCACATCCATCCTGCCGGAGGATTTTGGCGCAAAGAAATCGGAGATACACAACCGCCGGCCTTCCCGTTGGCGCGGAAAGGTGAAGCGAAGCAGTTCCTTCACAGTTGCCGAGCTTTGCTCGGCCGGACGGGAGCGGCCGCCCGTCCCCACCGGGCCGTTTCCACTCTCATAGACGACCACGTCATTGCCTTCGCCCTGCGCGGGAAAATATCCCCACACCACTCTCGGCTCGAACAATCCGCTCGCGATGATCTCCTCTTCGAGTTCTTTCTTGATGGGGCGATACTTCTGCTCGACCAGCTTGCCGTAATCTTCCTGCGAAGCAGTCTTCAGCTGCCACTGGTTCTTGAATAATGCGGTCTCATTGATGTAGCAAAAAACTTGTCGCAGGTCGTAGTCTTTCTTCACCCGCACGCCCCAGAAGGGAGGCTTCGGTGTGTTCGGCGCATCGCTGACCACGGGGCTGCGTTCCGTGGAAACTTCTCCCCCGGGCTCGGCAACCGCCGCCTTGGCAAACTCCTTGACCGTGCGGCCTTCCTCGAGCCGCGCCTTCCGCTTGCCGTTTGGCGTCGTCAGGTCTTCCATAATGTGCAGCCCGCCGAAGGCGTCGTCCGCATAGAAAACCGCGTTCGAATATTCGCGCCGCAGATCGTCCTCGACGTACTTGCGGGTGAGCGCCGCTCCGCCGCAGATCACCGGAAACTCGAGCTTCTGCCGCTCCAGGTCCTGGATTACGTATTTCATTTCGAGCGTGGATTTGACCAGCAGGCCGCTCAAGCCGATCGCATCCGCCTTGTGCTCCTGCGCGGCCTTGATAATGCTGTCGCCGGGCTGCTTGATGCCGAGGTTGATTACGCGAAAACCGTTGTTGGAAAGAATGATGTCCACGAGATTCTTGCCAATATCATGGACGTCGCCTTTCACGGTGGCGAGCACAATCGTTCCCTTCTGCCCGCCGGCAGCTTTCTTCTCCATCTTGGGCTCGAGATAAGCGACGGCCGCTTTCATCACGCCGGCCGCATCAAGCACCGATGGCAACTGCATCTTGCGCGCGCCGAACAGGTCGCCGACGGTCTTCATGCCGTCGAGCAGCACGCTGTTGATCAGATCGAGCGGCGAGTATTGCTGCAGAGCCTCCTCCAGCAAGGCTTCGAGGGGCTTCTTGTTCGCGCCCTCGCCCACCGCTTTTTCGCCGTTAATGATCGCGTACTTGAGCTTGTCTTCGATCGAGAGCGTGTCAACGTGCGCAACCGTCGCGGCCTGCTGCTTGCCCTTGGTCCCCGCGAAATGCTGCATGTAGACCTGCAGCGGATCGCCGGCGGATGAGTCGCGATAGATCAGCTTGCGCGCAAGTTCGACCTCTTCCTGGGGAATCTTGTAGAGCGGATAAATCTTCGTGTAGTTGACAATGGCCATGTCCAGGCCATGATTCACGGCTTCGTGCATGAAGACGGAATTCAGCACGCGCCGCGGATACACGTCGAGGCCAAAGGAAATGTTGCTCACCCCGAGAATGGTTTTGACCTCGGGCAGCTCCTTCTTGATCCGTTCGATGGCGTTTAGCGTCTCGATTCCGGCAGCCCGGTATTCCTCCTGGCCCGTGGAAATAGGCAACGTAAGCGCGTCGAAGATGAGATCAACCGGCCGAATGCCGTACTTTTGCGTCGCCAGATCAAAAATGCGATGCGCGATGGCGACTTTCTTGTCGGCGGTAAGCGCCATGCCGTCTTCATCGATGGTCAGCGCAATGACGGCCGTGCCGTAACGCTTGGCCATAGGCAGAACTTTCGCAGTGCGCTTCTCGCCATCTTCGAGGTTAATCGAGTTGATGATGGCCTTCCCGGGAATGCGCTTGAGCGCTTCTTCGACTACATCCGCCTCGGTCGAATCGACGAGAATCGGGGCGGGCACGCGGGTGGCGATGCGCTCCAGGATCGAAGTGATGTACCCCTTTTCATCTTCGCCGACAATGGCGCAGCACAGGTCGAGCATGTGCGAGCCGTCGTTCACCAACTTCTTAGCCAGGGCAAGAATGTCGTCGTACTTCTGCCCGCGGACCATGTTGCGAAAGTGCTCGACGCGGGTGGTGGTGTTCATTTCCTCGGCCACTATGAGCGGCTTGGGATCAAGGTCGAGCGGCACCGACGTATATGCGCTCGAAGCCGCCGCCAGTGGCTTCACATCTCTGTTGGCCGGCGCCAGCCCGGAGCACGCGTCCACGACCGCTTTCAAGTGCTCGGGAGTGGTGCCACAGCAGCCACCCACTATCCTGACCCCATAGTCCTGCACGAAATGCTTATGGAATTGCGCCAATTCTTCCGGCCTGAGTTTGTAGACCGCGTGCCCGCCTTCATTCTGTGGAAGCCCGGCATTCGGCAGGACGGAAATCTCTCGCGTGGAATTCGCGCCCAGATAACGCACGGCATCGTTCATCTCCGCCGGGCCGGTGGCGCAGTTCATGCCTAAAATGTCGATGTCGAGCAGTTCGAGCGCAGTGGCGGCCGCGCCGATCTCCGTGCCCAGCAGCATCGTGCCAGATTCCTGGAGCGTGACCTGCACCTGAAGCGGAAGGCGCTTGCCGGCCTGCTGCATCGCATCAATCGCGGCGATGGAGGCGATCTTGGCCTGCAGCAAATCCTGGCAGGTTTCGACGAGCAAGATATCAACCCCCGTCTCCAGGAGAACCAATGCCTGCTCCAGGAACGCTTCCAGCATCTGCTCGTAACTGATGTGACCGAGCGACGGCAGCTTGGTGGTAGGGCCCATCGAACCGGCCACAAACCGAGGCTTGTCTTTCGTAGAGAACTGCTCCGCAACGTCCCGCGCCAACTGCACGGCGGCCGCATTAATCTCGGCAACTTTATCTGCCAGACCGAACTCGGCCAGAACGACTCGGCTGCCCCCGAAGGTGTTTGTTTCGACGACGTCGCATCCCACGCGGAGGAAATCCGCATGAATATCTCGAATAATGTCGGGGCGGCTCAGGTTCAGGACTTCGCTGCAGTTCTCCTTGCCCCAGAAATCGTCCAGCGTGGGATTGCGCTTCTGGATGTTAGTCCCCATCGCCCCGTCGTAAATGACGACGCGTTCACGCACGGCTTGGAGGAAGTCAGGCATCAGCTACTAGCTATTAGCTGCTGGCTCCTGGCGAGCAAGAACTTGCCCGCTAGTGGCTGGAAAGCCAGCTAATGGCTGGTTTTCATACACAAACGCCGGCCCCAGTTTCGGACCGGCGTCAAATTTCACGAAGCTTATTGAACTCGCAATCTCCTCGAACCCTGCCGTAAGTACCAATTTACAGAATTACCCGATTGCCAAATTCTCTCTACTCTCCCGGAGCGACCTCGGCCGGAGCCCCGCCCAGCACTTCGGCGGCGTTGAACACCGGATTCGCTCCCAAATGCGCCGGCCTTGGCGCCAGCAACTGCTCTTTGCGGTAAATCAAATTCGTGGCGTTAAACGTTGCCAGCTCAAATCCGTGGCCATGGGTGATGGCGTCCGTGGGGCATGCCTCGACGCAGTATCCGCAAAATATGCAGCGGTTGTAGTCGATGTTGTAGACCTTGGCATACCGTTCCGCGCCGCTGATGCGGTTCTCAGCCGTGTTCTCGGCGGCTTCAATATAGATGCAGTTGGCGGGGCAATTGGCGGCACAAAGGAAGCAGGCCACGCACTTTTCCAGCCCATTCTCATCGCGCTGCAGCACATGTACCCCACGGTAGCGCTCCTGGAACTTCGCTCCGCGGAGCGGGCCCGGGCCGTCCGGGTAATTCTCCACAACCGTAGGCTGGAACATCTCCTTGAAAGTGATGCTCATGCCCTTGGCGATTGCGGCAATATTCTCGAGGATCGGCATACGACATTTAGTATAACAAGCGGCCAGAGTTGGCGCGGCGAGGGGATGACATGGAGTCAACGATGACCTGGAGTCTACAGAGCTGAAACAAAATGGCTGGGTTGGAGTGTGAAGCGTGAGCCGCTTTTTCGACGCACTAAGGTAACGGGCTGGCGCCATCGCCCGCATAGTAAAATCGCCATCATGCCGCTGGAGACCGCGATCGCCGCTTCGCATCGAGCTTCGCTCCTGGAAAAAGAGCTGCAAAAAGTCATCCGCGGCAAGGATGACATCGTCCGCCTGGCCCTGGTTTCAGTGCTGGCGCGCGGCCACCTTCTCATTGAAGGGGTTCCCGGGGTGGGCAAAACCACCCTGGCTCATGCTATGGCCCGGGCCCTCGGATGCAGCTTTCAGCGGGTACAGTTCACCAGCGACATGCTGCCCTCCGACATCATCGGCATTTCCGTCTACTCCGTCACTGAGCAACAGTTCGAGTTCAAGCGCGGCCCGGTCTTCACCAACGTGCTGCTCGCAGACGAGATCAACCGGACCACCCCCAAAACGCAATCGGCGTTGCTCGAGGCCATGAATGAGGGCCAGGTCACGGTTGACGCGCATTGCTATCCGCTTCCCCAGCCATTTCTGGTGATCGCCACGCAAAACCCGGTCGAGCACCACGGAACCTATCCCTTGCCGGAGTCTCAACTGGACCGCTTTTTGATGCGCGTGCGCATGGGATACCCCGACTCCGACGCCGAACGCCAGATCCTGCGCGCCGAGGCAGGCACCGCGCAGCTCGGGAATCTGCAACCGGTGCTGTCCGGCGCCGACGTGCTCGAAATGCAGAGTCTGGTCACGCAAGTGGAAGTCGATGATGCACTGGTGAACTACGCCCTCGAAATCGTGCGCCGCACCCGCCAGCACGATAAGCTCGTCCTGGGCGTCTCTCCCCGCGGCTCCCAGATGCTGTATCGCGCCGCGCAGGCCATGGCCTTTCTCGACGGCCGCAGCTTCTGCGTGCCCGAAGATATCAAGCCGCTGGTGATTCCCGTCTTTGCCCACCGGGTGGCCATGCAAGGCATGCACGCCTCCGGCATGAAGAAATCCGTTCGCCCCGAAGACGTCATTCAGGACATCATTGAGTCCGTGCCCGTGCCGGTCTAGCGATTTCAGGTTCTGTAGATTGCATCCAGCCTTGCAGGTCCCATATTTGGGCCTTCCTTCGCGTTGCTTCGTGTGCTTGGTGGTTTACCATTCACCGTGATGAACTTCTTGCGTTTTCTGATGTTCCTGTCGCTGGGTGTCTGGCTAGGCTGCGTGATTTTTTTGCCCATCGTCGCGCAAATCTCGTTCACCATGCTCCCGTCAACGCATCTGGCAGGAATCATCGTACGCAATGCCCTCATTGCGCTCCACTGGATCGGCCTCTCTGGCGGAGGCCTTTTTCTTCTCTGCTCGCTAATCGAGAATCAACTGACCCGAGGCAGCCTTGCCCTGCTTCGCCCCAGTCACCTCATTGTGGTCGTGATGCTCGCTCTGACCGCGATCTCGCAATTCAGCATCATTCCCCACATGGATGCCCTTCGCGCCTCGGCGGGAGAGATCGACGGGTTGCCTCTCGATAGTCCCATTCGCAGGCAGTTCGATGCCCTGCATTCAACTTCAACCCAGGTGGAAGGCGCAGTCCTGCTTCTCGGCATCATCCTCCTCTACCTGACGTCGCGACGGTTGACATCGAACCGCCGGTAAGGCAGAAATCATTTATTCTGATAAATCGCGTAAAAAACGGGGACTTCCCCTGTGAACCTCTGTGCGCTCTGTGGTTGTTCCAGAAGGCTTGGAACCATGAAGGCCACAAGGTTTCACAGGATGGTAAATCCCTTCTCGGAAACCGCCAGAAGCCAGGAACTCAAGCTGCCTTATGAAAACCGGCATCATCGGCCTGCCGCAGGTCGGCAAGACATCGTTGTTCCGAATCTTGACGAAGGCAAACCTTTCGCCCTCGCACACCAATCCACGCGAGGCGCATATCGGCATCGCCAAAGTTCCCGACGAGCGCCTCGACAAGCTGGCCGAAATGTACCACCCGAAAAAAACCACGCACGCTTCCGTCGAATACGTCGATCTCGGCGCGATCGGCCAGGAGGCACTAAAGGAATCCGCTTACCTCGGCCATCTTCGTCAGGTGGATGCGATTGTCCACGTGGTGCGAGCCTTTGAAGACGATTCCATTCCGCACGTCGGTCCCATCGATCCCCTGCGCGACATCAAGAACGTCGAATTCGACCTGATGGTCAGCGATCTCGGCCAGATCGAAAAGCGGCTGGAACGCGTGGAAAAAGATCTGAAGAAGATGAAATCTCCGGACCTTGAAAAAGAATTCGAGCTGCTGAAACGGGCCAAGGGGCATCTCGAAACCGAGCGCCCGCTGCGCGAACTGGAGATGACGCCCGAGGACAAGAAGCGCTTCCGGGGCTTCATGTTTCTGAGCGAGAAGCCGATCCTGTATGTACTCAACATCAGCGAGAGCGCCAACCTGGGCAAAGACCTGGACGACGCGGTTGCCAAGCACGGCTTGACCGATGTTGCCTCGCGTCTCAACGCCGGCGCCACCGCCATCTGCGGCAAAGTCGAAGCGGAACTCGCCGAGATGACCGACGCCGATGCCGCCGAATTCCTCGCCAGTTACGGCCTCAAAGAAAGCGGCCTGTCGCGCCTGATCAATAAGACCTACTCTCTGCTCGGCCTGATTTCGTTCCTAACCGCCGGGGAAGACGAATGCCGCGCCTGGACCATCCCGGTGAACACGCGCGCCGTGCAAGCGGCCGGAGCGATTCATTCTGATCTGGAGAAGCACTTCATCCGCGCGGAAACCATCCGCTGGGACCAGTTGCTCGACGCGGGCTCCGAAGCCAATGCCCGCGCCCAAGGCATCCTGCGCCTGGAAGGCAAAGACTACATCGTGCAGGACGGCGATGTGCTGCACATCCGCCATTCGGGGTAGAGGAGCGGGAAGCGTCTTAAAGCAGCTGTGAAGTCCGCGGAACGGGAGCCCTGGAATCATCCACAGCACAATACGACGAACGCCGGCGACAAACTAGGTGCGGGCAGCCAGCGCGACTTGCAATTTTTCCAGCAACATCGGGCCGAGCTGCGAAACCGACCCTGCCCCCAGGGTCAGAATCATGTCGCCTTCCCGGGCCTCGGCGGCCCCCGCATTCACGGCTTCTTCAAACGAGTCGACATAGCGAGCGGCGCTATCATTTTCTTCCGCAATCCTCCGCGCGAGCGCCTCTCCGGTGACCCCCTCGATTGGCTGCTCACTCGCCGCATATATGTCGAGCACAAACAGCGAATCGGCATCAGAAAACGCGGTCGTGAACTCGTCCATCAGATCGCGGGTGCGGGTGTAGCGATGTGGCTGGAAAATGACGTGGATCTTGCGATAGCCGCACTGTCGGGCAGCCGCCAGCGTGGCGCGAATTTCTGTCGGATGATGGCCGTAGTCGTCGATGACCGCAACGCCACCGGCCGTTCCCCGCAACTGGAAGCGCCGGTCGACTCCCCGAAAATCTCCTAACGACTCGCGAATGTGCGCCAGGGGGATATCCAACCCAATCCCGACGGCGACGGCCGCAGTCGCGTTCAGTACGTTGTGTAATCCGGGCACATGCAACTCGAACTCGCCAAGATCTCGTCCGCGGTAAACGACGTTAAAGAAACTGGAAGGCACAGGCGACCCTGCCCATGCGCGGTCTTCGGGGCGCCGGGACATTGCGTTCGCCCTTTCGGGCCGTTTCAGCCGGATCCGGAAGTCTGAGTCCTTGCGCGTCCCATACGTCACCACGCGCCGCGTGACCTGCGGCAAGACGCGGCGAAGCATGGGATCGTCATTGCAGGCGACCACCGTCCCATAGAACGGCACCCGGTCCATGAACTCGACAAACGTGTCTTTAACGTCGCGCATGCTGCGATAGCAGTCCATGTGCTCGCGATCGATGTTGGTAACCACAGCCAGAATCGGCGAAAGCTTGAGGAAGGAACGGTCGCTCTCGTCCGCCTCGGCCACCAGATACTGGGAGCGCCCCAGCCGCGCATTCGAGCCCATGGCGTCCACGCGGCCGCCAACCACCACCGTGGGATCGAGTCCGCCCGCCGCCAGCACCGCCGCCACCATCGACGTCGTCGTAGTCTTGCCATGCATTCCGGCGATCGCGATCCCATATTTCAGGCGCATCAACTCCGCCAGCATTTCCGCCCGCGGAATTACGGGGATGTGCCGCTTGCGGGCCTCTTCAACTTCCGGGTTCCCCGCGCTGATGGCGGAACTCGTGACCACCACTCCGGCGCCGGCGATATTCTCGGCTCGGTGCCCTTCAAAAATACTTGCGCCCATGCTCTTCAGGCGGTCGGTCGTCGCCGACCGCTTCAAGTCGGACCCGGAAATCTGGTAACCGAGATTCAGCAGCACCTCGGCAATGCCGCTCATGCCGATGCCGCCGATGCCCACGAAATGCACGCGTTGAATCTTGGCAAACATGGAATCTGTGCATTGTATTCCGAAAAGGTAAGTTCAGTTTCAGGATGGAAGCAGCACGACTTTAGCGCGTGCCCATTCGTAAACGGCGCCTGCAACGGGGAAGGCCGAAGCCAAAGACCCGAAGCCTAGAACCGCTGTCCCTGCACTCCCCCCACCTTCGCCGCTAATTCGGCAATGTCCTTCGCCGCATCCGGATGAGCCATGGCCCGGGCGGCGTCGCTCATGCGGCGGAGCCGGTTCGGATCCTCCAGCAGCACCGCAAGCGTGTCCACCAGCCACACTTCATCGAGCCGTGTCTCCTCGAGCACGACCGCGGCTTGCGCCTGCTCCATGGCTTCGGCATTGCGCCGCTGATGGTCATCGGCGGCGCGCGGAAATGGAACAAATACCGCCGGCTTTCCCGCGGCGGCGATTTCCGCCACCGTGCTGGCCCCCGACCGGCACAACACCAGGTCGGCGCGCGCAAAAAATGCCGGCATGTTGTCGATGAATTTGTGCACTTCTGCGGGAACGGAAGCGCGGGTGTACGCCGCAAGCGTGTCCTCGTAGTCGCGCTCGCCGGTCTGATGAATCACGTGCAGCCCGGGAACGCGCTGCGTAAGCTGCGGCAGAGCCCGCGTCATCGCCTGATTGATGGCGCGCGCCCCCTGGCTGCCTCCAAACACCAGCAGCGTAGGCGACGCCTGCACATACGGCTTGCGGGGAATTGCAAAAAATGCCGGCCGCACCGGAACGCCGGTTACCACGGGATTGCGAAAGTACCCGGCAGTCTGCTCGAAGTGGACCGCCGCCGCCGACACAAACCGCGCAACCACCTTATTCGCAAATCCCGGCACCAGGTTCGGCTCGAACGCCAGCGTGGGCATGCGATTCAAAATCGCCGCCAGCATGGCCGGCCCGGAAGCGTATCCGCCCACGCCAATGACCACATCAGGTTGAGACTCACTGAGCATGCCGCGAGCGGTAAAAATCGCGCGCGGCAGATCGAACATGGTTCTGAGCCGGGTCGCCAGGCTTACGCGATTCAGCGCGCCCACTTGCACAAAGCGCAGCGGAAATCCCGCCGCTGGAACCAGGCGTCCTTCCAGGCCGCGCGGCGTGCCGATAAACATCACCTCCGCGGCATAACGCTTCTGTAGTTCCTGCGCGATGGCGATGGCCGGAATGACGTGCCCGCCGGTACCTCCTCCCGCCAAGATGGCTCGCATGAATGCAATATATATGAGGAGGTGCGGGCGCAGCGGGTGAGAGAGGTTCAGATGCGATGACGCAATCCCTTACCGGCGATCGCGGCGAGGATTTACTCTGCGCGCCCCATCAACCGGTTCACTTCCTTGTGCGATGGCGCGTCCTGCAAGGAATTGTAAGTTCCGGGACCCAGGAGTTCCTCCGCAATCCGGCGCGCCAGCCCGAGTGTCGCGCGCATAACAGAGGATCCAAGACTCACTCGCGCAACCCCGATTCGCTGCAACTCGGGAATGGACGGCGCCCCCGGGCCGGCCAGGATGTTGACCGGATGTTTCAGGTCGCGCACCAATGACGCCACGACGCTTGCCTCGCGAACTCCGGGCGCAAACAGGCAGTCCGCACCCGCGTCGCGATAAGCCGCCAAGCGGCGAACCGCGTGCTCGTAGCGCGCCTCCGCCGCGCCCACTTGCGCCAGGAAAACGTCGGTACGCGCATTCAGCACCAGTGGAACTCCGAACCGCCGCCCCGTTTCTCGAACGGCTGAGATCTTCTCGAGTTGGAGGGACAAATCTGCCAGCGGATGCTGCGCGTCGCCAGTAGCGTCTTCCAGATTCATGCCGACGGCTCCGGCTTCGATCACGGCCTCGGCTGTCAGCGCGGCATCCTGGGGACGGTTGCCGTACCCGGCTTCGACGTCGGCGGTGACGGGCAATTTCACCTGGGCGGCAACTCGAGCCACCGTCGCCAGCATCTCTGCCCGCGAGATCTTCTGCCCATCCGGATACCCCAGCGCAAACGCCACCCCCGCGCTGGTGGTGGCAATGGCGGCGGCGCCCGCCTCTTCCATCATGCGGGCGCTAGCCACATCCCAGGCATTGGGTAGCAGCAGGATCTTCGGTCCGTGATGCAGGGCGCGGAAGGTAGTAGCTTTGGCGACTTGAGATTGTCCGGCCATGAATTTTCCTTGTAGCTTTCAGATTGAGGATCCAGAACGCCAGATTCAAATTCCTGCCCGAAATGGCGCCGTCCCAGTTCTGGCCATGAGGAGCCATCGCCAGATCGTGATCATTTACAGGCCTCCAGCACTGAAACTAAACGACTCTCCCCGCCATCTAATTAATTGAACGGCAGGGACATAGGGCAACGTGTCGGCGGCGGCGGGCGGCTTAACAACCAGGCTTCAGGCCCTCAGAAAGCAGAACGCACGAGTTTCCTCCGGGAACCGGAGAGTGGCAACTGGGAACTAGCGGCCAGCAGCTTGCATCTGCTAAAATCAAAAGGTTTGCGCGGCGTCCAGCTCGCCACCGCACTTCCCACCGTTCAATAAACCAAAAATGTTCGTCCATCCGTTGGACGACGAAGAGGAAAATCCGTCTTGGCTCTCGAAGACAAGTACGACGACATAAAAAAGCTGATCGATACAGGCAAAGAGAAGGGATACCTAACTTACGATCAGGTCAATGACCTGATTCCGCACGATGTGCAAAGTCCCGACGACCTGGAAGATCTGCTGACCACCATCGGTACGCAAGGCATTGATGTACTGGAGGGCCCCAAAATGCCCTCCGCGCTCGACCGTGAAGAAGCCGAAGAGCTCGGGGAAGACGTGGAACTCGACCTCACCCCGGGCGCAATGGAAAAGACCAACGATCCCGTCCGCATGTATTTGCGCGAGATGGGAACCGTGCCGCTGCTCACGCGCGAAGGCGAAGTGGAAATCGCCAAGCGCATCGAGCGCGGCCAAAACCGCGTCCTGAAGGCGCTTTCGCGATCGCCCATCGTGATCCGCGAACTGCTCGCCATGGGCGAGGACCTGAAAAAGGGCGTCCGTTCCATCAAGGAAGTGGTCACCTTCGATGAAGAAGAGATCACCGACGAGATCGTGCAGGCGCGGCTCAACGAATTCACGGGAAAAATCGACGAACTTGCCAAAGCCTACAAGAAGGCCATGCAGGTACAGGAGAAGTTCGCCGAATTCTCTCCCAAGAAAAACCCTAAGCCGTACCGCCGCATGCACAACAAGCTGGCGCGGGCGGTGGTGGAAGTTTCGCTGGCAGTACGTGATCTCGGCTTTACCAACGTCGAACGCAAGCGCCTGATCGATCGCCTGAACAAGACGGTCGACACCATGCGCTCGCTCGACCGCCAGATTCAGAACCTGGAGAAGCGGGCCGAGGCTACGCGCTCGGAAGACCAGCGCAAGGAGTACAAGCGGCAAGCGCGGACGATCGGCACGGAACTCGAAAAGATGGAATTGGAAGCCGGCGTGGTGTTCCAGGAACTCAAGCGCACGCAGCGCGAGATCATCCAGGGGGACATGGACGCCGAGCAAGCCAAGCGCGAGTTGATCGAGGCCAACCTGCGACTGGTGGTTTCCATTGCGAAGAAATACACCAACCGCGGACTGCAGTTCCTCGACCTGATTCAGGAAGGCAACATCGGCCTGATGAAAGCCGTGGACAAGTTCGAATACCGCCGTGGGTATAAGTTCTCCACTTATGCCACGTGGTGGATTCGGCAGGCCATTACTCGCGCAATCGCCGACCAGGCGCGCACGATTCGTATCCCGGTGCACATGATCGAAACCATCAACAAGCTGATCCGCACCTCGCGGCAGCTGGTGCAGGAACTGGGACGCGAACCGACGTCGGAGGAAATCGCCAAGCGCATGGACATTCCGGTGGCCAAAGTGCGCAAGGTGCTGAAGATCGCCCAGGAACCGATCTCGCTGGAAACGCCGATCGGGGAAGAGGAAGATTCGCATCTGGGCGACTTCATCGAAGACCGCGCGGTGGTCTCGCCGGCCGAGGCGGTGATCAACGTCAACCTGAAAGACCAGACTTCGCACGTGCTTCGCACCCTGACGCCGCGCGAGGAGAAGGTCATCAAGATGCGGTTTGGGTTAGAGGATGGCAGCGAGCACACGCTGGAAGAAGTGGGCCAGAGCTTTGCTGTGACTCGCGAACGCATCCGGCAAATCGAGGCCAAGGCGCTGCGCAAGCTTCGGCACCCGTCCAGGTCGCGCAAGCTGCGCGCGTTTCTGGACGGCGTGAGGGATTAGCCCGGCCCCGGTCGTGAGGGACCGCCGCCGGCTGTCCAATAGATCATCGCTCGGCAAAAATCTGGGTTGCATCAAACCTTCCACGCCTCGCTGTCGCCAGCGGGGCGGGTTTTTTGCGGGGTACAAACATCCGCAGTTTTCCTTTTCTTAAGCGATTGGTTGTAAGATGGCGGTCTATCCATGAGTCCGGTCCCGCGTCCCATCATTAGTGATCCAGCGCAAGTGCTTCAGCAGGAGACCGCCGCCCTGGCGGCAAGCCCTGAGCTGCGCGCCGCGGCGGCATGGTTCCGCAGAAAGGAGCCGGAATTCGTTGCCTGGCAATTGGAACTGGCGCAGATTCCGGCGCCCCCCTTCGGGGAAAAAGACCGTTCGCATTGGCTGGCGCGCAAACTGGCTGAGCTTGGGCTGAGCCAAGCTCAAACCGACGGCATGGGGAACGTGCTCGCAATCCATCCCGGCGCGACGACGCCGGCGATTTCCGTGAGCGCCCACATTGACACGGTGTTTCCCCCCGGAACGCCGCTAAATATCCGCCAGCAGGGACGAAAGCTTCTCGGGGCCGGCATCTCGGACAACGCGGCCGGAGTGACTGCTCTGCTGGCGCTCGCATCCGCATTCGTTGAACTGAAAATTCCCCATGCCGCGCCCATCCTCTTCATCGGCAATGTCGGCGAGGAAGGCGAAGGCGACCTGCGTGGCATGCGCCACATCTTCTACGAATCCGAGTGGAAGGATTCGATCAGCGCCAGCGTGGTCATCGACGGCGCGGGCACGGACACCATCATCACCGAAGCTTTGGGCAGCCGGCGCTTCGAAGTTGTGGTGCGCGGACCCGGCGGGCATTCCTGGAGCGATTTTGGCGTGCCCAATCCAATCGTGGCACTGGGCCGCGCCATTCACCTGTTTTCGCAAACCCGGGTTTCGAGCTCGCCCAAGACCACCTTCAACGTGGGCGTGATCGGCGGCGGCACTTCGGTGAATTCCATTCCGGAGTCAGCGAGCATGCGCGTCGATATTCGCTCCTCGTCGGGGGTTGAAATCGAGCGATTGGAGTATGAGTTGCGGCGGGCGGTTGACCAGGCGATCGAAGAGGAGATTCGCTCCAGCGAGAGGTTGAACCCGGTTCGGCCGCTGTCCGAGATGGATTCGGGAATCCGGATTATCGGCAGCCGTCCCGCGGGCGCGTTGGATGCGAACGCGAAAATTGTGCAGATCGCGCGCGCGGTAGATGCCTTCTTAGGCAACACCGCGCACGTTCAGCGGGCTTCCACCGATGCTAACATCCCGATATCCATGGGCCGCGAAGCCATTGCGCTGGGCGCCGGAGGACGCGGCGGGGGGGCGCACACACTGCAGGAGTGGTTTGATCCCGCGGGACGCGAATTGGGTTTGCAGCGCCTGCTGCTGATTATTGTCGCCCTCGCCGGGGTAGGGAGATGAAGCTGGCCCAGCTGGCCTGGCGCCTGTTTTTCGCTTGCGCAGTGGGCATCCCACTGGCGGCGCAAAATCATCCTGGTACTCCCGTGCCCAAAGCCGATGCCATCTACGTGCACGCCAATATCTACACCGGCGTAGCCGGCACATCTTCTTTTCATGAAGTGGAGCGCGCCGAGGCGATGGCGATCAAGGACGGCCGCATCCTCGCCGTCGGCAAAGAACTTGACCTGCTGAAATTCAAGGGTCCGCAGACGGCCACCATAGACCTGAAAGGCCACTTCGTGATGCCTGGGTTCAATGATGCGCATATGCACCTCACCGAGGCTGGATTCAAGAAACTGACGGTGGACCTAACCGGCGTCAAGTCGCTCGACGAATTTCGCGAGCGCATTCGCAAGCGAGTCGAAACCGCCGAACCGACAGAATGGATCCAGGGTTCCGGTTGGGACGAAACTCTGTGGCCGGTGAAGGAACTTCCAACCCGCTGGGACATTGATGAAGTCACCACCGATCATCCCGTCTACCTGGAGCGCATTGATGGCCACGTTGCCGTCGCCAACACCCTGGCGCTGAAGCTGGCCCATGTCACTCTGGCAAGCAAGGATCCCGAGGGCGGAGAGATTGGCCGCGATGCCAGCGGGCAGCCGAATGGAATCCTGCGCGAGACGGCGAAGAATTTAGTCGCGTCTGTCATTCCGCCACCCACTGCCGACAAGCGGCGGCAAGCGATTGAAGCCGCTTTGCAGGACATCGCGCGCGCCGGCGTCACCTCGGTTCAAGACTTTTCGCGCGATGCAGACGGATCCCACAACTGGGAGGACTTTGAGATCTTTGAGCAGCTCGAGCGCGAGGGCAAGCTGACCGTGCGCATCTCGGAGTGGCTGCCGTTTGATGATCCACTTCCCACGCTGGAAGAGCATCGCGCCGCCCATCCCCAGTCGGACCCGATGCTGCACACGGGCATGCTGAAAGCTTTTATGGACGGCTCGCTCGGCTCGCACACGGCGGCGATGTTGCAGCCCTACGCAGACGATCCCGGGAACTCCGGATTGCCCCGCTATGAGCAGGCGAAGCTCGAGGAAATGTCCGCCGAGCGCCTGAAGGCCGGCTTTCAGCTCGGGTTTCACGCCATCGGCGACAGGGCGGTGCAGATGGCGCTCGACGCGTTCGCCGAAGCGGAAAAAGCGGCCCATGCCGGCGGCGCCAAAGCTCCGGACGGGACGGAGAATTACCGCTTACGCGTGGAACATGCGCAGGTTACCAATCCAATGCAGGTCGCGCGCTTCCAGGAACTGAAGGTGATCGCATCCATGCAGCCCAGTCATTTGTTGACGGACATGAACTGGGCGGAGGCGCGCCTGGGTCGGGGGCGCGCGGCGCATTCCTACGCCTGGGCGGAATTTCTGAATCATGGCGTAACCCTGGCGTTCGGCACGGACTATCCGGTTGAGCCCGTGGCCCCGTTCCGCGGCCTGTACGCTGCGGTTACGCGCCGGAGCGAAGATGGAAAGAAGCAATTCTATCCGGCGCAGAAGCTTAGCATTGAGCAGGCCCTTGCCGCCTATACCACCGGTTCGGCCTACGCCGAATTCGCGGAGAAGGACAAGGGCACGTTGAGCCCGGGTAAGCTGGCCGACTTCGTTGTTCTCGATCGCGACCTCACCGCAGCCGCTCCCGAGAAAATTCCCGGCACCCGTGTATTGCGAACCGTCGTAGGCGGCAAGACCGTATACGAAACCAACTGACAATCTGGCGCGGCGGACTTGCCCCAAAGTAGCCTCTGTGCAATTTTCAGCTTCTCGGAATAAGATCGTTTTTCCCCGCTGTTGACTCATGCTTCGGAGAACGTCCGATGTCCGCCGATACATCCGCTGCAAGGCTCGATTTCCTGCTCGTGTCTACGGATCGATCTACGCCTGAGGCTGCACAGGCGGCCCTCAAGACAATGGCGCGCTCACTCCAATGTGTGGACTCCGTGGCTGCCGGGCGTGAGTTCGTACGCACCCAGAAGATCGATAGCGTAGTTATCGATTTGGAAATCAAAACGGCACTGAAATTCATCGCCGAGATACGGAAAGGAAAAAATGCACGGGCATTTGCTTTCGTTTGCGTCAGCAACGATGCCGAGTCCGCCGTGGCATTGAGAGGCGGGGCCAATGCGCTTTTGACCAGACCGTTGAGCGTAGAGGCCATGGCGGCCACGATAGGTTCGTTCCGCTCTATTATCGCCTCGGAGCACCGCCGCTACTTTCGCCACGCAGTGACCATTCCCGCTGTCATAACCCTGGGCGAGCACAGCTATCAAGGCATCGTGGAGAATATCAGCCAGGGCGGGTTGGCCATCCGCCTGCCTTGCCTCCTGCCTGAGGCTTCGATCGTAGACTTCTCATTCGATCTGGAAACCGGCGCCATCGAAGGCAGCGCACAACTGAAGTGGGAAAACACCGAAAGCCTGGCCGGCATGGCCTTTCGCAAGCTCGTACCCAAAAGCAAGCAGCAGCTGATGACGTGGCTCGATGACCTTTCGCAGCGGGACGATGCCGTGAAACAGAACTGAACGAAGCAACTGCGCGGTGGTCCCCATCCACGCGAGATCACACCAGCGGCGGAGCATTTTCACCGGGAATCCACCAACAGTTTGTAAAGGCTAGGTTATTAGCAGGCGGCCGTCTTTCGGCAGGTAACTCTTCCGGCGGAACCAATCTTCCATGGCACTCTTCAACTGATCGATGGGGACGCGCTCGCCAATCTCCATCACACCATCGGCGACCGGGAGGGTGTCGTCGAAAACCGTGGCGTTGGTGAAGTTCCGCATGGAAAAATTATCGAGCCACTTCAGGGGACAGGCATTGCGTTGGCCGTCCTGCTCGTATTCGACGCGGATCTTGCGGGAAAACATGCTGGGATTCTAAATCGTAGGAGTTGCAGATTCCTCAACGTGCCGTTCACGGCGCGCAAAAGGCTTTTAACCGCAAATAGCGCAATCACTTCGCAAAGCTCGCGAAGATGGCAAATACAAGGGAACCCTGGGCGGAGAAGAAGCTGGCTTTGCGATCTTTGCGCGAACTCAGCGGTTAAAGCTTTTACGGCGAGGTCTCTGCTACTGCGCCGGAGGTGCGGCCGGTGCAGCCGCCGGGGGAACTGCCGCTCCGGATTCTCCGTTGACCAGGTCTTTCAACTCCTTGCTGGGCTTGAAGAAAGGAATCTTTTTGGCCGGCACTTCCACGCGGTCGCCGGTCTTGGGGTTGCGGCCAATCCGGGGCTTGCGCTGCCGGGTTCGGAAGCTGCCGAAGCCGCGAATTTCAATCTTGTCCCCGGCGCGCAGGGAGCGCACGATGCTGTCGAAGATAGTTTCGACAATCACCTCGCTGTCTTTGCGCGTCAATTCCGCCAAGCGAGAGATTTCGTCGATAAGATCCGCTTTCGTCATGGCCTCTGTGCTCCCCTTTGTAGCTTCCAGCTGCTGGCTTCTAACCCCTAGCAAGCAGCGCCTGATATCGATTGCTAAAAGCTAGCAGCCAAGAGTAATAGCTGGTGTTCATAACCTTCTCAAATTTCAGGGCTTGTTGGCAAGTGGGCGGTTTCCCACTCAGGTACGGTCCCTATCACTTCCAGAGATAATAAAACCCGATCTGCTGGTCGAGCAGTTTTTCTTTGCTCGGAAGCCAGGGAGATACGTCACCCATGAGCAGATCGAGCAGAGACGTGCGGTTCCTCTCCGGACGCACAATCGTAGGCTCGCCGCTGATCCCGACCGACTTGGCGGTATCGAGCAGGGCGGTGCGAAAATCCGCGACCTGGTCAATCAGATGAATGCCCAGCGCCTGTTCTCCAGTCCAGACCCGCCCGTCGGCTATCGATTTGATGTCCTCAACTTTCGCGCGCCTGCCGTCAGCCACCGCCTGCACAAACTGCCCGTACATATTGTCGATAAGTCCTTGCATGTACTGGCGTTCAGCAGGGGTAAGCTCGCGGGTGGGATCGCCCGTATCTTTGAACTGGCCGACCTTCAGCATCTCCGGTTTCAGCTTTGCCCAGCGCATGAGGTCGCCGTAGTTGACCCATTCCGCAATGACGCCGATGGAGCCCACCACGCTGCCGCTATCGGCATAAATCTTGTTGGTGGCAGAAGAAACGTAATATGCGCCGCTGGCGCCCACCGTTTCAATGGACGACACAATGCGTTTGTGCTTCTGGTCGCGTATGCGCTTGACTTCACGATAGATCTCTTCCGACGCGGCAACTCCGCCGCCGGGAGAATTCACGTGGATGACGATGGCCTTGACAGAGTCATCCTCAGCAAACTTGCGCAACTCATCGACCATTTGATTGGGATCGAGGATAACGCCTTCCAGGTCGACGACTCCGATCTTGTCGCCAAAACCAAGGCCGGACTGCTGCCCTCCGGCGTGCACCGCAACGTAGACCAGCGTGAAGACGGCGAGGACAAAGAGAAAAAATGCACCGCCGCCGATAAGAATCCACAGCCAAACCCGCGAACGTCCGTTTTCAGCCATAAAGATTTCAGTAGTTTAGCACTGTGTGGTAAGGGACACTGCCGCCCGCGAATTCCTACGGGACCACAACCTTGAGCACCTTGGCGGCTACGCCGAATTCCACCGGAGTCTGGGCGATGTATTCACCATCAGCGTAAACCTCGAGCGGCTGTTCGGTCTCAATCTTTACAGCGGGCGCTTGCATGTACTCCACTTCAGGAAAATCAAGATGGCGCCCGAAGTAAACCGTTGGAAAGAGGCAGAAGAGCTTGAAGCGGTCCATGCCACGGACGATACAAACGTCCAGTTTCCCGTCATCCAGCCGCGCTCGCGGCGCAATTTTCATGCCTCCGCCATAGCTGGGTGCGTTGGCCACCGCCGCCAGAAGAGTCGGCTTGAATGCTTCCACGGTGCCGTTGTGGCAGACCTTCATCGGCAAGGGGGAAAACCGTAAAAGCTCGCCTGGTACGCTCAAGGCATAGCCGCCCTTCCCGCGGAGCCACCGCGGAAGGGCGTTGGCGCGGCGGGCGATTTCGGAGTCGATGCCAACTCCGGCAATGCAAGAGAAGTACCTGGGTTCGAGTGCGGGCGAACCGGGGTTGGACAAGGTCCCCAGATCGATGCTGCGAACGTTCGCGCCCGTCCCCACAAATGTACGCCACGCCCGAACTGCGGTGCCGACGCTGCCCAGGTGCAGAGCGCGGGCAAAATCATTTCCACTGCCGCAGGGAACTACCAGCAGTGGGATTTCCAGCTCCACCAGGGTGGACAGATGCCGGTGGAGTGTACCGTCACCTCCGAATAGCACGGCCACATCGGCTTGCTCGATGAGGGAGGTCCACTCGACGCGCGCGGCGCGCTGCAACTTGGCGACTGCGCGTGCAATGTTTCCCTGGCCCAGGATGGCGGCAGCGCGCATGCGCTGGAATTAAACCACAGCCGGCGGCGCGAGGACAGAGGAAAGTAGCTGGATGCGCCAGGAAGCGCCAAGGCATCACAACTGCGAGCAGCATTTTGGCACTGGGTATTTCAGCGTGACAGGCTCCGCGTAAGCAAAGCCGCCCGTCGGCAAAGTGCTACATGCCAGAATGCAGCTTGTCACTCAGCCTGCTTGGTGATGTTGAGCAGCACACCCACGCAGGCCAGCGTAATGAACAGCGAAGAACCGCCGTAGGAGATGAGGGGCAGGGGGATCCCCTTGGTCGGCATCAATCCTAAGACCACGCTGATATTGATGAACGCCTGCACCACCACCATGCTGGTGATGCCCACCGCGAGAAAGCGCCCGAAGAGATCCTGAGTGCGGAGAGCGGTGCGAATACCGCGCCAGCAGAAGATCGCGAACAGCAGCACCACGGCCAGGCAGCCCACCAGACCTAGTTCCTCGCCCAGTACCGAAAAAATGAAATCGGTGTGCGGCTCAGGCAGGTAAAAGAGCTTTTCTTTCCCTTCCATCAACCCGACGCCGGTGAGCCCGCCGGTTGAAACTGCGATGAGCGATTGAATGATGTGAAAGCCCTTGCCCTGCGGATCGGAGTAAGGATTCAGAAATGCCAGTATTCGGTCGCGACGATAGGCGACGTGAAAGATGAGGAAGTAAAGCGGCAACAGCGATCCGACAAAAGCGTAGGCCAGGTACTTCACTTCCAGGCCGGCCACGAAAAGGATGCAAATGGTAATTGCCCCGCAAGCGATGGCGGTGCCGAGGTCGGGCTGAAAGACAATCAGGCCGGTGAATACCAGCGTGGGCAGGACGGCAGGAAGCAGAGTGTTGCGCCAGTCATCCATCGATTTGGTGCGCGTCTCGAGAAAAAACGCAAGAAACAGAATCAGGACCGGCTTGGCGAGTTCCGAAGGCTGGAAGGAGAAGCCGCCGAAGTGGATCCAGCGATGGGTGTGATGGGCGCGGTCGAGGAAGAAAACGGAAATCAGCATCAGCGTGGTCACGCCCAGCAGCGAAAACACCACCGCGGGCATTTTCAGCCGCTTGTAATCGACTCTCATGCCGGCCAACATGGCCACGAAGCCCGCCAGCGCCCATCCCAACTGGCGCAATAGAAAGTAGTAGCCGGAGTGATAGCGCTCTTTCGCCATCACCGCGGAAGCGCTGAACACCATGACCAGGCCGACAAACACCAGCAGCAAGGTTATGACGAACAGCCACCGATCCACACTGATGCGCTTGGCCATGAAGAATCATTTCATCACGGAGGCGCGGGGAGACGGAGGAATCTTGGATAGAGAATTCCAGAAAGGAGTAACTGACGTGGTACTGGTGACAGGGCCGCGGGCCGGGCGTTAGCGCAGGGCCAGTACCAGCTCCTTGAAGACTTTGCCCCGGTGCTCGTAATTCTTAAACTGATCGAAGCTGGCGCAGGCGGGAGCCAGCAGTACCACATCGCCGGGATGGGCGGCGGCAGCCGCTTGCTTTATCGCAGCATCCATCGTTCCTGCCGAAATAATGCCCGTAGCGCCCTGAATGTGCGACTGAATTTTCTCCGCCGCCGCGCCGATGGTATACACGGCCTTTACCCGTTTGCGCAGGAGATCGTTCAGCACGGTGTAGTCGCTGCCCTTGTCTTTGCCACCGAGAATAAGGTGAATGTTCGCCGGGAAGGATTCCAGCGCCTTGATGGTTGCGTCAACGTTCGTTGCCTTGGAATCGTTGTAGTAATCGACTCCGCGAACGGTTGCCACAAATTCCAGGCGGTGTTCGACGGCTTTAAACTCGCGCACCGCTGCGCGAATCTTTTCTGGTTCACATCCCATCAGCGCCGCCGAGCTGATCGCAGCAAGGACATTTTCGATGTTGTGGGCGCCTTTGAGCGGCACCTCGGCCACCGGCATGAGCTCGCGTTCCTGGTCGCGGCGGAAAACAATCTGGCCCTGGCGCACGCATGCGCCCTGCTCCGCCTCGCGCTTTCTGCTGAACCAGAACACCTGCGCGCGCGTACATTTGGCCAGTTCAACACAGGTGGGATCGTCCGCATTGAGAACCGCGAAATTGTCGGACTGCTGGTTTTCAAAGATACGCGCCTTGGCGTCGACATAGGCCTGAAACGTGCGGTGACGATCGAGATGATCAGGCGTGACGTTTAGCACAACCGCAATTTGGGGACGAAACGCGCGAATCGTTTCGAGTTGAAAGCTGGAGACCTCTAAAACGATGGCGGTACCTTGAGTCGCCCTGGAAGCCAGAGAAATTGCCGGGGTTCCGATGTTGCCACCGACCAGCGTTTTCATCCCGCTCTTCGCAAGAATCTCTCCAACCAGCGTCGTGGTCGTGGTTTTCCCGTTCGAACCGGTGATGGCGACAATTGGCCCGGGGAGAAATTCCGCGGCTAACTCGATCTCGCCGATGACGCTCTCGCCCAGCGCTCTCGCCTGGACCAACGGAGGCGCGTCCACGGGAACGCCGGGGCTGACTACAATCAGATCCTGGTTTTGGAACGTGCGCTCGCCGTGGCCCCCGGTTTCGACGGCGATACCTTGATCGAGCAGCGCCGGAATCTCATCGCGCAATTGCTCTGGGGGTTTCGCGTCGGAAACCGTAACCCGCGCGCCATGAGACTTCAGGAACAGAGCCGAGGCCACGCCTGAACGTCCCAAGCCAACCACGAGAACGCGCTTGTTGTTGAGATCCATCCAACCTGCTCCACCGCGGAAGCACAGAATTACCGGGCGATCGGGTGCTCCAAGTTGCACCGCGGGTTATTTCACGCCGCCCGAGGACCCGATCTTCCGACCAACCGATGTCTTCGTGATTATCGCAGTTTCAACGTAGTCAGCGCGAACAGCGCAAAGACCAATGACGCAATCCAGAAGCGCACGATGATTTTGGATTCCGACCACCCCATCAGTTCGAAGTGGTGGTGAATCGGGGCCATTTTGAAGATTCGTTTTTTGCGCAATTTGTACGAGGCGACCTGCAACACCACGGAGAGGGCCTCGATGACAAACACGCCGCCGATGAAGGGGAGCAGCAACTCCTGCTTAATAATCACAGCGACCGTGCCGATCGCCCCGCCCAGCGCCAGCGAACCGACGTCGCCCATGAAAACTTCTGCTGGATGCGCGTTGTACCAGAGAAACCCAATAGCCGCGCCGACCATGGCCCCGCAAAAAATCGTCAACTCCCCGACCTGTGGCATGCGCGGCAGTTCGAGATAGGTCGAAAACGTCGCGTGCCCGCTGACGTAGGTCAACACCGTCAATGCCCCCGCGGCGATCACCGTGCAGCCGATTGCGAGGCCGTCGAGTCCATCCGTAAGATTCACCGCATTGCTGGAGCCGACGATCACGAGAACCACAAAGCCGATAAACAGCACGAACGCCAGCGGCCACAGGCTGGGGTTGTGGGCCAGGCGATCGATGACGAGATCGGGCTGAAATTGCTTTATGAATGGCACCACCAGGCGCGTGGTGTACAACCCATGCTTCTGCAGTCCGATCAGCGCTACCGCAATCAAGACGCTGGTCAGAATCTGCAGGCCCAGCTTGGCCCGCGCTGTCAGGCCCAGGTTTCGCTTGTGAACCGTCTTGGTGTAATCGTCGGTGAAGCCGATGGCGGCAAATGCGGCAGTCGACAGCACCGCCATCCAGATGAATGGATTGGTCAGATCAGCCCACAGAAGCGTGGGGACAATCACCGAAATGACGATCAGCACGCCGCCCATGGTCGGCGTGCCGGCTTTCTTCTGATGCGCCTTGGGCCCTTCTTCGCGAATGTACTGGCCGATTTGAAACTCGCGCAGGCGATTGATGACCAGCGGCCCGATGATCAGCCCGGTAAATAGTGCTGTCAAACTCGCAAAAGCGGTGCGGAAGGTCAAATAGCGGAAGATTCGGAACGGCGGAAAGTAATGAAAGAGTTTTAGATAGAGCAGCCAGTAAAGCAATCCGCCTCCGGAATGTCGTCGATCTGCGGTCGTCGGTCGCCAGCTAAGAAAGCCGCGGGCATCCGATTTTCACCGTAGGACTCGTCTTGATCTTTGTCCCGCTGATGCACTCCCCAACCTGCGCGGGTTAGCCCGCGCCCGAGGACCGACGGCCGCTGACTTCTTTCCACATTTCCAGCGCTTTTTCCAACTTCACGCCGCGAGATGCCTTCAGCAGGACCGCGTCACCGTCTCGCGTCTCGCGGGCAAGCCACTCTCCCGCCGCTTCGGGGGCGGATACGAAGTGCGCGCTCATGCCGGCACTTTTCGCGGCATTGACCATTTCCAGAGCGAGTCCGCGCACCCCGAGCAAGAGGTCAATTTTCTTGTCCGCCATATGGCGCCCGCATTCGCGATGCATTTCGACGCCCTGCGGTCCAAGCTCCAGCATTTCCCCGGCGACCACTATTCTCCGTTTCGCGGGCATCGAAGCCAGCGCATCGACCATCGCCGACAAGGCTTTCGGATTGGAATTGTAGCAATCATTCACCACGGTGATGTTGCCGAAGCGGACAACCTGCCCGCGCTTGTCGGCCGGCGTCAGACTGGCGAGGGCGGAGGTGGCATCGGCCCACGGCATTCCCTGCTCGAGCGCCACCGCAACCGCCGCCAGCGCGTTATAGATATTGTGGTTTCCCACAAGCGGCAGAGTTACGCGCGCGCGATGATCGCCGGTGACGAATTCGAAGCTTGATCCTTTGTCGCCCAGCGGCTGAACCCTCTCCGCCCGGATGGCGGCGGTTGGACCCAGGCCATAGGTGACGACCTTGCCTTTGAAATTGCGGCCGAATTGTGACACGTACTCGTCGTCGGCGTTGAGAACTGCGGTTCCGGTCGCGGGCAGCGATTCGACCAGTTCATACTTGGCGCGCGCAATATCAGCGATGGATTTGAAAAACTCCAGGTGTACGGGAGCGACGTTGGTGACCACGCCAGTATCTGGCTGAGCGATGCGGGCCAGGGCGGTGATCTCCCCCGCGTGAGACATGCCCATTTCCACGACGGCCAGGTCGTGCTCAGGCTCTATTTTCAACAGCATCAAGGGCAGGCCAAAGTGATTGTTGAAATTGCCTTCCGATTTGTGCACGCGAAAGCGTTTGGAAAGAACGTGTGCGATGGCTTCTTTGGTTGTGGTTTTGCCGGCCGAACCGGTGACCGCGATCAGAGGCTTCGCCCAGAAGCGCCGCACGGCAGTGGCCAGCGTTTGCAACGCCGCCAGCGTGTCGCTGACGCGAACCAGTTTTGCATCGGCCCGCAGAGCCGCAACGTTCTCCCGTGACACGACCGCGGCAACCGCGCCGTTCGACAACGCTTGCGCGACGAAGTCGTGGCCATCCATCTTTTCGCCTTGGACAGCGAAAAACAGTTCCCCCGGGCGGATGGTGCGCGAATCGATGGAGTAGCCGGTGGCCACGGCATTCGCATCACCGCCCTCCAATTTCCCGCCTGTAAATTCTGCGATTCGCGCCAGCGGCAACTTCATGCTCGAGTCTCCCGTGCGGCGGATGATTGGTGCGCGTGATACCCCAGATCACGCAGGACTTCCACCGCCACTTGCGAATCGTCGAAGGGCACGGGCCCGCCACGCAGGATCTGCAATTTTTCGTGTCCTTTGCCCGCGATCAGAACAATGTCGCGGGGTTTCGCCATGCTGACTGCGAGGTGAATCGCTGCGCGCCGGTCCGGTTCGGTCTGATACTTCGCTCCAGATCTCTGTAGGCCAACAATCGCATCGTTGATGATCACGACTGGATCTTCAGTGCGCGGGTTATCGGAGGTCAGCACGACGAAATCGCTGCCCTTGCCCGCCGCCTCCCCCATCAGCGGACGCTTGCTGCGGTCGCGATCGCCGCCACAGCCGAAAACTGTAATCACGCGGCCGCCGGATGGCTTAACAAATTCCCGGGCAAGCGCGGTCAGGTTTCGCAAAGCATCATCGGTATGCGCGTAATCCACGACCACAGTAAAGGGCTGGCCGCAGTCCACGCGCTCAAAGCGTCCAGGCACGCGCGTCAGGGAGCGCACACCTGCAGCAATCGCGTCGCTCGGGCATCCGCGCGCATACGCCGCGGCGCCCGCGGCAAGGATGTTGTACACGTTGACTCGTCCGATCAGCGGGGATTGAATTCGAATTGCGTCATCGGGGGTGATCAGGTCGAATTCCGTTCCGCGCTCGCTGATTTGCACTTTGCCGGCGTGAAAATCGGCATGCGCCAGCCCATACGTGATCACCTGAGGGTTGTGGCTTTTGCAGAATTTTGCCAGGCGCACGCCGGCTTCATCCTCGATGTTCAACACGGCGCAGCCAGGTTGCGGCGCGCCTAGACCTTCGAACAGCACTTTCTTGGCCGCAAAGTATTCTTCCATGGTCGCGTGATAATCGAGGTGATCGCGAGTCAGGTTCGTAAACACCGCGACCTCGAAAGCAAGACCGTAGGTACGCCCCTGGGCAAGCGCATGCGAAGAAACTTCCATGACTGCCTCGGTTGCGCCGTGATCCACCGCATCTCGCAAGAGCCGCTGCAGATCGAGCGCTTCCGGCGTAGTGTGGGGAGCGGGAAGAACCCTTCCTACCACGTGATATTCGATGGTGCCCACCAGCGCGCTCTTGCGCCCTGCTGCGGAAAGAATGGATTCGATGAGAAAAGCCGTCGTGCTCTTCCCGTTCGTGCCGGTGATACCGGTGATGGCAAGTTTGTCCGCCGGGCGGCCATAGAAGTTCTGGCTTATGACCGCGAGGGCAGGGCGCCCCTGCCGGACTTGCGCCCACGCCACGCTGCCAGGCGGCCGGTCGGAATCCGTTACCACCGCAACCGCTCCGGCAGCGATCGCCGCCGCGATAAAACGGTTGCCGTCGCTCGATTCACCTCGCATGGCCACAAAAACGTCTCCCGGCTTCACCTGGCGCGAATCGTACTGCACGCCCGTGACCTGCGGATTGCCGCTCTGTCCAAGCAGTTCCGCGCCTTTGAGGAGATCGAGAAAGTTCATGGGGAAAGCTCATTGTATTGCAAGTTGGTAAACAGCAGAAAAATCGCCTTGACCACGCGAACCTGGAGGCTCGGGTGACCGGACCTTCCGGTCATCGATTCCCCGATCGCAATGTCTCCGTGGTGCATTAACGCTGGCTGGCTTTAAGATAGCTTGCCATGCAACTGTGGTTCTCGCGCGGAAGCGAAATCAGCATTCGCGAGCAATTAGCAACCCAGGTGGTTCTCGGCATTCTCAGCGGCGAACTCGCGCCCGGGCAGCGCCTGCCGAGCACGCGTGAACTCGCGCGCCGTTTCCGTCTGCATCCCAATACCGTGAGTGCGGGCTATCGCCAGCTGCAACAGGGGAAATGGGTGGAATTCCGGAAAGGCAGCGGGGTTTATGTTCGCCGCCAGGACGACACCCGGCCAACCTCCGCGTTGGCGCTGGACCAGTTGATCACGGATTTTTTCCGCAGTGCGCGCGGAACCGGCATTCCCCTGGCCGAAGTTCGCGCCCGATTGCGCCACTGGCTCGAAATACAGCCGCCCGACCACTTCCTTCTGATCGAAAAAGACGAAGCCCTCGCAGAAATTATCGCGGAGGAAATCCGCGATGCAGTGACTTTGCCGGTGGCGAATTGCGGCTACGATAAACCTGGCGTGAACAAAATCCTCGAGGGCTCGATACCCGTCGCCCTGGCGATGAATGCGGACGCGGTTCGCGAACTGCTGCCAGCGAACACGGACATCCTAGTCCTTCAGTTGCGCTCCGCCGGCAAGTCCCTGGCTGCATACTTGCCGGCAAGGTCTGCGTCTTTGATCGGGGTTGCGTCGCGTTGGTCCACATTTTTGAAAACCGCGCGTACCATGCTGATTGCCGCCGGCTTCGATCCGGAGTGCCTGGTCCTGCGGGACGCATCTCAACCGAACTGGGAGCGCGGACTCAGGCAAGCAGCTGTCGTTATTTGCGATACCCTGACGGCAAAACAACTGGACGGCGTCAGCCGAGTTATTACCTTTCCGCTGCTGGCCGATGGCAGCGTACAGCTGTTGCGGGACCATCAGCGCTTCATTCAGGATCCGCTGGCATCGTGATCGCGCCAGAGCATTCGCGATGCGCAGTTCTCATTTTTTCTTGTAGATGTCTGGGTTGTGCAGCTCCATGAAGTTCTGCGGTTTGGCGAGTGGCGTGAAGCCGAATTGCGCATACAAAGAATGCGCATCCCGGGTAGCGAGCGCCCAGCGCCGAAGGCCTTGAAGCTCAGGATGCTTGGTGATGCACTCCATGAGGAATTTTGCGAGACCCCGGCCGCGATACTGCTCGAGGATGAAGACATCAGCCATGTAGGCGAAGGTGGCGTAGTCGGTGATGACGCGCGCAAACCCGACCTGCTGCGCGCCCTGCAATACGCCGAAACACAGCGAATTGCGGATTGACCTCGCGACGACTTCTCGCGGAATCCCTTCCGCCCAATAACTCTGGGACAAAAAGCCGTGGATCAGGGCCTCATCCAGGCGATTGGGATCGGTGGTGACGGTAAAGCCGCCGCGATGATATTCGAGTGAGTGCATGGCGCAATTCGCATCCGCGGCGTTTTGACTGGTTGGCCAAATGCCCAGTGCTAAGTGCCCGGCGGTGATTTCGAGTCGTGCAACGCCTTGAACGACTTGCCAAGAAATCGCGCCAGGTGCCATCCATCGATGTACTTGTAGGGCGTTTCTCCGGTCGAGTAATGCCCGCAGGGGAGCACCGCAACCTTGTGATCCAACCCGTAGCGCTCGAATTCATCCACCACCTGGCGGGAAAATTCGGGCAAGAATGTCAGGTCATATTTGGCGTAGACGATCAGAGACTTCCGCTGGAATCGCGCAAACTGCCGGAAGAAAGACATAGGACTGATCGCGGTCCATAGGCCGCGCAGACGCTCGAGCGTAATTTCCGGCTCGAGGCCCTGGCGGATGTGGCGAGTTGACTGCCCGTGCCAGACCACGTCGGCGAAATACGTAGAGGCATGGTTAAAAGCGGCGACCTCGATGCGCGCATCGTGCGCAGCGGCGAGGAATGCATAGCACGAGCCCAGGCTGGTGCCGACGATGCCGAGCTTTTCATAGCCCTGCTGCTGCAGCCAATCGAGGCAGCAACGAATGTCGAGCACGCCCTGGCGGGTGGCGTCCAGGGTGCGCCCGATGTTCGCCGATACGCTGTAGTCGGCGCGCGTGATCTCCGCAGGACGGCGAATGTCATGGTAAGGCATGCTCAGCCGCAGGACGGAAATTCCCAGCCGGTTCAGAATGCCGCACAGCGAATTGTGGCTGAGCGCGTCGGAATTCCACTGCGGCAGCAACACCACCGCGCTCTTGCCTCTCGCTGGGAACCAGCGCGCGTTGGCTGAATTGTTCTCCGGGTATGGCGTATGTACAGGCGAGGTAAAGCGCAAAAACTCGGCAAAGGTGCCGCGAACCTTGGCTTCCAGGATGGACTCGGGAACCTCTCGCGTGCTGAACACCTGCACTTCTCGCCGCTCCAGGCGGAAGTCGGAAGGCATTTTGTAGGAAAAGAATTCGTCGCTATGGGCGACGGCGCGGCGATTGAATTCGCGCAGGTATTGTTCGCATTCTGCCGGACTGGTGTTCAGCAGAGAGCCGTTGCGGCACGGCCATTCGCGCGTCCATTCAATCCCCCATTCCAGCGGACGCACCACGCGGTTGTTGTCCACTTGCGTGAGACGCGTTTCCCAGTCATACATCCAGCGCGCGTAGAGAGACGGCATTAGAAGTAGGATAGCAGCGCGGAGGGCGGCGTTTCAGCGTTCAGCACTCAGCCGTCAGCATTCAGGCTTGAATGGGCATGAGTCCACTGTAAACAGAACGTGAGATTGCGTGTGCGAATCCCCCCTAAGCCGCAAGAAGCGCGACTTAAGGATAAGCAACCCGCTCCACCTGATGGCTAACTGCTGTATTTTCTCGGCACTCGCTTGGAAATCGCGCAGAGGATTTCGTAGGGGATGGTGTGCGCCAGTTCGGCATGCTCGCGGGCATCTACGTTGAGGCCATCGCACGAACCTAGCAGGATGACCTCGTCGGCCACGGCCACGCCGGGAATTCCGGTGACATCCACTAGAGTCAGGTCCATAGAGATGCGGCCGACGATGGGAGCGTAGTGTTCGCGCACGATGACGCGGCCTCCGGCGGAGAGGCCGCGGTTCAGTCCATCAGCGTAGCCGACGGGCAGGACAGCGATTCGCGCCGGAGCTTTCGTCACATACGTGCCGCCGTATCCCAGAGCCTGGCCGGCGCGCATGTCGCGCAGGGAGAGAATGCGCGTGTTCCAGGTCAGGACCGGTTTCAGCGGGAGCCGCAGTCCACGTCCGCTTACCACTCGTCCCGCTCGCTCGAACGGAAGATGGTAGCCGTACAGCGCCAAGCCCGGCCGCACCATCGTATTCCAGCTCTCGTGATGCGAAATTACGGCCGAGGTGTTCGCAGCATGCACCAGGGAAGGGTCGAACCCCTCCGTCCGCAGGAGCGCTCGAGCGCTTTCGAAATTGCTAAGTTGCTCGCCTACGGAGGGCGCATCCAGAACCTCGGAAGAAGCCAGATGCGTGGCGAAGCCTTCCAGCCTGAGATGAGGGGAAGACTTAAGCGCGGCCAGTACCATGGGCAGTTCTTCCACAGTCGCGCCCAGACGCCCCATGCCGCTATCCATCTTCAAATGGACTGCGTGCTGGCCCACGCCAACCCGCGCGGCTGCCTTTTCCAGCAGTTCAATGTGACCGGTCTCCCAAACCGTGGGCGTCAGGCCAAGACGAACAATTTCCTCCTCTTCGCCACGCCAGAAGCCGGTCATCAAGAGGATTCTGGTTTCAATGCCTTCTTCGCGCAGTGGAATCGCTTCGTCCAGAGAAGTAACGCCAAGCCAGGTTGCGCCCTCTTGCTCCAGCGCTCTTGAGCACTCGATGGCGCCATGGCCGTAAGCATAGGCTTTCACCACCGCGCAGATGGTGACGCCCTTGCCCACATAGTCGCGGATGGTGCGGTAATTGTGGCGAAGGTTGACGAGCGAGACATCGGCCCATGTAGGCCGCGTTGCCGCGCGCTTGGCGATTTCAATGGTGGCCACTGCAGCGATTATAGGTTGCGGGCACACGTCGGTGTACGTTACTGCGGTGCCACTCCTCGCCAGATCGGCAATCCGGGAGGAACAGCCGAGGCCCGGCTGTCCCCACCTGGACTGACAATCGCTTAATGGCCCAGGATAAAGTTGACCGTGATTTGGGTTTCAACTTCGACCGGTTCTCCGTTGAGCAGGTAAGGCCGGTAGCGCCATTGCCGGATGGCATCCAGGGCGGCGGCGCTGAGCAGTGGACTGCCGCTTAGAACTTGCGCTTGTTCGATGCGGCCTCCGCGGCCGATGATCGCGCTGATCTTCACCGATCCTTCCACCCGCGCTGTGCGCGCAATCGCGGGGTAGAGCGGTTCGACTTTGCGGATGAGCATGCCTTCCATCATCGACGACGTGCGGACGACCCGCGACGGCGTTGCTGGATGAGCAAGCAGCGGTTGGGCGTTCTCGCTGGGCGTGACGAAATCCACCCCGGGCCCTGTGCCCGGGCCGGCCATACCGATACTGGGCGGTGCGTCAACCAGATTGCTCCGGCTCGACCCATTCGCAGGGTGAAAGGTGAGATCACGAGCCACCACGATGGGAGTGACCAGGGGGTGCGCGCCGCCCTGACCGGCTGCCTGGGTTGCGCGGACCGGTCGCACCCCGCCCGACGGCATGGGAACGAAAATGGGAGGGCGAAAGAAAGCTTCGGACCATTTCTGTGGGTACAAGGTTGAGTACACAATCGCAGCGGCGAGCAGCGCCGCCTGCAAAGTGAACGACGCTACCGCGGTCCAGCGGCGCGGGGGAGCTTGAGCGACATCGAGTCCGGCAAACATGGCATCTTCACCTCCGGGAAATTTGCTGCCGGTAAAGACACCACGAACCCTGCCCTGGAGGCGGGTTACGTAAAAATAAAAAGACCGCGATTGCTCGCGGTCTGGGGAACAAAAGGCGTCGTGCGGTGTCGCTACTTGGCCGGCGGAGTCGCAGGCTTGGTAGACGGAGCTGTCCGCGGAATTGCAGGCTTAGTGGCGCCGCCGTTGGCGGGCGCGGCTACGCCGGACTGCGTGTTATAGGCATCGACGATCGCCTTGGTGATGTCGAGCGGCGCGTAGTAAAGCACCGGACCATTGGGCCAGGGCGTCGAGGTGTCTACGATCATGCCCAAGCCATTTTCCTGGGCGTATTTCATGATCACCGGGCCCATCTTCTGGAAGATGCGCTGCCCGATCTCCTGTTGCTGAGTGTTGAAGTCTTCCTGGGCGTCCTGGGCATCGCGCTCAAGCTGTTTTTGCTTGGAATCGATCTGACGCTGCAAATCAGTTTTCTTCTCGTCCGTCACTCCAGCCGCGGTCTGCTGCTTTTTCAGCGCGTCGATCTCTGACTTCCGGTTGTTCAATTCGGAGCGCTTGGGCTCGAACTTCTTCCCCAAAGCTTCGAGATCGCGCTGGCCTTCGTTGCTGGCAAAGATCGCCTGCTCGATGTTGATGGCTGCGATCTTGGCGTTGAAGTTCAGCGCCGGTGGCGGTGGATCGTTGGCGGCGCCGGGCGCGGAAGGCAGGGCTGCGGACGAATTGGCCTGGGAAAACGCGAACGTCGATGCCAGAGCGACGACCGCGAGGGTACCGATAAACTTGAGTTTCATGGGATTTGCTGTAACTCCTTGGGAACTGCTTCTGGATGTGAAAGTCGGATTGTTCAGAAACATACCTTCGCCACACCTGGCGTCCATGCGAGCTTCAATAGGGCTTTAGGCCAGTCTCAGTCTCGCATGCCACGATTGCGGGCGACCAGCGCCGCGCACAGACCGGCCACACTGGTGTGGATGCCCCATTATAGAAACACGTTGTCAATACCGTCAAACCTGCAGGACTTGCATGAGTAAATGCTGAATGCCAACGCTAACTGCTCACGTTAGAAGGTCGTCCCCACCGTGAAGCGGAAAGTCTTGCGCGGTTCCCGCAGCAGGTAATGGGGCGAGAAGGTATTGCTGGTCAACTGATACGTGTAGGTGCCGGCCGCGCAATTGGGATACAGGTTAGGATTGCCGCCGGCAGGCGCGCAGCCGGGGAACATGCCCCGGGTGATCGGAACCGGCGCCTGCGATTGCTGGTCCAGGCGGAGGGGATTGTAGGCCCAGTAAATTCGGAACGGCGCGTTCACAATGGGCAGGAACACCTGCAACTCGAGCCCTGTCGAGGCCCGCGGCTGCCAGTTCGAGCTGCTAAGTCCACTCAGGAACTGGCTGAACTTAATATTTTGCGATCCGATACATTGACCGCTGACCGGATCCACCGTTGGGCACCCAAACGGCACCTGGCTGATGGCGGCAAACTCTCCGTTGTTGATCTTCAACTGCGAACCGCGCAGGCTGGGATCGAAGCCAAAATCTAGGAAGGGAGCTATGGAGACCGGACCCGCGATGGTGATCCGGTACTCGGCATTCGAGAACAAGCTGAGATCGCCGCCGGGGAAGGTAATCTGATCGACCGGAATGCGGACGACGTAGCAGTTCACGTTGGCAGGATTGGAAGCGTTCGCGGGAATGCAGGGCCCCTTGGTGGGATCGAGCGGAACCAGGTTCCCTCCCGGCGTGCGCAGGATGACCGAACTGGCTGTGGGCAAAAACGCCACCGGCGAGATCGAGCGAATATCGAATCCGCGCAGATCGTTTTCGCCGCCCATGTAGAAGCGCTGGAATGGCGGCGCGACGAGGCCTCCGAATCCCGATAGGAACGATGCCTGGAAGTGCAGGCCAATGGTGTTGCGCTTGTTCTGCATGGGGAACCAGTGCTGGTAATCCGCCACCGGCCGTATGGTGCGAACGGTTCCGCCCAGTCCCGAGAACTCGACGCCGGCAAAATATTTCGTGCCCTGGTGCGGATAGAGCGCGCGGTCCAGGCCGTTCTTCTCATAATCGAGAAAGATCTTGCTGGTTACAATCCCGTTGAGCGCATTCGGCCCGCTAATTCCGCTAAAGTTCAGGAAGCTGAAGAGATTCTTGGAAGCCGTGGTTAACGCCACCAGCGAGGAAACGTCGTAGGAGTAGGTAGCGGCGACGCGCTTGCCGTAGCCAAAACGCCGCGCCGGCAGGGGATAGGAGGCCGTGACGGTGAATCCTTTGCTGTTCTGCGTGTAGTTCTGCAGGCTTTGCAACTGGGCCTGCGACACGTTGAGCACTTGTCCGGTAAACAAGGCTGCCTGCCGTGCCTGGTCAAAGCTGATCTTGTTGGCGTAAACGGTGAATCCTGCCGTAAGGGGCCGGTCCAGGAAATAGGGTTCGGTGAACCCGAAGACGATGCTGCGCTCCAGGCTGCCAATGTTCGCCTGGACGGTTAGCGTTTCCCCCAAGCCGAGGAAATTGTTGGTCGAGTAGCTCAAGCCGATGAACGAACCCGCCAGCCCGCTCACGCCCCCCGACAGGCCGATCTGGTTCTTGCCTTTTTCCTTGACCTTCAGCGTGAGGTCAACCGTCCCGTTCTTTTCGTCGAGATGGCGGTCGGTGGTCGTGGGGTCGTCAGGTTTGATGTCATCGAAGAAGCCCAGCTGATTCAGCCGCTGAATACTTAGTTTCCAGAGCTGCTCGTTGTACAGTTGCCCTTCTTCGAGCACCAGTTCGCGGCGAATGACTTTGTCGCGCGTGGTGGTGTTCCCCTGGAATTCGATCCGGCGCACATAGAACTGCTTGCCCTCATCGATGTCGATTTCAAAAGACACGGTCTTCTTCTGCTCATCGAAGCTGGGGGTAGGAATCGAAGTGAAATTGATGTAGCCCTGCGAACCGTAAGCGCTCTTCAGATTGTCCAGGCCCTTGGCGATCTTCTGGCGATTGAAGATGTCCCCATCCTTGATGGGGAACAGCCCGCGCAGCGCCTTCGCGTTCGGAGGCAGTTTGCTGCCTTTGAAGGTGATGGACCCCAGCCGGTATTGATCGCCTTCGTCGATCGGAATCGTAATGTCCATGGCCTTGCCCGGGCCATGCTGGATCAGCGGAATGTGAAAACCGGTGTGGCCGGTGTTGCGGATGTTGGTGCGCGGATCGCCCACATTCGCTTTGAAGTAGCCGCGGTTCTGCAACGCTTCGCGCACCAGCTCCATGTCGTCGTCAAGATGGGTGGCGTCGTAGGTTTTGGCGAAGAGGTTTTCCAGGAAGATGGAGTGAGGAATCCCGATCGGCTTCATGAAGTGCATCGCCGACCGCAGTTCGCGGCTCTTGACATGGCGGTTGCCTTCGAACTTGATCCGGCCAACCTTGACCTTGGGGCCTTCCCGCACCACGAAGGTGATGTCAACCGAGGAAGGCGGAAGCTGGCGCACCTCGGGGCGGACGGTGGCAAACTGGTGGCCGTGTTCAGCTTCCAGCTGCTTGATGCTCGTCACCGCTTTCATCACCTTGGTGTAGTCGAACTGCGACTCCGGCGATAGCTGGACTTTGTCTTGCTTGAAGCGATCGAGAATGTCGCTTTTCGAGATGGCGCTGATGCCCGAGTAGAAGATTTGTTTTACCCGCGGGCGTTCCTTGACGTAGATGTGAAGAATGACGCCCTTCTGGGTTACCTCTTTTTCGAAACGGATGTCCTCGAAAAAGCCGGTGTTCCACAAGGAATTGAAATCGCGCTCAATCGCCTGTGGGTCGAAAACATCCCCCGGGCGCGTGAAGATATGGGCCTTGACGACATCGGCGGGAACGCTGCGGTTTCCGTGGACCTCGATGGCGGTAACGATTTGCTGCGGTTGATCCTGGGCGGAAAGCGGCCCTATGCATCCCACAACCAAGAGCGCGATCAGCGTGAGCGTGCCGCCCGCGCACAGAGACCAAGGCCTGAAAAATGAGGAGCTTGCGCGTCCGGAGAAGAATGGTTCCGGATGCCTGGAGATGCTCTGCCCCGAAATTGCAGGCCTATCCTGATGAATACGAGGAATTGCCACTTACCTCAATCAGCTGGGAGTATGGAAAACCGCAATTATACGGTAGAGCTGTGGAGAGCGTCCAAGAACAGCCGCCAGTTGTCAGTTGTCAGTTCGCCGTAAAACCGCAATACGCCACTCTGGTCGAGCTGAGTGAAACCGGGAACGGGCAACTGACTACTTAGTTCTGAAAAAGCTCCACCTCAACCAAGACGGAATAAAACGTGGCAGAGTTGCCCATGTCGGAGAGTTTTTCCGATGTCAACACGTTGATATTGCGGTTTCCGGGTGTAAGTTTTGCCCAATTGAGCTTGGCGGAAACCACCCCCGGCTGCACGCTTCCATTGACTTTCGCTTTGAGCTGAATTTCTCCACGATCATTGAAAACACGAACCGCGCTTCCATCCTTGATCCCGCGGGCGTCCGCGTCGGCGGAACTGATTTCCAGCAGCCCCTTCTGTTCAAGCCCCTGCAGGCGGGGAATGTTGGTGAAGGTGGAATTCAGGAAGTTGTCCGCCTTGCGGGCAAGCATTTCCAGCGGATAAGTCTTTGCGTGCGCCGTATGGCGCGACTCGTCGGGGGGAACGAACTCCGCGACCGGATCCAGCCCGGCAGCCTTCAACGCCTCGTTGTAAAGCAACGCCTTCCCGCTCGGCGTCCGGAAATTGCCATCCGCGAACGGCAAGAAGAATTCCCCAGGGTGTCCCATCCTAAATTCCGCGTCTTTTGCGGAATTCAGGGCGGAGTTCCCATCATTGGAAGCAAAATTCAACCGCACGTGTCCTTCTTGTTCCAACCGCTCGCGCGTCATGCCCTTCAACCACGGGTTCGGCGAATCCAGCGCCTGCTCAATCATGTCTTCGACCGAATCCCGGAAGCACTCATCCTCAAAGCCCATGACGGCTGCAAGCCCGCGAAACACCTCTACGTTCGACCGGCACTCTGCCAATGGTGCAATCGCCTGGTTCGATACCTGGAGATAGTAATGCCCGTAGGCAGACTGCAAATCCTTGTGCTCGAAAAAGGTCGTCGCCGGCAGAAGGATGTCGGCATAGTCGGTGGTATCGGTGAAGAACTGTTCGTGCACCACCGTGAACAGGTCGGCCCGCGTCAGTCCGCGAATGACTTCATTGTGATTGGGGCAAACCGCTGCCGGGTTGGAGTTGTAGACGAACAGCGCTTTCACCGGCGGATCGTTCACTTTGTTCAATGCCTTCCCCAGTTCGACCATGTTGATGGTCCGCGCAGTCCTGCCAAGCGACTTCTGCATCAGGTCAGCGCGATGCAGAGCGGCATTGTTCAAACCGTAAGCGCCGCTGGTCGAAAGCTGGAAGCCGCCGCCAATCTCTTTCCATGAACCGGTAATGCAGGGCAGCATCGCAATCGTGCGCGCCGCCATCCCGCCATTCTGCGAGCGCTGCACGCCATAGTTCATCCGAATTACCGCCGGTCGAACGGTGGCGTACTCCCGGGCGAGTCTCTGGATGTCCTCGGCTGAAATTCCCGTCCAAGGGGAAACCTTTTCGGGAGTGTATGCCTGCACCTTGGCGCGAAGCTGATCAAATCCCTCAGTGTGCCGGGCGACGTAGTCTGCGTCGTAAAGATTGCCATTGATGATGACATGCATCATTCCGAGCGCCAGGGCCACATCAGTGCCTGGATTGATGGGGATGTGCCAGTCGGCGCAAGCGGCAGTGCGCGTGCGATAGGGATCAATCACCACCAGCTTGGCGCCCTTGCGGCGAGCCTCTTCGATAAACGGCCAGAGGTGGACGTTGTTGCCGTGAATGTTCGCCGCCCAGGCAATGATGTACCTGGAGCGCGCGAACTGTTCGGGCTCGGTGCCCATGTTCACACCGTAAACCGACCGCACGCCGGCGCCGCCGGCTTCTGAACAAATGGTGCGCGCCAGTTGCGAGGCGCCCAGCCGATGAAAGAAGCGGCGGTCCATCGTCTCGTAATTCAGCTTGGCCAGCGTGCCCGCATAGGAGTACGGCAGGATGGCTTCGCTCCCGAATTCAGCGGCAATGTCGCGAAATCGTGCAGCAATCTCAGAAAGAGCTTCGTCCCAGGTAATGCGCTCAAACTCCTGCAAGGACTGTGCGGGGACGGGCGACCCCGCCCGTCCATGCGGAGCAGAGCTCCGCGATACCGCTCCCTTCGGCCGAATCCTCCGCATCGGGTAGAGCACGCGATCCGGCGAGTACACGCGATCCAGGTACTTCGTCACCTTGGCGCACAGAAACCCTCGCGTGAACGGATGCGCAGGATCGCCCTGGATCTTCACGGCTTTGCCCTCGTCGACGGTAATCAGGACTCCGCAAGCGTCGGGGCAATCATGCGGGCAGGCGGCATGGACCACTTTTTTCACGATGCTTGATTATAGGCTAGCGATAAATGCGAATCACCACGCAGACCCGGAGACGCTTGTTTCCTCCGTGCCTCCGCGGGGAAATCCGCCCTCGGCTTGCTCCACCACTGGCCACGGATTAGCATTAAACGTTCCTAGGAGGAACGTATGGCGATCGACTCCCTCACCAGTCCAGTGCTTGCGGGGACTTCTACCCGGCCCAACATCTACCACAACTTCATCGATGGCGAATGGGTCGAGGCCTCGAGCGGACAGACTTTTGAAAACCGCAATCCCGCAGACACCCGCGATGTTGTAGGCATTTTCCAGAGATCGGGCAAGCCCGACGTTGATGCCGCTGTTGACGCGGCCAGGCGTGCATTCCTCAAGTGGCGGTTGGTTCCGGCGCCGCGACGCGCCGAGATCATCTTCAGCGCCGCGGCCATGCTGGCCGAACGGAAAGAAGACTGTGCCCGCGACATGACCCGCGAAATGGGCAAGGTTCTCAAAGAAACCCGGGGCGACGTGCAGGAGGCGATCGATACCGCCTATTACATGGCTGGCGAGGGCCGCCGGCTGTTTGGGCCAACCACTCCCTCGGAATTGCCGAACAAGTTTGCGATGGCGGTCCGCCATCCTCTCGGGGTTTGCGCGATGATCACGCCGTGGAATTTCCCCATGGCAATTCCATCGTGGAAGCTACTGCCCGCTTTAGTGTGCGGCAACACCTGCGTCATCAAGCCGGCACAGGATACACCGCTCTCCGTCTTCAACCTGGTTCGGGTTTTGACCGACGCCGGCGTGCCCAAAGGCGTAGTGAACATCGTCACCGGATTTGGATCGGAAACCGGCGCGCCCATGCTGGAGCATCCCGAAGTGCGGGCGGTTTCCTTTACGGGATCGAGCGCCGTCGGCAGGACCATCGGCACAACCTCCGCCAAGAGCTTCAAGCATTGCTCTCTCGAACTGGGTGGGAAAAATCCCATGATCGTGTTGGATGATGCCAACCTGGATTTGGCGCTCGAGGGCGCGCTCTGGGGAGCATTCGGCACGACCGGGCAACGCTGCACGGCAACGAGCCGCATTATTGTGCAGAAGGGCGTGTACCGGCATTTTGTCGACCATCTGGTCGACAGGGCCAGGAAGCTGCGCGTCGGCAACGGCCTTGACGAGATCACCGACATGGGTCCGGCGGTCAATGAGAAGCAGTTGCAAACGGATTTGGAGTACATCGAAATTGGCAAGACCGAAGGCGCGAAGCTGCGCTGCGGCGGCAATCGGCTGGAGAAGGGCGATTACCAGCACGGCTGGTTCCTGGAACCGACAGTCTTTGCCGATGTTGATCCCAAGATGCGCATCGCCCAGGAAGAAATTTTCGGCCCGGTGGTTTCCGTCATCCCCTGCGAAAACTTCGAGGATGCGGTGATGATCGCCAACAACATCGAATATGGCCTGTCATCCGCGATCTACACGCGCGATGTGAACAAAGCCTTCGCGGCGATGCGCGACCTGTATGCCGGCATCACCTACATCAACGCCCCGACCATCGGCGCCGAGGTTCATCTACCTTTTGGCGGAGTCAAGGCGACAGGGAACGGCCATCGCGAAGGCGGCATCGGCGCGATTGACTTTTACACCGAGTGGAAGTCGGTGTACGTGGACTATTCGGATCGGCTGCAGCGGGCGCAAATCGACAGGCCAGAGTAAGCATGGCCATGTAGGACAGCCGAGTCGGCTGTCCTAGGTGTCTGAGAATTACCCCAGCTTTTTCGCCACCAGTTCATTCACCAACTGCGGATTGGCTTGCCCTTTCGAGAGCCGCATCACTTGGCCGACAAAGAACTGGCTGACGGTTTTCTTTCCCGCGCGGTACTGCTCAACCTGCTTTGGATTCTCGGCAATGACTTTGTCGAGAATTGCCTCAATCGCGCCGATATCACTGGACTGCGCGGGGCGCCCCTGCTCTTCGTAGACGACGGAAAAATCCTTCCTCTGCTCGAAGCACAGATCGAAGAGGTCCTTCAACATCTTGCTCGAGATGGTGCCGCTCTCCAGCAGATCGGCAGCCGCGGCTATGCCTTTCATGGAAATGGGCGACTGCTCAATTTCCAAGCCTTTGGTTTTCAGGCGTCCCATCAATTCGCTCTGTACCAGGTTCGCCACGCGTTTGGGATTCTTCGCCGCCTTGGCTGCTTCCTCGAACTGATCTGCCAGCGTTTTTGTGAGCGTGAGCGTGTACGCATCGCCAGCCGTAATGCCGTAGTCGGCCATCATCCGCTTGCGGCGAGCTTCGGGAAGCTCGGGCAGGGTCTTGCGAATTTCAGCGCGCCAGCTTTCATCGACGATCAACGGCAGCAGATCCGGCTCCGGAAAATAGCGATAGTCGTGCGCCTGCTCTTTGGAGCGCATGCCGTAGGTCTTGCCTTCTACGGAGTTGTACAGCCGGGTCTCCTGGGTGATTTTGCCGCCGGATTCGATGACCTCGATCTGGCGGTCGATTTCGTACTCCAGCGCTTCGCGAATGAAGCGGAACGAATTCACGTTCTTTACTTCCGTCTTGGTGCCGAACTTCTTCTCGCCCCGCGGGCGCACGCTGACGTTGGCGTCGCAGCGCAGCGAGCCTTCTTCCATGTTGCAATCGCTCACGCCGGTGTAGAGGATGATTTCCTTCAATCGCGTGAGGTATTCGTAGGCCTCTTCGGGCGAGGAAATGTCGGGCTCGCTCACAATTTCGATCAGCGGCACGCCGCTGCGGTTCAGGTCGATCGCGGTTTTTTCGCTCGCACCGGCAAAACCCTCGTGCAGGCTCTTGCCGGCGTCCTCTTCGAGGTGTACGCGGGTAATGCCGATTCGCTTCGAAGCGGACGCGCCCGCGATCTCGATAAATCCATGCTCAGCCAGCGGCTTGTCGTACTGCGAAATCTGGTATCCCTTGGGCAGGTCGGGATAGAAATAGTTTTTCCGGGCGAAGATGGAGGTCTCGCGAATCTCGCAACTCAACGCCATGGCTGCGAGGGTGGCAAATTCCACGGCCCTGCGGTTCAGGACCGGCAGTGCGCCGGGTAGTCCCAGGCACACCGGGCACACGTTGGTATTAGGAGGGTCGCCGAAGCGGGTCGAGCAGGAGCAGAAAATCTTGGTCGCGGTCAGCAACTGGACGTGAACTTCGAGCCCGATAACCGGCTCATATTTCGCCCGCAACGCCGCCAGGCTCTCCACCGATGTCGCCATAATCCCAAGATTATAGAGGACAATTGTGCGCGCGCCTGGCCGCAATCAGCAGGATGTCCTCTTGCCGAAGCGTACTTTTCCACAGCGGTTACAGGAAAAAGCAACACGTTAGTTACCTTGCCGGGTACTCTGCGGATTCGGCATACTTCGGTAGAGATGTTGGAAATGGACCAGCTTGCGGGCGTACGTTTTCAGGACAGCGATCCGGACACAATTTGCTCCTGTATAGCCAAGCTGTTCCAGGTCAGAAAGACCGAAGTCGCATTGCTTCAGACCTCAGGCAGGCTGCTGAAGTTCTTGTATCCTGCTGAATTGAAAGCAGTAGGAGCCATTCCCCTCTCCAGCTCCGCGGTGGCCGCGCGAACCGCGCGCACCAAGCGGGCAGACCTCTTTAACAGTTTCACCCGGGTAAAGCATTCCAGCGTTTTCGAGGTGGTCAGGCTCGGTCAGGAAGGCGCCGACACGGAAGTGATCCAGAAGCTGATGTCCGCGCCCATTCTGAACGACGCGGGCGACGTTCTTGGCGTGATCCAAGTTTCTCGCAAAGCCTATTCTCCGGCCAAGGCGGGACCGGATTTTACCTCGGAAGATCTGAACAAACTGAAGTCTGTTGCCCACGCTATGGGCAAGCTGCTTGCTCCGGACAAAGCCTAGCCTCTCTATTCCGCCACACCCCGGAAAAATCCTTCTATTTTGAATCAGGCTGCGCGGGCTGGCGGTTGGCTTTGTTCAGCGGAATTTCAAAATACATGAGGTCATTGCCCGCAGAATCGTGCACGCTCGTCAGATAGAAGTGCGCATCTCGGAGGGGATCGGATACGTCTTGGACATCGAAAAACAGGAAGCCGGCCTGCGTGCTGCGCGGCTCGACGGCTTTGGCCTTGAACTGCGCACTTTGAATTTCGTTCCATTCCTTGGTATTCACTCCGCCTTTCACTCTCCTAGTTGGAAAGGGTAACGGTAGGCGCGCGCCCGAAGCGTGCGGATGAGAGACCCGCCGGAAAATGTCATCTTCGGTCTCCGGAGACATCTTGGTGCCGCTACCCGAAACCAGTTGCGGCCTCATGCCAGAGAGCACAATCGGCTGGTCGCTATCGTTGGTGATGACGAGCAGGATGGGCAACAGATTGGCCTCGCGGTAGTTCACGACGAAAATGTTGGACTTGGGCGGCGCGTTATAGGGGTCGAGTGCAACCGTGACCAATTCCTTAGGGTGATAATCGTGGGCCGGATACGCCGCGGCTGGCTGCACCTTCGGCATGGAAAACTCTTTCGAGGCGACACAGAGCAGCGGTGCCGCGGCAAGAACGCCGGCCAGCGCCAACTTGAGTGGTAGCCGAAACGTGCTGTTCATGATGGATTTGGATTATAAGATGCGTTGGCCGGGCTGTTCCGCTGGCCGCAAAGATTTGCGCCTGTGCGAGTTTAGAATGGCAATGCCTCCATGTATTTCCTATACAGCGTGTTGCTGGCGTTGGCGCTGGTCGTTGTAAGCCCCTACTGGCTGTGGCAGATGCTGCGGCACGGTAAATATCGCACCGGCCTGCGGCAGCGGTTTGGGGTGATTCCCGCGAGACTACGTCACAGGGGCGGGAAATGTGCATGGATTCACGCGGTTTCCGTAGGAGAAGTTCTGGCCATCAGCGAACTCGCGCGCGGACTGCGGGCGGAGATGCCGGACTATCGAATTGTCGTTTCCACCACCACCGACACCGCTCAGAAGCTCGCAGCCAGCCGCTTCGGCCCCGACAATGTTTTCTATTTCCCATTGGACTTCGCCTTCGCCGTGCGGCGCTGGTTCAACGCGCTCAACCCGGATCTCGTTATTTTGGCGGAGACGGAATTCTGGCCAAACTTTCTGCGCGTGGCAGCGGAGCAGGGCGCCCGAGTGGCGGTGGTGAATGCGCGAATCTCCGATCGCTCGCTTGCCGGCTACCGGCGCTGGAAGACGCTTCTTCGCCGGGTGCTGGCGCCGGTCGATATCTTTCTCGCCCAGACTCCGGAGGACGCGCGGAGATTGACCGAGATTGGGGCTCCGGCGGAACGGGTAAGAGTCGCCGGAAACCTGAAATTCGATGTGCCGCCGCCGCGTTCCTGTGACATTACCGATCAGCTGAAGAGCGCGCTGGCAAATTCGCATGCGGGTCCGGTGCTGGTGTGCGGCAGCACCGTCGCGGGCGAAGAGGAAATCCTGGTGCGCGCGTTCCATGCGGTGGTCGAGCGCTATCCGGAAGCTGTGATGCTGCTCGCCCCGCGCCACCCGGAACGCTTTGAGGAGGTCGCGCAGCTTTTGACGCATTCCGATTCGCCTTTCGCCAGGCGCTCGCGATGGCAAGGCGAATCGCTCAACCGCAGCATTCTTCTGGTTGATTCCATTGGCGAGCTGGCCAGTCTTTATGCCCTCGCAACTATCGCCTTTGTTGGCGGCAGCCTCGTACCCCGGGGCGGACATAACATCATTGAGCCGGCACACCAGGGAGTTCCGATTCTTGTCGGAATGCACACTGAGAACTTTCGGGACATTGTGAATGTCTTTCAGGACCACGATGCCGTCCGTGTGATTGCTGCGGACCGACTGGGGGAGACATTTTTGGGACTTCTGAGCGATGACCCTGAACGGTTGGGAATGGGACGTCGCGCGACGGCTGTCCTCGAATCCCAACAGGGCGCCACCCGGAGAATGCTACACGAGCTGCAACGGCTGGTAGTACGCTCGGCGCACGAGGCTCAGCCGGCATGAATCCGCTGAGCGCGATCTTCGCCATGGGCGTGGAACTCCGCAACGAATTCTACGACCGCGGAGTTCTCCTCAGCCGTAAGCTCAAGACGCCGGTAATCAGCGTAGGCAGCATTTCCGCCGGCGGGGCCGGCAAGACTCCGTTTGTGATTCTCCTCGGCGAGTTTCTGAATCGGCATCGAGTACCCTTCGACGTCCTGTCGCGCGGCTATGGGCGCAGGTCCCGTGGAGTTCGCGTTGTGCATGCTAACGGGACGCCTGCCGACTATGGCGACGAACCGCTGCTGATGACCCGGCGCCTGGGCTGCCCGGTGGTTGTGGGTGAAAGCCGGTACGAGGCAGGAAATCTGGCGGAAACACAATTCGCAGCCCAAGTGCACCTGCTCGACGACGGATTTCAGCACCGCGCGCTGGCCAGGGATCTGGATATCGTTCTGCTTACTGCCGAGGATCTGCGCGATACCCTGCTGCCGCTCGGCCGCCTGCGTGAGCCGCTGCGCGCACTCGAACGCGCTGACGTCATCGCAGCCGCAGAGGGAGTGGATCTGAACAAGCTCGCGATTTCCGGGAAGACGGTCTGGCGGGTGCGCCGCGACATCTACCTTCGCGGAACACCGCGAATCCCGGTTGCTTTCTGCGGAATCGCCCGTCCGCAGAGATTCTTCGACCAGCTACGGGCCATGGGGGTTCAGGCGGTTGCGCACAAGGTTTACCCGGACCACCACGCCTACTCTGGCGATGATGTGGAAAGGCTTCGTGAGCTTGCCCGGCGAAAGCACGCTGAAGGCTTTATCACCACCGAAAAAGACGCGACCAATCTGGGACCGCGGCTGGAAGAACTCGGCGATGTCACGGTGGCGCAGGTGACGATGGAAGTCGACCCCGCTGACGCTCTGGATACGGTGTTGCGGCTAACCGTGAATCGCGAGCCGCAGCGTGAGAAAATCAGGGGCCAGTGATTTAGTTGCTGGTGGTTAGTTGTTAGTTCTAGCCACTAAGGACTGGCAACTCGACAATGCCTCGAGCCGCAAAAGCCAACGACCGCCTGCGCAGGATTGTGGAAGCATTTCCACGGACCACGGTCACCGTGCTGGGCGACATGGTTGCCGATGAATTCGTATTCGGTGAAATCTCGCGCGTGTCGCGGGAAGCGCCGGTGCTGATTCTGCGCCATCGCGAACGCACCGTTGTTCCCGGCGGCGGCGCAAACGCCGTGAACAACCTCGCGGACCTCGGGGTCAACGTGCTCCCAGTGGGAATCGTCGGGAACGACGAAACCGGACGCCTGCTGCTGCGGGCATTTCGCCACAAGCGGATTCCAGTCACCGGGGTGGTTCGCGACAAGGATCACACTACCGTGACCAAGACCCGTATTCTTGCTGGAATGCCGCACACCTGGCGCCAGCAGGTAGTGCGCATCGACCGCGAGCCGGAAGAGGCTTTGGATAGTCATGTCACGCGAGAGCTTGCGTTCGCGGCGGAGAAGTACCTGCGCGCTTCCGATGCCCTGCTGGTTTCCGACTACGGCTACGGAGCGGCGACTCCGGAGATCGTCAATGCAGTCCGCAAGAGCCGCCGCGATGCGGTTCCCATCGTGCTCGATTCCCGGCATCGCATGCTGGAGTTTTCGGGAGTGACCGCCGCCACGCCGAACGAACCCGAAGTGGAGGAGGCATTGGGCCTTCACATCGGTCAAGACTGGGACGTGCTGTGCGCGGCGGGTCAGGAGATCATCTCGCGCATGAAACTGGACTCACTGGTGATTACCCGCGGCCGTGACGGCATGGCCGCCTTTCCGGGCAAGCACAAGCCGGTCGACATACCCGTATTTGGCAACGATCAGGCCACTGACGTGACCGGCGCAGGAGACACAGTGATCGCAACCTTTACCGCGGCGCTCGCAGCCGGCGCAACCACCGAGGAAGCGGCGCATCTGGCGAATTACGCCGGCGGAATCGTGGTGATGAAGCGGGGCACGGCGACCGTGTCGCAACAGGAATTGTTTGCCGCGATCGAGCAGGAACCGCCCGCAACTCGTCCGCACTGAGCGAAGAGCATGTATTCGGAAAAAATCGTTGATCGCGAGGAACTGCGGCGGCGCGTCCAGGCGTGGCGCAGGAAAGGCGAGAAGATTACGCTCGCGAATGGATGCTTCGATCTGCTGCACGTCGGCCATGTGCGCTACCTGCACGCGGCCAGGCAGCTGGGAGGCCGGCTGGTGGTGGCGGTCAACTCCGACGAATCGGTCCTGCAGCTCAAGGGCGATGGCCGCCCACTTATGCCGGCCGAAGAGCGCGCTGAAATCCTTGCGGCTTTGTCCGATGTCGATGCCGTGGTCATTTTCCATGAGCCTGACGTGCGAGCGTTGGTGCGCGAGATTCGGCCTGACGTTCACGCCAAGGGAACCGATTACACGGCGGAGAGCGTTCCCGAGCGCGACACGGTCGTCCAGTGCGGCGGCCGGGTGGAGATCGTGGGTGACGCGAAAGATCATTCGGCAACGGAGATCATTGAGCGCATGGAGCGGCACCGGTCGTGAGTTCGGCTCCATCGGCGAACGCGCCAGAGAGCCTGCTGGTTGTCCGGCTCGGCGCGATGGGCGACGTCATTCACACACTGTACGCGGTTTCAGCGTTGCGCTCGGCATTTCCCGATATGCGCATCGGCTGGGCCATTGAGGAGCGCTGGACGGAACTGCTGGCCGGCAACAGCGCGGACCGGTGTGGGCCACGCAGTCCCCTTCGTCCCGTTGTTGACCGCGTACACCCGCTGAACACAAAACAATGGCGGCGTTCGCTGCTTTCCCGCACCACCTGGAACGAGTTGAAGACCGGTTTTCGCGGAATGCGGGAACAGAATTATGTCGTTGCTGCGGATTTCCAGGGAGCAATCAAGTCCGCACTCGTGTCGCAGTATGCGGGTGCGAAGCTGACAGTGGGAATGGAGAATGCGCGGGAAGGTCCCGCGCGGATCTTCTATAGTCGGCGGATTTCGACAAAAGGAACGCACGTCATCCAGCAATACCATTCATTAGCCGAGGCGATTGCGCGGACGATGCTCACGCCCGCCAAGCCTGTTTTCCCCCGCGACGAGAGGGCCGAACAAAGCATCGCTGACAAGTTGGGTGAAAGCGCCCGCAACCTAGTGATCCTGAACCCCGGCGCCGGGTGGGGAGCCAAGCAGTGGCCGGCGGAAAGGTTCGGGCACGTCGCCAAAGCGCTGGCACACGACGGCATGATCCCTGTCATCAATTCCAGTCCCGCTGAACAGGACCTGGCTCTGACCGTTCAGCGCGACAGTGATGGCAGGGCTGTCCCCATTTCCTGCACGATCGGCGAACTCATCGCGCTCACCCGCCGTGCCAGCCTGTGTATTGGCGGCGATACCGGACCCATGCATCTGGCAGCCGCGCTCGGGGTACCCGTGGTCGCGCTGTTTGGCCCGACTGATCCCGCGCGCAACCGCCCATACGGAACCCATAGCGTCGTGCTTAGGAATCCGGCGAGCCGCACGTCGCTATCCCACACCGGCGTCCCTGACCCCGGCCTGCGGCAGATCACTTCAGACGAGGTGATCGCTGTCGCGAGGCGTGTGCTTGAGAGCTCCCATGGCTAAGTGGCAGAAGATTGCCCGCCGCATTCGGGTGCCGCTGGGATTCGTGTTTGCCGCGGCTTACATCTGGTTGGCGCGTCCGAGCATTCGTTCGATTTGCGTGGGCACGGCCATTGCCTGCGTTGGCCTGCTGATCCGCGCTCTGGCTTCGGGGCATGTCCGAAAAAACGAGCAGCTTGCGACCTCCGGGCCCTATGCATACACGCGCAATCCGCTATACCTTGGGTCGATCATCATAGCCGCAGGATTTGCGCTGGCGGCTCGCAGCTGGTGGGTGGGCGTGATCGCGATTGTCATTTTGCTGTCAATTTATGTGCCGGTCATTCACGGCGAGGAAGAATTTCTGCGGGCGCGCTTTCCGGAATTTGAAGATTATTCGCGCAGAGTTCCGCGGTTATTTCCGCGTCTTCGGGCGCGCGCGAGCAGCCCCGAGGGTTTCTCCTGGCATCTTTACTGGAAACACCGCGAGTACAATGCCGCGCTCGGGGCGGCACTCATGGTTGCGGCGCTGCTTCTCAAAGTACATTTTCAGCGATGAATCGCAGATTCTATTTTCCTGCCACCGCGGCCATCGTGGCTTGCTGGTTGACCAACTCGGCATTCGCGGGCGGTGACACCAACTCCCGCGCCGTGGTCAGCTCTGCGCCGGAGTCGCATATTATCGCGCCCCTTCCCCGCTACTCGTTTGCGGACCAGAAGTACGTCTATTCGGTGCAATGGCACTTCTTCAACGCGGGCACCTCGACGGTGGAGATTCAGCATGCCGGCCCGGCTGCCCGGGTGGTGGCGACGGCGAATTCCAGCGGAATGCCCGACAAGATCTTCAAAGTTCACGATCTGTTTTCGGCCGATGTCGACCCCTCAACCTTCTGCACCAAGCAGATGCAAAAGCACAACGAAGAAGGCAAAAGGCAGTACGAAGAAACGGTTGCACTGGATTATCCGCGGGGAAAAAGTCGCGTTGATATCAGAAATACCAGGACCGCGGAGATGAAGCACAATGAATTCGATATTCCCGCCTGCGTTACGGATGTGGTGAGTGGATTCTTCTATGTCGCCTCGCTGCCGCTCGCGCCGGGCTACTCGCAGACCTTTCCTGTCAACGACAACGGAAAAACTACCGACGTGGAAGTCAAAGTCGAATCGCGCGAGAGCATCAAGTCGCCGCTGGGACAATTCGACACCTTGCGCGTGAAGGCCGAGCCGCTCTCAGGACCCATGAAAGGCAAAGGCGTTCTGTGGGTGTGGTTCAGCAACGACGGGCGCAGGATTCCAGTGCAAATGAAATCCAAGCTGGGATTCGCAACCTTGCTGTTTCAGCTACAGCAAATGAACCCGCAGCCCAGCGGGAAATAAATTCCTCTGTCACGATTACGGGTGCCCATCCTGAATCCCGCGCGGTGCCCGGAATCCAGGGGTGGAAGTTGGCGGTGCGCAGAGGTTGGCTACCGGAGTTGGGCGCGCGGATTCGCTTTGGCCTCGGCCTCGACCACCTCGCGAGCATGCTTCAATTCTGCCCGCTCGGATTGGGAACCTTCGCAGTTCTTGACCACCTCCGAGTAGTACTTACTCGCCTGTTGATGATCCCCGGCTTGTTCGGCAGCTTGGGCTGCTCCATAAAGTGAGTTAAACCGCCCCGGATCGGATTTCAATGCGGCTTCATATTCCGCCAACGCTTCCTGTGGCCGCTTGGAGTCGAGCAACATGTCAGCAATCATCTCGTGCGCGGGGATACCCTGGCTGGATTCGGCCTCGCCTTCTTCCTTGCCGGCAACCGATCGAAGCAGCCGCAGGCCTTCTTCCTGCCGTCCCTCAGCATGCGCGAGCCATGCTCTGGCGATCGTCAAATCGGTGCTAACGCTCTCGTACTCGCCCTGGTCGTTCTTCTTCTTGGGCTCAAGCTTCTTCTGGAGAGCCTCGAGTTGCGCCACTTCTTTGCGGGCCTGCTCGACATTCCCGCTGCGCGCGGAGCCGATGGCGCGCGCGCAGTAGGTATAAGAGTGCTCGGTGTCGGGTGCGCCCTCGATCACCGGCAACTCAGCCGCTTCTGTCCAGCGATGCAGTTCCAAAGTGTACGACGCCGGATATGCCGAAAGCGCAAACAGCCGCGGATCAAATCCCATCCCATACATGTCGTGCATGGGCGGCAGGGCGCGGACTTGATCAATGATCTTCTGCGCCTCGGCTTCGCGCCCGGTTTGCAGATAGGCATAGACCAGAAAATCCATGGCATGGAACTGGTGGCCTTCGCCCCCCATGTGCATGGCGGTTTCCTTTTGCGTGGCGGCGATGGAAGCGATATTCGAGTTGATGTCATCCTGCCACAGCCCCAGCCGCGCGAAGATGTGCGCCGGCATGTGCAAGGCGTGCGGCGCCGCGGGAGCCAGCTGAGCATATTTTCGTGCCGCCGGCAAGCCATGCTCCGCCATCGTGGGGGTGTCATAGGTGTGGATCAAATAGTGGGCAACTCCGGGATGGTTTGGCTCCTCCGCAAAGAGTTTTTCCAGCACCTCGGCGGCCTTCTTGCGGTGGGTGTTGTTTTGGTCCTTGTCGGGTTCCGAAGCAAGCAGACTCAGCGCATAAAATGCCGCGGCTTCGTGATCGTCAGGATTATTCCTCGAGACTTTCTCCATTGCCTTGCTGTAAGCGGTTGCCCGTTTCTGGTAAGGCTTGCCGGGATGCGAATAGAACGTCATCAGCGCATGAATGTATTCGCGTTCGCGCTCGCTGGCTTGCAACGCGTGGCCGCGCTTGAGTTCCGCCAGCCCATGCTCCAGTGTCGGCCGGTCCGGGCGGTTCCATAGCTGATGCCACAGGCTCATCGCCACGCCCCAGCGCGCCATGGCGCACTGCGGGTCATCCTTCTCGACCTGCACAAATTGCTTTTCGGCTTCCTCGTACCAGAAGGAGTGCAGCATGGCCACCCCGCGCTCGATCGGCTTCTGCACCGCCGGCGCGCATGAAGTTGGGAAGTGCACCGTCCCTACCTGCGCTTCGGTGATGTCTTCGTGATGGTGGCCTTCATCATCGTCGGCCAACAGAAGGCAAAAGCTGCCAAGCAGAATGGCAAGCAGGAAAAACCAGTTCTTCATGGGAACACCGCCGGCAAATGAGTCTAGTCGGGCGGGGAGCAAAGGTCAAAAAACATGGGGGTTAAGAGATAGCGACTTTGAAGTGACGCATCTCTGTTGCTCAGTTGATAAACAGCTGATTCTATCGCTTGAGCTGTGACGCTGCTGTGCTGATGTTGATCAAGCTGCTGATGCTGATCGAGCTGCTGAGCCAAGCAGGTACTCGATGACAAAGCGGCCGGTCTCTCCGAAGCCGAGGCGCGATTGATTGCCGCATTGATACCTTTGATCCCAAAGGCTCCGAAAGCGCTGGACGATTTCAATGCCACCTTAGGATTTGGCCGAACACATTGTGCGCAAGGGGAGGGTTGTCAGGACGCAATAAACATGGCGATTGGCAGCGTGGTAGCTGCCATCGCATCGGAAGGAGAAAGTGAGGAGGCCGAGCTTGCAGGCCATTCGAGTCAACTGCACCATATTGCTACCGACAAAGCCATTGTCAGCGGATTCACTGAACAATTTGAGAAAATCTTCGCAAGAGCAGGGAAAGACCTCCAATGGAGTGAGAACTTGATGGAACTCGAGGGGCATGCGGGTCGGCATGCCAGAGCATACCATGAGTTCGTACTTGAGAAACTGAGCAAAGCGACCAATGGGCTCGTTGGCAAGGACGCCGAGCGTGCTCTTGGGCAGGCTTTACGGGAATTAAGAGCTATTATCACAAGCAACCCCGATATCCTCAAGGGAGGTCCCATCTAAAATGGGCTCCTGCGATTGAAATAAATAACAGCCAGAGGCAGAAAAATGCAATCTACGAATCTTAAGGTTGTGTCTACTCAAATACGAGACATTTTGATAGAGACAAAAGCGCCCGCCAATGCCGTGTGGAAAAGGATTCTCGGCGTAATTGGGCTAACAATTTCCGATTTGGCGTCTCTGGATTTTGAAAGTGAATCGCAGCTACTTATAAAGCAGGTAAAAAACATTCTCATTTTGGAACCGGCGCCAGTTGACATCTCATTTCTCTATTTTGGATTATTTGAGTTGTTAGACCGTACGCGCGACACCTCTAGCCGTGCACGAGTGGGATTTTATTTCGCGGGTGGAACAGCTCCGAAGCCCGAAGTTGCACTGGACCGCGGAGATCTGTCTTATCTTCCAAATGAACGCTTCTTACAATCACGTATTTTGAACAGAATAAGAGAGCTTGGTTCGGATGATGTCGAGTCTCGCCAAATTTTCGACTATGCCATACTGCTTGGAGCTGCTGGTGTTCTCGCGAAGAGTGTAGGCGCCAACATTGGCATCAACGTGCCAACCTACGTGGGCTTCGATTCAGGTGACTACGCCCTCGTTTCACGAGGTCATGACGAATAACGGACCGCTACCAACAGAGAGGGGGAGCCATTTTTTTTACCGCGTACACACGCAACACCAACAACCAGCAGCAGCGTCATCTCTAGCGGCAAAAACAAATCAATAGCGTCACAGCAGCAGCAGCGTCACAGCGCGAGCAATACCCGATCAGCACAGCAGCAGCAGCAGCTCAGCATCAACACAGCATCAGCACAGCAGCGTCACAGCGCGAGCGATAGCATCAGCTGTTTATCAACTGAGCAACAGAGATGCGTCACTTCAAAGTCGCTATCTCTTAACCCGTCAAAAAACATGGGGGAGAAGAGATAGAAACATTGAAATGATGCATTCTTGTTAACGTTCTAGTAAACATCTGGTGTTATTGCTGATGATGTGACGCTGAGCTGCTGCTGTTGCTGCTGTTGGATTGAGCCGCTGCTGAGCTGAGCTGGTGCTGATCGAGTGCTCGGGCATGCCACCGATAAAAAGATAGCCCCATGTCTGGATAACCTTGTCGTTGTATTTTTGAGGCGGTTAAGCGGCAAAGTGGGATTTTGAGTATTTATCGCGTTTATCATCAACCATCCAGAAGGAAACCAATATGGGCAGTCTATCGTTTGAAGAATTTGTTGATTTCATCCGATCTCAGTGTGGGATATCCCAAAAGAAGACCATTACCCTCGAAAGCAGGTTTGAAGATGATCTTGGGGTAATGGGCGATGATGGCGATGACCTCCTAAAGGCGACGGAAAAGCACTTCAACGTGCAGCTGTCGGATGCAGAACACGGTTATCGCAAGACGTTCGACCTCGGCCCAAACGAGTTTCTCTTTCAAGGGGAAGGCCTATTCAACTACGAGGGATCAGTTCGAGAATTTACGGTTGGCGATTTATATCGTGCGGTGCAGAACGCTAGCACAGATATCAGTGAGTAATGATCGGGTATCTTCACCAGTGATTTGAGAACGAAAACCTGAGCGGCCATGCCTGCGACAAAGGCAAACGGCAACCCGGCGAGCAGCCAACCGTTTGCATTTGGGCCTCTGCATCCAGCGTACATAACGGCTCCCATGGCCGCCAGACTTACGAATACCAGTAAGACTCGATACCAGTAGGGCTGGCCCAACGACACTTTGCACTGTGGGCAGGCGCTCTTCCGGCACCGTAGAATGCACGCCATGAAAAGCGAGATTTGCAGAGAGGGCAGCTGAGGATTTCTCAACCGTCAAGCACTAGATCGCGTCGGTGGTGCCGCGTGAATGGGTCGGCTCTGAATGCTCAAGCAGAAGAGCTAGTGCTGCGAACAGTGCGGTCGCCATTCCGAAGGCATCGATATGTCTGATTGGCACTGCAACTTGGGGCCACAATAGCCGGAACGGCCACAGAAAAAAGCCCAGACACCATCCCACCGCAAATATGCGCTCCCGCCCGATTGTAATGCGAATAATCGAGAATCCAAGCCAGCAGACGTAGGAGCACAACAATAGATTGACAGCGATCAGCAACCACCCGTGAAGCAAATGCGACGCCGAAATTATCCATTGCGCCTTCGGCTGCCCGTAAACAATTCCTCGAATAGTAACCGCCAAGAATAGTCCTGTGACACCCATCGCCACTAGGATTCGCAAGCGTGATGTAAGGAACAGTCGCTGCTGGGATGATTGCGCCATGGCAGATTTATCACCACTCGTGAGCTACTTCGCAAGAGGCGGTCGCTTCTGTGCATCGGCAAGCGCCTTCCGAATCCTCCAGCGTAGCAGAAGGAAGAATGGAATAATGCACCCGGCCAAGGAATAGCAATTCGACAATGGAAAACATTCCCTTAGCCATGTCCCAGATGGCTCCCGCAACAAGTCCACAATAGAAGACAACCCCGATGACTTGAACGGTGGTGAGCTTGCCGGAAATGAGGGTTCGCCAAAACCTGGCCTCGTTCGCTGCTGTGTCCGGGAAGACAATGTTGCGCTGGCTAAGCTCAACGTCGCGCATCCACTCATTTCGCGATGGTTTATTCATGACACACTGGCAAGCTAACGAAATTCTAGCGCATGGTTGGCGCAACCAGGCGATTTCACGCTTTGAGCGGCAAAGTGGGATTTTGAGCGATATGGCGACGTTTCGCCAAGTGACCATGTAGGGCAAAATTAACTTATGAGCGCCTCACAAATTCAGGACGCTATTCTGTTGGCCGTTGGGGAACGTTGGACCAAGGTAGCCATGGTGATTGCCAGAGTTGCTGATGTGGTCGGGGCCGACCTGCCGACTGGGGATGAAGGGTACGAATTTAATTTCTGAGCATATTGAGATTCTTGTACGCTCTGGTCGTTTACAGGCGCAGGGGAAACGAAAAACTGGCGTTTCAGCGAAGTCAGGCGATTGAATTCACCGCGCTCTGGCGTTAATGAGTGAAATGGCGATTTATCGGCAACTGTCGCCGCTCTTGTCCGTCTTCAAAAGCCGCTAGTTGTTAGCGGTTAACTTTGATCTTAGGTTCGCCGTCTGAGAAAAAGAGGGTAGCAGATCGGGCGTTCGTTTCGTGCGTGCCGTCCGAGATCAACACCTGGCCGTTAGCCTTGAAAACCATCCTTCTCTTTTCAAGAATCACAGATGACGCTCGAAGCGTATAACGATCAACGGTAATGGTCACGGGCAGACTCAACGGAGTGGGCGGGTTTGGAATGTGAAAAGGATTCAGAAGCAGCTGGTGTAACGGAAAATATCGAATCTCCTCGGCACGATTGTCATACTTTCCGAACGAAAGGACAATATCGGGCCATCGATTGTTCTCAGCAGGAATCACTTGCTCCTGGTAGTTTTCGGTCTGCTCATTGAGTGGAACGTTCATCGGATTTGTTTCGTGCGACTTCCTATACTTTTCAGCCTCTTTTTTGGCCTCCTCTGGAGGAAGATACTTCCAAATGGGTTCACTTGATGGACACTGCATAACGAGGAAGTCCAAAGTTAAGTGCGAGGCAGCATCCAGCCTGAATGGCGCCCGATGAATTTCCGCACAGTCGCCGCCCGCCCAACTGAGGAGCATTTTGTACGTTCCCCGTGGAAGGTCAACTGTGTATCTCCCGTTGTCATCCGTTTCAGCCTGATACTTTCCACCCTCGTCAGAGATGCTCATCAGTTCAAGCCTCGCGCCAGAGACAGGAACAGTATGCTCGCCGAGAACCAAATCAACTTTTCCGTCGATGCTCCCGGTCGCTAAGTCAGAGGAGTGCACTGCGCGCAAGCCAGCCAAGATGATTACCCACACGATGAGAACCGTACGGAATCGCCTCGCCGCTTGTGGGGTCATCTGTCCCTCAACCGGGTAATTTCGTGTGCCATGGTGCGTCCCCTTTTTCAACTCGGAGAATGCCACATTTTACCTGGGGTCAAGCTCAATTCCTGATAACAGGCGACTACACAAGCTTGCGTTTTTTGTTCGCCGAAATTGTTGTGCGATTTGACTCTCCGGTTGCAGACCAACGCCTCAACTTCAGCATCCTCCCCTTTTCCGCACCTTCAGCTTCACCTTCACGTCTTCGCTGCGCCAACGCCACGCGACGGTCACAATAAACGGGACGTGTTGGACTGGTTGCACAAATGAACTGAGCTGTGATGAGTTGACCAGCAGCTTCAGCTTTAGTTTCAGTTTGATTGGGGGTGTCTCTGCGGGGGTCTCTTTCCCGTCTCCCGTCAAAAAACATGGCGCAGGATTGACGAGGGATGTGAGCGCAAGGTTGGCAACGTCAGTCTTTATGCTCCACTTGAGTGATTCTTATCGGCAAATCCTCTGGGTTCTCGTCCCAATGCGGCCCCTCCCCAGCGTTCCACAGCACGAAAGGCGCCCTTTGCTTTTCGTTTTCTTTCATCTGGCGAGAGTCGAAGACAATTTTTCCGTCAGGAGCTCCGACGATTATGTCGCCAATCTGCTGGATATATAGCGTACTGGGCAAACAATGCGTATGGACCGGCTCTTTGCTGTGTGGGGGAATGGTTACTTCCAGCACTCGGACGTGCTCATTCTCAAAGATGACCTTGTGAGTTTCGGGCGCTACTTTCACGCCGTCCAGGTTTCCCGGCCAAGGGCATATCCCCTGGGAACGATTTGTTGCTACTTTGTTTTCAAACTGGATCAATGTCGCAGGCAAATCATCCCGATTCTCATCCGAATGCGGTCCCTCCGGCGCGCTCCACAGCACAAAAGGCGGCTTTTGCTTTTCGCTTTCCTTAAGCTGGCGAGCGTCGAAGAGTACTTTTTCCTTATCGTCTCGGACAATGATGTCGCCAACTTGCTGGATATAGAGCGTACTGGGCCAGCAATGGGTATGGACGGGTTCTTTGCTGTGGGGTGCGATGGTTACTTGCAGCACTCGGACATGCTCATTTTCAAAGATGACCTTGTGAGTTTCAGGAGCTGCTTTCACGGCATCCAGGTTTTCCGGCCAAGGGCATGCCGCCTTGGAGTGAGTGGTTTCGTCCTGGGCCTTCGCAGCTGGAGCCGCCACGAATATCGTGAGAATAATCGATAGAAGCGCGACCGTCTTCACAGCTTCCCTCCTGGGTATCGAGCTCGCCAGCTTTCTCGGTAGCAGACTGAGTCTAGGGAGAACGGCCTGAATGCCGCTAGTAAAAAACATATCCGGTTTAGAGCCAATGTATATTTCTGGCGCGGCATGCTCCCGATGTCGTGCATGCGCGTATTGACCGAAATTTTTGGGAACCCTCGCTCCGCCAGCCCCCGCCCGGTTCCAACATAGCTCGGAGTATAGAAATTCGCTCCCCAGCCGTGCACCCGGATGATTGCCAGGGCTTGGATGGCGTGGAACCGCTCAAAATGCGGGAGCAGCTACAGGACAGAATCCCTACTGCAGGTGGAATCGTTCCCTCATCAACCGCTGAAGCCTGGGCTTGTAGAGGATGTCGTAGGCAAGTTCTTTATCGGGGAACATGGCGAGGGCGGCGCGTTTGGTGCCGGCCACCAACTCGGAGGCTTCCTCGATGGTCAGGTTGGGGTCCTGGCTGATTACCGACATGACCATGCTGATCATGATTTGCAGGCGCCGGATCTTCTGCGCTTCCTGTAGAACTTCCTTGGATTGCGCATCTCCCATGGGGCCTCGTTTCCCGCGCTCGTCGCGCCTGCTGACGCGAGCACTCCCAGATTAGATGCTGCGTCCCTGGCGACGTTGCGCTGCCTCGTGGCCCAGAGATTAAACCACGGCAAGGCAATGAACGGGTTACCACTTCGGATGCCCGCGTCCTGATTTCTGCCCAGCGTCGCAATCCCAGACTGCGGGCAAAGAACTGTGCTGGGAAGGCTGGACTGGCGCCATTCCAGGGCCCAATTTTCTCCCAGTTACGCTGCCATTCCGTGCTACAATCATCAGCCATCTCGGGTCCCGAGAATGGGGTGTGCTCTTAGCGAAGTGATCTAGGAGGCGCCATGTCTCGGAAGTACCTGGTTCTGTTCCTGTCTCTTTCGGTTCTCTGTCTGGTCGTTCAAGCTGCCGCCCGGGACCTGATCCCAGCGGGTACCATCCTGCACTGCACCATGGACGAGACCAACTTCTCCCCCAAAACGGCGATGGTTGGCGATCCCGTGCTCTGCCATCTCGGTCCTCTGGGATCCTTTGGTCACTCGATCTTTCCCCGGGGAGCCATGCTGGGCGGCCACCTGCAGGAGTACAAGGCTCCTGGCCACTTCTTCGGCAAAGGCTGGATGTCCATCGAATTCGACCGCATGATCCTGCCCGGGGCCAATGTCCTGCCACTGTCAGCCAAAATCACCTCTGCGCCGCACCTGAAGACGGACGCCCAGGGTGACATTCACGGCAAAGGCCATCCCAAGCGCGACGCTGTCCTCTGGATGGTCCCCATCTTCTGGCCGGTGAAGATTTTCACGCTGCCGGCGCGCGGTCCCTATCCCGCACTGAAGGGAGAGACCCGGCTGTCGCTGCGCCTGATGGAAGATGTCGAAGTGCCCTTCTCGACGGCGCGAAACTCGGTCCCGGCGCCGCCGTGGGCGAATCAAAACAGCAGCTATCGGTCCGCTTCGCCCACTTATCAGCCCGCTTCCAACACGCTGCGCGAGCGGCCCGCTGTTCAGCGACTGACCTACACGCAGACGGAAACAGCGCCGAGCGAGCCAGTTACGCTCATTGCCACCCAGCAAGGCACCGCATTGCTTGCCCGCGAGTACTGGGTAGAGGGGACAAGCATTCATTGCGTGTCGCAGGATGGCTCTGAACGCGACCTGCCCTTGACCATGGTCGACCTGGCGCAGACGGTGAAGCTGAATCAGGAGCGAAATGTGGAGTTTAATCTTCACTCCAAAGCAGCGATAGCGCCGGCAGTTCAGCAATAACTGCTCGTGGCTTGACTGGAGCCGGATCAGGCTTTCCGCCGCACTTGGCTGTCCCCACCCTTCGCCATGTTCGAAGGGTGGGGTAGTCACGCCACGTAAAGGGCGAGAGCGATCGATGCGGTCGCAATTGACGACTGGTCGGCACTGGTCTACCCTGTCTGCGTTCTTCCTGGAGGCCTCCCATGCTTAGCGGATTCAAGCAATTCATTCTTCGCGGAAACGTCGTAGACATGGCTGTCGGCGTGGTGATCGGCGCGGCGTTCGCCGGAGTGGTCACAGCTTTTACGAAGGACTTGCTTACGCCATTCATCGCCGCCATCGTGGGCAAGCCGGATTTTTCGTATCTGGGCTTCGACATCGGTAAGACCCACTTTCCCGTAGGAGATTTCATCAACGCGGGCGTGTCGTTCCTTCTGGTCGCCGCCGCCATCTACTTTTTTGTAGTCACGCCGGTGAATATGCTGGTCGCGCGCATGCACCGCTCCGACGCGCCCACCAGCCCCACCAGCAAAAAGTGTCCCGAGTGCCTCAGCGAGATTCCCCTCGAAGCTCGCCGCTGCGCGCACTGTGGACAGCCGGTCGCGGTAGCGCAGGCGGCGTAGGTTCGGACCCTTTCGGGCGCCGAAACCCTCGCAGGCCGCAGAATTCGATACCATTGGAACCGTGAGATCAGCTTTCCCGGTTTTTGTGTTTGCCGGCCCATTTCTGTTGTTGGCCTTTGCTCAACAGCACCAGCAGCCTGCTCGTGCGCGCAACGCAGGCATCTGCGGGCCGCTGGATGCCCAGTCGTTCCGTTGCCCGAAATTCGGGTTCACCTACAAAGTTCCATTCGGCTGGGTGGACCGCACCTCCGAGATGCAGGAGGACTCGCCTGAGGGGCCCGCCGGGAAGTCTTCACCCCGCTCCGGCTCGGAAACTCTACTCGCGGTTTTTGAGCGTCCTCCGGGTGCTCCGGGCGAAACCATCAATTCCGCCGCCGTGATTGCGGCCGAAACCCTGGCGGGTTATCCCGGCGTAAAAACCGCTGCCGATTATTTCGGGCCCATTACCGAAGTTGCCGAGAAGCAGGGCTTCAAGGCGGACGGTGCGCCTTATGTCTTCGCGGTCGGTGGAAAGCAATTGGTCAGGGGGGATTTCAGCAAGCCGCGGGGAAAACTCGAAATGCGCCAGTCATCCCTGGTCATGGTGGAGAAGGGAAACGTGATTTCTTTTACTTTTGTTGCGGGCAGCGACGAGGAATTAGACGACCTGATCCGCAACCTTAAATTTGGCGCGCGCACGGCAGCGCGATGATTTGCTCAACCGGGGTGTGCAAAACTTCTGCGTTTCATTAAATGTTTGTAACTTCGTGACTTAGATCACCTCCATGTTGCAGTTCCATGTAACTCATTACCACAGAAGCAGTTGCCTTTGCATACAACTTTTGTGCTATGCCGCTGTCAGGGCAATTTTGGAATTTGCAGCGCCATAGACCCGGCATTCCACAAGCTTTCCACAGGCTGCATTGCGCTCTGAAATGCTCTATGTAGCGTCTGCTGAGGGGGACCCGGCGTCAGACGGGAGGCTCCATACCTTCGGGCGCCAAGTTGGCGAATGAGGTGAAGTTCTTCCGGAAGGCTAAGTCGAGTTTCCCGATTGGGCCATTGCGTTGCTTGCCAATGATCAGTTCGGCGCGGCCTTCAAGGTCAGGATCGTCCTGTTTATAAACCTCCTCGCGGAAGATAAACATGACCAGGTCGGCATCCTGCTCAATCGATCCGGATTCGCGCAGGTCCGAAAGCTGCGGGCGATGGTCGCCACCCCGGCTCTCGGGTGCGCGGCTGAGCTGCGACAGCGCGATCAAGGGGACTTTTAACTCCTTCGCCAGCGCCTTCAATCCTCGTGAGATAGCCGAGACTTCCTGGGTGCGGTTTTCGTAGCGTTTTCCGCCGCCGGACATCAGCTGGAGATAATCGACGACGATCAAGTCGAGCGAACCCTGCGACTGCTGCAGGCGCCGCGCCTTGGCGCGCATTTCACTGACCGAAATGCCCGGTGTGTCGTCGATAAAGATCGGCGCTTCCAGGAGCTTTTCCATGGCGCGCTGAATTTTGCGCGTGTCGTCGCCGTAAAACGACCCGGTGCGGAAGCGGTGCGAGTCGACTTCGGCCACCGAACACAACATGCGCTGCAGGAGAGCTTCCTTCGACATTTCGAGGGAGAAAACGGCTACCGTCTTCTTGTCGTCGATCGCGGCGTTCTCGGCAATATTCATGGCGAATGCGGTTTTGCCCATCGACGGCCGCGCCGCCAGGATGATCAGGTCGGAGTGCTGCAGACCGCAAGTCATTGAGTCCAGGTCGCTGAAGTGAGTCTCCAGGCCGGTAATGCGCTGGCCCCGCTGCAGCAAGGCGTCCACCGAGCCGAAGGATTCCCGCACAATCTCCGGCACACTGACAAAGCCGCGCCCGATGCGCTTTTCCGACAGCTGGAAAATCTGCGCTTCGGCGTCATTCAAAATCTCTTCCGCGGGATCGCTCTGCTCGGAGGCGCGCGCGATGGCGGCGGTCGCGGCGTGGATCAGGCCGCGCAGCAGGGCCTTATCGCGAACGATCTTGATGTAGTGCTCGATGCTGGGCCGGTCGGGGACGCCGTCGAGCAACCCGGAAATGTACGCTGCGCCGCCGATCGATTCCAGTTCCGCGTGTCGCCCAAGTTCCTCGGCGAGCGTGATCAGATCGATGGAGCGCGAGGATTCCGCCAGATCGACCATGCGCCCATAGATGCGCCGGTGCGAATCCAGCAGAAAATCTTCCGGCTTCAGGTGCTCGGCGGCCTGGTTGTAGGCCAGGTTGTCCAGCAGGATGGCGCCGAGAATGGAGCGCTCCGCTTCGACGTTCGCGGGAAGCGATTGCGCGGAGATGTAATCAGCGGTTGCCACTTAATTTGTATGAAATATGCCGGGGAAGAGATTTCGTGCAACCCGCAAGTGATAGTACCCGCATGGTGTTTGTGGATGGCGGGCAGTGTTTTGGAAAAGCTTTCCGAAATAGATTTTTTTTCGGAACCATGATTGCGTTTATCTAAGCAGGGACGGAGTCCACTCCCTCCTGTCGAGCGAAGCTCGACTACGGTGGCGGAGCTTTGCTCCGCATGGCGGGCGTGGACACCCGCCACCACACAGCTTGGATTCAGCATAGGCGAATGTTTAGCGAAGATCAATATTGAAACGGAGACTCACGTGCGGCAATGGCCTGCGTCGGGCTGGGGAGAGCAGGGAGCGGAGAGCCGACGACCGACGACCAAAAGAAATGCGGTCCAGGCCAGCCACCCGGACCGCATTTGCTGCGTGAATGTCACCGCCGCCAAACTGTGTGCATCCGCGCTCGCCGCCGTTTCCTGGAACCGCTGTCACCAGAAGTTCCCGAAATAGGCTGCGTTGACGCAGCACCCGCGCACCAAGGTGCGCTCACAGCTTCGCGCTTTGCCGGTCGCAGTCCCGCCATGCGAGACCGTTTCTGAGGAGGCCGCAACGCCCGGGGTCGCCCGCAACGCTTGCACGTTTTGGGAACCGCTCCGGCAGTTCGTCTTCGATTCAGTTCTGGACGGTGTCACTGGGGCTCCGTCCGGACCTGGCTCTCAGCAAAACCGCCGCAGAACCAGCCTGGCGCGATCACTGGCAGCGTGTCATCCACGCCTGCAGTGATTGCACTTTCTCGCAGGCCGGAGTTTTCAGCAACAGCAAACTTCGCCGCCGCTGTGCGAAAGCTGTGGACGACAGAACTTGCCTGTGGACAGGCGCGGAAAAAACAGAACAATTAAGGGTTGGAGAAGCCTGCCGTTTGGGAAGTTCCCTTAAAAACTGCCCACCCTTTGCAGTTTTTCAAAGGGTGGGTTAGTAACTGGTGCGAGCGGCCTCAAACTATCTCGAGCACGAATCGCTCACCATCTGCAGGTCGGTGACGGTCATATGCCCGTGCTCTTCGTTATGCTTCATGGCGCCGGTGTCGTGAGCCATATCCTTCGCATCTTCCTTCATGTTGTGCGCCCGGGCATTCTTGACGACTCCGGTTGCTGTAACCTTATGCCCCACATGCTCGGCCAGGCGCACGCTGCTGCTGCGCACTTCCCAGGTGCTGCCGTCGTCTGCCGTAAGCTTGAACTCCTTGGCATTGTCTCCCTGTGAAAGGCATCCGGTTATCGATCTGGTGTCGGATTTTCCCTTGCTTGCGCTATCGTCTGCCCTCATCCACAGCGACGCCGTACACGCCAGGACCAGGCACAGAATCAGATTTCTCATGTAAGTTCCTCCTCAGCTTTCCTGATCAATCCGGAATTGGATGGCACTCAGGCGAGCACAGGTTGCAGGATGATGGGCGCTGCCGGTCAATGGTAGATGGGTAAACTGCGGGTTTTACGCGACTTCGGCAGGATTCGAGGTGTTTGCGGCAGTAGAAGCGAGATCCCGCCGAAACGGCGGGGACTCAAGTGCCCGCTACCTTAGCCTTCTGCGCGCGCGCCATGGCCATTTCGACGATTTCCCCGATCAGCTGGGTGTAGGAACGACCCGATTTTTTGGCGGCCATGGCGAATTCGTGCTTGCTCGATAGCCAGGGATTGGGGTTGGCCTCGATGACATACACCTCGCCTTCCGGGGTGAGCCGCATGTCGATGCGTCCATAATCCCGCAGCTTGACCGCGCGATAGGCTGCGAGCGCCGTCTCCGAGAGTTTCTGGATCGTGGTTTCATCCAGATTTTCGGCGATTATTGACTTCGTAAGCTTGTAGGCTTCCGAATCGCGCTCAAACTTCACCGCGCGGCTGGCAATGCGCGGCGTTCCCTCGGGCAACTGCGATAAGTCGAGTTCGACCAGAGGCAGCACCTCGGTCTTTTCGTAGCTCCCCAGGATGGCGGCGTAAATTTCCCGGCCCTCGATATACTCCTCGATCAGAGCCGGCGAGTCGAACTCGTTCTGCACATATTCCATGCGCTCCATCAGTTCCTTCACGCTGTTGACCACGGCTTCCTCGTCGATGCCGATGGAACCGTCTTCCAATTGGGGTTTCACAATCAGCGGAAACTTCACGTCGTGCGCGTGGTCAATGTTCCCTCGATAAGCGGTGGCGAAGTAAGGCGTGCGAATGGCGTGAAAGGCAAACATCTTCTTTGCCGTCGCCTTATCCTGCGCCAGAAAATGCGCGTGCGGGCCGCCGCCGGTGTACGGCATTCCGATCAAATCCATATAGGCGGCGACATTCATCTCCTTGGTATCGTCGCCCGCGTAGGATTCCGTGAGATTGAAGACCAGATCGGCGCCGCTCTTCGCCAAGCCATGCAGCGATTGCGGTCGCCCGTCCAGGACGTAATAGGACGGCTCGTGCCCAAGCTTCGTCAGCGCGTCGAAAATCTCTTCCCGGTCTTCCTTTTCCTTGCGCTTGCGCCCGGTCTCCGCCGCCTTCTCCGACTCCGGAGCCTCCTCCTCGCCCCAGACGTCGTACAGCACAGCGACTTTCAGTTTGTCGCCCATGAATGTCCTTTGTTGGTTCTCTTCGCGATCTTTGCGTCCTTTGCGGTGAAAAGCTTTTGCTTAACGCACAGCCACACGCGATCACCGCTTGCGGTTGCTTTCCTACTTAAGACCGACCACTGTCTTCTTTAGCTTACGCCTGAAAAGCCTTGCTCCGCGCCAGATGATTCATTACCAGCGTGGTGGCGAACACGGTAAATTCCGACAAATATTCCGCCTCCCGCCGGCGATCGATCATCAATCCCATTTCGCCGCTGCGTTTCTCAACAGACTCCATCAGCTTGCGCACCAGCGGACGTTGCATAGCTGTCCATCGGGCAAGGTGATCCACCAATGTCTTCCGATGCCGCGTCAAGAAGCTCTGCGCCGGCTCCGCGGAACGTTTCTTTTTCGGCGTGCTGAATAATGCCGCGAGGTCATCATCCAGATTCACATCGAGCAATGGAATCTGTTCGGTCGAATGCCGGTAGAATTCGCCGACGGTGATTTCCATGTCATCGACGGTGATGTCAGGCGTGCCGCGCTTGCGCAACGGATCGACACCGCCCAACTCCCGCGCGATCCGGTCCATGTATTTCAGCTTCGCCAGCGCGCCCCATCCGCGATATTTCTTGCGCCACCCGGAGCGCGGCGTCATCCACACCGCAAAGGTTTCCGCAAAGTCTTCATCGGGATGCTTCTGCGCATACCATCCCGGCAGATAGCGTACGTAATCCTTCGAGAACAGCACCGGCCGGTAGTTTTCCCGATAGGGCCGGCGGTACGGTCCAAAAATCTGTTTCCACTCCGGCGTACGGTGCAGCTTGTAGGCGTAGTTGAACGCATGTCCCGCCTCATGGCGCAGGTACATCATGATCTCGCGGCTGTCCTCGAGGTCGTTGTGCTCCTTCTCGATCTGCGCCAAGTCCGGCCGCGCCAGGTAAAACGGAATCCCGATAATGGGCTCGCCCGAGGGGCACCCCCATTCATCCGTGAGATAGCACCCCGGACGGAACTTAATGAGCTTTTTCTGCTCGAGTTCGCGATACAACTGCTGCACGAATTTTTCCGCCGCCGAGCCTTCCAGCTTCAGCCCCAGGTCGCGTATCCGCGCGTCCAGCAGAGAGGGTGGCGGCGGCGTCGGTTGTTCGTTCGAATCCATGGGATCTAACTAAGTCTATGCAAAGCTCAAAGATCGCCAAAGTAGGGAGGAAGACACGTGGGCCTCGGCGCACGGCAGCACCACAATTGTCAGGGTGCAGCGAAGCTGGCATAAGATGACGAGCGGTCAACGCCCCCGGTCACCTCTGCCATAGCCGCAAACCATCGGCGGCAATATGGCTGAGCTTGTGAAGCGACGGGCTCCTCGTCCTAGCTAAACGAGGATCAGCAGGCTGTAGGTTTCGCGTCTGAAGGCGCAGGACGAGGGGTGGAGGTCGATTTCCGCATTCCCCGGCTGCGAACCAGGAGTCTCACTATTTCACCGTGCTCGGCTCAAATTCCTGCCGGCACGACCTGGGCTGTACTCGCGGTGATAAACTGTAATGGTTCCGCCCACGAAACGCCTCCGCCGGAGAGATGGCCGAGTGGCTGAAGGCGGCGGTTTGCTAAAGCGCTCAGAGACATCGAGCCGCGAACCAGAGATCAACCACTTACGAGCAGAATCAGCCAGTTAGCTCTGAGTTCGATGCGTTTGGATTCGTTTTGATTTCACTCGGTTCGTTGCCCCGTACACAGATCCGTACACAGATTTTCTGCCCATTTTCCCCGCTATAAGAACGTGAGTACCTCCTCCAGGTCCACCTGCGCTCGTCGACCGCATAAAACGCAATAGAACGCCAGGAATGTAGGGTTAAACGCACCGAGTGCGGCTATCAAATGCCGGAGTGCCTAACAACCGGAGCGCACTTATTCGAAAGACATATTGCATTGAGAAAAACCGGCTAGTCGCCTCTTGGTATCGGCATAAACACCAGCCCACGGTCTTCGAATTCGGAACTTGTGCTGCGAGTTCCGCGCTTTGCGAATCCCCTTTGCTTCCTTGCCTGCAAGAAGTCCGCTCGGGTTAAATCGACGAAAGGCTGGGCTGGCGCGACTCGGACCACTTTGATGTCTCCTGGCCGGATGAATGCAACAATCCAGACTTCTAGGAATGGTGAGCGCAAGGTCTTCATCTCGTTGATGACACGATTAAAGTTGAGCAGCTTGCCACTCCGCGCGTTGACCAAGAGTAAATAGTTAGAATAGGCGCGCTCGCACTTCTTTCCGATGACCGTCATGATGTCGTCGACATTTCTTTCCCAATCGACGATTTCGATGTTGTACTGCTGAATGATGTTACCGCCTGGGTTTTGGTCAATCCGCAACAATCTGGCGTCCGGAGGATCATCAGGAGGGATTTCTATCCACCATTCCTTGTCGGTCAATTTTGAAAGCGCCAGTCCGAGCATCGCAGCGGTCCAAGCCTCACGCTCCCGCTTAAATCTGCGATCCGTGCGCGCCCTATCACGGCCATAGCTCTCGCTATCTTCACCATTCGTTCAATTGCGAAAGACCGGCTGATCCACCATTCCGTATAATCGGACGGCGGGATCATCTCGACGCGACAAAAACGGCAGCGCGGCCTCGGATCCCCGATAACTTCTTCTTCGCGACCGCAGTTGGGGCAGAAACATTTCACGTTCTTGCAGTGTAGGTCTGTGTCGCAGTGCTGTCCAGCAACAAAGGTCGTTTGGTACGCCCGTCGACGCCCCCGGTGTTGAGCGACGCGATGATCAGTCGACGAAACGCCTCGCCATTCGGCCTAACGCGGATGGTGCGAGATCTTCTCCAGCTCGGCGCGAGTCATGCGCGTGATTGGCAACGCCAAACGAGGTCGGTCGTCGGGCGCCGCTGGCTTCGTTAAGCCATTTCTGTTTCGTATTCGCGCGTTTCAAGCGCGGCTCTGTGCAGATTGAGTTCCGATAGGTCTAGCTGCACAGACTGACGCCGTTGCGTTGATGGCCGGCGCATTACACGCCTCCAGCTTGATTCGACGGCAGCGTACCAGGCACCGTGTCAGCAGCCAATTTGATTCCGCGGATCACGCCAGCATTAGTGCTCGCTCGCGCCTGAATCTGAATGAGCAGTTTCTGACACGTTGCGCCGCCTTCGGAGAACGCTCGATAGCGCGCAGCTCCCAACGCTGGGCGCAGAGAGATCTGTTTTCCCGGGCCAGGGTTGTCGACGTTCAGCGGATCCAGCCAGTAGGTGATCGAAACGTCGGGCGCGAGCGCCGTGTTGTCAAACTCGACCTCGAGATAGCGAAACACCGTTGGGAGCTCTGTTCAGACGCATCATCGAAAACTGACGGCTCGTCGACCTCATTCAATTCCTCCAAACCAGGTACCTGGCGCGGCATTCGCTGTAACGCTACATCTAAAAAGAGAGTACCATAACTTAGTTGATCTAGTTTATAGGGTATGGCGCGGAAACAAACAATTTGCGGACACGAACCACATCACGCGCGAGGTCTATGTCGGCAGTGTCACGACTTCTTCCGCAAGCAGCCGAAGACGAATGTCGCTCCGCCTGATGTTCCTGACGAGCTCCGCCCGAAGGTCGAGGCGGCCGGCTCGCTCGTTCCGCGCGAGGACAAACGCTTTCGTCCTCTGCCTTCGAGCACGTCCGGCGCCGCGCGGCAGCTTGCGGAGGAGGTCAGCCCTGCCGTGCCGATCCCCGCTGCTGTGCAGAAGGAGCCGGCGTTCAACACCGCGGATCCAGCGGTCGCTCAGCATATCGCGGGAGCCGTCGCGAAAGCCCTGCATGATTTCAGAGCTGCCGCCCGAATCCTGCGTCCAGACCTTAGCCTTGGCGCGCAGGCAGGCTTGGCGCATCAACTCGAGCACGACCCGCATGTTCGCGCAGCGCTGCAACAGGAGCTCGCGAAGCTAGGCCTGACTGACGAAGCCAAACAGAAATACTTCTCCCTCCTCTGGAGCGCAGCGACTGACATGAGTCCGCAGCGTGAACGGGATCGCCTGAACGCGATGCGTTTGCTCGCTCGCGCATTCTTGCCAGCCGAAAACCCGAGCGGGAAGAACGAGAAGCCGGCAACGTTGCCGATAGTCGATCTGAACAAAGGTCTGGACGCTATGGGACTTGGCGATTCAGTTGTCGCGGCTGCACAGCAGGATGAGAGTTTTGAGATCGACGAAAGCACTCGAAACGAAATGGAACAGGATCAAGGGGAATAAAATGGCACGACTTACCGAACACGCGGTCGCGCTCGGCAAAGTTGGCGCGAAGAATAGGTGGGCAGGCGTGAGCGACGCTGAACGCCGGCGCACCATGCAGCGCGTTCGGGCTGCGAAGAAGCGCAAGGGAGCGCCCAGAGGACAGGCATGACTGACAAAGAGATATTGTTCAATTTGCTGAAGCTAGCACGGCAACAACAACGGCGAATCAGAAACTTGGAAGATCTGATGTTTGCATTGACTTTCGCCTTGTTTACCCACGCGCCCGACATCTATCGGGCCATGGCTGGCGCGGTCGGATTCGCCGATGACTTCGGACAACATCCAGACAAATATCTTCCGGCCGGAGAAGACGCGCGAATGTTCCGTGTAGTGTTCGAACGAGACACCGGACAGGTGGCCGAACAGGAGAATGCTCAGGACGAGTGGCAAGCCTGGATCAACAAGGCGCTCAAATTCCTTGGAGAGAAGCCCGGCGAAGATTTGGTGAACTGAGCAGCTCTTTTCATTGTCTCTTCGTCCTCTTCTTCCTCCAATCGATCTCGTGCTGGTCCATCCAGGCCAAGAGAGCTTTGCGCCTAAACCGCAAGCGCGGCTTCGGCCCGGCACCGAACGGGATGTGCGGGAGCTCGGCGTAGTGGAGATAGATCCACTTGGTTGAGCAGTTGAGCAGTTCCGCGGCTTCCCGTACGTTGAGCAATGCATCGCCATCTCTCATTTCACCCCTGAGATTGTTGGCTGGTGCCGCTGGAGCTTGTGGCGGCAGAGTTTTCTTGACGAGGCCGCGTTCTTGAAGATAATCGACGAGCCTTTCTGCCTTGGTAGGATCATCGGGCGCCAGCCCGAGAAACCAGTTCCGAAAATAGTCGAGTAACTCGAGGAACTGCGCTGCATTCATCGGAAATCTCTCTCCGATAGCTGAGGTCACGCCCACGCTGCGGTCGCACTGTGCGGCGGCAATGACGAGGGCTGCTGTCGGCTCTCAATGTGCAACAGTCTTGGCTTGTACGGCAAGCCTGCTGCGAACACGCTGGATGAGGAACGCCTCTCGGTCGGCGATGCTGCATAAGGTGAAAAATCGCGCGTTATGCGGCCCCGAACTGGCACCCGCCGAGGAACCACGATTCCCGTTCTCATCAGAAAAAGACCTGAGTATAATCAGCTTTCCTTCCCCACTCTAGCGTTGGTGTGACTGCGTCCGAGCAAAATTCCGAGTGGTTGACCCGCAGGCGGCTTATTGACCCCAGGCTCAAGGCTGCCGGCTGGACAGTCGTTCCGTTCACGCCTGGCATGTCACTCAACGGTCAAAGAAACTGCGCGATCGCAGAGTTCGAGACGACGAACGGTCCCGCCAACTACGCTCTCTGTGCAGATGGCGTGATCCTGGGCGTGGTCGAGGCGAAGAAGCTCTCGCTCGGACCGCCGATCGAGTCATTACCAGTCCTTGTACTTCGTCCCGTCTAGCGCCGTTCCCTCGGACTTGCTATACACGTCGAAGACATTCTCGCCATTCCATGAGTCCGAGTCGGGATCGTCCTGCATGGCCCGGAGGCCCCAATCTGTGTTGCCGGTCATGGGATCAATAGGGATGCGGCGCAGGAACTTGAGTTTCTTCGCACCGACATCTTCACCCTTGACCAGCGTGTCCAGGTCTGCCGGGTAACCGTAAGAATCGACCTTTGTTCTGAATGCGCCACGATCTGCCGCGTCCTTGTAGCGGTCGATGGCATCGCGCATTTCCCAGAGCGCATGGCGCAGTTCGCGTTCTTTCTCTCGCTTGACGTTAACGCGGAAAAGAGGAATGGCTAGCGTGGTCAGAATGGCTAAGATCGCCGTAGCGACGATCAGCTCCACTAGCGTGAAGCCACCCTCGCCTAGTCGTGGTTTCATGCTGTTACTCGACCTTACTAGGTTGGTTCCGACTTCGCGATGCATTCCGAAATACTCGGGACACACTTCTGGAAAATGTGGAACCAGGCGCGACGGTCATGGCTCACTCTTCCAGCCTTTACCGCTTGAAAGATCGGCGTAAGTCCCGCCTGCCGCCATTGTTTCAGGTTTACGTCTTGTCCCACGTCCCGTCTGTCCCCCAGTTTAGGTCTTATCGTCCATGTCGGATTGACGCAAGGTGCTTATCATCTTCTGAAGTTCCGCTACGGCATCAGGATCTGGCTCACCGGGACGGTTAACCAGAGGATCCAGCTCATAGCATCTCTTTCGGTATGCGTCCACGATCCTGTTCTTCTGTGACCTGTCTACGAAATCGTTCCACTCCTGCGGGTAGAGGCTCCGACCTTTCAAGAAACGCTCAATCACGTCGGCTACTTCCAGGACCGTTTTGTCTCGGTTAGAGCGTCTGCTCGTTCTCCTAAGAAGCATATCGGTTCTCCAATTATCGCTAAAACCACCAAGACGGAGGCCAAAGATTGATATGCCCCCCGTTTATCCAGTCCGGTACCAAATCCCCTCCGATTCGAAACACGTACTCGTCCGTTGCTCCTATATAGCTCCACCCAATTCGTAGCCAGTCATTCGAATTAAGAAGCGGGGTATTTCCTCCAAGCCTAGTCCCGAAGAGCGCGCCTTGCTCAACAGCGCCTAAATCTTCTACTACAGCTCCACCAATGGACCCTGCTGCACTACCTGCATAACCCACGATGATAAAGTTCTCCGCTGCACCGCTCATGTCGCTAAGCTGATTAATTACGTCCTTATACAACATTGGGTTAGCTTGATACTGAGCGAGCTGAGCTAGCTGACCCTGCATCCCAAGGTTAGTTAAAATACTGATCGACTGGCTTCCAGCAACTGCCTCTGGAGGCGGCGCACAATCAATCACTGAGAATGTACCGCTGCAACGGACGGTAATATCAGCTTTCAATGTGGGGTCATATCCCGGTATTGCATTCGGTGAATCAAACGGCCCAATGCCACCATTAGCAATACAAACAGGATCGACGCCACATTGCGCGAGTGCTTGATACGTACCGTACCCCATATTCAACGGCGCACCGGGAGTAGTCGGATTATTTCCGTAACCGAAGCCTCCAGCATTACCGCAATTTTCCTGTGAAACTGGACAGCCACCGGTATCGCTCATGTCGAGATTGCCCGTGTCGCTTCCGTCGCCACAATTGTCCGTACCATCCCCGGTTAGGTCTGAACACAAACCCAGCGGATCGGTCGTTGCCATCGGGTTATTGAGGACATAAGCGTATCGGTTCCAGCTTTGCGGATTCGCCATGTTCACGGCGCCAAGACCCGCTGGATCTGGAGAAATCCAGCGGCCCTGAACCGGACTGTATTCACGGAAAAGGAAATCGTACAGTCCAGAAATTGTGTCCTGCCGTTGTCCAGTGAAATTGAGCTCAACTGACGTATTTGAGCTTTCCCCAAAGGGCGCGTAGTCGATGTCGGCGAAAGCGGTCCGGTTAGACTTTGTTGAGGTGAACCGCATGCTACCCAGCCCGTCGGCGTGACTGATGAGATTATAGCCAGGAATGAGTAGGGCCTGATCGCCTCCGGGAAGGGGCATGTAGACGTTCTTTGCAGTTTGGCCGTTCGCGGTCGCAATCTTTCCGATTGGGCTGTACACAATTTCCGTGTACACGCCAGCTTTGTTCTGCTCCACCATGCGGTTGAGCGCATCGTAGGTCAGGCAGGTGCCATTGCTTCCACACGTAATCGCATCTATGGTCGCAGGGTTACCGTAAAAGTCCCAGTTGTAGTTGTGGAACGAGTCGTTGAGCAGGTTGCCATCAGAGTCATAGCTCGTTCCCGTCAAACTGTATTGGTTGTTGGAATTGTATCCAGGGTTCCAGGCCTGTCCTGCGGCGCCTCCGGGAACTGTTTTAGCGATGTTTCCAAAGGCGTCGTAAGTGAAGTCTTGCGACCATGAAGAACCGCAGTTTACGCTGGCGACTCGTGCGAGGTCATCATGGCCGTACGAGCACGTCTGCGATATGGATGAGTTAAATGGATCGGTGACTTGCAATTGGCTGAGTGTTCCGTTCTTGTTCCAGGTAGTTGCGACGTTGAAGGTTTGTGGAGTTGATCCAATAGTATAGGTGGCGTTGGTCATGCGCCCAGTAGCGAGATCGAACGTGAATTTGTCGGTATCGCCAGAGCTGAAATTGACAACCACCTGAGGCTGGCTGGCGATGTTGTATTGCGTGCTGCTTACCCACCCAGTCGTCCCCTGTGTTGCGCTGCTGGGCCGTCCTTCACCTTCTACTCCATAGGTCCAGGTGCTCTGCCCGGGCACACCACTCAAGGTGTTGAGTGCTCCGTTTGCCCAATAAGTAGCCGTGGTGTGGTAATACCCACTTGAATGCGGCGTGGATTCGTACACGTCTGTCAGTTCACCCCGAGAAGAATAGCTGAACCACTCGTCTGTAATGCGTCCATTAAAGTCTGTTTCGGCCTCGATGAGTCGCCCTATGGTGTTAGCGAACGTCGCGCCTGTTGGTGGACTAACAAAGCCGTTTGCAGATGAATCGTAACGAAATTCTTTAACGGGATTTGTCGCGCTCTGGTTGCTGTTTCCAATGGCCCATAGCCGATGCAGCGCGTCGTGCTGGTAACAAACGGAATTGCCCATCCCGTCGACTTTCTGAATGAGATCACCTTTGCTAGTGTAAGCACCCCAACCACAAGGATTTGAGGCGGTGTCGTAGGTGTAGTTTGTTGTGCCACTTTCAGGATTCTGCTCGGTGATAAGCCGTCCCATCCAATCATAAGTGTAGACACGGGTTTGCTTGCCGGTGGCCTGAGCGTTCTGAGTAACCGTCAACGTCGGATGGCTCTGTGCGTCAACGCTGTAAGCGTATGTCGTTAAATATCCAGTTGGTGTCCCGACTTGGCCAGTGCAGGCACCGCCGCCAGGAAGACTCGTTATCTCGCAAACTGAAATCAACCGTCCTAAGCCGTCGTATTGAAGCTGTTTCTGCTTTAGGTTTTCACCGGATACAAGCGGGCCAAGTGTCTGCAGCACCGCGTTCTGGTTGTAGCTGTAGCTGACGTAGCCTCCACCGGCATCGGTCATTTGGGTTGGGCGGCTTAAAGCGTCGTACGCTGTTGTAGTCGCAGTAGACGTGCTGCACTGAACACCATTTCCAGCTACGCACGGCACAGTAGCGAGATATGGTCGTCCGAGCGCATCGTACGCGGCGGTCGTCGTGTCATAGCTGCTCCCGTTGGGTTGCTGCTCGCTTTGCTGATTTACGGGTCGCCCAAATGCATCCACCTGAATGAGAGCCTCTACGAGCGAGTGCTGGCTATTGAATACCATCGAGCTTTCCATGCTGCTAATCGCATAGCTGAAGTTCGTCTGATTTTGGAGCGGATCGACGGTGTTCGCCGGCCTCCAGAAATACGAATCAGTGTAGTTGATCTTTGTCGGATTACTGTTCAGGTCGTCGATCTGGGTTGCTACCGCGCCTGTGCAATTGTATGTCGTAAGGGGTGTCTGCCCAATAATCGGTAGTGTGACCGATGTGGCGAAGGTATTATCGCACGTCGAGGTTGCGTCCGGATAGTTGTACGTCGTGACCGCGCCGTTCACGTCGGTAGAAGTGTTCGGCATGCCAGTATCGTAATAAGTAAACTGACGACTCAAAGAAGTGGTTGAACTAACCTGAGATGTAATAGTGGTCACGTTCCCGCGAGCGCCCGTCACGGCAATGTGCTGTGTAGTGCCGTTGCTTGTAGCCGGGGTTGACCCATCGTAGCTGTAGGTCGTTGACCCGATGGTTACGGCACTTCCCGTGGACCAATCCTTTACGATTACAGTTGTAGGCTTATACACAGGATTCCCTGAGGCGCTATTTGTCCCCAAATTCGTCCATGTATAAGAGGTCTCTCTAAGAAGGTAGGATGAAGAAGGCGCACTGCCCGTACTTACTCCGTAGTTGTAGACCTTGGCATCAGACAACAAGCCTGAGCCAGTGCTTATTCCATTAAATAGCTGCTCAGACAGGGACCACGCCGCTCCCGCAGGCTGACTATAGGCATCTAATTGACTGATCGGGCTCGTCACTGTTGCCGATCCGCAACTCGAATAATGTGCGTTATAACAGCGCATTGTGGTCAGCAGAAGGCAGTTTGTAGTCACCGTGCTCGAACATGTATTTGTAGAAATGCTGCCCTGGTAAACCTGTCGCTGCGTTTCGTACAGATAGTAAGTCGAGGCGGAGGTGTTACCATCTTCGGCGAAGTTGATGACCGAATTGTTACTAGTCGGATCAACCACCGTAGTCGTCCATGTCGAGCCAGTGCCTGGATTTCCGCTGTTGAGCGCACGGGTGTACTGCCAACAGGGTGCGGTAGCGCTATTCGCAGTGCAAGAGGTCGTCGCACTGAGGATGCGCGTGAGACCGGCAGTCGAACCATCGTTGTAGATACCTGTGCTGTTCGGGCCTCCGCTGTAGAGGTACGTGATCGTTCCGCCTGTGGGGAGCTTCACCGATGCAATTCTGCCCGTCACACATTGGCTTGGCGTACCTGGGAGAGCAGTGCATGAGCCAGGAGTCGCCTCATAGGTAAAAGTGTAGCGATCGGGATTCGCCTGAGTGTCGTCCGGCAATGCAATGTACGAAACGAGATTTACGGGGGTCGTGCCCGGTCCATACTCACCTATATTTGCGCCTCCGCTGGTTTTTGCCCCAAAGTTCGTTGCGACGGTGTACGCGAGATATGCCATTGTGTATGAAGCATTGCCCCCGGATGGGGCCGTGTACGTATAGGTGATCGGACTGGTTGGGGTACCGGAACCTGCGACCGTTAAAACCGGAGTAGTGGCCGACATCGTGTCGAAAAACTGGCCGCTGGAATTAACCGTGATTTGATTTCCATTCGCGTCGGTTTTGTTTGCAGAGCCGTAAGTCTGATTTGCGGGGGCAAGGGTCATCCTTCCAGCAGGCGACGTGACCGTACCACCTACATTCGTTTGTGTGACTGTGAGCGTATACGCTGAACCATCCGTCGTGGTGGATGTGAAGCCGGCAAAGCTATTGCAAGATTTCCCGCTGTCTTTCTCGGCAGAGCCGCTGAATGGATGCGGAATTCCGAACTGGTCGTGGTAGACATACCCGGAATAGGTGGTCACGAAGCACATATTCACAACGATGGTGTTGCTCTTATATGACACATAGCCCGTTCCGGCCTCGGTCTCACCCCGCCAGCCCCAATTTGTCGCGGGCTGCCATGTCGTACTCCCGTTCGACGTTACCGGTGTCCAGATTGAACTGTCGTAGCTCAAGAGGTAGTAGAAATTCATTCCGCGCCCCTGCTTGTTAATCACAGGAATGGCGAAATGGACATTCAAATTGCCGAGATTAACGCTATCGAATGGTCCGCCGCCGAAGCCACCGAATGGAGTTGAGCCCGTTGAAACCTGTGCAACGAGCGCTGAACTTAACAGCAGAAGAGTAGGCAAGAATGCTAGATGATGTGAAGCTCTCATACGCTTCCTCGCAATCTCATTACTGAAGGGTAAAAATGCTGTCCTGAAGTCCGCTGTTGAAAGTTGCGGACGTAACAGTCACATCCAGCACGACTCTTCCGTTCAGGCTTTGCTGAAAATGGAACGGAACCAAGACTCCATTGACCGGCTGGTAGTTCGCAAAATCTATTTCAGTCGGAATGTTTGTGTTCTCGTCGTTGTCTGCGTGTACTGAAAATGAAACTGCAAGCGGCAGGTGAGAGTTCGGGTCCAAGTAGAAGTCCAGAGTGCTGAGCCGGAGCATCGTACCGTTGTAGTCCCAAGAAAGAGCTTGTGAGATCCGAATGTGCTGGCTCATGACTGCACCGTGCTGCTGTTGGCCGGCATATTTGAAAACAAAATTTGCGTTGGCTGTTTGCGACAGTGAGGAAAGTGCCGGGAAGAACCAAGCCGCATCCGTCCAGCAGTTGTGCTGAGGATAGGCCGTCGGAGTTCCTCCGTTCGTCTCCCACGCACCAACAGGGCCCGCGCTGGTCACGTTTCGAACGTCGGAGCGCGTTCCGCCACTCAAATTCAAATCGATTCTGCTCTCGCCAGTCCCCTTGGCCTCAAACGTGCCCGTCCCCGTCTCATTGTCAGCGCCAAAGATCGAGGTTACGTTTCCGTTCAGCGTCACGTCGGTAATTGTTGCTCCGCCAAGGAGCGCCGCAAACGATTGTTGGGCAAGCGTTATGGCCTGGGGATCGCTTGCTGGCAGTGGCTGTGAAACAGTCTGTGCCCAGAGGCCAATGGAAAGAGGTAAGAGCAAGGACCCAGTAAGGCGATGCATATACGTCCTCTGCATCAAACGCTGTAGTCAGTAGTCGTCGTAAAGAAAGCTTGCAGACCAAGCCGCGCACCGGGCAGGTCGCAACGGAACTGAAGTTGGTCTGGACTTGCTCGATGTGGGCTAGGAACTTACCACATCCAGAGTACCTGGAGGGCTGTGGAAAAATTGGAATTTACGAAAACAGAACGGCGGAGGAGTTTCCCCGGTGTTATTGGTGACTAGAAGTCGGAGTCTCGGCTAAAATCGCAGCGCAAATTCTGACTACCGAAACTATTTAGCATAAACCCGCTTGTCAAGCCGTGCGCCAAAAAATGCAATCTGTTCGGTTTCCGTAAAAGCACTGCAGGAATCGGCGAGTTTGAGTGATTTCTGGCTTGCAGGATGTGCAATGAGTCAGCGCAAATCGCGATCAAGGCCGCGAACAAGTCGGACAAGCGGCACATCGAACGTCTCGCAGATCCTGAGTAACGTCTTCACCGTGATCGGTCGACCTGCCTCGATCTGCTGCCAATGACGCGCCGAAAATCCGTGTGAGATCATGTCCTCCTGCGATAGGTGCTTGCGCTTGCGAAGGTCGCGAACACGTCTGCCCAGGGCGCGAAAGAAAGCGGTGTCGTCCACGCCCAGTTTTTAGCGAGCCACGAGCAAAAACACCACGAGCAGAATAGCTGTGCCACGCGGCACCAAGCGCGTGTGATCAGACTGAAAATAGGCGCCTTTCCGCTCCTATCAATCTGTCGCCAGTTACCTGCGTAATCTTCCTTCCGCATTGGATCAGGAGCAACATCGAAAGCTGGAGCGAGAACGTCGTGGTTGTCGGCGAGCCGCGACTCCGCCGCCGGACTGGTGAAAGAAAGCATCGCCTATGTCTGCACAGCGGCGGACGTTTTGTTGGGACTAGGAGTGAAACGCATGAAGAAATCCGCATTTCTCATTTTGTTCGCAATCGCGCTGTGCAGTTGCAACTCCGTGAAGGCAAACAACACGCCCGGTCCACCGCCTCCTATTCCCATCGTGCAGCAGTGGACAATTACTGTCGCGAACTCTTCCAGCGCGCCAGCGGGTTGGAGCTCTGTGCCGCAAACAATAAACACGCAAACCGTGCCGGTCACTCCGTGTGCTACCGAATTCAGTACCCTGGCGAGTCCCAACACGATGACGATACCCGCCTTCCAAGCCTGTGCAGACGTTGGCGGTATTCCACTTCCACAGGGGCAGTCGAACTGGTTTGATACGATCGTCCTCGGCATTCAGACGACCGAACTCTACAATGGCGAGGCCGTCTCGTATATCTTGCGAAACAGTTCTGCCGACGGTTCGACCAGCGTCGTGCTGGGCGGAACGGGAACGTTCAGCGCAACAACGACTACGTCGGGAAACGGATCGACAACATTCAACTACCAAATAACTGGGCCGATCAGCTGTCTATCGATTAACGGCAGTATCACCGCTTTCTGTACTGGCTGGCAGACAACCCTCTCAGCGAATTTAGACTGATGCTCCGCTCGCGCCTGACATACATGAGTCATCTGAGTCGCCTGTTCGATCCTTCTCGAGGTCAGCGGATGCTGCATACGCGGACATAGGACCATACCCTTTACAATAGACGAAGCTTGCCCAATGAGCCGTCGCACGATCGAAATCCTGAAGAACACCAATTACGAACTGGATGTGTACGAAATCCGCCTTTCCACCGGCTCAATCTCCTATTCACTCGGCCTCTTTCGCAGAGATCATCTTTTGTCCCGGCTGCAACACATAACGTTTCCTGAAGGACCTTCCGCAGAGCGGCTTGTCGAGATCGCAACGCAAGCTGGACACGCCTGCGCGGAAGCCCAATGGCCCGAGTGAGTACGCTGTTGTGAACTGGGCAGCGCTGCTGTGGTCGAAACGAGATTGACCAAACTTTCCCGACGCGCTGAACTTGGGATCGACGCGAATGTCCGCGGCTGGCGTGAGAAGTACGCTGTGGATAAACGACCCTGCCAAAACATTCTCAAATCGAGATCGAGCATTACCTTGGTCACCGTGAGTTCTTCCAAACTGAGATTTTCCACTTGCTATTGCGCTAGATTTTCGGAGACGCCAGAACGCCACTCTGTCCTGGGCTGTCTAACGCGGCACAACTGGCCGGAGGTCGTGTGGCCACCTTCATTGCTTGGCTGCTGCCTTGGATCATTGGGTTGCTCTTTCCCGTAATCGCGCCTTGGCTCATCCGTCGCCTTAGCGGCCAATCGCTTGGCGGCAGACCTCGCCGGTTACCGGGCGCTCGCCTTCGCACGAAAGGCCCCAGCGCCAGCGCTGAAGCGGTAATGCCTACCTGCGACACGGCACCCGTCCTTGGGTCCTATGGAGCTGTCCAGCGACAGGAAGGCACCGTTATTCCTAATCTGTATTACTTTGCCGCATGGACTGACAGTGGATGTCTGCTGGGCTGCGACCACCATCATCGGACAGTCATTTCAGCCGCAAACTGCATATCGGAGGCGGGAGGCTACGTCGTTGCAGTGGAGAACGGAAAATATCGGGCTCTAAACGATGGAGAGGAGGAATTGTTCCATCTGGCCTATTCCGGCGGAAACGCTGTGGCGAGACGATTCGTTGAATTCAAACCCGTCAGAGCGTTGAAACCTTCATTGAATTAGTTGTACGTGACACTACGATTCGCTCGGCGATCGATAATCCGTAATGGAGGAGATCTATGGACCCCGCACAACGGGAGCAAGCAGAACGGGACTACTACATCAAAAATCTGGAGAAGCGGGTCGGAACTCTAATCGCCCAGTTGCGTGCGGCCGTAAGTCAAACCGAAAAACTGACGCACGATGTAATCGATGCTGTGCCGGCGCTTCGAAAGGTATCTGATGATCCAGCTGCACAGAAACTGATCAATATGTTTGGCGATAACCAGGCCGCGGAGGAGATCCAGGCCAAGCTCGAGCCGATGCACTCTTTGATGGCGCAGATAAACGCCGGCGCGCCCATCCCGCAGGTCAGCGCCACCGACGTGAAGCAGTTATGGGACGCATCGCGGCGCATGAGCGCGGACCGGCCGCCGCGGCCAGGCTTCGCAGTCGGTCTGTCTGTATACGCAGGTTACGGCGTCGACTGTGCAGCTGAGCATGCGCGTTTTATGGCTGTACAGTGGCGTCACATGTTGCTCGCGGACCTGATCGACCGTGGCCTGCTCGCCGACTGGGTACGCAACGGCGAACCGGACGAGCGGGTTTTTGAGGCCGCCGCCACGGTGGACTGTTCGCTCGAGGATCTCGGGCGAGCGACCCTCAAGACTCTGGGGCAAACCGATGCGGATTTTGCCGCACATGCGACCGAAACGTTGCGAGCGCAGGGCCAAGATCTTGAGCATCCGGAGATTGAGCGCCGATTTGTCGAGTTGCTCCGTGACAAATGCTGATAGCGAGATAAGACAATTTGTAACGAAAGGAACGCTATGATCACCGGCCCGTTAGCAATTCAGTAATGTGCTTCAGAACCACGGATATGAGGCCGGCTCAAACGTAAGTAGCAAGGCGGATCACTGTTGGGCTGCAACCCAAAGCATCCGGATGGGGCTTCGCGCTAGCCTTGAAAGACGGTGCTGAAGAGCGCGTCCCTAAATCTGCTAAGACAGAGAAACTGCGCCGACGCGAGCGATGCGTCACACGCCGCATAACAATAGGGCGCCCGTTGAAACCAAGCGATGAAAAGTGGGCGCTTTGTCGATGCAACGCGAAGTTGACCATGGCCAGGCCAAGCTACGTCCCGATCTCGCTCAAGTGTGGATCAGTTTGGAAGCGTTGCCGCTCGTGGCGCCGCACACCATCGACATTCCAGCGGCGCGCTTGTTATTGCATCGGACAGAAAATCCGTAAGTTCCCGTCGATTCCGGAAAATGTTCGGCAGCTCGCAATGCTCGAATCGGCGGTGAGCCAACTCCACCGCTGCCGTGCGTTTGTGTAGGTCTTTGAAAAACAGTTCGTCATGATTCGAGCACCGGGCCAACGCACCTGCTTCAAGTGCGATCTCCGTGGCAATTTTCAGCTTCTCTTGCTCGCGTTCTGTCCACTGCTGCAGCAGCGTCATGCTTGGGCCCCCATCGCGAAAACAAAACGAAGAAACCGTATCAACACTGAGCCAACTTTTCAATCCGACTCAAGCGCCTTGGCCATCCTATTCACGGAGCTCGTCTGGTCGTCGCTTAGGGTGCATCGCCTTGTGCTCGTACAGGGCAGCCAGAGCGGCATTCCGCAAATCTTGCTGCGTATGCAGCTCTACTATCCTTTCGGCCAGGCTGTCAGACTTTCCGGTTACGACAGCATCGATGGCACGCATAGCGCGCAGATATTTTCGCCTAAGAAGTGTGCATTCTGGGCAAGGCATAGGTGTTGAAATCCGACAAACTAGCAGCACAAAATAAAATCTTCAACTCAAAATACCGATTCGGTCCTTCGAACTTTCCCATGCAGAGGCGCCCACGCTGCCAGATACTCTGTTCAGCGCTTATCAACACCCTCTATGAACTGTGCCAGATCTCAGCACATCGAGATCTTATGGTCCGGCCGTCGGCACAGTAGTTCATCCAAATGATCAAGAGTACAAAAACTCACTCACTCACAATGCCCATTCCCGCGCATAGGCTCCGTTTTTAGCAATCGACAGCTCGAGATGAGGCCAGACCACGTCCGAATGACTTCCCAGGCATGTTTATCCCATCTATGTTCCTGAATTGACAGTGGTTGTTGGAGTGCCAGAGATGCGGCCATGGGCACGACTTTCAGCCGATCGAGCCAAAACGGGCTTCGCGAAATTTTTATAGAATCGTACTTAGGTTGACTGCTTTTCAGTCAGCCACAAACTTCGGATTGGAGAAATGCCGTTGAAACTGACCAGAGAACAGCGTGAGGTCTTCGTGATGATGGGTAAGCGAGGCGGAGTTGCGCGAGCGTTGGAATTGACGCCGGAACGCCGGAGCCAGATTGGGCTTAAGGGCGCAATGGCGCGGCTCCACAATGTCAAGCTAAGAGCTGAACAAGACCGAGCGTTGGCTCCGGATGCAAGCGTGTGAACAAACAATTCAAAAGGCCAGACGAGCTCGTAACTCGACTGGCCGAACACTAGAAAGGATAGTCTCGAATATGAACAGTATAGCAGAAAACAGCAGTGCCTCTCAACTCAGCGCCCACGATCTCCGAGTTCTCGCACACCTAACCATGGCGGATCTCCGAGCGGACATTCGCAAACTCGAAAATCAGATTTCCGTCGCAAAAGACGAACTCAGTGATTACGAAGACGGCCATAAAGAGCGGCCTTATCGACGTGAGTTCATGGCGACGGTGCGTCGAGAATACCGCAGATGGTTGCGCGAACTTCGCAACCAGATTGCAAAGACGTATGCGCTGCTCCGCGCGAAGGAGGCCATGGCTAGCTGATGCAGTGAGTCATTTCGCCGGGTTCAGGTAGATAGCCCGACACTCTGCCGACAAGGTTGCGCCGGTGCAACGCCGGCGAACATGGACGCCAACAGATAGAGTCCTCCTTGCACAGAAAAATTTACCCGCCGGACTCCAGGCGTTAAAGCGTAAGCCGGAGCGCACGCGATTTGATCGCGTCAGCTTCGTGCCGAGGCTCGCCCTCGCACATTAATGTTCTGGAGCTGAAGATGACGATTCACCTGCAAGGTATCACCCCGCCCAATCCCATGCGGTCACGCAACGCTGTGGCGACCGTCAAGATCACAATTCAATGCGATGCCGACGGTGCGATCACGATCGACGATGTCACCATCATGCGAACTGACGGTGAGCTGTGGATTTCAATGCCGCGGACGAAAGTCGCCGGCGCGTATGTCCCGTTCATCACGCTGTCAACGAAAATGAAGCTGGCGATTTCGGAAGCTGTTTTGCCGGTTGTGGAGAAATGGCTCGGGGCTCACTCTGCACAGCAGGAGGCGAGCCGTGGATAAGCAACAAGTCGTCACCACTGAAACTGAGCAGGCTCCGGCTGCAAATAATCCATCGCCTGTGCAGACCGACACGCCAAAGGAAACGGCGGCGGTTCGGCTTGCCAATGTGCTCCGCGGCCGCTTTCAGACTGCGGAAGCAAACGCAATTTCGAACAGACGAAGGATGTCCGATAACGATCAAGCAATCGGCTTGGCCGTCGATATGTACGACACGCTCGTTCACAATCGAGCAAAGTTCTCGCGTGAAGAAGGAGGAGATGTCTATTTTCAACTCCCGAATGCCGAGCCGGTGCTGATCGGAAAATCTGTAATTGCTGGCAGCATCAATCATGGCCTGAACGCCCTTTTTGTTGATCGAGGCGTAGCGCCAGATGGGAATGTGGCCAGGTTGGCGACGGGCTTCCTTCAACAGCTCGCCTACCGGGCCAGCAGCCGCGAAGCAAGCCTAAGAATTGCTCAGTTCTCTGCACTGTCGGAAGACGGTAAACGCCTATACGTGCCGCAGCGCCAGGGCATGTTGGGAGTTTCGGCCGACGGAATCGTCGAGTTATCGTCTGAGAGCATCGATCGGATCCTAGTGAAAGCGGCGCCGGAGCAGAAACCGTTCAAGTTCAGAAAACTAATGCCCGAAGAGATAAAGGATGGCCTCGCGCGATTCGAAAAGCTCATCGTAGACAACTTGCCCACGATTCATAGGCCGATGCGCTGGTTTGTTGCGATGCAGCTCGCTCTGTTTCCGTTCGTTCGTCAAAAATATCAGGACCGACTGCTCATGGAGCTGAAAGGCAGCGCAGGGAGCGGCAAAAGTTCTGGTGCGCGGCGATTCGCTCGCTTGCATGGCTTTTCCGAACTCTGGGGCAGCGTCACGGATGCAGCTCTGCGGAATGCCGGCGACGTTGGAATCGTGTTTCTCGACAACCAAGAACAGGACGACGTTTCCAAGGTGAAGAACTGGTTGCTGTTCGCTAGCACAGGCGCAGATCCCAAGCGATCCGGCCGAAATGGTGAGTTACGTAAGACCAAGAGCGGCCGGCCTATTGTCGTGGTGACTTCGATTGAGGGATTCGACAAAACCGAGCTCCGCAGTCGTACCGTGGAAGTCGAGTTCGCACTCACGCCAGAGCAAATTTCGCAACATCGCCCTGCGCTCGAACAGAACCTGCAAGCGATTCAGGCGGACCGTGACTTGATAATGTCGGCGCTCATGTATGTTCTCGTCGATTTCTTCGCCATCGAGCCATCTGCACAGGAAGATTCACCTGATCGCGTCGCGCGAGTCGGCGACAACTACGTTGCGGACTGCCGCTTGCTGCGCGGGTTCGGAAGACTTGCCGGCAAGGATTCAACGTGGGCTGATCGAGAGATCAAGATGTGGAAAGGCGTGCTGGATGCCGCCGGCGCGATTGTGAATGACGAGCTCGCTGACATTGTTCGGAATTTCATC
>DASVAJ010000014.1:0-107892 GCA_036376415.1 Terriglobales bacterium
CGAACTTGACTTCCAGCAGAACTTCCTGCGCTCCAACCGGCCCGTAGGTGAGCACATTGATGACGTTCTTCGAGTACCCGCCAGCCACCAGCCCCGCCTGCTTCGCTACCTCTTCCGTCGTCACATGCCCGGAAAGCACCAGGGCGGAGCGCGAGGCCGAAACCTCAATCTGCTCATCCGGGAAAATTCGCTTGATCTCTTCCTGCGCGGCAGACACATCCACATCCACGCGCAGGTCAAAGCTGCGGGAGCGTTCATATTCATCCCAGATCAATAGCGATACTTCCCCCGGTGAGCGGCCATGTACCAGCACCTGCGTCGGGGTGACGACGATGGCATCGGCAATGTCGGGATCGGTTACAGAGACGCGTTTCAATTTGTCCGTAGTATTGATGAGCAGCGACTTGCCGACCATGACGCGCAGGGGGGCGGGGCTTTCCTCAGTCGGGGGCTGTGTTTCCTGGCTAGCCGCTGGTTGCGCCGGCACAGCGGGCGTTTGCTTGCCAAGGCAGACTGCGGAGATCGCAAGAACGAACCACAGTTGAGCGCCAGCACAACCTAAAGACTTTTTTCCCATCCACAGACCTGGTCTAGAATTTTGTCCTCAATCCGACAGCTTGGTCACATCTCTCTTGTCGCCTTTGATCACTTCCACTCCGTAGGTAGTCGGCGGAGGTGGTGCAGCCTGCGCCACGGGTGCAGGTTTTGGCTTCACATGAACCGCCGGAGTTGGCGCCGCCGTTCGTTGGCTTCCGGTATACAGCGATCGCAAGCTTACGGCCGCCACATTCTCTTGGCCTGTATCCAACGGATTTCGCAGCGCAAGCTGAATGCGGCCTTGAGCCATGGCCAGCGCGAGCCTCTCCGCATCATCGGGAGATACCAGCAGGGTGATCACGGGTGAGTTTTGCGTCTCCGGACCAAGCAGGCCGTGGTCAAGCCGGCTGCCGTTTGCCAGGACCGCAACGTTCTTCAAGACGGTCATGGCCTGCGCTTCACCGGAGCCGGGATTACCGGTCATCAGCACGTCGACCCGGCTGCCCGGAGTGATGAAGCCTCCCATGGCGCTGATGTCGCTCACGCGAACTGAAACCGCGCGCATTCCCGAGGGAATCAACGAGGATAGACCGGAGCCGGCATTGGCCGCAGCCAGGTTCTTCCCGGCGATGAGGAATTCGCCTTGTGCAACCGGCAGCACGACCCCGCGACCAATCACCTTCTCTTCGTGACGAAAGCCCCCCGGAGGCAGAGCATCGGCGGGAACATTAACGCTTCGAATATCCTTCTGCTGCAGCTTGGTTCCGACCGCCAGATCGGACGCCGCCACCACGACCGGTTGCAGCTGCACCGGGCCGGCAACCCGCGACTGCAGGACCTTATACGCCAGAGCGCTGGCGAATGCGCCCAGCGCCAGCGCCAGCACTCCAATGAAAAGCAATCGTGTACGGTTCATTACTGCTCCATGCTGCCAGGGCTGTCGCCGCGCAGTTCTCCGGCAACGGACTGTTGCAGCCAGCCCTTTTCCTGGGTTTCAGATTCGGCTCAGTCAAGCTTTGGGGGAGGTGCTCTGAAATTGTCCATGATACCGCGAGGGACGGCAATTGGCGATTAATTCTTCTAGTGGCGATAGGTGCCCGCCTGTAGCCAGCCAATTACACTGTTTTCGGCTCGCGACCCAGCAGTACTGGTAGAGTCTTAGCCTTCCGCGTGGACCCGGAGCTTATGGTTTTTCCCGTGACATACCGGCGCGTTGTTCTCGTGCTGCTTGCGACATCGCTGGGCACGAACGCCTATCTGTTACGGAAGAATTGGTCCCGCCTGCGCGAGGGCTATGCCGACTTCACGATTTTCTATTCGGCGGGCACGATGATACGGACCGGCGACGCTGCCCGGCTCTACGATGAAGGGGTCCAGTATGACGCGCAAAGAGCGATTGCTCCTCATGTGAGCACGCGGCACTCCGCTCTTCCTTATAATCATCCGCCCTTTGAGGCGGTGCTGTTTGCTCCGCTTACGAAGTTGACTTACTTTCCGGCGTACAGCGTTTGGGCCGCCGTTGGCCTCAGCGTGCTCGGTTTCGCTTTTTGGGCTTTGCGGCGTAGCTGCCGGTCACTTCAGCTTCCACACGTGCTTGTGCTGCTCGTCATGGCGTTGGCACTTTTTCCCTTATTCATGAACTTCTTTCAAGGCCAGGACGAGGCTTTGCTCCTGGCACTGCTGGTGTTTGCATTCGTGTCGCTGCGGGCCGGCGAGCAATTCTGGGCGGGGGTTTGTCTGGGGCTCGCCTCATTCCGGCCACAGATCGCCTTAGCCCTGGCCGCAGTTCTGATTTGCGCGCGCAAGGGCCGGGTCGCCCTCGGTTTTGCCACGTCCGTTGTGATGGTGTGCGCGCTGTCGATCGCGGTAGTCGGCTGGCGAGCTTTTCTCAACTATCCCAACTACGTGTGGAAGCTGGAACAGCACCAGGGATACGGCTCGATCCTCCCTGCCACCATGCCGAACGTGCGCGGTTTGGTCTCCGCAGTTCTGCCCGACGGCCACCCCGCCGCGCTGGCCGCCACTGCCTGCGCGTCGATCCTTTTGCTGCTTTGGGGTGCGCGCATGTTCGCCCGGGCCGAGAAATCGAATGACTTGGAACTCGCATTTTCGGTTGCTTTGCTTACCTCTGCGCTCATCAGCTACCACGCTCTTCCGTATGACCTGAGCATCCTGCTAATTGCGATATTCCTGCTGCATCCGCGCATTACTCCGCCTGCACTCGAATTCTCGCGCTGGCAACTGTGGCTGCCGGTTGCTTGGCTTTTTTTCGCTCCCTTGCAAATGGTTCTGTGGCTCCGGCTGGGCAGGTTTAACTGGTTCGCTTCTGTTCTATTGCTCTGGATGTGGGGCATGAGCAAAGAGATTGCGAAACGCCGAACGCGCGATTCATACGCGCTTGCGGTTGCGAGGCCGTCCTGAGGACTGCGGTCAAGCTTGTGCTGTCGGCCATGTGCCTGTTGAGCATGCTGGGGTACGTGTCGCGTGTCCTGGTGCAGCGGCAGAAGCACGAGGCTGCCGCATACGGCATCCCGCGCGGCAACCTGTCGGACCTTTATCCCGTGTGGCTGGGCTCGCGCGAACTCTTGCTCAAGCACAAGAATCCCTATGGCCCGGAAGTCACGCGCGCGATACAAGCGGGCTACTACGGGCGGGCGCTCGATCCCTTTGAGAAACGAGACCCGGCGAATCAGCAAGCCTTTGCCTACCCGGTCTATGTTGCGTTTCTGCTGGCACCCACCGTCAACCTGCCCTTTGCCGAAGTGCAGGCGCTGTTTCGATGGTTGCTGGCAGCCCTTACCGTGGCAAGTGTATTTCTGTGGCTTCGTTTTCTGCGCTGCGAAGCCGACTGGAGCACCCTAGCTATCCTGGTTTTCCTGACGCTGGGAACCTTTGCCGCGGTCCAGGGAATCTGGCTTCAGCAACTCAGCCTGCTGGTTGCCGCCCTGATGGCGCTGTCGCTAGTCCTGCTTTCGATGAAGCAAGCTGCGCTGTCCGGAGCAATGCTGGCTTTGGCGATGATCAAGCCTCAACTGGCGGTGCCCACAGTGATGTGGCTGCTGCTGTGGACTGCGGGAGACCTGCGGAAGCGGGCTCGCTTCGCGGCTTCCTTTTTGATCTGCCAGGCGGTCTTGGTTGTGGGCGGCGAATACATTCTCCTTGGGTGGATTTCCGCCTTTCGCGGAGCCCTCGGGGCATATTTGCAGTACGCGGCCGGCGGTTCGCTATTGCAGCAGATGCTCAATCGCAATTTGGGCAGCGCGGCCGCCGCCTGCCTGATACTGCTTACCGCTTTCGTCTGCTGGCGCGGACGCACCTTGTCGGCTCAGCACAGTCAGTTTGCGGGTATCACCTGCCTGGTCCTGGCAGTCGGAATCCTGATCATTCCCATGTTTCCGCCGCATTACCAGTTGCTGCTGCTGCCCAGTGCATTGCTGCTGCTTCGCGAATGGCGCAAGCTGTGGATTCGCAGTGTTGCGTCGCGTGCATTGCTGTTATTCACGATCGCGTTGTTATTCTGGCAATGGGCAGCCGCCGGGGCTCTCGTCGCCGCGTCCGCGGCCGGATTGTCAACGGAAGCACTGTGGGAACTCCCGCTGTGGACGTCCGTCCTCCTGCCACTTCCGTTTACCGCGTGTCTGGCTCTGCTGACTGCCAGGCCGCAAACCGAAAGACTGCCGCGTGCAGCCTCTCCTTAGGATTGCGGGGCTATCGGCAACCCGCGTTAAAGCACAGATTGTGGCTGAAGAACGGCATCACATGATTCTGAAATCGGTCAGCCACTTTGCTGGTGTGCGTGCCTTCATAGACTTCAAAGCTGTGCTTGATTCCATATTCATCAAGAACCTCGTGCAACTTGCCCGTATCAGCCCGCAGGCCGTCGTGATCTCCCACATCGATCGCAATGGCGCGGTACTGGCGCAGATTTCCGATGTACTGATCGATGAACGCAAGTGGCGCATTCGCTGTCCATTTCGCAAGAATATCCTGCTGAACTTCTCCATTTTTAAAGGGAAGGTCGAGATAGAGCGGCGGATTCTTCGGATCCGGCGACCATGCGGCCGCACTGGCCATTTGAGCGCGGGCGAAAAATGGCAAGTTGGCGGAATCGGCAGGCGTTTTCGCCGCTTCCAACTGCTTTGCGAACTCCGGGTTGGGAGGGGTTGCGGGCCGCGGCGACAAGCAGCACGGACTCATGATGTACAGCGCGCCAAACACATCCGCATGCCTCATCCCGATGCGGGTGGCGCCGTAGCCTCCCATGGAGTGGCCGACCAGGCCGCGGCTCGCGCGCTCGGGAATCGTCCGGTAGTGGGCGTCAATGTAGGTAACCAGATCGTGGAAAATGAAACGCTCGAAATCTCCCGTCGTAACCGAGCTTGAATACATGGAACCGTTGTGCAGTGTTTTCGAATCGGGCAGGACCACAATCATGTCTTTCGCGCCTTGGGCAAAAGCGCCTTCGATGGTTTGCGGAACATGAATTTCGTGGCTCCATTGTTCGGCCCCGATGGAAAATCCGTGCAAGGCGTACACCACCGGATAGCGGCGATGCTTATCCTTGGCATAGCCTGAAGGTAAGAAAACGAAAACATCGCGGTCCACCGCATCGCCCTCCAGATTGCCTTCTAAGGCCGTCCCGTGCACCTTGATGTGCTCCACTGTGACCGGTTTCGCGCCAGGCACCGCCGCAGGCACTTCGGTCTGCACCTGCGCGTGACCACTTAAAACCAGTGTTATGGCCAGCGCTATCCCACAACCGAGCTTCGTATTCGCCATCGATGTCCTTTCTTCTGATCTCCTCAGCATGACAATGGGATTGCTCCTATGAAGGAGCTCATTTCTGCCGCGAATCTAAACAATCTGATTACGGCAATGGAAAGAGTAAACATTCACGCTGCTCGGCGCTACTGTGCAGTGGCTCGGCAGAGCTTGGTTGTTGGCCTTGGGGTCTGATCAAAATGGCCATTTTGGGAAAGTCCCGCAAGCGGATTTTTGCGTCATTACGTTGGTATGAGGACAGGGCCGCCATCACAGCCTCCTCCGGGCTTACCCTGAAAAGCTAATCGTGTACACGTCTGTTCTTACCGCGCGATGGCCGGAGCTTTCGGGACAAACTCACCTGGCATCGGGGAGAGCCATAACTTCGATGTGTCAACCGCGGCTATATCGGCTCACCGCAGTAATCGGAATCTTTGTGCTTGGCGCCGCGGCGATGCCCGCAACCGCACAAGCAGTCAGCGATTACCAGGTGAAGGCCGCGTATCTTTTTAACTTCGCGAAGTTCATTGAATGGCCGGCGCAAGCCTTTGCCAACCCCACCCAGGCGATTCATTTTTGCGTCTGGGACGACCCGTTGTTCGAGTCGGAACTGCAGCGCATCGTGAGCGGTAAATCTATTGGAAGGCACGTCGCCGTGGTGGAACGGGTGCGCGATGCTGATAGCGCGCGCCACTGCCACTTGCTATTTATCCCGGCTACTACGGGGCGCCAAACTCGCCATGTTCTCGACAATCTTCGCGGCTCAAGCGTGCTGACGGCGGGCGAAAGTGAGCGCTTCCTGCGCGACGGGGGCATGATCAATTTCATGCTGGAAAATCAGCGGGTTCGGTTTGAAATCAACCACAAAGCCACCGCGGCAGCCGGATTGACGGTCAGTGCGCGGCTGTTGAGTCTCGCCCGGGGGGTGTCGGAATGAGGAGGCCCGGCTGGCCATGACAAGATTTCGGGACTGCTCCATCCGGCGCAAATTGACCACTCTGTTCGTCGCTATGGCCGGCGTCACTGCCCTGACCGTCGCTCTTCCTCTAGGGCTGTTGGATTGGCTGGGGCTCCGCCAGGCGATGGCAAAGGACATCGGCATTCTCGCTGATGTCATGGCCAGGAACAGCACCGCGGCCCTGACCTTTCGCGACACTGCCTCTGCCCAGGACATCCTGCAGGCGCTTCGCGCACAACCCAGTGTCACTGCCGCCTGTCTCTACACCCGCGACGGGAAGCCCTTCGCCCGATATGTGCGGGATGTGAATAGCGCGTTTGTGCCTCCCGCTCCGCTGGCCCCGGAGACGCGTTTCGAACGAAAACGCCTGGTTCAGTATCGCAACATCGTGCTCGACGGCGAAGTTGTCGGCTGCATTTACATCGAGTCCGATCTGCAGAAGCTGAATGCTCGCTTGCGGGAATACATCCTGGCCCTGGCTGCGACTTTGTTCGTAGCTATTGCATTGGCGTTGCTGATCGGTTCACGCCTGCAACGCCCCATCTCGCGCCCTTTAGCCGAACTGGTGACTACCGCCACCGCAATTTCCAGCGCCAATGACTACTCGATTCGTGCTCGGCTGTCGAGCGGCGACGAGTTTGGCCTGCTGGTCGCGGCCTTCAACCGCATGCTCGATCAGATCGAAATCCGAGATCAAGCGCTTCGCCGCTACCGGGAACAGCTGGAAGAGGCCGTATCCACGCGTACGGCGGAGTTGGTGGTGGCCAATTCGCAGCTGGCGCGAACAGAAGAGAAGTTTCGCACGATTTTCGAAGATGCCGTGATTGGCATTTTCCAGTCCACTCCCGAAGGCAAGCCGATCAACGTCAATCGTGCCCTGGCGCAGATTCATGGCTACCGCGATCCGGAGGAACTCATCGCCAGTGTCAGCAACGTGGCAGAGCAGTTATTGGTTGAACCCTGCCGGCTGCATGAACTGAACCGTGAACTGATCAGCGGGAGCATCATCCGCGACGTTGAACTGGAGGTTTACCGGAAGGACCGTACCCGGAAGTGGGTGCGGGCGAACCTGCGCGCGGTGCGCGATGCTGAAGGAAAGGTGGTGTTGATCGAGGGCACGATTGACGACATTACCGACCGCAAGTTGGCGGAAGAACGGGTTCAATTCCTCGCCTACTACGATGCCCTGACCGGTTTGGCGAATCGTACGCTTCTCCAGGACCGGCTGGCGAAAGCCCTGGCCTCGGCGCGCCGCCGCGACGAGAAGGTGGCATTGCTTTTCCTGGATCTGGACCGCTTCAAGAACATTAACGACTCTCTCGGGCACTCCTTTGGCGACCTGTTGTTGCAGGATGTCGCGGAGCGGCTCAGGCGGTGGGCGCGCGACCAGGACACCGTGGCGCGCATCGGCGGGGACGAATTTCTTATTGCCATGACCGGAATCCAGGACGTTGCCGACGCCGGCGTGGCGGCCGAGCGGGTGATGCAGGCCATGAGCGGCGAATTCAACATCCAGGGGCGCCGCTTCACGGTCAATTGCAGCCTCGGTATCAGCCTCTTTCCGGAGCACGGTCTGGACGGTGAGACGCTGATCAAGAACGCAGACGCGGCGATGTATTGCGCCAAGGAAAGCGGGCGGAACGGGCTCCGCTTTTTCACTGAACGTATGAACGCGCAGATTGTCGAGCGCTTGACTCTAGAGCATGATCTGCGTTTGGCGCTGGCGCGGAACGAATTCTTCCTGCTTTACCAGCCGCAGATCAGCATCGCGGACGGCGAGGTCGTGGGCATGGAAGCCCTGCTGCGCTGGAAGCATCCCAAACTCGGCCTGGTTGCGCCCGACCGCTTCATTCGCGTCGCCGAGAATACCGGCCTCATTCTGCCCATTGGCGAATGGGTGCTGAGGACGGCCTGCTCGGAGCTTCGCAACCGGCAAGCGCAAGGATTTCCCATTCTCCCGGTCTCGGTGAATGTCTCTGCCGTCCAATTTCGCCAGGAAGGCTTCTGTAGTTTGGTCCGCAGGGTGCTGCAGGAGTGCGGCTTGCAGCCGCAATATCTCGAGCTCGAGCTTACCGAAACTCTCCTGCTCTCCGGGGCGGACTTGACCTTGCCGCTTCTGCGGGAGTTTAAAGCCATGGGCGTGCAGCTCGCGATCGATGACTTCGGAACCGGATACTCCAGCCTCAGCTATTTACGCCATTTTCCGGTCACCCGGTTGAAGATCGACCGTTCCTTCATCAAAACCGTTGCCAGCAACAGCGACGATGCTGCCATCACGGCTGCCATTATCAGCATGGGCAAGAGCCTGAACCTCAAAGTCATTGCCGAAGGGGTGGAAACCGAAGAGCAAATGGCATTCCTGCGATCGCATAAATGCGACGAAATCCAGGGCTTCTACTACAGCAGGCCAGTGTCCTTCGAAGAAGCAGCCAATTGCTTTTATAAAGCCGCTGGAGCCTCTGCCGGAGCACGTTGTGCCCAGTGAGGCCACAATTGTTCAGGGTCACCACAAACGGGCCAAACGCCAACCATTGGGTCATTCCAAATTTGAGGTTGATCGGTCGAATGTTTCCGGGAGAAGCGCGGGACGGTCAGGGCGTCTCAGGCCCTGATGCAGCGCCTTTTCGACCGCGCCGAGGCCGCCGGACGGCCCTGATCATTCCGCTGTTCCCTCCCCCGCAGAAGAACTGATCGCCGTCGGATTCAAGTCCTGAAATGCCGACTCCGCGCGGCATTTCCCAGCGCTCGAGAACCTCTCCGCTTTGAGGATCGACTCGCCTCAGGTCACTGTCATCGCCTTCCCAGGTGGCGTGCCAGAGTTCACCATCGACCCAGGTGACCCCGGTGACGAAGCGGTTGGATTCGATTGTCCGAAGAATCGCTCCCGTTTCAGGATCGATTTGATGGATCTTCCGCTTGCGATATTCCCCAACCCAGAGTGTTCCTTCCGCCCAGGCGAGCCCCGAGTCCCCGCCATTGCCGGGCGCAGGAATGGTGGCCAGTACGCGTCCGGAGTTGGGATCGATCTTCTGAATGCGATTCTCAGCGATCTGGAAGAGGTGCTTCCCATCGAATGCCGTTCCGGCATGCGCGGCGGCAGCGATGGTGCGCTGCAACTTGCCACTCGACGGATCCATGGCATTCAGCTTGTCTCCTGAAGCAAACCAAACGTGCTGGCCGTCATAGCTGACGCCGTGCACTCCTCCGGCACCCGGAAAAGGACCATACTCGCGAACGATTTCGGCCTTTGATGGTTTCATGTCTTTATCTTAGTCAGCAGGCAGCGGAGCCGGGAGTAACAAGATTGTCGTGAATCCCGGCACGGGCGGGGTGATCCAGCGGCGCGAGCGCGCCCGGCCAAACGACTGCACTTTGCCTTCCGCGGCAAGCGAATCGAGTGCCCGCTGCACCGTGCGCTGGCTGGCGCCCAGCGCCAGCGCCAGAGCTGAACTCGACCACGACTCACCATCGGCGAGGAGAGCGAGCACGTTGCCATGTTCCTCGTCGACGGGCCGCGCCAGGACGAGGACTTCGCGTCCACGCCGCGGAACGAAGGCAAATCCCCGGGTTGTCGCACTTAGGTCGCCGATCTTCCGAAGCATCCGGCGAAGACGCGCGATCTCGACGCGCAAACGCGCGCGATGCGATTCATCGACAAATCTTGCTCCGAATGCCCGCGCCAGGAGAACGTCTCTCGCGACATCCCCAGGCCAGGCTTCCGCGAGTGTCCGAGCAAGAGCGAACAACACCGGCCGCCTTGCCAGTGAAACGACAGTGTTCTCCTGGCGCACCCGGTTGCGGCATGCATCTACGACAACCGCTTTAGAAGCCAGCAATGCTTCCACGTCTTTGAGCAGTAGAAGCCGCTCTTCACCACGGGCAATCAGGCGCGCCGCTGGAGTGTCCAGAAGACGAGATGCGGCTTCCACCTCGGCCATCAAAGCCGGAATCCGGGCTTGGTGGGCGGAGCGTTCTGCCCGTGCCAGCGCGGCGCAGGCTTCTTTCGTGTGCAAGCGCCGCATGGAGATTCCCGCAACGACGAGTTCGTGGAAGGTCCTCGATGCCGGCGGGAACAGGCTCGGATCGAGATAAGCGAGCAGGCGCTCCGCCTCGTCGAGGCGGCCGATCAGCAGGAGCCGCCGGGCTTCCAGATAGCGGGCAAAGCCGGCATTCAAACCATCGCCATGCGCTTCGAGAGTTGTGCGCGCAGCCTCAAGGGTTTTCAGAGGCCAGCCGAGATCGCGCGAAGCCAGGGCAATTTCGGCTTCGGCTACGATGCATCGCGCGCGCGCCACCGGCTCTTTCGCACCGAAAGCACGCGCCGCGTGGCGCAGGAGTTCCTTCGCTCGCGCGAAATCCCCCAACTGTGCCATGGCGATACCGCGCAGGGCAAGCGCCGGCGCATCGTCGCGCAGCGCGACTCGCTTCAAAGCTCCGAGGGGATCGCCCACGGCAAGTGCCCGTGCCGCAGCTGTAATCAGAGAATCCATCGGAATCCCGACACACTTGTCACTCCCACCCCGCCGCGTCCCCGCGCTAAATATAGCGCATGGCAATCAATCACCAGGTCGCATCGAGAAACGAAAAAAGGGAGACCACCATGACCATGCACACGATGGGAACGCGGGAACAATGGCTGAAAGCGCGGCTGCAACTGCTTGAGGCTGAGAAGGAACTCACCCGGCGCAGCGACGAGTTGGCGCGCCAGCGACAGGAACTCCCCTGGGTGGCGATTAACAAGGGGTACCGGTTTGACACTGACGAGGGAAGCGCCTCGCTCGCAGACCTCTTCCGCGGGCGCTCGCAGCTTCTGGTCTATCACCTGATGTTCGGGCCTGACTTCGCCGCTGCCTGCCCCTCCTGCTCGTCCATCGCCGACGGCTTTAACGGCATTGCCGTGCACCTGGCGAATCATGACGTCATGCTGTGGGCTGTCTCACGCGCCCCGATTGCAAAATTGCAGGCTTACAAAAAACGGATGGGCTGGACGTTTCCATGGGCATCTTCGGTCGGAGGCGATTTCAATTTCGACTTTTGCGCTTCCTACACCCAGGAGCAACAGCGCGAAGGCAGCATTGAATACAACTATCGGCGCGAGTCGCCGCTGCGGATCAGCGGACAGGAAGGCATCAACATCTCGCGCGCGACGCCGGATGGGCCGGCGAAGTTCGCGGCCATGTGCGGAACGGACGCGGCAACGTTTATTCGCGAGCGGCCGGGCATGAGCGCATTCGCGCTCCAGGATGGCATCGTCTACCACACCTATTCCACCTACGCGCGCGGGCTCGATGCTCTCTGGGGGATGTACCCCTGGCTTGACCGCGCTCCCAGAGGACGCAACGAGAACGGCCTCTGGTGGCGCAGGCGCGACGAGTATAAACACCAGGATTAAATCCACGCTGGCTGCGTGGAGTAGTCGCGAAAGCGCCAAGTTTTCGCGGAGTGGCCGATGAAGCAAATGATCGGAGGAGCACGCTTATGTGCCCAGCATGCATCGAAAGTACCGCAGTTGTGGTCGCCGGGGTCGTATCCAGCGGGGGACTCTTGGCGGTGTGCGTCGGGAGGATAAAAAACTTTTTCCGAGCGAGTGGTTTCACTCAGTTTCAGAAAACAAAGGAGCAATAATATGGCAGCGAACATCCAGAAAGAAAACACCGCGATGAAAACACCTCCCGTCGTTTCGCCGCAGGAGTGGGAGGCAGCGCGGCAGCAGTTGCTGGCGAAGGAAAAAGCATTCACGCGTTCGCGAGATGCGCTGGCCGCCGAGCGTCGACGGATGCCGTGGATGCAAGTGGAGAAAAATTACCAGTTTGACGGGCCCAACGGCAAGGTCAGTCTGCTCGATCTGTTCGCAGGCCGCCGGCAGTTGATCGTCTATCGCGCCTTCTTCGAGCCGGGAGTGTTCGGTTGGCCCGATCACGCCTGCCGCGGCTGTTCTCTCGGCGCCGATCAGGTTTCCCACCTGGCGCATCTGAACGCTCGTGACACCACTCTCGCGTGGGCCTCGCGCGCGCCGCAGGCGGATATCGCGCGCCTGAAAAAGCGCATGGGCTGGGAAATGCCGTGGTACACCATCACCGACAGCTTCGACAAGGATTTTGGCGTCGATGAATGGCACGGCCATAACGTATTCTTCCGTGACGGCGACAAGGTGTTCCGCACATATTTCATCAACAACCGCGGCGACGAGGCCCTGGGCACGGTCTGGAGTTATCTCGATATCACGCCGCTGGGGCGTCAGGAAACCTGGGAGGACTCGCCACAGGGTTATCCCCAGACACCGCCATACAAGTGGTGGAACTGGCACGACAACTATGATGCCGAGCCCGCGCCTCATCCGAAGTGGGTCGATATTCTGACCGACCCCATCGGAGCCGCGCAGCGAAGGTGGGAGGAAGAGGAGAAAGCGAGCTAGAAGAGCGCTGATCACAACAGCGAACCCTTCGGATCAATCCTGAAGGATCGCAAGATCCTTCAGGACGGGAGAAGAAAAGGGGGGCAGCGAGCTTGTTAACGATGCCTTGGAGTTACCGGGTTGAACCCATGGGCCCTGGTTTCAAGCCGGTAAACGGATGTCGTAGCCGTTATGTACAGAGTATGTAGATCTGTTCCTCCCCAGGTCAGGTTGGCAGGTTGTTCCGGCATCACGATCGTGCCGAGGTGCTCGCCTTTTGGACTCCAAACCCAAATGCCCATGGGCCCGGTGACAAACAAATTCCCCTGGGTGTCCACTTTGATCCCGTCGGGCACGCCTTCGTTTGGTCCACCCGGTTCTTCACCAAAGATATGGCCGTTGGTGAGTGATGCATCCTTGGAAACGTCATAAACGCGGATGTTCTTCTGCTCGCTGTCATCCACATAAAACTTCTTTCCATCAGGAGAAAATGCCAGGCCGTTGGGTTGCGTGAGGTCTTTTGTGAGCAGAGTGACTTTGCCGCCCTTATCGAGCCGATAGACGCCCTGAAAAGGAATCTCCTGTTTATCGCCTTTCGGCAAATCGAGCGTCGGGTCGGTGAAGTACAAGGCGCCGTCGGGACCCACGATCACGTCATTGGGACTATTGAACCGTTTACCTTCAAAGTGGTCGGCCAGGATTTCGTACTTGCCATCGTTCGACACGGCGATGATCGCGCGGAGGACGCTGGCGCAATCGATCAGGCGGCCGCGCGCGTCATAAGTATTACCGTCGGGATCGCCCAGGGAAATAAGTTCGCTCTTGTTACCGTCCGATTCGCGCACGCGAAAGATTTTGTTCTGGACCTCGTCGCTGACATACAAGAATCCCGAATGGTCCCACACCGGCCCTTCGGTGAATCCGAATCCGCCAGCGATGGTCTGGAGCTTGGCGTTCGGCGCGATCAGGTGCGGGAACTCCGCCGAACTCGGTTCGAGAGAAAATTTCCGCGGGCTTTTCTGGGCCATGGCAGATGTGACTTCCATCCATAGAAGGCACGCCATCACTAGAAGTTTGATTCTCATTCGCTTTCCTGTTTGCCTTTCGACGGTTCCTTAACTGGCGCCTTTTCCGCAACATCCAGCAGGAAGCTGGCAATGTCCTTTAACTGGGTCGCAGTCAGGCGCGACGCATAGTCTTTGTGCATCAGTGAATCTTGGGGGTGATCGACCGACTTCAGATCCGCTTTGCTAAAGAGATGAAAGGCGCCGTCCGCAGACTGCATTTGAAGGGAAAAGTTGTCTTCGTTGCGTACCATCCCTTCGTAGCGCTCACCTCCCTGTGTGGTAACGGTGACTGCATTTCTCCGGGACTCTCTCGATGCGGAATTTGTAATTGCTGTCTGGATCTCATCAGCCGTGTGCGTCTGCCCATAAGTTGTGAGCTCCGGTCCGAAAAACCCTCCCTGGCCCGCAACCATGTGGCAGCTTGAACAATTTGCCGCACCGAAGAAGACGGACTTGCCGTTTGCCGGATTGCCGGGAAGTTGTTCGTGGGCCCCCTTTCCTTGCAGCGTCTTGAGATACGCGACCAGTGACGAGAGCGCTGGCTTCCCAAGTTGCTCGAAGGCTGGCATCCCAGTTCCGGGGATGCCGGTGGAGACGATGCTGTTGAGCTCGGCAGGGGATAGCCTTTGCACTTCGGGGCGGCTGACGATGTTTGGTCCGCGTTCGCTTCCTTTGCCGTCGAGGCCGTGGCATGCGGAGCAATTCGCCGCAAAAATTTTCTGGCCGGCAAACTCTTGCGACGCGCGCCGGACGGGCCTCGGTTTCGATGAGTTCTGCTGCGATTGCACCAGTGTTGCCGGACACAAAAAGAGAAATACGGGCAGCCACCAACCCCGACTGCCCGCCAGCGACTTCAGCAGCAATCGCCTATTAAGAATGAAGCCCCCTCGTGGCGCAACAAAATTCAGAAAGTGAACTTGCCCCCAGTTACGGATTGCGCGGAGCGTGTGCTGGTCCCATCTCGAAAAAGTGCGTTTGAGATTTCCTGGGGATTGACAAAATGGCGAAGCGTACTACCATGAATGCCTGCCATTGAAACGTGTTAATACTGTGGAGTAGATGCCAACCGACTGTCAAGCGGAAATCCGCGAAACCAACCCGGTTACCGCGCAATTGCTGTGCCCGGCGCAGGTTTGCAGGACATTTGGGACGTTGTCCGGGATGACGATCCATCCTCTGGAACACTTCCGACTAGTTCGGCGCTGGGGCGGTGATGATGTTTTCGGCATTTCATTACCAGTAAACTTTGATCAATTACAGGAAAGGATGACCCATGTTCTCTGACGCAGTTACACGCCGCAATTTTGCCACCAAGCTCGCTCCCATTTTCTCGGCCATAGGTCTGGCCAGCCTGTTGGCAGCGCCCGCAGCCGCCAAGAGTAAAGCAACTGGGGAGGGAGTTCGCAAGTTAAACGACGAAGGCAAGCCCGCCGACGGAACCCAGATGATTACCCCGATCGTGATTCACAACGGGCTCGCCTACATTGCGGGAGTTGGAGCGCACGACAGCGGCCCGCAGGAGTCGTGGGAAATAGGCGCGCATACCACCAAGGTGCTGGACAACATCAAGAAACTGGTCGAGGCCGCCGGCTCGAACATGGACAGCGTTGTCCAGTTGAGCGTGTTTCTCGCGAAAATCGACTACTACGACGGCATGAACAAAGTTTTCAAAACCTACTTTCCGCACGGCGGCCCGGCGCGAACGACAGTCGCCGTTGCCGCCTTGCCGGGGAATTCACTAGTCGAGATCAATTGCATTGCGGCGGTAATGAAATAAGGGGCCAAGGATGAAAATCAGTTCAAACCGGCGGGGATTTCTTGGAATGTTGGGGGCAGTTGCGGCCGCGATCGGCGCTCCGTGGAAGGCCTTCTCGGAGCCGGTGGCAAACGCAGCCAGTCCCGCGCTGAACGGCTTCGGAGCCTCGGGTAATCCGTACCAGGAACTTGGCGTCACCACGGTGATCAACGGGCAAGGCACGATGACGATGCTGGGAGGCTCGCTCATTCGGCCCGAGGTCGAGGCCGTGATGGCGCTGGCTTCGCGTCATTTCGTGAGCATTCCGGAACTGGAAATGGTGGCCGGCAAGCGCATCGCGCAGATGCTCAAGTTGCCGCAAGGCTACAGCGCACTGGTGACCTCGGGTGCGGCGGCGGCCATCCAGTCCGGACTGGCGGGCATCCTCACCGGCGACAACGAAAGCCTGATCAAGCAGTTGCCCGATCTGAGCGGCATGAAGACAGAAGTCATCATTCAGAAGACCCATCGCAATCCGTTTGATCATCAACTCAGGAATACGGGTGTCAAACTGGTGGAAGTCGAAACCCGCGATCAGTTGCGCCGCGTGGTGAATGATCGCACGGCTATGATGCACTTCTCGAACTTTGCCAATGGTGCCGGACAGATCAAGGTGGACGAGTGGGTGAAGCTGGGAAAAGAATTCAAAATCCCTTGCATGAATGACGCCGCGGCGGACACGCCCCCGGTCTCCCATCTTTGGGATTACGCCAACATGGGATACGACCTCATCACCTTTAGCGGCGGCAAAGCCATTCGCGGTCCGCAGTGCGCAGGCTTGCTGCTGGGACGCGAAGACCTGGTGCGCTTTGCGCTGCTCAACAACAGCCCCTACGAGGACACTCTCGGTCGCAGTCAAAAAGTTGGCAAAGAAGAAATTCTGGGCATGATCAAAGCCCTGGAAATCTATCTTGCTGAAGATCATGATGCGCTTGCGGCAGAATGGCAGCGGCGCCTGGACACAGTTTCCCGGCAGGTAACGAAAATTCCGGGAGTCAGCACGACATTTTTTACTCCCGAGATCGCCAATCATGTTCCGCACATGCAGATCCTATGGGATTCCAAAATTTCACTCACGCCCAGGCAGGCGGCTCAAATGCTGCGCGCCTCAACGCCATCCATTGTGCTGAGCGCCGGCGAGGAGCACCCCGGACTTTCCATGAACTCATTCATGCTGCAACCCGGGGAAGAGCAGGTCATTGCGGATCAGTTAGCGAAACTATTGCGCGAGCACGCAAGCTAACCTCAAACAAAACTCGCAGATCAGGCAGAGGCTACGCGCAATCGCCGGGAAAGGAATCGGTCACTGCGCCGGCGCCAGCGTGCCACGCAGTACCGTCAGCGAAGCCGCGGGCAGATTGTAGGTTGTGCTCTGACCGCCATCAACCGTGGATTTCACCGGCGGGTTATCGGGATCGGCATGTCCTTTCTTGCGATCGGGATGCCATTGGTATTGCGCTTTGCCGAAGGTGATGACCGTAACTGGTCCGGAAAACGCCTGTGGCTTCCCGCTTTCTCCATCGCTAAAGGAAATTTTGACGGGATGGGCGTTGTCGTGATCTTTATTGATCAGCATTAATGACCATTGACCATCGGGACGGTGCAGGGCGTATGCAGTTACGAGCACGTGCCCCTCGGCATCCTTGACATTGCTGGTGGCGAGGAATTGGCTGTGCTCAGCATCCTTCGGTTGCGCCCACTCCCGCGTAATCATCTGCGCTGCGTAGTACTGCGACGTCTTTTCCCGGATCTGGTAACGATCGTCCACCATGAACATGTGGTACGTGCCCCAACTGTTCGCGCAGGCGGGGTGCGGAGGAGAGTAGGGAAGATCGTGATAGTAGTGGGTTGACTTGCCGCCCGCGCTTAGGAATCCGCCGAAAGAGTCGGCGAGCCAGAGCGCGCCAAAAATGTCGACCGCAGCTTCGCCACCATGATCGTTGGTTTCTGTGTCGAGCAGGGGAACATTGGGGGGCACGCCGTCGTCGCGCCAGACTTTCATGATGTGCGTAATCAGTTCCGGCTCCTGATACAAATTCTTCCAGGGCGTTTCGCAACCGTCATAGGGATAATGTTCGAAGGACATGAACGCCAGGTCGTTCATGCGATCGTGAGCTTTCAAATAATCGAGAAAACGGCCGAGCCACGAGGTGCGCCCCTGCGCATCAGGCCAGACTTTAATGTCCTCGGTTACTCCTTCGAACACCGGGCCGCCGAGCTTGAAGTTGGGATCGACGCGGTGCAATGCACTGGCGAACTGCAGATACAGCGTTGCGTAATCTTCGGGGGTCATGTACTGCCCATCGGGTTCTTCGCCCATCTCGATGTAAATCACCGGGTAGCCGCGCTTTTGGATGTAGGTCATTTGAGCGGCCGCATCTTCGGGCGTGCTGTACAGCATGGCAACCGGAATAATCGCGGGCAGGCCACGGGTGATTCCGCTGGTGAAGAAAAGATCGAAGCCGGGTTGATCGCCAGACTCCATGCGATCGGGCGCGACATAAAGATCCGACGGCCGATGCCAGGGGTCGACAGAGGAGCAGTACGTGAGCGTCTGCTTCTGATCGGGCGAGTGCCGCGTGACGTCATGGAACTCGCCGTGATCGTCGATTGTTCCCGCGTACAACTCTCGAATGGCGTAGCCAACGCAGTTGCGAGGATCGCCTGTGCCATGAGTGTCGCAAGTGTTCGACGACTCCGTCATCAGGACGCGAATGTACTTTGTCGTAACCGGCGAATCATCCAGCTTCACCGTGGCAACGCCGCCATGCCCGTCGTTCACGGTTCCATGAGCAAACGGCTTCCACTCGCCTTTGTTCTGATCATCCATCGCATCGCCGTCGCCAACCCAATATTCAACGCTGTATCGGCGGGCGTACGGATCGGCCCAGGCGATGCGGATTGCATTGATCTGCTCATTCTTCTCGAAACTGATCACCACCCACTGCGGATGAGCTGAGTCCTCCTCGCCGGTGAAACGCCTGGCGAGATACGGATTGCTTTTCCAATAAGAATCGTCATCGCCGTCGTCCAGCCGCGAGAATCCGTCGAATTCGGTTCCGTTATTGCGGGTGAATCCGCGATGCGGAAGCGAGTAGCCATACGAGTGCCGGATCATCTCCTTCGTCGGCATCGAGTCGCCAACGAAATAGCCTTGCCCTTGGGAATCGCTCCATTTGCCTTTCGGATTCCAGTGCCAGGCCTGCACGAAAAGGTCGGTGTTCTGGCGGTAGCTGATCACGCCCCAGCCAGCGGAGTTGATTTTCGCAATCTGATCAGGGCGGAAGAAAACATCAGTGGCGTTGCTGGGCACCCGGTCAACCGTCGACCCGAGGGCATAAAGCGGACTGAATTTGTTCACCATGTGGCTGGGGGTGATGTCGACCTGAACGGTTTGCGCAGCGCCGGCGCAGCACAGGTAGCACAGGATAACCAGCGCACAGGCGCGCGAAACATAAGTTCGCACAGCCCTTTGAATCAGAATTCGGGAATGAGCTGATGATGGTTTAAGCTTCATTTCTTTGGCTGTCGCATGTTCGCGGGCCGCACCTTATTAAATCGTTTCATAGGCCGAAAAGCCACATTTAATTTTGGGCGCGCTTCTGTATAATGAGCGCGCGCCTTCAATCGCGAGGCGCGAACCCCTGACATGCTGGTCAAAATTTTTCCCGATAAAGCGACTTTGAGCGTTGCGGCGGCCGATCAGGCCGCCAGCGCGATCCGGCGCGCTATTTCCGAAAAGGGCAATGCCCGAGTCGTGGCTGCAACTGCCGCATCGCAGATCGATTTCCTGGATGCTCTCACGCGCGCACCTGGCATCGACTGGTCCGTAGTCGAAGTGTTCCATCTCGACGAGTATGTTGGCCTGCCCATCACGCATCCCGGCAGCTTTCGCGGAATGCTGCTGCAGCAGCTCATCAGCAAGACCCCCGTTACGCACTACCACCTTCTGGATGGCGATAGCGGGGATCCCGGCGAAGTGACACGCCGCGTGGGAACGGAACTGGCTTCGGCGCCGATTGACATCGAATTTCTAGGCATCGGCGAGAACGGCCATGTCGCCTTCAACGATCCGCCCGCGGATTTCGAGGCCGAGGATCCCTATATCGTTGTCGAGCTCGATGAGGCTTGTCGGAAGCAGCAGGTGGGAGAAGCGTGGTTCAGCGACATTTCTCAAGTGCCGAAGCAAGCGTTGTCCATGTCCGTTCGCCAGGTCATGAAGGCCAAGGAAATTCTCGCGGTGGTGCCGGATTCTCGAAAAGCCGAGGCTGTCAAAAAGTGTTTTGAAGGAGACATCAGCCCGATGGCCCCGGCCTCCATATTAAGAAAGCACCCCAACGCCACGATTTATCTCGATGTGCATTCGGCGTCGCTGTTGACTGCCCCGCGCAGGCCCGTGAGCGGTTCGCAAATGATGACGATCACGTATTGAGCCGAAGCAAAGGAGTGCACGACTTTCACAATAATGTCCTCTCGAAAAAGCTCCGCCAGAAACCTCTCCGTCCGGATTCGTTCTCCGAGATTCCGCAAACTCGTCATTTCGCTGTGCGGGTTGCTCTTCGCAGTGGCTGGCCCGCAATTCGCGACCGCTCAGTCGCAAGCACCCGCTTCTGCTCCACCAGCCGGAACCGTGCGCGTCGATGCCACCCGGGTAATCAATTCGTTTGATCCCGACTCCGCTCTGGGCAGTTCCATCGATGTGCTCTCGAGGTTCGACATCGATCAGGTTTACACTCCGCACATTATCGAGGAATCGCTTTCGGCAGGATGGGGGCCGCTGACCTATCGCAATAATAGCGAGCTGCGTATGGCGGCATGGCACTGGAACGAAAACGGCACATGGAGCGATGCCGCGCACAGAAGCGGATACTTTACCGGAAGCACCGAACTGCGCGAGCCAATCAAGTACATCCTGTCGTATGCCTTGCCCCATCGCGGCTTCGCCACCAGCGGAGATCGTCCACTGGCCGGACCAAACCTGACGTATTGGAAAAGTAATCCATACCTGACCAGCAAGTTCACCGGCGAAAGCGACACCCTGCATCCGCAATGGGTGGTGGTGGACCTGAAAGCCGAAAAACAAGTGAATGCCGTGCGCATCGTCTGGGAAGATCCTTACGCCACCAGGTATCAGGTTGAATATTGGCTCGGCGCCGATGCTCTCGATTTCGATTTTGGACCGAAAGGCGAATGGAAGCCGTTTTCCGCAGGAAGCATCAAGAACGGCCACGGCGGAACGGTAACGCTGAAGCTAGGCGCGGCTCCTGTAACGACTCGCTTCCTGCGAATTTTGATGACCGAATCGTCCAATACCTGCGACGAGCACGGGTCGGCTGACATTCGTAACTGCGTGGGCTACGCCATTCAGCAAATCACAGCCGGAGCCCTCGACGGCAAGGGAGCGTTTACGGAAGCTCCGAAAGGGCCAACCGAAGCTCTCACGACCTACGATGCCTCGTCCATCGATCCCTGGCACTCGGCCGCGGATGTAAACGACAGCGGTTCGTATCAGCACACCGGCTTCGATCTTTTGTTTCGCAGCGGCCTCACCAACAATCTTCCCGCGATGATCCCGGTGACCATGCTATACGGAACTCCCGACGATGCCGCTGCGCAGATTGCATACCTGGAGAAGCGTGGATATTCCATCGGATTCATTGAAATGGGCGAAGAACCTGACGGCAAGCACGCCATGCCGGAAGACTACGGCGCGCTTTACCTGCAATGGGCGGCAGCGCTTCACAAAATTGATCCGAAGCTCAAGCTCGGCGGCCCTGTCTTCGAAGGCGTGACGCAGGACATCAATGTCTGGCCGGATGCGCAGGGCCGAACTTCCTGGATGGGGCGTTTTGTCGACTACCTCAAAACACACGGCCGCCTCTCCGATCTGGCGTTTGTTTCCTTCGAGCACTATCCCTTCCCGCCATGCACCATCACCTGGAAGTCGCTGTACAGCGAGCCGCAACTCATAAAGCACATCCTGCAGGTATGGCGAGCGGACGGTGTTCCCCCGAATGTGCCTCTCATGGTGACGGAAAATCACCTTTCCTGGCAGCTCACCGGGCCCATGACCACGATCTTCGCCTCGGTGTGGCTCGCGGACAACATCGGATCGTTTTTCGAAGGGGGCGGGGCCGCGTTCTATCACTCGCCCATTCAGCCGCAACCCGTGCGCCCCACATGCCTGGGTTGGTCGTCGTGGTCAAATTTCGTTTCGGACGAGAACTATGACATTCGCGGTTATACCTCGCCCTACTGGGCTGCGCACATGATCAACCTGGAATGGGTTCAGCACCGCTCCGGGATTCATCAGATGTTTCCGTCGTCGGTGGACATTCACGATGCGGACGGAAATGCTTTAGTTACGTCCTATGCCGTGCGCCGCCCGGATGGCAGCTGGTCCATCATGCTGGTGAACCGTGACGAACAGAATCCCCACGATGTGCGCGTGGTGTTTAACGACAGTCTCGCCTTCGACGGGTCGGTGCGCATGGTCACCTTTGGAAGCGAGCAGTACGTGTGGATCAACGATGGCCCAAACAGCCACGCCGATCCCGATGGGCCGCCGGTGGCAACCGCGGTGAATGCCGAGGCAAATACCGTGTTTACGCTGCCAAAAGCTTCCATCACTGTGCTGCGCGGCAAAGTGCCTGGGCTTGAGCCAGCCGGCAGAGTTGGGGGGGAATAATTTGATGAAGCACACTCTTCTGCGAGTTCGGTTCTTCGCGCTGGTTGCGGCCGGCTGCTCGATTGTGCTGCCAGCTCAAACCCCCGGGCAGCGGGCTGTTGCCATCACAGTCGACGACCTCCCCGCCGCTGCCTCCCAGATGATGACCGCATCCGAGATCCAGGAAATGACCACCAAGCTGGTCACAACCTTGCGTGACCAGAAGATTCCCGCGGTTGGATTTGTCAACGAAGGGAAACTCTACACCTGGGGCGAAGTCGACGGCCGTATCAACGCGCTGAAAACCTGGCTCGATAACGGCATGGAGCTGGGGAATCACACCTTCGCGCACACTTCGCTCAATCGCGTGACTCTGAAGGAATGGGAAGAAGAAGTGATCCGCGGCGAGACGGTCACGCGTCTCTTGCTCGCGCAGCACAAAATGAAAATGCGCTATCTGCGCCATCCCTATCTCGATACCGGCCGCGACCTCGAAACGCGGCGCCAGGCGGAGGCTTTTCTCACCGAGCGCGGATATCGCATCGCCCCCGTCACCATGGACGCCTGGGACTGGATGTACGCACGGGTGTACGAAGATGCGCGCCGCCGCGGCGACGCCAACCTGCAGAAGAGACTTCTCGATTCTTACCTCGCCTACACCACCCAGGTCTTCGACTACTACGAAAAGTTTTCGCGCAACCTGATGGGATATGAGCCCAGGCAAATCCTGCTTCTTCACGGCAACTGGCTCGAGGCCGACCACATCGGCGAGGTACTGGAGCTTCTGCGCAAGCGCGGCTACCAATTTGTCACGCTGGAAGAAGCCTTGAGCGATCCGGCGTACAGCATGCCGGATGAATACGTCGGGGAAGAAGGCACAAGCTGGATCGACCACTGGGCGATCACTCGCGGACAGCCGCCCAGGAACACGCCGGTATTTCCGCAGTGGGTGATCGACCTCGCCAACGCGCTGCCTCGGCCGACGACGCAGCCGTAGCCTCCCAAGCGGAAGGGGAAATTGACATGAAATATTTCTGCAGCCTTGCACTGCTTGCCATGGCGGTGGTTTGCGCCGGGCAGACCATCGATGTCGACATTACGCCCAACCATGTCCGCAAAACCATCATTCCGAATCAGGCTCTGGGCGCGGGCATTGACCGCATTCCGCAGAGGGTCATTGACAGCGCATTTACCAAGCCCGTAATCGATCGCGTGCTCGAAGCCGGCTGGGGTCCGGTCAGCTATCGCCAGAACACTGAGCTGTACATGGAAGCCTGGCATTGGAATCCGAAAGGCACGTGGAGCGATCCCAGCGGCAAAGGCTACTTCGTCGGCGACGCCACGCCCACCGAGATGCTGCGCTACAGCTACGGATATCCCTTACCGCACCGCGGAGTCACGCGGGACGACGGCACCGAGAATGTCGGCTATTCGCGGCTGACGGATGGCGATTCGAACACTTACTGGAAGAGCAATCCGTATCTCACCAAGGCATTCACCGGCGAAGACGATTCGTTGCATCCGCAATGGGTCTTTTTTGATTTGGACACGCTGCAAAACGTGGACGCGATTCGCATCGCGTGGGCTGATCCCTACGCCACCAACTATGAAGTGCAATTCTTTACCGGCGACGATCCCATCCGCGCCCCCAATCGAGGACTTTGGCAGACCTTTCCTTTCGGCTCGATCCGAAATGGAAAGGGAGGCGCTGCCACCATCCGTCTCGCTTCTTCTCCCATGCCGGTGCGCTGGGTGCGAATCTGGATGACCGAATCATCGGACACCTGCGACTCGCACGGTTCGTCCGACAAGCGAAACTGTGTGGGCTATGCCATCCGGGAAATCTCGATGGGAACGCTGGGAAAACAGGGCGAGCTCCACGATTTGCTACGGCACACGCCCGACCAGGATCAGACGCCTACCTATTGCTCATCGGTCGATCCCTGGCACCAGCCCTCGGACATCGATCGCAGCGGCAGAGCGCAGGTTGGTTTCGACTTGTTTTACACCGGCGGATACACGCGCGGGCTTCCCGCGATCATTCCCATCGCGCTGATCTATAACACGCCCGAAGACGCGGCCGCAGAAATGAAGTACTTGAAAAATCGGAATTATCCAGTCGCCTACGTGGAAATGGGCGAGGAGGCGGATGGGCACTACATGCTGCCGGAGGATTACGCCGCGCTCTACATTCAGTTCGCGGCGGCGATGCATAAGGTCGATCCGGCGCTGAGACTTGGCGGGCCGAGTTTCACCGGGCAGAACAAAGATATTGAGGTTTGGGCCGACGCAAACGGGAAGAGTTCATTCACGGGACGATTCATCGACTACTTGAAAGCCCATGGTCGCCTCTCCGATCTTGCCTTTTTTTCCTTTGAACACTATCCGTATGATCCCTGCAAATTTCAATGGGGAAGCCTGTATGACGAGCCGGCGCTGGTCTCGAACATTCTGCAGGCGTGGCGCGATGACGGCGTGCCCGCAAACGTGCCCATGTTCATTACCGAATCGAATATCTCCTCCTCTGATTCGGAAAACTCCGTCGATATTTTTGGCGCGCTCTGGCTGGCCGATTACGTTGGCTCGTTTTTCGCCGCGGGTGGAGACGCGATCTACTACTTTCATTACATTCCTATGGGCGTCCATCCGGGATGCAACAATTCTCCCGGGAGTTTTGGCTTTTTCAATGTGGATGCCCAGGGGCAGATCACGCAGCCCCTCTCACAATTCTTTGCCAGCCAGTTAATCAACCTGGAATGGCTTAAGCCGGGTTCAGAAGCCAACAAGATCTATGCCGCCGCAAGCGACGTCCAGGATGGGGCCGGTCACGTCCTGGTCACCGCCTATGCGGCGCAGCGCCCCGACGGCGACTGGGCACTGCTCGTCGTTAACAAAGATCAAGAGAACCCGCACCCGGTGAAGATTCGATTTCACGATGCTCAAGCAGGGTCGGATCAGATGTTCCGCGGCGAAGTGCAGGCGGTTACTTTCGGGCGGGCGCAATATGGGTGGCAGCCACTGAAAAAATCAGCGGATCCAGATGGGCCGCCGATGCGCTCACAGATTCGTGCTGGTGCCGATACCACGTTTGATCTTCCGGCGGCCTCGATTGTGGTACTGCGCGGAAGGACAGCGGCGGCTAGGTAACGGTTTGTCGCCTTTGCGGCAACGCCCTCACCGCCCCCGTCGAGATGCCGCCATCCACAAGAATTGTCTGACCCGTAACATAGCGGCTCGACTCCGACGCAAGAAAGACGATGGCGCCGTCCAGATCATTGGGCTGCCCTGGCCGTTTCAGCGGGATGCGATCACTGAGATAGGCCACCCATTCTTTATCTTCGTACATGATCTTGTTTTGCTCGGTGCGAAACCATCCCGGCGCCAGGCAGTTTACCGTGATTCCGAATTTTCCCCAATCGTCGGCGAGGCTCATGGTGAGTTGGCGAATGCCGCCGCGGCTTGCGCCGTAGGGACCGAGCCCGGCATATCCGGCAACGCTGGTTACCGATCCAAGGTTGATGATGCGTCCGTAACCGCGCGGCGCCATCAAACGCGCGACCGCCTGCGCCACAAAGAAGCTGCCCCGCAGGTTGGTGTCGAGCACCAGGTTCCAATCGTCCCAGGTCACGTCCAGTGCTGGTTTGCGAACGTTGCAGCCGGCGTTGTTCACAAGAATGTCGATCTTGCCGAAGCCCTCGTATGCCGCGGACGCCATCTGCTCGATGCTTGCTTGATTGCGCACATCGAGCTCGAGGCACAGAGCGCGCCGCCCAAGTGCATTGATTTCGGCTTCAAATTCGCGGAGAGCCTCGCGCTTGCGGCTGGTTAGGACCAGGTCTGCGCCAGCCTTGGCCAGAGCTCGCGCAAAGTACTGACCCAGGCCGCGGCTGGTGCCGGTAACGACTGCCACTTGTCCGGTCAGATCAAATAATCCGCTCACGACGGCGCTCCCGGCTCGAGCACCACTTTCAGCAGGCCCTGCTCGCGCGCATACAGCCGCTCGAACCACAATGCCCCTTCATGGAGCGGTGCGACCGCGCTGATCAGCGGCTTAACATTGATTTGCCCGGTGGTCATGAGTTCAGTGGCGCGGGGATACTCGCCGGCGGAAGCGCAGGATCCTTGTATCGCGATTTGTCGTGTAACGACCTTTTGCAGGGGAATTGCGACCTCGGCGGCAATGTTTCCCACTAGCGCCACGCTGCCGCCCTTTCTGACTGAGTTGATCGCAGTTTGAACCGCAGCATTGTTTCCGACTGCTTCGACGGCAACGTCGACGCCGGTCCCATTCGTACGCCGAAGAATCTCGCCTGCGAGATCCGGGCCGGAACGCAGAACCGCAGTTGCTCCCAGCCTTTGACTCAGTTCGAGCCGATTCGCGTCAAGATCAGTAACAAAAACCTGCGAGCATCCTGCGACTCGCAGCGCTTGCTGAACCAGTAGTCCGATCGTGCCCGCGCCCACAACCAGCCCGGTGCTTTCGGGCGCGATTTGCACCAGCGACACTGCGTGCAATGCAACCGAAACGGCTTCCAGCAATGAGGCCTCGGCAAACGACAGGGTGTCTGGCAGTTTATACACAATTCGTGCAGGCACGGACACGAACTCAGCAAATGCTCCCGCTCGCCGGTAATCTGCGCAGGAGACACCGAGGACCTGGCGGCGATCGCATAAATTGACCTGACCGCGGCGGCAATAGGCGCACTCGCCGCAATAAACCGTCGAATCGAACGTGACTCGCTCGTCGTTATGGAATTCCTCCACTCCGTGGCCGATGGCGGCGACAGTGCCGGCCGCTTCATGACCCATCACGATGGGGGGAATTCGGCGTCCGGAAGACCCGTCGTAGCCGTGGACGTCGCTGCCGCAGATTCCGCACGCGGCAACGCGGATCAGAATTTCGCCAGGGCTGGCAATTGGAACGGGAACATCGGCAATCTGCAGCTTTTTATATTCGGATAAGAGTAGAGCTTTCATTTTCTTGTGACGTGCAACAAAATACCACGAACTGGGAGAGTTTCATGCTTTGGGACTTACGATGCCGCTGCCCTCGCGGATCGTGAGGATCTGATTCGCCTTCACTTTGGTGAATCGTTCGATTTTCTGAGTGGTCGGCCACTTCACTTCCATCAGGTCTACGTCTTCGGCCTTCCCCAGCCCGAAGTGCAGGCGCAGGTCGCTTTGCGACATTACGCTCGAGCCGCTGTGCACCTCATCGATCTGCGAGTGCGTTCCCGTGACCACGCGGACGCGCGCTCCGATGGCTGTCCGGTTGCACTTCGTCCCGACGAGTTTGATCTTGATCCAGTTCTGTTTGTTGCCGCCGTCGTTGCGGAGCAGGGAAGGGATGTCGCCGAGATTGAGCACCAGCGCATCGATGTCGCCGTCATTGTCATAATCACCAAAAGCCGCGCCCCGACTGGAATAGCGTTCCGCAATGCCCGGGCCCATTTGCGATGAAGCATCCTTGAACTCGCCCTTCCCTGTGTTCCTGTAGATCAGGCGCGGATTCTTATAGCTCTGGCCGATGTTGTGCGCGTCAATCTGCGGGTACACGTGGCCGTTGATCTGAAGCAGGTCGGGCCAGCCGTCGTTGTCGTAATCAACGAACCCGCAACCCCACCCGACATAGCGGTTGTTGATGCCGACACCGGAAGCAAACGTAACGTCTGTAAAGGTTCCGTCGCCGTTATTGTGATAAAGATTGCAGGTGTCGTCCGCGAAGTTGGTTTTGAAGATGTCGAGCCAGCCGTCGCAGTCGTAATCTCCCACCGCCACGCCCATTCCCGCCTGCTCGTGGCCGTCTTCACTGTAGGCGCAGCCGGCCATCATCGCGACGTCAGTAAAGGTGCCGTCGTGATTGTTGTGGAAGAGAATGCTGGCTTCGGAATCGACCGCCACATAAATGTCCGGCCACCCGTCGTTATCGAAATCGTACGAAACCGCCGTGATGGAGTAGCGCGGCCCCGGTTTCAGGATGCCGGCTTTCTCGGAGACATCGGTGAACGTGCCGTCGCCATTGTTGTGAAAGAGCACGTTGGTGTCGCCGGGCAATCCGCGCGGTCCGCACATTACCGGAATGCCCTTCCATTGGCATTCCGGAGGATTCCCGCTTCCAGGGGTTTTCGCCGGGTCGAGTTTGATGTAGTTGCAGACGAACAGGTCGAGATGGCCGTCGCGGTCGTAGTCGAGAAAGGTGCAGCCCGCGCCCCACCGGATTTTCTCGTCGTAAACTCCCGCCTTGCGGGCAACGTCAGTAAATGTTCCATCACCATTGTTGTGGAAGAGAATGTTGTGTCCCCAAAAGCAGCAGAACAGGTCGTCCCATCCGTCGTTGTCATAGTCCCCGACACAGACTCCCGTCTGCCAGCCGGCGCGCCCCAGTCCGGATTTCTCCGTCACGTTGGTGAAGGTGCCGTCGCGGTTGTTCTTGAACAGTTGCGAAGTGGGAGCCTTTCCTTCTGGCCATTTTTCGCCCAGGCGCGACCCGTTGGTCAGGTAAATGTCAAGCCAACCGTCGTTGTCATAATCAAAAAACGCGATTCCGCTGCCCTTTGCCTCGATGATGTAGCGCTTGTTCGTGTCCGATCCCCAGACATTCGGTATGTTGAGCCCGGCTGGCTGTGCCACGTCCACAAACTGGACCTGGTTTTCAACATTCGCAGGCCTGGAATCGAGCAGCAGCGGGCGTTTCCAGCGCCACAGCGGGGTAGCCAACGCATCCAGCAGCGTGCTCCCAAACATGAGAAAAGAAGAGCCGAGGAATTGTCGACGAGGCAACTTCATCTTGGGATATCGGAATGCAGGTATTTCATTGTGACCGAGAGTCGCAGGCGAGCTTCAGACTAGCGTAGCCTCGAGGTTGTTTTTGACGCGCTCTTTCTGCATTTTAGCCCAGCTTGGAATGCCGGCTCAAAGCGTACGGTCCGCGACCATGAGCGCCAGTTGCAGCAATTGCTGGCGCGCGTTCATCGGCAGCGGATCATTCGGCGCCGGAGATGTCGTAGGAGCTTGCGCCAGGGCTTGCTCGATCTTGTTCACATCAAGACCTCCGGCATTGCTCCCTTTGAAGCGCTCCAGCACTTCCCGGGCCTTGTCGATCTGCCCGGTCTGATAATAGAAAACGCCAAGAGTGGAGTAACTTCCAGCCCACTCCGGAAGCAGATCGACGGCGCGCTCCAGTTCCTGTGCGGCCTGCGAAGTATTTCCCTCCAGGGCGGAAACAAGTCCAAGTCCCCACTGAATCTTCCCCGACGCAGGTACTCGATCGGCGCCCTTCTTGAGCGTATCTGCCGCGGCCGTGATATCGCCCGATCGCAGCTGCGCAAGTGTGAGGGACAAATAGTACTGATCGTTGTCGGGATTGCGAGCAATGGCATTTCGGAAAATTCCAATGCTCTTTTCGGTCTCGCCCAGGTGCGCATAAATGTCGCCTAGCAGCGAAAGGCAGGTGTCATCCCGCTGACCCTCTGCAGAAATCTTCTGCACGGTTGCGAGCGCATCCGAATAGAGGCCTTTCTGAAACAGCGCATCCGCCAGGTCAAACATGATCTCATCGGAGTTGGCATTGATCCGCAACGCGTTCTGAAAATGCGCGATGGCCTGATCGAACAACCGGTATTGCGCGAGGAGAACGCCAATGCCAGTTTGTGTGCGGTAGTCGGATGCGCTTACCTGGTCTAATTGGGCGATCGTTTGCAGCGCTTCATCGCCCTTGCCCAGCTTCAGGTAAGCCTGCGCCAGAAGATACAAATCCTGCGGCTGGCCGGGATGCTTCTTGATCTGCGCATTCAGTTCCCTTACATCCAGCTGCGCACGTTGCTGCGCCGACAACTGCGAGCGGTTGTCGAGGTAATCGAAAAGGTGCTGGTAGGGATAGGGCCCGCTGGAAGAATTTTTTGAGAGCGTTTGAAAGACATTCAGATCCCGCTGCGCCGCTTCCATCTGGTGCATATTGCGTTCAACCATGGCCAGCTTGTAATAGCCGGACGCGGGATCGCGGCTCACCTTCACATATTTGCGAAGGAGTTCGGCGGCTTCGGGAAGTTTCTTATCTTTCGTGCGCAGGTTCGCCAGTTCCAGTAGCGCGTCGGAAAAGTCAGGATTGGACTGAAGCGCCTGCTCGAACTTTTGTTCGGCGGCCGCGCTGTTGCCCTGGCGTTCCTCGATGAAGCCGAGGTTAAACAGGCAAGCCGCATTCCTCGGCTCGCGTTTCAAGCCCTCCTCAAAATACTTGCGCGCCTCATCGAATCGCCCCAAATGCCGGTATGACAGGCCCATGAAGGTGTATGAACGCGCGGACGGTTCCACCTGAATCAATTTCGTGAATTCCTCGATTGCCTGGTCCGTCTTCCCTGACATGAAATAACTTTCGCCCAGGGCCGACAACAGGTCTGTCCGCTGCGGCGCAATTGTCAGTCCGGACCGCAACAAGGGGATCGCGTCCTCGAAGAAATTCTGGCTCATGCTGATTCTGGCGAGAAGAAAAATGACATCCGCATTCTTGGGCGCCAGCTTGTGCGCGCGAGCGAGAAGATCGAGCGCGTCCACGGAACGGGACTCTTCGTTATAGACCTGCGCCAGCAGATACATCGTCTCAGCCGAGTCGGGTTTTTGCTTCAACGCGCGATTCAGGATGAGTTCGGCTTTCGAATATTCCTTGCTGCGAAGATAGACCTGCCCGAGGTTATAGAGAATCTCAAAGGTTTCCGGCTGGAGTGCATCGGCGCGTTCCAGTTCGAGTTGCGCAGCTCTATATTGCTTTTCGCCCGCCAGCAATAACCCCAGGGTGAAATGCCGTTGAACATCGTTCGGCTTTTCGGCCGAGATTTGCGATGCGAGCTTCAATCCGGTTGCTGTGTTTCCGGACTGGAGATATGCGCGAACCAGATTAGCCCGGACTTCCACGGTTGCAGGGTGCACGCGCTGCAAGTAGCGGATCGAGTTCGCAGGCTGCGCTTTCGCCAGCAGGAGCAAACCAAGATTGTAGTTGCCGTCGCTATTGGCAGGCGCAATGGCCAGTGCTTTGCGAAATTCTTTTTCCGCCAAGTCGCTCTTCGCAGCCGATGTATAAAGATTGCCGAGATTGATGAGTGTTTTCACGGATTGCGGATTTACCGCCAGGCCACGCTGGAAGGCCGTCAAGGCGCCGTCGTAGTCGTGCAAACTGCTGCAAATAATTCCCAGCAGGTTGTACCCGTCGACGCTGGACGGATGCGCATGCACGAAGTCCACAGTTGCTTGCTTGGCTTCCGCAAGCTGTCCTTGCTGAAACAGCGATTCGGCCGCCGCCAACGCGGGGTCCTGGGTCGCGCTGGGCTTCGCTGTGTGTTGCGCAAACAGGGCCGCGGACAAAGCCGCAGCCAGCAGCGTTGCCTGAAAATATGGGAGCACTACCGACATGGAGAGAATGGCCTCACTGTAGCATGTTGAGCGCCTGCTGGGCCATCTGGGCTCGGGGTGGCGGCGCAACCGCATCCTTGACTGGACATAAAGCGTGCCGATGGCGGAAAGTCAATAACCCCGCTCGCTGCCGCGCGCAAGCGAGCAGGGACCCAGAGCAATGGCGCATGCGGCAAGCTCTTCAGTAGTGTGCGGCATGTCAATTGATCTGACGAAATTGGGTGCTCCGCCATCGGGGATAGGCGCTGCTTGCCGTTTTTCTGAGGAGTGCATCCGAGCTAGGCGCGCGGCACGGGCCCGGTCGACGCGCCGATCACCAACTCGGCGCTGATGCGGTATTCCTTGCCCCGCGGATTCGGCGAGCCGGAAAGCTCATGCAGAGCATCGGCCGCCATGCAACCGAGCAGGTCGCGGTGAATGTCCACCGTCGTCAGAGACGGGTTGCTGTATTCCGCCAGGCGGGTTTTATCGAATCCAGTGACCGAAATGTCGTCCGGTACTCGACAGCCCGACTGCAATAGAGCCTTGATGACGCCGATTGCCGTCAGATCGTTGATCGCCACCACTGCCGTGGGCCGCGGCCGCAGCTTGGCGATGGCCAAGCCGGCCTCAAGCCCTCCGTCGAAGCGCAAATTACCCGGTACCACCGGGCCGGGTGGCAAGCCCAGTTCCTCCATGCACTTTTCGTAAGCCTGCAGACGAAATGCGTTGGATCTCAGTCCTGCCCTCCCCGCCACAAACGCAATCCGCCGGTGCCCGTTACTGTGCAGATAGCGAATGATCTGTTCAATGCCGGACTCATAATCGATCCGCAGATTGCTCATGTAGTCGCGCACCGGAGCGAGGTCCAGGAAACTGACCGCGATCTTTCGCCTTGCCAGCTCATGAACCAGCTTCACGCTGATTTCTGATGTCATGATGGCGACGCCTCTCACCTTGTGCTCCATCATGCGCTCGGCCGCGATCTGAGTTCGATGAGGATCGTAGTTGGTGTCGCTGAGGATGGCGTCGTATCCGAGTTGCTGCGCGCGCGCCTCGAAACTCTTGATCACTTCCGGGAAGAAAGGATTTTCGATATCGGAGACGATGATGCCCAGGGTTCTCCGATCATTGGAAGCCAGTCGCCGGGCATGCACATCAGGAACATACCCCAGGCGCTTCACCGTGGAGAGCACGTGGCGCTGGGTCTTCGTGCCAACTTTGCCGGTATTGTTTAGAACGTTGGAAACCGTCGCGGTGGAGACCCCAGCGGCCTGCGCCACGTCCCGAATCGTCACACTCATGGCGAGAGTTGCGCTCCCAGGTAAAATCGCCTCTTGTACTTTCCCACGGGCATTTCAGTCGGTAGGGGAGTGCAGGTACTTTCCGCGGCGGACTTCCTGCATTCCGCAGTGGAGTTGGTGGAGTGTAGCACAACCCGGCGATGCTAAATGCATCGGCCTTCGCTCACGCCGTGTGAGGCGGGCCCAGCAGGAACGCCGTCTGGTGGCGTCGTGGAAACCACCCCTGGCGGAATTCCAGGGAGGTAGGCACCCGTCGATGATTGCCGGCCCGCCTCTCGATCGCTGGGGACCCGTGTCTCTTCAAGAAATCCCGCCCACCGAATTCACGCGCCTGGAATTTCAGGTCTGAATTCTTCAACCTCCTGGGCTCAGGTTCCGGCCTGACTTCGGCAGCTTTGTTGGTATCGGGAACTGCACTGTTCCTGCGGTGCTAAGATACGGGTGCTGTGACTTCTCCACTCCGGTCGACTTTGCGGTTGAACCCAATTGCGGCGGTCCGTGGATTTGCTCTTTTCACTGAGGTCGGCGGCAAGCAGCATTCAACATCTGGCGGAACTGGAGAAGCAGCTTTCCGAGATCCGGCGATGTGTTTACTCAGCCAAAGGAAGCCAAACCGCGAACGGCGATAATTAAGGGTCAATGACGCATCTGGACCAGGTCGCACACGGCATCGCGCGCACGCGCCGCGAATTCCTCCGCCACGCCGCGGGAGTGACCTTGGGGAGCACGCTGCTGCGATCGCCTCTTGTCCGAGCGGCTGCATTGCAGAAAAGAAAGAAGGTTGTGGTCATCACCTTCGGGGGCGGAGCGCGCGATCAGGAGACGTTCGCTCCCGAGGGGCAAGGCAATGTGCCCAACATGCTGCGCGACTTGATTCCGCGCGCAACGTTTTTCACCCAGGTGGTCAACCGCGGAATTCTCGGGCATTACGTGGCGACCGCCAGCCTGGCCACCGGCGCCTACGAGACGATCAACAACTTTGCCGCGCTGCCGCCGGAGAATCCTACCGTGTTCGAGTACTACCGCAAGGAATTAAAGCGTCCCTCTTCCGACGCGTGGGTGGTGGCCCCCAGCAACGGGTTCAACCACATCGGCGAAAGCAGCTATCGATCTTTTGGACCGGGGCTAGGGGCTCGTGTGATCCTGCCGAAACATCTGTTGACAGCGGCCATGGGGGGCGGCCACGCCGATTATGCCCACCTGCTGCGCGACAATTACGAGACCCCATATTTCACGCCTGAACTCTCCGGCGGAGATGTCGAACTGGAACAGCTAGAAAACCTGCTGAAGCTCTCCGTGGACAACTTTAAGGCGCACGCTCGCACGCTATCGAGCCCGGATGAGCTCTCGGTCTTTATCGCGAAACAATTGATGCGGCAAGTGGCCCCCAGCCTGCTGTGGATAACGATGCACGACATCGACATCGCCCACGCCGGCACTTACTCGCTGTACCTGGAAGGTATCCGGCGCACCGACCGGCTGTGCTCGGAAATGTGGAAGACCATCGAAAGCGAGCCTGAATATGCCGGCAAGACGACACTGCTGGTCCTGCCGGATTTCGGCCGTGATGCCGACACCGATGCCGCAGGAAATGGTTTTCAGCACCATCGCACCGGGGATGCGCTTTCGCGGACCACCTGGCTGATTGCCATGGGGCCCGGCATTCGCGAAAGCGTTGTGTATGACCGCGCCGTCGACTCGCTCGATTTGGTCCCCACGATTGGCTCAATGATGGGATTCTCCGCGTCGCTGGCGAAGGGCAGGCCCATCACGGAAATTGTCTGATGCTGCCGAGTGAACTCAAAGCCGAACACTTCAGCTCCTATCCTCCGGAAGCGAAAGCTCTGGCGATCGGCAATCTTGGCGTCCTGCGCCAGCTGCCATTGAGCTTTGAATCCGGACTGCTGCGCGAAGTGATCGACTTCGACTACAAGTTTCCCGCTGAGCGCAAGTCGCTGGAAAAGGAGATCGCCAACCTGGCGCGCCTTTCAGAGAACGACAGAGCCGAGTGGATGCGGGGCTTTTCCACGATCACACTGTCCGCGAAGCTTGAACGATTCGATTGGGTGAACTCTCCCGCGCAATTCGTGGAACAGCTCTCCGCTCATTTGTGGACCACCCGCCAACTGGATGCGTTCCGCATTGCCGCTGACGCCTATGCCGACCGACTGAACGCAGCCGTACCACCCGAAGTTCCTCCCATTCCGCGCTTGGGGATTACCGTCATTGGTAAGGGCGTGGATGCGTATGCGGCGCCCCTGTTTCGCAAGCTGCGCCCGCACGGCGCCTATTTTTCGAATGTCAGGCCCGGCGACGGGCTACAGGCGCTGCTGGCGGCGGTGGCTGCCCGCGCGAGTACGCACTCGGAACGGTATGCGCACTGGTATATCGATGGAGGCGAGGCAGCCGAGCATGATGCTTCGCTGACCTGCGTTTCTTATGGAGCGCTCCAGCCGGTTCGAGTAGCGCTGCTGCGCAAAATTCATTCGGAAACCGAGAAGCCGGGCATGGGGCCGGAGATGCTGCGAACTCTCATGGCGGAACTGCGGCCGGCGGATCTCGGTCTGAGGGATGCGCGCAGCCAGGTGTTGGACCGCTTTCAGCTGAAGCTCCTCACCGAGGGATCGGGCACGCAGATTTTCAGCACCAGTTTCACGCAGTGGGCCGCGCGCGAGGCGTTGCGCCGCGCTGAACCTGTCACCTTGCTGGTGCGATTCGCGCCGCGGCAGCGGCAGAAGCCGATGAACGAGCTTTTGTCGCCGCAGGCCGGTGAGCCCGAACTGGATCCCCTCGGCTCGCTGGTCGACGCGGATATGGGCGCGTTTTACAACTGGATCAATCAGCAGCGCCTGTCGGGCGCTGAAAACGCCGCATTCCTTGCCTGGTTCGAAGACCAAAACCAGGCGGTCGTGATTGGTCCAACCGTGCCGCGCGGCACTGAGTCGACCAAAGCCACCGACATGAAGCAGTTGCTTTCCTGGATTGTGTAGTTGATCAGTACAACGCATTCATCTTCACCGCGGGACCTTTATGCCTGAAAGGACTCCGTAATGGACCGACGCAGTTTTATTCGTACGACGGGAACGTTGTTGGCCGGAGCAAGCCTCGCATCGCGAGGACTTGGCGAAACCTCATCCGCAAGCGCTGGCGCCTCCGGACGTCTTGTGCTTCCCATCAATCGCAATTGGAGGTTCAGTCCGCAGCCGGTCGAACGCGCGCACGAGAAAGACTTTGACGATTCCAGTTTCACGCGCGTGGTTGTGCCGCATACGAACGTGCGTTTGCCGTGGCACGGCTTTGACGAGAAGGAATATGAGTTGGTGTCGCTGTACCGCCGCCGCTTTCGACTGCCGCAGGAAGCCCGCGGAAAGCGGGTTTTCGTGGACTTCGAAGGCGTGATGACGGCTTCCACCGTGTGGGTCAATGGGCAGAAGTTGGGCGAGTACAAAGGCGGTTACACGCCCTTCTCGTTCGAGTTGACGCCGCACATCGACTGGGCTGGCGAAAACCTGCTTGCGGTGGATGTCGATTCCACCGAGCGGCCCGACATTCCGCCGTTCGGATATGAAATCGACTATCTCACGTTCGGCGGGATATACCGCGAAGTGGCATTGCGGATCGTGCCCGAAACTTTCATCGAGAACATTTTTGTTCGCCCCAAAGACGTACTCAGCGCGAAGCCATCCCTCGATGTGCAGTGCTTTATTGAGAATGCAACCGCATCGCGACAGCCGCTCACGCTGGAAGTCGAGTTGCTGGATGGTGAGCAGGCCATGGGCAAAGGATCGCAGCGCATTTCTACTGGGCAGGGAAGTTCAGCCTCGGACCCTTTGTCGCAGATGGTGCATTTGGACAATCTGTCCAATGTCAAGCTGTGGGACCTCCATAACCGCAACCTCTACACCGCTCGTGTGCGCTTGCTTCGCGGGAATGACGTTATCGATGAGGACACCCGCCGCTTCGGTTTTCGCGAGGCGCAGTTCACCGATCACGGCTTCGAGCTGAACGGGAAAGTGATCAAGCTGCGCGGCCTCGATCGCCATCAGACCTTTCCCTTTGTCGGCCAGGCGATGCCGGGCCGCGTGCAGCGGCGCGATGCCGATGTTCTGCGCAACCAGCTGCACTGCAATATCGTGCGCACCTCGCATTATCCGCAGTCGCGCCATTTTCTCGACGCCTGCGATGAAATGGGACTGCTGGTCCTCGAGGAAATTCCCGGGTGGCAACATATTGGCGACCAGGCATGGAAGGACATTTCCGTCGACAACGTTCGCCGCATGATCCGCCGCGACTGGAACCACCCTGCCATCATTCTCTGGGGCGTGCGCATCAACGAATCGCGCGATGATCACGATTTCTACACGCGTACCAACGCTGTCGCGCATCAGCTCGACCCAACCCGCCAGACCGGGGGCATTCGTTATTTTCAGGAATCGGAGTTCCTGGAAGACGTATTCACTATGAATGATTTCGGGTTCCCGCTGAAGCCGCCGAATCACCCGCGCTATCTGAACACGGAATTCGTAGGCCACACCTATCCCACCAAGACGATCGACAACGTCGAGCGCCTCACCGAACACACGCTGCGGCACGCGCGCATTCACGATCAGATCGCCTCCAATCCGCAGCATTCCGGGGGCATCGGCTGGTGCGCCTTCGACTACAACACGCACGCGAACTTCGGCTCCGGCGACCGCATCTGCTATCACGGAGTGACGGATATTTTTCGCGAGCCTAAACCTGCGGCCGGATTCTACAAATCGCAATGCGATCCGGCGGAAGAAGTGGTGCTCGAACCCGCCTTTCATTGGGCCCGCGGCGATGCATCCGTCGGATTTTCGAAAGCCGTGTTCTGTTCCAATTGCGATCACATCAAGGTCTACATCAACGACGACCTGGTCGCGGAAGTGGATCCGGACCGGCAGCAGTTTCAGCATCTGCGGTATGCGCCCTTTACCCTCGATGTCGGCAATGGCTTGCGGCATGGCTGGGGAGACCTTCGCATGGAAGGCTACATTCAGGGTAAAAAGGTCATCGAGAAAAAGATGTCCGGCAGAGGTGTGGACGCGAAGTTCACGATCAGCGCCGATGACGGCCGGCTGGTGGGCGATGGCGCTGATGCAACGCGAGTGGTGATGCGCGTGACCGACGACTTCGGCGCGATCCGCCCGTTCGCGGACGATTCGATCAAGTTCGTGATCGAAGGTCCGGCAGAGATCGTCGGAGACAACCCGTTCTCCCTTGTGGGCGGTACCGGCGCGGTGTGGATTCGCGCCAAAGAGCAGGCGGGAACCGTCCGCCTCACCGCAACCCATCCGCGGCTGGGCCCGCAGGAGTTCCAGTTTGAAATCTCTGCGGCGCCAGCTGAAATGTGAAAGGGGAAAAGCTTCAGCTCAACGTGGTCTATTTCAGGAGGGAAAAGATGCTGAACTCGTTTACGGCGCGAGGGGTGGCACGCAGCCTAGCGTTCATCAGCTTTATTGCTTGGGCCGCGAGCGCCGCGTTTTCCGCCGAGGCTCCTCGCTTCGTGCAGAAAGACGGTCGCTGGGCGCTTCTGGTCGAAGGCCAGCCCTACCTGATGCTTGGTGGACAAGTGCACAATTCCAGCGCGTGGCCTTCGGAATTGCCCGCCGTCTGGAAGTCGTTGGCCGAGTTGCACGCCAACACTATCGAAGCACCCGTCTACTGGGAGCAGATGGAGCCCCAGCCCGGGCAATTCCGTTGGGACAACGTAGACGCCATCGTGAAAGGAGCGCGCGAACACGATGTGCATGTAGTCTTCCTCTGGTTCGGCACCTGGAAGAATGGCAACATGCATTACGTTCCGGAGTGGATCAAGACCGATAGCAAGCGCTATCCGCGCGTCATCCGCGCCGATGGCGAGCTCCTCGACGTGCTCTCCGCTAATTCGCGTTCCAATCTTGATGCTGATAAAGCTGCATTCTCCGCGCTGATGCAGCACTTGAAAGCCTTGGACGGAGATCAGCACACGGTGTTGCTGGTTCAGGTGGAGAATGAATCCGGCATTATCGGAAGCCCGCGCGATTTCTCGCCCGAGGCGAACCGGGAATTTGCCGGCCAGGTTCCCGCGGACATGCTTAGCGCCGCTCACCAGCAGCCCGGAACGTGGAGCGAAGTTTTTCGCAACAATGCCGACGAAATGTTTCAGCTCTACCATCAGGCCCATTATCTGAACGAAGTTGCCAGCGCAGGCAAGGCGCAGTTCGACATTCCGCTGTACATGAATGTTTGGCTTAGTTACCCCCCGGCCGAGTTACCGCAGCGCAGTCTTCCGCTTCCTGGCATCCAATATCCGAGTGGGGGAGCGGTGCAGCCGTGGGTCGGGCTTTGGAAGGCCCTCGCGCCATCCATTGACGCCATTGCTCCCGACATTTACGGCGATGACCCCGGCTTCGTTCACGATGTTCTCGCCGCCTACCATCGGCCGGACAACCCGCTGCTGGTGCCGGAGATCGCCAAAACGGACTCGTTCGCCAAGTATGATTTTGAAGCTCTGGGCGACGGCGCGGTCGGCATCGCGCCTTTTGGCATTGACCCGCGCGGCTGGAATATCCTTGGTGACTCGAAGGCCGAAGGGCACGCGCGTATCTTCGGCCTGCTTTCTCCCATGGTGAGGGAGATTGCCAAGCTGAACTTCGACGGCAAACTCAAGACTTCGATCGAGCAGGCCGGAGATGCGCAGCAGGAGCTGGATTTCGGCGATTGGCAAGCGACTGTTTCGTATGGATTTCCAGTCTACGACGGCCGTCGTCCGCCCGGGGACAAGGACGCGCACGGCGTGGCGCTGGTTGCGCAACTGGGACCGGGTGAATTTCTCGTAACCGGCATCGACGCCACTGTCAATTTTCATCTTCGCGGACGTTCGCCCGGTATGCGGATGGACATTCTTTCCGCGCAGGAAGGCTCGTATCAAAACAGTGTCTGGAAACCGGTGCGCCTGTGGAATGGCGATGAAACGGATCGCGGATTTCAATTCCATGCCGATGATCCCGCCGTCGTGAGAGTGAAGCTGGGAAGGTTTTAAGGAGCCGGCGTCAAAACGTAGTTGGCGGCGACGGCGCGAAAACCGGCAAGCTGCGTTTGCTTCCCGGCTTCGCTCCAGCCGAGTTCCGCCGCCATTAACTCCGCAACCGTTGGCGCCATTTCCAGCGCCGCTCTGGCATTCAGGAACAGCGCGCGCGTGCGCCGTGCCAGCACGTCTTCCACGGTCCTCGCCATCTCCTCGCGAGCGGCCCACACCACTTCCGCTTTCAAGTAGGGAAGGGCGCAATGCAGCTGTTCTCCGAGTTCGAGACGATCGGCGATCAGGGTTTGTATGCGCGCCTTGTCGGCTCCATAAACCGCCAGCGCCTCCGGCGCTTTAGTTGACTCTGCGTGTGCGTGAATCCTCAGATGATGCGTGACACATGGTCTTTCCGGCAATTGCGCCAGCGTTGCCGCCTGATCCACGCAATCCTCGGCCATGTGCCGGTATGTGGTCCACTTGCCGCCACAGATGGTCATCAGACCTGAGCCGTCGATGTGAATGACATGATCGCGCGACAAGGCCGCCGTGTTCACCGCGCCTTCCGCGCGCACCAGGGGACGAACGCCCGCGAATACGCTTAGAACATCGTCACGCCGCGGCGGCTTGGCAAGATACTGGCTTGCAGTTGCCAGGATGAACTCGATCTCCTGTTCCATGGCAACCGGTTCCAGGCTGGCCGCTGGGATGGCTGTGTCGGTTGTGCCGACGAGCACGTGGCCGTGCCAGGGAATGGCAAAGAGCACGCGCCCGTCGCTGGTATGAGGCACCATAATGGCGCTGCCGCCCGGTAGAAAGTCCGAACTGAAAACCAGGTGCACGCCCTGGCTCGCTGCGATCAGCGGCTTCACGGAAGCTTCGGCGAGCCGCCGCAGGTTGTCGGCGAAGGCGCCTGTCGCGTTGATAACTACGCGCGCGCTTGCATGGAATTCCTCGCCGCTCTCCATATCGCGAGCGCGAATCCCATCGACGAAGCCCTGCGAGTCTTTGCTCAGACCTGTAATTTGCGCATAATTCAGCAGCGTAGCCCCCTGCTCAAACGCGGTGAAGACCATATGAATAAGGAGGCGTGAATCATCGAACTGCCCGTCGAAATAAACCGCCCCGCCGCGCAGTCCTTCGGTTTTCAGGGTGGGCAGGTGCTCCAGGGTTTCTTCGCGCGAGAGGAGGCGCGATTTGCCAAAGCCGTATTTTCCTGCCAGGACCTGGTACAGCTTCAACCCCAAACCATAAAATGGAGTCTCCCACCATTCATAATTGGGGACTACAAACGCGAGGTCGCGGACCAGATGCGGCGCATTCTGCAAGAGCAGCCCGCGCTCCTTCAACGCCTCCATGACCAGCCCTATATCGCCCTTCTCGAGATATCGCACTCCGCCATGCGCCAGCTTGGTGCTGCGGCTGGACGTGCCTTTTCCGAAATCGCTCTGCTCCAGCAGCAGCACGTCATAGCCGCGCGATGCGGCATCGATGGCGATGCCCACGCCGGTTGCGCCGCCGCCCGCCACGATCATGTCCCAGGGACCGCGATGCTGCTTCATCCGATCCCGCATTTCCGCGCGTTTCATGTTTTTTAGCTGATGCCCGTGAGCTTCACGATCGCCGCTGCGATTCCTGCGCCTGCCAGCGGACCGATAATCGGCACCAGCGCGTAGCCCCACTCGGAGTTTCCCTTTGATTGGATGGGCAGAACGGCGTGCGCCAGCCGCGGTCCAAAATCGCGTGCAGGATTGATCGCGTACCCGGTTGGCCCGCCGAGACTCAGCCCCAGCACCCACACAAGAACTCCCCAGAACCAGGGACTGAAGCCCGGCGCCAGGCCGGTGGGCGCCAGCGCTTTGCTTCCAAAACTGAAGCCAACCACGATGAGAAAGACGGTCACAATGGCTTCGCACAAGATATTCGCGGGCAAATTCCGAATTGCCGGTCGCGTACAGAAAATGGCCAGCTTCGCGCCAGCATCGGGCGTTTCCTTCCAATGGGGAAGATAAACCAGCCAAACCAGGATGGCGCCGGCAAAGGCGCCTAGAAATTGCGCCGCCCAGAACAAACCGACATTGGACCAATTTTTGGAGAGGATGGCTACCGCCAGTGTGATTGCCGGATTGATATGTGCCCCAGGACTGCCGCAGGCGACGGCGGTGCAGATGCCCGCCACCACCGCCATGCCCCACCCCGTCGCGATCACAATCCAGCCGGAGTTTTCTCCTTTCGACTTTTTCAGCAGGACGTTCGCGACCACGCCATCTCCCAGCAGAATCAAAACCATTGTGCCCATGAACTCGCCCAGGAACGGCCCATGCATAGCTCCCCCTTGTGTTGATTTGCGCCGATGCGATGGATTACTCGGCCCAATCGAAACTTCGCGTTACCGCTTTCTTCCAGAAGTGATAAAGCCGCGCTCGCGGCTGCTCATCCATGTTCGGCTCCCAGCGGCGATCCATGGACCAGTTTGCCGTGAGTTCATCGGCGTCCTTGAAGAAACCAACCGCAAGGCCGGCGGCATAAGCCGCGCCCAACGCCGTCGTCTCCGCCACTTTGGGCCGGACCACTGGCGTGGCCAAAATGTCGGACTGAAACTGCATCAGCAGTTCGTTGACCACCATGCCGCCATCTACGCGCAGAACATCGATGTTCGTCTTCGAATCCTCGACCATCGCTTCCACCACCTCGCGAACCTGAAAAGCGGTGGCCTCCAGCACGGCGCGCGCGAGGTGTCCTTGGTTCACGTATCGCGTCAACCCGACCATCGTTCCGCGCGCATTCTCTTTCCAGTACGGCGCGAACAGCCCGGAAAACGCCGGCACGAAGTAGACGCCGCCATTATCTTCAACCGTGCGGGCCAGCTTTTCGACTTCGGAACTCGTCGCGATGAGCCCCAAGTTGTCGCGCAGCCACTGCACCAGAGCACCGGTGATTGCAATGCTGCCTTCTAGCGCATAGCAAGCGGGAGCCTTGCCGAATTTGTACGCCAGTGTGGTTATCAGCCCGCACTTCGACTGGATGGGTTTATTTCCCGTGTTCATCAGTAGGAAGCAGCCGGTGCCGTAGGTGTTCTTGGCCTGCCCAGGTTTGAAACAGGCTTGGCCCACAAGCGCAGCCTGCTGATCGCCCAAAATCCCGGCGACCGGAACTCCGCGGATGGCATCGAGCGTCGCTGTCCCGTAAACCTCGCTGCTGGAGACGATCTTCGGAAGCATCTGCACTGGGATAGCGAAGTCCTTGAGAATGCTTTCGTCCCATTGCAGCGATGTGAGGTCCATCAGCTGCGTGCGGCTGGCGTTGGTCACGTCCGTGATATGGGTGCCGCCGTTCGTCCCACCCGTCAGCTTCCAGACCAGAAAGCTATCGATGGTGCCGCACAATGCATCGCCGGCCTCGGCTGCTTCCGGCAAGCTGGCAACATGGTTGAGCAGCCAGCGAATTTTCAGTCCGCTGAAATAGGTTGCCAGAGGAAGCCCGGTTTTCGCGCGATAGCGGTTCTGCCCTCCGTGCCTGGAAAACTCGGCGACATCTACAGCAACGCGCATGTCCTGCCAGACAATCGCGTTGTTAACCGGCTTGCCGGTTTTCCGATTCCACGCAACCGTCGTCTCGCGCTGATTCGTGATTCCGACGGCGGCGAGGTCCGATGGGCCGAGCCCTGCGGCGTCCATGGCTTTCGCAATTACGCCAGCGGTGCGCTGCCAGACTTCCTCGGGATCGTGTTCCACCCAGCCCGGCTTGGGATAGATCTGCTCATGCTCCTCCTGAGCGCAGCTGATGATTTTTCCCCAGCGGTCAAAAACGATAAACCGTGAGCTGGTTGTGCCCTGGTCGATTGCGCCAATGTACTGTGCCACCAGTGAGCGCTCCTCGTTGAAATAAAAACAGCCGGCCCTACGGCGCAAGCTGCCCAGGTCCCGCAACTTCGTCCATGGATGAAGATTTCAAATGCCAGCCGCGAACTGTGAATTATAGGGTCGAGTCGATGCTGAAGGAAGCCAATGTGATTGCGGAAGCCGAGTGGGGCAAAGCCGTCATGGAGAGGCGGCTCGGTTAACTGGACGCGATCTTTGCCGCGGCATGGACCTCTTCCTGGAGTTGATCGCGCAACGATGAATCCCCAAGCGACGGCAAAACTGTCCCCGAGGTCTTTGACGCCCGGATTGCATTGGAGCCTGGAGGTTGGCGACGCGCCGGAAGGCGGATGGGAACTTCCACCCTCAAGAGAGTGCCCGTGGGCCCTGAATCGATCAGCAAAGTCCCGCCGAGTTCCTTAATTCGCTCCCTGATACCAGCCAGCCCGACGCCAACATTCGTGCCGCTTTTTCGGAAACGTTTCAGCGCCTCGGGCGGAATCCCTTTTCCATGGTCCTGTATGCTCAGTGTGATCACGGACGGCTCGGTTGAGAGGCTTACCTGTACCGACTTGCTGCCGGAGTGACGATGAACGTTGGTGAGCGCCTCCTGCAGGACGCGGAACAGCGCGGTTTCCAACTCCGGGGCAAGCCGCTCCAGCCGGTCCGAGATCTCGAGCTGGGTGGCGATTCCGCTGCGTTTCCCGAAGCCCTCGACGTACCATTTCGCCGCCGAGACGAAGCCGGCTTCGTCCAGGAGAGGCGGATGCAGCAGATGAGAAAGGGTCCGCGTGTCGGAAATCGCGCGTTCAATCAGTTGCTGGGATTCCTTTAAGTAAGGCGAGCCGTTCTTGGCGGTGCGCGCCATTATGTCCAGATTGATCTTGGCCGCAGTCAGGTATTGCCCAAGGCTGTCGTGCAACTCGCGCGCAATGCGCCTGCGCTCCTCATCCTGAACTCGCAACAGGCGGGCCGAAAGCCGTCGCAGTGCCTCCGTACGCTGCTCGACCACAGACTCGAGCTCATCGTGTGCGCGGCGCAGCGCCTCTTCCGCCTGTTCTCGTCGCAGCAAGTGATCGCGAATTTCGTATTGACGCTGGCGGGCTACCAGCGCGCTGCGTACAGCACTAATGAGCGTCGCGGGCCGCAGCGGCCGTTCCAGCAGCGACACATTCCCCAAGGGTTCGCGCGAGCGTGCTGCTGAGTCCGTCGCGGCAGTGCTCATGCCTCCGCCCGTGAGCACGATGATCGGGAAGTCCGACCAGGCAGGCTGATTGGCGAGTTGACGCGCCAGCAACCCGATTTCTTCGGCGTGAAGAACGTCTTCGGAAACAATTGCGCTGCCCGCACCTTCGCCTATGGCGGCCGCCAGGTCCACCGCCGTGGCCACCGCGCAGGCGCTCAGTCCCGATTCCCGCAAGACTTCCGCAATCAGGCTGGCGTCTTTGCCGAAAGGCGCGAGGATGAGAACACGAAAATCATTGCCGCGTGCTTCACTCATCGATGCCCAATCCGTTCCCGTCGTCCCTTTGTCCGATTATGGCTGGAATGCCGCTGAGGACCCCGTGAAATTTCTTCAGCGGCTGCCCAACTCGAATGCGATCCGGACCGAGCACGAGTTGGCGAATCGTGTGTTCGTGCGGGCCGCTGCGCTTCTTGATCATCGAAATCGCCTGCCGCACCTCTCCCTCCGCCTCGAAATAGCGGAGCACGAGAATATTGTCCGCAAGATAGCTCACATCCACCGGGGTTTGCATTGCGCTGCCAATCATTCCCATTTGTGCCAGCACCATGAACGTGACCACCCCGCGATTGTTCAGGTAGGTCAGCAACTCGTGCAGGTGCAGCGCCAGGAACTGTTCGCCGGGCATGGCCTGAAGAAATCCATTCAGACTGTCGATGACGATGGTGCTGGCGTTGTCGTGCTCGACCGCGTGGCACACTTTATCCACGAACTCTCCCGGCGACATTTCCGCGGGGTCAAAATGCGAAATTTGCATCCTTCCACTCTGCAGGTGAGGTTGCAAAGTCATGCCCAGGCCGGAGGCTCGCTGCAGGAGAATGCTGATGGTTTCTTCAAAAATAAAGGCGGCAGTATTTTCGCCTCGCTCCGCGGCGGAGACCAGCCAGCGGAGCGCAATGCTGGTTTTCCCGCAGCCTGCCGGACCCATCATTAACGTGCTGGTGCCACGGTCGATGCCACCGCCCGCTAACTCATCCAACTCGGCGATACCGCTTTTAACACTGCCACTTTTGCCGCTGTGCCCCTCGTGTTCTGAAGCGATTAGACGCGGAAACACCGACACGCCTGGGTCCTGGATGATGTAGTCGTGGTAGCCTTCGCGGAACGCGCAGCCCCGCAACTTCGTGACTTCCAGCCGCCGGCGCGTCTTGCCAAATTCGCGGTGAATTTTTTCCAGCGCCAGCACCCCGTGCACGATGCTGTGCAGTTCCAGGTCGACGTGCCGGCTGCTACGGTCATCCAGGAGAAGCACTGTGCAGTTCGCCGGGGCGTATTCCTTAAGCGACAGAATTTGCCGGCGATAACGCAATGGGTCCTTTGCCAGCATCCGTACTTCTGAGAGGCCGTCGATCACCAGGCGATCCGGCCGGTGCACATCTACTTCCGTCATGATCATCTGCACCCGGTCGTTCAGTTCCACCTCGGCCGGATGAAAGACCGTGTACTGGCCTTCCGGCTTGAGTTCTTCCTCGTTGGGTTTGAGTTCCAGAATACGAACGCCCTCAATTTGGAAGCCGTGAGCGCGGGCGACCATCATCAGGTCTTCACGAGATTCCGAAAGCGCAACGTAAAGGACTTTTTCGCCGATCCGCAGGCCTTCCGCCATGAATTGCAGGGCCAGGGTTGTCTTTCCGGTGCCAGGTTCGCCTTCCAGCAGATAGACGTGTCCGGAAGGGAAGCCGCCGGCAAGAATATCGTCGAGCCCGGGACAGCCGGAAGGAGACCGAGCAAGTGCTGGCCTGCTGGTGATCAGTTCTTGGTTCGCCATATGGGATCCGAGAGCATGCTGCGCGCACTATGAGGGAGCCACGGTGCTTGGCTTGCACGACACAGCGTTCGCCCTCAGCAGACGACCTTCACCCCTACGCGCAACCCCAAACATTAGATTTTTCATGGTTCAGGCGAGCGCGTCTATACAGTCGTTTCTGTAGCGCCAGGCCCGTGTTTTTCTCGAACAAAAGCTGCTTCATGCCCCCATGCCGATCTTGGACTATCAGTATGGGAGAACGCTTATCTCAGCTGACGAGAGTTGCTCGCCGCTAAGGTGCCCATCTCCGTGCGATGGTATCCCCGGAACTGAGTCCCCGCAGCCGGGCGGCTCGCGCTCGTGCCGACGCTATTTGAGCCGCTGACAGCACGCGCTGAAGAGCGGCGAGCAGTTCGTCACCGCGCTTATCTCCCGCTTCATCTGCCGCTGTGAGTAAGGCAAACGCGTATTCCGGGTCCCGTGTCACGCCACGGCCTTGAGCGTACATATACGCCAGTTGAATGCGGGCGCCGCTGTGCCCCTGTTCGGCAGCCATTTGGAACCAACGGAAAGCTTCGCCGTCGCTTCGGGGCACACCCTCCCCGCGCTCATACATGTCTGCCAGGTTGTATTCGCCCAAAGCGCTCCCCGCTTGAGCAGCTTTGGTGTACCACAAGACAGCGGTCGCCGGGTTTGCGGGTACGCCCAGACCTTTATCGTAGAGGTAGCCCAAGTTCGTTTGCGCGCTGCTGTCACCGGCTACGGCGCCCTTTTCAAACCAGCGGAGCGCCTCGCCATAATCCCTGCGAACCCCGGTCCCCTGCATATAAAGAAGGCCAAGATTGTAGTAGGCCAGGGCGTAGTGCTGATCGCAGGCGGCTCTAAGCCACTGGAGAGCCACGCCGTAATTTTGTGGCGTCCCCCATCCGTTGGCATACATGACGGCGAGATTTACCTGCGCGGGGGCATAGCCGTTCAGGGCCGCTTTCTGAAACCACTTCAGCGCCTCGCGGGCGTTGTACTCGGGGCCAAGAGCGAGGACCGAAGCTATGCCCAACTGGTTCTGCTCATACACCTGACCCTGATGCGCCAGGCGCTGAACGGTTTCGGCATCACATGCCTTCCCGCTGTTAGCCAGAAACTTCGACACCACTGCCAGGCTGCACGAAGCGGGTGAATTGGAGCTACCCGGCTGTGCCCAAACTCTCACGCCGGAAAACACGAAAACGAGCAAACACAATATCGTTCTGCTTATCCCATCCCTGCTATGCACGGTTCGCCTCCATATGGACCGCAAGAGGTTGTGAACGGCGGTCTTCAGGAGACAAAATGACAACTTGGCTCGACCGGCTCAATGCAGCGCGAGTTATTCCTTTGTCCGTTGCGCCTCATTTGCTGAACCAGAAAAGGTCATCCAGCAACTTATAGATTTCAAAGTGGCTTTCCAACAAAACTTTGAACCGTCTATCCTTAGCGAACGTATAAAAGAGGAGCGAGGGCGGGGTACGATATGGCCAGTCGGCTGGTCAATATGAGCGATAACGTTCAAGAGAGGGTCAGATTCGGCCCATTTGTCGCGGACGTGCAAACCCGCGAACTGTGGAAGGAAGGGGTCCGAATCAGGCTTATCGGCCAGCCGTTTGAAATCCTCGCGGTACTGTTAAGTAAGCCGGGAAAGCTGGTCACGCGGGAGGAGTTGCGTGCGCGCCTTTGGCCTGCCGACACCTTCGTAGACTTCAACCACGGCCTGAACGCGGCCATGAACAAGTTGCGGGAAGCCCTATGCGATTCGGCTGACAAGCCCCGGTACATCGAAACTCTTCCACGCCGAGGTTATCGCTTCATCGCTGCGGTCGAATCAGAGAATTCTGAGAACCTGGTTTTCGTCCAGGCTAATGCGAGCGTTCCAGAACATGAATTATCGCTGGGCCGGTCTCCCTCACCTGCGAATGAGTCCGAAGGTCCCGTCATTTTTGGGGTGGGTAGCGGCACCGGAGACGAGCAGGCCGGAATTCGCCAGCGCCGCATCAGGCTTCCGCTGGTGATGCCGGTTGTTCTGTTTCTAGCGCTGGCGTTCGGGTTCTTATTGTGGTTCTTTCTCGAACACGGGTCCAGCCCTCGCGCGATTGGTCGCCGAGCATTGCTCACCCCCGTTCCACTCACCGATCTTGCCGACCCTACTACCGATCCGGCTCTCTCGCCGGATGGCACGCGAGTTGCCTTTCGCCGCCAGGCCTATGAATCAGGAAACTCGGGCATTTTCGTCAAGGCCATTGGCAGCCAGCAATTGCTGCAACTGACCAATAATCCAGCGGACTGCTGTCCCGTATGGTCCCCGAATGGCCGCTCGATCGCGTTTTCGCGGTTTACCAGTAAAGAGCACGAGATCTACACCATTGCGGCGAGCGGCGGCGGCCTGTACAAATTGTACTCAACCGCGATCGGCCCGAAGCACGGCGAACTGGACTGGTCGCCCGATGGCCGTACCATCGCGTTCGTTGGGCAATCGGCGCAGGGGAGTTCGAGTATTTTCTTGCTGTCCTACGACAATCGCACTGTGCGCCGAATCACCGAGCCCGCCGCTTTGAATCGGGATTGGGGGCCGGCTTTTTCGCCTGACGGGCAAAGTCTCGCCTTCATCCGCACCATCGAGACCGGCTTGCCGGAAAACATCCTGGTTATGCCCTCGCAAGGTGGAGAGAGCCGGGTCGTGGTCTCGTTTTACAACGGTATCCTCGGTCCGCCCGCGTGGACGCGAGATGGGCAATCGCTGGTTTTCGCCAGTGGCGGCGGGTTATTTCACGCTCCGGTATTCGGAGGAGGCGAGGTTACCCGCATTGACGATGTGGGGACGCCCGCATGGCATCCCGCAATTGCTCGCCAAGGCTTCGCACTGGCCTACCAACAAGTTACCGAAGCCATCAGTGTTTGGGAACTCGATCCAAATTTTGGGAAACCCAAGTCTCACGGCGTCGTGGTCAGTGAATTTGGGAGAAATGAAGGTGGGCAAGTTTCTCCCGACGGTAAGAAGCTTGCTTTCATGTCGACCCGCACCGGCAGCATGGAACTCTGGATCAGCGATCGCGATGGATCCAATCCCTTCCAGGTGACCGCGATGAACGGCGTAGGCACGCCCCGCTGGTCGCCCAATGGAAAGTCCATAGCTTTCGATGTGGGCTGGAAGGATCGCGGTGCGGTGTTCGTGGTAGATGTGCCCGGCGGCGTGCCACGGCCACTCGCGCAAAACGACTCCGATAACCTCGTGCCCAACTGGTCGCGCGACGGACGTTGGATCTACTTCGCCTCCAATCGCTCCGGGATGTGGCAGGTGTGGAAAGAGCCGGCTCAAGGCGGGCGCGCCGTTCAGGTCACCACGCATGGGGGATTCGCCGCCTACCCGTCCATTGATGGTCAGATCCTTTACTATTCCAAGAATAATCTGCCCGAACCTGAAGTGTGGCAAGTGCCGGTGGAAGGAGGACTTGAAACTCGCGTTCCTCAGGTGCATCCGGAGAGCTGGGCATCGTGGGGCCCTGCGCAAAAAGGAATCTACTTCCTTGAAAGAGACGGCGAACAACCCAACGTCATGTTTTTTGATTTCGCGACCTCTGAAGTCAGCAGGGTCGCGAGGCTCGATAAACTGCCTTTTTGGCTGACCGTTTCGCCCGACGGCAATTCTCTTTTCTACGAACACCTCGACCAGGACGACAGCCACATCATGCTGCTGAAGAATTTTCAGTGACAGTCCACACTATTGCTTTTGGGCGGTAAGGGCATCCAATTTCCGAAGCATTTCCCCAATTTCGGGGTTCGACATGAACATCTTCCACACCAGCCCCGTGCGGTAGTTTTCCGCCATAACCGTGATCGGCGCCTGGTTCAGTCCCATGTAAATCGGCGAAATCCAATTGTGCCCCGGGTCGAATGCGTCGCGAGGGCCGTAGATGTCCCACAGCTCAGAGCCGAGATCGCGGTAATAATGTTTCAGCGCCGCCATCGACGCTTCCGGTGTGTATGGGAAGGAGGCCAGCGCGCCCGTGGGGACGAGGGTGCCGCGATCGTCCGCATCATCCGGAGCGTGCGGCACGTAGCCTTCGGGTCCGTCCGCTGCGGTGAGCCCCCATGCGTCAGGTCCGTAGCCCGGAAAATGCTTCGGATTGGCGATGCAATAGGCGCGATTAATCAAAGCGATGTTGCGGTTGTTTTCAAAGTAAGAAGACGTGTAGCGGTCGTGAAGGCTATGTGGATCAAATCCAAAGTAAGAGTAATCCGTGAAGAACAGCGGGCCGCCCGTGCCCACTCCCACGTCGAGCTTGATCCCATAATAAGTGTGGCCGTTGTAATAGTGGTCCCCATCCACGGACCCGGACCAGCCTGCGCGGTAATGAACCGCAATCGGCGACTGGCTCGCCCATCCCGAGTAATACATATCGACGGGGACGGCGTGCGTCGGCGATGCCATGGCAAGTAGATAGGTAATCATCACCTCGTTGAAGCCGATCAAGGGATGGTGAATCTGCGACGCCCACTCCTGCGACCAGTGCCAATACAGGAAGTCACTCTTCGGGTCGCTGCGGTACCAGTCCCATTCCACCGTCTCCCACAATCGCGTGATCCGCTCATAGAGATTCTTCTCCGCCGGACTGTCTCCCTTGAAGTATTGACGCGCAGCGAGAAGTCCTTCCATCAAAAAGGATGTCTCCACCAGGTCTCCGCCATTGTCGAACATGCCGAACACGGGCATGGTTTGTCCGGTGCTGCCGTTCATGTAATGCGACCAGGCGCCGTGATAGCGCTGCGCGTGTTCGAGGAAGTTCACAATCTTCGTGAGCCGCTCAAGGCCTTGTGAGCGGGTGATGAAGCCCCGGTCCACGCCGACTACCAGCGCGGCAATGCCCATGCCGCTGGCCCCGGTTGCGACGATGCGATCGTCGCCCGGGATATTCTCGCGCGTCATTCCGGACGACGGGTCCGCGCCTTCCCAGTAATACCGAAAACAGGCTTCCTGCAGCATGGTGAGGAGTTCGTCGTCGCTCAACGCGCGAGTGGAAGCTGTAGCCGCTTCCGATCGAGCGGATTGGTGGTACTCCCGGTCCGATGCAGCAACCTTATACGTCGCGGTGACGCCGGGTTTGCCGAGAAAGTCGGTGTAGCGGCGATTGCCTGGAATCTGAATTCCGATCGGCTCAAAGTCCTTGGAATCCGTCGACCGATAAATGATGTAACGAGCCAGCCGGGGATTGTTCACCGGGTCCCAGGACACGTCGATGTGGCGCTCGTATCCGGCTGCGTGCACGTCCTGTGGTGCCGGCAAATTCGCCGAAGTGGCCGAGGGGTCGGCATCCATGCGGACCTCGTCGATAATCAAGGTGTGCTGTACACCGTCGGCGCGGCCCTGGTGAAAAATGATGTTTTGCAGATACTGCGGGCGAAACTCGTAAATGGAAGCACTATGGAATTCGCGGAAGGGAATGCGCACTTGCACCCAGTGACCGGCTGGCAAATCACCCACAACCTTGCCCATTGGCAAGGGCTGTGTAAATGAGGCAGGGAACTCGGCGACCTGCAAGCCTTCCCGCGCCGTGGAAAGAACGATCATGGGAAGATCGGACGCCGCGACCGGCTGTGGGGCATAGCACCAGAAATACAGATTGCTTCCCGAGAACTCCGGGTAGCGGTTGCGAAAATCAATCACGCGCACTTCGGCTTCCCAGCCGCCATTTTTTTCCGACCGCCATTGCAGGCGAAGGGCGTTGGGTGGTGTAAGGAAAGTCTTGGTCTCCACGGGCAGGCGCGAATTGGATTGCTCGATAGAGCTGCCGCCGTTCGCGGTTGCAGAGCTATAGAAGTAGGCGTCCGGGGTGAGACTGTTGTCAAAGATCGTGTGCCGATAGTATTCCGTATCGCCGCGCGAAAGTGTTGCACAAACCACCAGCGCTCCCACGATGCCGAACCACAGCCTGGTGCTCCTCAACGAACAACCGGGTTTATGCAGATTCATCCTGTGTGCCTCGATTCTCCATTTGCCTTTCACGCGGGAACGAGTCTCCATCTTGCTCTGGTAAAAATCACCAGCATTACGAGGCAGCCCACGAACGGCACCAGGAGCCCCGCGCGAAGGCTCCCCAGTTCCGTAGAAAGAAAACCCACAAGCCAGGGGAGGCTTGCGCCTCCCAGGGTGGAAAGCGCGAACATGCATCCGCCGATGCTCCTCGCTTCTGCGCCAAACGTGGAAGCGAGCAGGCTGATCGCGATCGGATAAAGCGTGGACAGGCCTAACCCCGCCAGGAACGCGCAGACCGCAATGGCAGACGCCGAGCGCGAAACCAGCAAGACCAGCGAACCGGCGAGCCCGAGCACGACTCCGCCACAGGCCTGTGCGATATCACTCAGGCGTCGGGCCGCCACCGGCGCGAGGGCGCGGCCGAGCAGGAGCGCGCCGTAAAAATACGAGGAGACAAGCATCCACACCCCGGCGGGCGAGTCATTTATGCGCTTGGCGTAGGACGCCAGCCAACCACCCAGCGCGTTCTCTGTCCCGACATATACGAAGAACAAAATCCCGATCTGAATCGCGGCGGCCGTCCGCAAGCTTCGTAAGTTGCCTCGACTGGCTGGCGGCGTGCGCGCCGGTCGACGCAGTTCGCCGGGCGAGAGTAGCAGAATCATGGTCAGCACTAACAGCAGCCCCGCAATGCCGCGCAGGAACAGCTTTGTCCCATCCATTTTTTGAAGCAGGGACAACGCAAGCGGGCAAGCGATCGCTCCCGCGCTCCAGGAAAAATTCAGCAAATTGAGATTCGCGGAACGGCGCCGCGGTTCAATCTCTGCCACCATCAGGTTTCCGGCGGGAATAGTGATGCCGATGCCGACTCCATAGCAAAAGATCGCGGCCCCACCCAACCCAAATCCAGCCGAGATCAGGCCCGCCACCCCCAAGGCCATGAGTATTTGTCCTACCGCCACCGAACTTCGAAACCCCAATCGCGGCAGCAGCAGGCCGGAAGCGAATGTTCCCAACAGCGATCCCAGAAACTGCGCCGTGATCAGGTATCCGGCTTGCGCGTCATTGAGCGACCAGCGCGCCGCCAGCAGGGGCAGCAGCGGCCCCAGCATCACCGTCACCATTCCGGTGGGCACGAAAGCGGCGTGCGCCATGGCCGTCGAACTGAGACACATCCGGGAGACGCGTGGTTCCGCAGTGGAAGTCGGCATTTAATTGTGTCTAGCGGCGAGCGCGGCACCCGCGACTGCCGCACCGCGGTTAGCGGCGCAGGTGCTCTCGCGCACAATCAGTTCCGGTTCAACCACGATTTCCTGCGCCTGGGCGCGTTCCGAGCGCATGCGAACCCGGTCCAGGACAACTTCGGCGGCGGTTCGCCCCATCTCCCGCAGCGGTTGTCTGACGGTAGTCAGGCCGGGATGCTGGAACTGCGCGTTCTGAATATCATCGAACCCGACCACCGAAACATCGTCCGGCACGCGCAGCCCGGCTTCGAACAGAGCCCGAATCGCGCCCATCGCAGAGACATCATTGAAAGCAACAATTGCCGTAAACCGTTCCCCGGCGTCGATCAGCTTTTTCGCCGCCTTGTAACCCACCTGTGGCGATGGCGAGTCCTCTTCCAGTTGCACGGTTAAGCGCGGCGACACGCGGATGGCAAACTCTGCCGCCGCTTCCAGATTCGACTTCCACCGGATTTCCGTGTCGGAACTGAAATCCTGTCCCTTGATGAATGCAATTCTGCGATGGCCGAGTCCTGCGAGGTGCCCCAGCGCAAGCTGGGAGGCGCGCTCATGATTCACAACGATATTGGTCACCCCGTCAACCTGGTTGTGCCCGGAAACGGTGACCACCGGAACCGGCAGTTTGTGTTCCCAGTGCGTGTCCACTGCAATCACGCCGTCCACGCCGCGATCGAGAAAGGTTTTCGGATACTCCTCGATCAGTTCGGGACGATGGCGGTGGCTGGTCACAAAAAAGAAGTACCCTTCGCCCAGCAGGCAATCTTCGATGCCGCTCAGCACCGTCGCCGTGTACCCTTCGCTGATCTCCGGCACGATGACCCCGATGGTGCAACTCTGCCGCGTGCGTAAAGACCGCGCCAGCAGGTTGGGACGATAGTTGAATTTGCGCGCGGTGGCGAAGATGAGGTCTTTGGTTTCCTGGGGAATGGAGTCGGCTCCACGCGAACGATTTAGCACCATGGAAACCGTCGCCGCGGTAAAACCCAGCCGCTCTGCTAATTGCTTTTGCGTTATGTTCTTAGGATCGCTTGCTGGTGATCGCGCGCGCTTCTTCGATGCCGGCACGTTGCGCAGTCTCGCACAAGCGTCGATGCCTGACAAGACAAATTCGCCGGAATTGGCTTGACGACGTACAATCCTCAGTGCTATAAGCGGCTTCGTCGCGCTCTTTGCTTAATCGATTAACTTTCGTTTAAGCAGAGTGGTTGGCGTGTGGGTCCTCCGCGCCGGACAAGTGGGCTGAACATTCGAACGGTGGCTCATGTCACTCGGAGGTGGCTATGCGGAGAGTGTGTCTCTCGCACGCAGTTGTGGTGATCTTCTGCTCGGTTTTCTTCTTCCTGCCTTGCGCTAACGCGCAATACCGCGCATCCATTCAGGGAACGGTGACCGATCCCTCGGGCGCTGTGGTGCCTGGCGCGACGGTCACGCTGACGAACCAGGAAACCGGGCAGGCTCTTACGGCCACGACCAACGGTTCGGGCGTTTACAACTTCAACGCCCTTCCTCCCAGCACCTACACGGTCAAAGTCGAGAAAACCGGTTTCAAGCAGAAAGTGCTCGAGGGCGTGAAGGTCATTGCCGAACAAGCCAACGCGGTGAATGTCACGCTTGACGTCGGCCAAATGAGTGAGAATGTGACGGTGACCGACGCCACCCCTCTGATCGACACGGAAACGGCCAATACCAGCGGCACAGTCAGTGCGGTGGAATATCAGAAGCTGCCTTCGATCGGTCGCGACCCCTTCCAACTGTTGCAACTCGCGCCGGGAGCGTTCGGCGATGGCTCCCAGGCTGCAGGTGGAGGAACTAACAACCTGCCCTCGACAACCATTGGTGGAACTGGCGGCGCAGATGGTGTTTTCAAAATTGAAAACGGAGGCCAGATTAGCGCCGGCGGAGCTCGTACCGGCGAGAACAACTACACCATTGACGGCGTCGGAACCACCAGCGTTACCTGGGGCGGCACGTCCGTCATCACGCCCAACGAAGACTCGATTAAAGAAGTAAAGGTCGTTACTGACAATTACGACGCTGAGTACGGCAGGTATCGCGGGGCCCAAGTCGAGATCATCTCCAAGAACGGAACCAACAACTACCACGGCAGTTTCTTCTTTAAGGCGCATCGGCCCGGCCTGAATGCTTTTACGAAATACAATGGCTACAACAGCGATCAACCGGGCTGTATTAACGACAAGGCACACGGATACTGCGGAAATATCAGAGACGAAGATCGGTTTAACGACTGGGGCGGATCGGTGGGCGGTCCGATCGTTCACAACCGATTGTTCGGCTTCTTTTCCTACGAAACGATCTCGAACAATGCGGCTTCAGCCACTACGAGTGGTTGGTATGAAACTGCGGCGTATCGCGCGCTCGCTGCGCCTGGGACAAATGCAGCTGCTTTCCTCACATACCCCGGAGTGACACCCCTCGGCGGTCATCAAGTTGACCAGAACTGCGCCTCAGTAGGCCTGACTGAAAACGTAAACTGCATTACGATTCCCGGGCAAGGCTTGAACCTAGGGAGGCCTCTGACCACCGGAATCGGAACACAGGACCAAAACGGAATCTACAACGCATTTTCCCCAGGAACCGGCGGCGACGGCTTGGGTGGCGCCAACAATCTAGATCCGACAACTGCTGACATCGCTTTTCTTACGGGTGTCCCCGACCCTAACAACAGTACACATCGTCAATACAATGCCCGCGTGGATTTTCAGGCCACGAGCAAGGACCTGATTGCCGCGAGTATGTACTACGTCCCGAACTCCAGCACCAGTATTAATGGGAACGGTGACCGCCTGATGAACAAGTTCAATTCGACTTACAAGAATCGCGCCGCCACCTTGCTGTGGGACCATACGTTCAGTTCCAGCCTGGTTAACGAAGCGCGCGCGAATGCGGCGGGGTGGGCGCAAAAGGACTTGGCTCAGAATCCTAATGCTCCCTGGGGATTGCCCCAAGTAGGGGTCAACGCGATCGGCAGTATTCCGGCCACTGGAGGGACGAATGCTTTCGTCGGATGGGGAATCGGGTCCTTCAACGGTTTCGACCAGTGGACTTACGCCGGCAAGGATGTGCTGACCAAGATCCACGGCGCGCACACAATGAAAATGGGCGGGGAGTATACGCGTCTGCTCTCGGTTGATGCACCGTTCTGGTCCGATCGGCCGGGATATCAATTTAATAACATTTGGGATTTCCTCAATGATGCTCCCGCCACGGAAAATGCGCAGTTCGATCCTCAGACCGGGCGTCCCTCTGCGCTGCGCAAAGATTTGCGCTCCGATGTCATCGCCTTTTTCTTTCAGGACAACTACAAGGTGAGGTCGAACTTGACAATCACCGCTGGCCTGCGCTGGGAATACTTTGGCCCCATATCCGAAATCCATGGCAAGCTCGGTAACGTGGTGTTTGGTAGCGGCCCAAACATGTTCACGGGTATGCACGTCCGCGCGGGCGGCAATGAGTTCAATGCGCAAAAGACAAATTTCGGTCCGCAGTTAGGGTTTGCCTGGAGTCCGAGGGCATTCGTGGGACACGACTTCAGCAATCGACTCGTTCTGCGGGGCGGATTCGGAATTGCCTATAACGGAGTCTCCCAGTCCAATACCCTGGACACCCGCTTCAATCCACCGTTTGTAGACAACGGACAGGCTTTCTCCGCCGGTGCCGGGAACTTGACCTACATCGGTACGTTCCCGTCAAATGTTCACAACCCTAACGGCTTCGCGCCCAACCCGAATGCCATTGTGACATTTCCTCCGAGCAATCTTCCCCCGGCCGGTTCAACGCCTATCAGCCTAACTGCCTTCCCGGAAAATGAGCCGACCACCTACATGATGCACTACTCCCTAAATGCCGAGTATGATCTGGGACACAAGTGGGTGGCTAGCGCCGGATACCAAGGCAGCCAGACCCGGCACCTTACCGACCACTACAACCTATACAATCCCGCGTCAGTTGAAGGAATCATGTTTAATCCTGTGGTCGCGGGTATAACTTTCTACGGCAACGATGGGAATGCTCACTACAATGCCATGTTGTTGGAACTGAAGCATACTTTTACCCAGTCTTTCCTGCTGGATACTCAATATCGGCTGAGTCACACCATGGACCCTGGCTCTAACGCCTACGCGGGTGGTTTCTACCAGTGGAATGTCAACCACATTTCATTGTTTGGAAACTCCGACTATGACGCCCGCCACATGTTTAAGATGTACGGCGTATGGTCTCCCACGATCTTCCGCGGAAGCCACTCATGGGCAGAGAAAATCGCAGGCGGTTGGAGTCTTTCGGGGATTCTGAATTGGCATACCGGATTCCCCTGGTCGCCGCAGTATCCGCTGAGTGAAGTGGATGGGGGATTCGATCCCGTCTATAACTTCGGGACGGGCGGAGGAAGTTCGCAGAATAGCGGGCCCGGATCTCTGCTTCCAGCAGCGTACAACGGGGGCTTCCATACGAACCCCCGCAGCAGCGCTACCTACGACGCAACTTCGCTCTTTACTCCCCCGACAGTCGTGCCGGGCACGAATTTTCCCTGTCTCTTCCCGAATCCACCGGTGGCGACTTGCCCCCTCGGACAGCAGGGATTTGGGCCCCCACCGAGCGCGCCCGGGATGATCCGGAACGCCTTTTATGGGCCAGGATACTTCGACATTGACTCTACTTTGAGCAAATCTTTCGGTTTGCCGACAATGCCGGTGCTCGGAGAAAACGCCAGCATCGAATTCCGTGCCAATTTCTACAACTTGTTCAACAAGCTAAACCTCTGGAATCTTCAGACCGACATCGCGCAGGGCAGCACCACCGGCGGTCACCTGGGCGAAGCTCAGAACGCCCTCGGAGGCCGTGTAATCGAAATGCAGGCGCGATTCAGCTTCTAGTTGGAATCCAGGTCAGAAACAAGGAGGCGAAAGGACGCCTCCTTTTTCTGTTTCCGCCTATACCTCGCGGTAACGCCAGGCACTACGAATGTTCTTGGCAGAGTGCCACTTATTGGCCCCCTCGTCGTCTTACACTAGTAGAGAATGCGTATCAGTCTTCGTTGTAAGTTCGAGCCTTGGCCAAGTGCAGCTGTGATCGCGCCGCTCATAGCTCTCCTTGGGATCACGTCGGCATTGGCTCGGTCGCAGGATCAACCTACCTTCCAGCATCTCCAGGAGCGGGCCCAGCAGGCCAGCGCAGACAACCGCCTGGACGAAGCCAGCCGACTGTACAGGAAAGCCCTCGCGTTGCAGCCCACCTGGGCTGACGGCTGGTGGTCGCTCGGTACCTTGGAGTACGATCAGAACCATTTTGCGAAAGCGGCGTTGGCTTTTGAAAGACTCATCCGACTCCAGCCGAAGAATGGCACGGCGCACGCCATGCTGGGCTTGTGCCAGTTCGAACTCGGCTCGGACGCGCCCGCGCTGAAGAACCTGCTTACCGCCGACCGGCTCGGCATCGTGAATAACCAGGACCTGCATTCGGTGGCCCTCTATCATTTGGGGATTTTGCAATTGCGCGCGCGGCGTTTTGGCGACGCATACGACACCCTGCATGATCTGGCGGGGAGCGGGACCGCCTCACAGGAGTTGTTCACCGCACTGGGCGAGGCGGCGCTCCTGCTTCATCCGCAAACGGACGCCGCCCCAATCAGCCACTCCGCATCCGTCATTGAGCGGGTTGGAGAGGCGGAGGCCCTCGCCGCGCGAAAGAATTTTGCCGGCGCGGAACAAATCTACAATACTTTGACCAGCCAAGCCCCCGACTTTCCAAACCTGCATTTCGCCTATGGCAGGATGCTGCTCGAAGCAGAATCGGAAGATCAAGCCCTGAAGGAATTTCGCCGCGAGTTGCAGCGCGATCCTCGAAATGTTAACTCCATGCTCGAGATCGCCTCGGTCGAATATCAGGTGAATTCTCAAGATGGCCTCAAGTATGCCGAAGAAGCGGTAAAACTTGCCCCGGAAATCCCCTTTGCCCATTACATGCTGGGGATGTTGCGGTTCGACACGGGAGATGCCGCCGGCGCAATTCCTGAGCTGGAAATCGTTCGCAAATCGTTTCCCAACCAGTCGAAGATTTATTTTGCTCTGGGCAACGCCTACGCGCGGGTTGGCCGAAAAGCCGACGCTGCCCACGCCAGGGCGGAGTTCACACGACTCGAGAGGCAAGAGAAACAGTCAGAAGCAAGCGTTTCGAACCCGCAAGCTTCCGCCTTTTCTGCCCGCCAGATGTGGATTAAGCCAGACAAGGGAATCCCCAGAAAGCCCGCGGAATAAGCGCAGGGCGCACTGATCGGATCCGGATCCAGGCCTCGCCTATGATTTCAGCCAAAAAAAAAGGGGCGGCGCCTCGGATTACGAGGGCCGCCCAGTTTCACTCTGCTTAGAATTCGTACTTCACGCTCATCTCGAGAATGCGGTTGCCATATTTCACATACGGCACGCCGAATTTGTCGCCCGATGACAGCATGCTTGGAACCAGTGGCACGCCCACTCTCGCGGTGCGATTGGTGCTCGTGTACAGGTTCGCGTTGTCGTTATTGTTTTTATTGAACGAACTCAGTGGATGGTTGAGGAAGTTGAATGCGGCAAAGCGGAACTGCAGATTCCGGCTCTCCCCCATCTTGAAATTCTTCAATACCGATAGATCGCTGTAGAAGTAATGCGGCAGGTGTACGTACGGTTGCCGGTACGGTCCGTTGCTCAGCGCCATTGGATCCGGAATCGCAAAGCAGGCGGAGTTCATGATGCGTCCACCGCTCAGGCCACTCCTCGGATCGCAAAGGATCTGCGGCATCAGGTAATAATCGGGAGAGCCCAGCCACAGGTTCGAGCTGATGCTCTGCGTGCAGTTGCGGCTTCCCGTCTGGTCGATGCATTGCTGGTAATGAGGTGTCGTCCCATTGTTGGGATCGTGCTGGTCCGATTGATTTGTGAATGGCAGGACGGTCCAGTCGATCGGTCCGTTGAGACCGAAGCTGCCGCCAACCAGCGAGGCCATGGGAACGCCGCTCTGCACCGTCGTTATTCCCGAGATCTGCCAGCCATTGACGATGCCGCCCAGCAGTCTGTTGCCGTGGACGAAGCTTCCAAAGTCAAACAGGTAATGAACGTTAAACACGTGCGTCCGGTCAAACGGGGCCGGGTTGTAGTCGTTTCTCAAATTCCTCGGATCGGGCAGCCATGTGGTGTAGGGCTGAGCGACGGCCAAGGTCTTAGAGAGCGTGTAGTTGGCACCGTACTGAATCCGCCCCGATTGCTTGTTCCAGCTCGCCTGCAAACTGTTGTAGTTCGAGTACAGCTTATGGGACAGAACATAGATATGCCGATAGAACGGATACGGGCGGAACATGTCGTTCTCAGCATCTCCAAATGCGCTGATATCGTACTTTGCGTTGGCTACCATGGGGCTGATATTGGCCGTCCATAGAGTGCCGTACGGAATCATGTTGACGTCGGAGAACTCCGATTTTCCGGAGTTCAAGTGCTCGCTGTTGCTGCCGACGTAGGCAATTTCCATCAGCGACTTCCACGGCAAGCGCTGGGAGATTGTCAGGTTGTAGTTGTAGTACACCGGTGACATCTTGTCGTTTTTGGAAAGAGCATAGATGTCAGCATCGGGCACGATGGGCGATGATCCCGGCCCCTGGGCATCGATACTGTCAAACGTCATTAGGTTATAGTCTGAATTCACGCCGTCATGCATTACCGTCATGGTTGCGTTGACGGTCTTGTATCCCAGCGCCGAAGCGGCCGCGTTGCTGAAGGGGTTGTACTCTTCCTGGTTCCGATACGCTCCCCAGCCTCCACGCAGCACCGTGTTCCCGTTTCCGAAGATGTCCCACGCCAAACCGAAGCGTGGCGAGATGAACACTGGCGCAGGATTCACGACCGAATTGCTCACGTTGGAAGCAAGCGAGTGCCAGGTCAGTCCCGGAGATGGCACCGTGCAGCCTGCCGCACCGTTGTACACTCTGGCAGTTGGACATTGTTGTGCGTACAGCGCAGGATCGAAGGTCGCCATACCCCGTCCATTGCGGTCTCGCCACGGAGAAAGGTGCTCAAGGCGAGCGCCGAAATCCAGGGTGAGGCGGCGGTGGATCTTCCAGGTATCCGTCGCAAAACCTGCAAATGTGCCGTAGCCGACGTTCGTGTCCGGCATCATGTTCGATTCGGCGTATTGGTCCGGCATTCCCATCAGAATCTGGGCAACGGGATTGAAGCAGTTGCCGATGTTGTGGGCGCTGTAACCATTGCCGGCCTGGCAGCCACCCCATCCGTTTGCAGGCCCCACGTTGCTGTTCCACATGTACGTCCACGGAGCGAACTGGATTTGGCCTTGCGGATAAAAGCTCCAATCGGCCAGAGCGTTGCGGGCCGCACTCTCCCAGTAGATTCCGGTCTTCAGCAAGTGCTTGCCTTTGACCCAACTGACGGTGTCGGTAACATTGGGCACGATCACGCGGCTGTGCATGGCGCCGGACGTGAAGCCACCCGGCATGAACGATTGCGGGTACCCAAACTGGCTCCAATCGAGCAATGCCGGCATTTGCTTCTCACCGGTGCGGAACAGTCCGTGGTAAACCTGCCCGGACGTGTTCGCGTAGCCTAGTTTGTTGCGGTCCACCGCGTCCGGATTGTTCATGGTCATCGGCGAATACGCGTAGCTGACCCCGAAGCTGGCTTCATTGGTCAGCGTGGTGGAAAATACGCGGGTGAAATTCAGCGCAGCGGTTTCAAATTTATCTTTCTGCGCCACATCGCCCGGATATTGCATGGACTGCGAGGGATACCAGTCAATCATGTACGGCCACGACTTGGACTGCGTCTGCCGATTAAGGCTGAGAAACAGTTTGTTGCGGTCGTTGACGTTGTAATCGACGCGGCCATGCCAGGTTTGGCCATTCTGGTCCTGCATGACCTGGGAAACGTAGTTGTAGCCGAGGCTGCTATCGTTTGCCGGAGTCCGGTTGGCGTGTGGAAACAACTTCATGAACGCTTGGCCCCCGGGAACGATATACGGAGTAATGTCCGCGGGATTGATGGCAGTGCCATTGGGCAGGTAATTCTGCGTCTGACACATGAGTTGGCTGGCGTTGTATGGGTTGTTGCACAACTGCTGATCGAGCGAGGCCGCATCGAAATGACCGGCGCGCTCCGCCTCCGTCGGCACCCACATCTGCAGGAGAGGATTCATGTCGTTCGGGTATCTTTGCTTGTAGTACTCGAATCCCACAAAGAAGAAAAGCTTATCGCGATTCCGGTTGAAGCTCGTGTGGGGAACTACGACCGGACCGCCGATCGTGCCGCCAGGATAGAAGAAGCTGGAATCTGGCCTGGGCACGCCGGTGTTGTTGGCGATCCAATCGTTGCTGTTCAGCACGCCGTTGCGGGCGTGGAGGTAGGCGGATCCGTGGAAAGCCGAACTGCCGGATTTTCCTACCGCGTTAATCACGATCGGACCTTTATTGTTCTCCGCGCTGTACGCCGAGGTAGAGACCTTGATCTCTGACACCTGGTCAAGGTTCACGTCGGACACCGACCCCGAATTGCTCCCGATATTTGTGATGTTGGCGCCGTCCAGCAGAATGCTGGTCGCGCTCTTGGTGCCATTGCCGTTATAAGCGCCCGCGCCGCCCCCATTGCCAACAATCTCTTTGCGGTTGGGAACGTTGTTCAACTGATTGTCGCCGGGATCCATCACGAATCCAGGCAGCATCTTGACTAACTCGCCGGCATCGCGGCCCACCACAGCGAGTGTCTGAATCTGCTTGGCGGTAATCACATCGCTGCGTTCGCCGGATTCAGTGATCTTCGCAGTCTCCGCGCTGGCCTCGACCACCACTTCCTGCTGAGTTGCGCCAATCAGCATTTGTATGTCGGAGAAGTCATAGCGGTCGCTGGGACGCAACGCGAATGGCTGCGACTCCCAGGTCCTGAAACCGGCAGCTGAAATCAGAACGATAAACTTTGTGCCCGGCGTGACCGATGGGAAAGCAAACGTGCCCACCCCGTTACTGACCGTCACCCGGATTTCACCGGTCTGTGCATTTTTTAAAGTGACCTTGGCATCGGGAATGACTGCGCCCGTGACGTCAGCCACCGTGCCCGTGACTGATCCAGTCATCTGGGCAAGAACGAAGGGCGGTAAGACAAACAATAAGGCCGTTAACACAAGCAACGATTTCGTTGCCCATGATTTCCAGGAGATATTCATAGTTGCCTCTCGAGAAGATGTAACTCGAATCACCTATTTGAAGTTGCGATATAACGCATCGACTTTACCGATGATCCCGGCGCACGTCAGTGAGCGCGGTCACACAGGGCAGGAATTTACATTTGTGTAGTTATGAGGCTGGTGCAGGTTCGAACCGCTCTTTGCGCCTGTGTGCTGGGGCACGTGCCGCTGTGATTTACATCACGGCGGTCCCTTCGGAAGCGCCAAATAATCGGGGGAGACCGAATGCCAACTGCCTCGGCACCGCCCTGAGGAACGGTCGACACGGCTTCCGAGTGCGCCGTCCCAATGTGCGGCTGCGGCACCCTGCCGTGCCGTCCTCTGGGTAAGTGTGCCAGTGCGGCCACGGCACAGCGGGAGGCCAATGCGGACGAACTCGTCTAAACGAGCAAGCCACATTCCTATGGGGCGTGGTAATTTCAACCTGGCTTGCGCCTTCGTGGCCGTTGTCTTGTCCGGCGCGACTCTACTGCGAGCGGAAGATCGCTATGAGGCGAAGGTCAATGTCACGATCGAGAAGACCAGAAACAACATGTCGCTGCGCGCGCTCGCAGCCGACGCTGCATTGTCCGATGCCAACCTCATGGATTCCGAAGTCCCGGAACTTCTGCACGCCGTCGGCGTAACCACCCTGAGATATCCCGGTAGATCTGCCAACCGCTACCACTGGTCCACATACCAGAGCACTCGCATTCAGGGATCCAATCCGGCGAAGTTCGACTACTACGCTCCCAACAATGATTTCGGGAAGTTTGTCACACTGCTCGGAAAATTCGGTGGAACCGCCATTCTTACCGTGAACTACGGCTCAAATCTGGATGGCAGCGGTGGAGGCGAACCCGCCGAGGCTGCCGCCTGGGTCGCCTACTGCAACGGAAATTCATCCGACGCAAAGGACATCGGAAAGGACTCGACCGGGTACGACTGGAAAACGGTCGGGTATTGGGCCACGCTGCGGGCGTCTGCGCCCCTGGCAAGCGATGATGGAAGGAATTTTCTCCGCATTTCACATCCCGAGCCGCTACACATCCGCTATTGGGAAATCGGCAATGAAGTCTTTGCCAATGGCTTCTACATGAAAGATGGCCAAAACAATAGTGAAGAAGACTTGCACGCGGCCTACGGCAACGATACTAAAGAAAATGAAAAGATGCGGCGCGGCAATGCCCGGCTTTCTCCCGCGGCCTATGGCAATGCGGTGGTCGAGTATGCGAAGGCCATGAAGGCTGTCGATCCCTCGATCAAGGTCGGCGCGGTGCTTTTGGCTCCGGCGGTGAAGGACGCGATCACCAAAGCGGGCGCGCAGTTTGTGCACTGGAACGGCGACGGCTCGCCGGGCAACCAGGGCCGGTCTATCGGTAGCGGCGCCTGGATCGAAGGAGTGGGCTCAGGACTAGGAGACACCTCGCAAATCGATTGGAATCCCTCGGTGATGAAAGCCTGCGGCGGAGTCATTGACTTCGCCATCATTCACTGGCAAGTGGGCAAGTACTTGCCGCCGGACTTTAAGAAAGCCGATCCAGCCGCCGTCCTTTCCGCGCCCTACGCGGATTTGCCTCAGGTTGTGTCCGGCTTGCTTGAGCTGTTTACCAAGTACGGCGGCCCGAATGCCGCGAACATCCAACTGGCGGTCACAGGAATTGCAGCGGGCGGCTTGGAGAATGATCCTCTTGCGAGAGCTCTGTTTCTCGCCGACACGTACGTGAGCCTGGTGGAAGACGGTGCGCTGGCCGTCGTTGGCGCGGAACTGCACGACGCCAGCTTCCTCGATGCAGAGAACGGGCTCGGCCCGACGGCGTATGCCCTAGGAATGATTCACATCCTGGCTGCACCGAATGATCCGATTCTGGCCTCGGACTCAAGCAACCCGTTGCTGGCGGTCCACAGCGCCAAGCGGGCAGATGGAAGCATCAGGATCATGCTGATCAACAAGGACCCGCTGAAGAAAGCGAGTGTCAAGCTGGCGTTGAAGGGCGGAACATTCGCAGGCAAAGGCGCGCGCTTTGATTTCGGCAAATCCACCGGTGGCGGCCCCAGCAAGAGCGCGCTGGATGTGGGCGGTAACTTCAGCCAGGATGTTCCGCCGTACACGATTTCCGTGGTTGTGGTTCCGAGGCCGCAATGACGAGCCGTTCGCATCGGCTTCGCGCCCCGATGGCTGTAGACCAACGGGCGGTTGGGCTTGGCATCGTCGTATGCTTCTGGGCAGCCTGCGTCTTCGCACAAAGTAAGCCCGCAACAAGCTTTTCCGAAATCCGTCAACGCGCAAATCAGGCCAGGCAATCCGGAGATCTTGAACAGGCAGTGGCTCTGTATCGAAAGGGAGTAACCCTGCAGCCGTCGTGGAACGAAGGGTGGTGGAATCTTGCAAGCAGCCTGTATGAGTCGAGCCAATTCGACAAGGCAGCCGACGCTTTCCGCTCCGCAACCAGGCTGCAGCCGTCCAACAGCATGGCCTGGGCTTTCCTCGGTTTAAGCGAATACCAATTGCAGAGGTTCAGGCCCGCGCTGCGGCACTTCCTGCGCGCTGAAAAGCTGGGGCTTGGCGACAACCGGGAACTGGCGTCGCTCGTCCGTTATCATGCCGCGCTTCTGCTGAATCGCAGCGGAGACTTCGAAGCCGCTCTCGGTCAATTGTTTGGATTGGCAAACGACGGAAGCCAGGAAATGCTCGAACTCATGGGCGTCAACGCCCTGCGAATCCCCGCGCTCCCCTCGGAGACTCCGCAAAAGCATGAGCTTATTACCAAGGCCGGACAAGCTGCCTGGGCGTCGTACATGGGGAATCTCGATGAGGCCAGGAAAGGGTTCGACGACCTTGTCAGCAGCTTTCCGGATGAACCCGGTGTGCACTACGCGGTTGGCGTCTCCTTGCTGGAAAGCGATCCGGAAAAGGCTTTAGAGGAATTCCAGCGGGAACTCGCCATCAGTCCTTCCCACGTGTTTACGCGCCTGCAAGTCGTGTTTCTCTACCTTAAACAGGGCACGCCAGAAAAGGGGCTCGATGCGGCCAAAGAAGCGGTGAAGCTCAAGCCACGGTTTTTTTTGACTCACCATGTGCTGGGCCGCGTGCTGCTTGAAATGGGCCAGACGAATCGCGCCATCCAGGAGTTTGAAACAGCGGTGCGGCTGGAACCGCGTAGCCCGGAGAATCACCGGCGCTTGGCTGAGGCATACAGAGACGCGGGAAAGGTTGCAGCCGCAGCCAGTGAGATGGCCGAGTTTCAGAAACTTGATCGCGGGCAAAAGCACGATTATAGCCAGGCGGCGCCCAGATAACGGTGCTACTTTTTGAGCTGCTCCGCTTCTTCAACCCGCACCACCCGGTCAGCTGGAAGGTTATGTAGCTTCTGCTGGATGCCGCTCGGCCACTGAATTGTGATCTCCTTCGCCGTTTTAAATCGTCCCAAGCCGAAATGGACGCGAACATCGCTCGACGATGCGTAACCCACGCTGGTGGTGACGTGGTTGAATTGTTGTGCTCCGTCGTCCGTGGTCAGGGCAATTCGCGCCCCGATGCCCATCCGATTGCTTTTCTTCCCGCGCAATTCGAGAGCCATCCAGTGATTCTCGCTCTGGGTGATGTTATGGAAAATCTTCGCAGGGCCGTTCAGAACGGATACTACGACATCCATGCGCCCGTCATTGTCGAGATCACCCACGGCCGTTCCGCGGTGGGCTGCGGGCAATTGAAAATCCGCTCCACAGCCGGCGCTCACGTCGCGAAACTTGCCGTTGCCGAGATTGCGAAACACGGCGTTCGGCTGCTCGTAGTGCTGGGAGGATATGCGTTCGATGCTGTCGTCCGCGTCCGAACGGGCGACAAATAGATCTTTCCAGCCATCGTTGTCGAGATCCACGATCGCGTTCGACCAACCCGCTTCACGCTGCGACTGCCATGCCAGCCCGGTGCGCTCCGTAACGTCCTCGAATTCGCCCTGTCCGCGGTAATACAGCAGGGGAAACAACTCCGTCGACAGAGCCGTGAACCAGATGTCGGGCCGGCCGTCATTGTTTGCATCGCGAAAATCAGCCCCCATTCCTGAGACGACTTTGCCGTCAGGGTTGTAGGCCACCATGGCCGGGACGGCGACCTCCTCAAAGCGCTTGCCGCCGATATTGTGAAAAAGAAAATTCGGGCTCTTGTCGTTGGTAACAAAGATGTCCATAAAGCCGTCGCCATCGTAATCCGCGATTGCCACTCCCATGCCGCGCCCGCGATATCTGGAAATGCCGGTCTCTTGCGAAACATCAGTGAAGGTGCCATCGCCGTTATTGCGATAGAGCGTGTTCGGGAGGGGTTCGTAATATTGAGGATTGCAGTAACCCCGCTTGCCGCCCACCATGCAAACCGGATCTTTGTTGACCTCCCATTTGACGTAGTTGGAAACAAACAGATCGGGCCATCCATCGTTGTTGTAGTCCACCCATGCCGCCGCCACCGACCACATCTTTTTTCCTTCGAAAGAGCCGCCGCCAACTCCCGCCTTCGAAGTCACATCGGTGAATGTACCGTCACCGTTATTGTGAAACAGTTGGTTGCGGCTCACTCCCGCCACGTACAAATCCGGGCGCCCATCATTGTCGTAATCTCCGGCCGCAACTCCCATGGAGTAGCCGTCTCCGGCCACTCCTGCCTGGTCCGTCACGTCCGTGAAAGTCAAATCATGGTTGTTGTGGAACAGCCGGTTCTGGTATTGCGGCGCTTCTTTTTGCAGGGAAGGAATCGCTGCTCCGTTTACGAAATAAATGTCCTGGTAACCGTCGCCGTCGTAGTCGAGCAGGGCCACTCCGGCCACCATGACTTCAATTTGGTTCTTATTCGATGTGGGGGAACTGTCGATCGCGAAACGCACGCCTGCGGATTTTGCGATCTCGGCAAAACTGATTGCGCCAGCAACCGGGTCAGGTGCTGCCCCATATATATGATGAAGGGCTATGAGAACGATGGCGGTGGTGCAGGAGATTCCAAGCCATCTGCCGCGAGTCTTCTGCAAGAAGGCCATCACCTTATAATGCATCGGCGAGACCGGTTCTTGGAACCCGGGGTTGCGGACTCGGCACTGCCGTCGTCCTACGCGAATCAAGACGGCAAGTGGTATTTAGCAAATTGTTGCGGGAAAGTTCGCCCGGGCACAAGCAGAGCCTATGCCCGGGAATACCCCGATTGCAGCTGACTTCAAAGAACCCGTCTCTTCACATCAATACTGCAATTACGCCTTAGAACTGCAAGCGGATTCCGAGCTGTCCATGGCGCGGCGTGCTGCCCTGGGCAAGCGAGGTGATTTGCCCGAAGGTCGAATCTCCCCACAAAGTATCCGGAAATCCAAAGCGCGGGGTATTCAGGAAATTGAAGAACTCGCCCCGCAGTTCCACGGTCATTCCTTCCCGCGGCACAAACGACTTCGAGAACGAAAAGTCTACGTTGTGAATTCCGTCCGCCCGCAGCTGCGAAAAATAGCGCGGAGCATTCCCGGGCTGCTCGAATCCGGGGTCGGCAAAGCACGAAGAATTGAAGATGCTCAGCGGACTTAGCGAGGAGGCCGTCAACGCGGCGCGGTGAATTCCGACCCCGCTGCTGGGATTGCAAGTCACGTTCGGACGCTGATTTCCGTCATCCAGCGTCGGCTGCGACATCCCGATATCGATCGGCTGTCCCGTCTGGAAGGTAAGCATGGTGGCAAAAGTCCAGCCCCCGACCACTGCGTCGAGAACACGATTCATGTCTTTGCCAATCCAGCGGCCACGTCCGATGGGTGCATCGGCAACAATGGCCATCGCCAGCCGATTGGTCGCGTCATTGGCGCTGATCGAGTGCTCGGCTCTGAGATTGTCGAGTTCTTGCGGATTATCGGAGGCCAGGGATCCTACCCAGGCATTTCTACCGGACGAGGAATCGTCGGTCGACTTGGCGAACGTATACCCGCCTTCGAAGCTGATGTAGTGGCCCGCCCGCTTTTCAAAGCGGACCTGCAATGCATTGTAGAAAGACTCCGCTTCCAGCAGGGGCAGAGCCTCAAAGGGCCCATCGAATTGCGGGTACGGCCGCAGCAGATTCAGCAGAGAAATCTGGGGGTCGTTGTAAAGCGAGTCGGGCTGGTTGAATATGGCGCCGGCACCGCTGAACATGGGCGCGAACGGATTGGGCACCGTGCAGTGCAGATTGCTGTAGCTATAGACATTATTGAAGTCCACGGTACCGTCGGAATTGCAGGGAAGCGGGTTACCGCTGGCGTCGACCTGGCTGAACTTGCGCCGCAGAGCGGATGGAATGAAGTTCCGGTCCCGTGTGCTGATGCCGCCCGCTCCTCCCCAGGGCAGATGGGTGCTGTGGTTCGCCGAGTAATCCACCGAAACCACGAACTGTCCCGGCAACAGGCGCTGCACTCCCAGGCTCCATTGGTAAATATTGGCATTCAGCGCGGTCGCACGGCCGAGGTCGTTGCCGTTGCCATAACCCCACATCGTCAGCGGACCATATTGCGTGCCTTCCGGGGCAGGCAGACCTGCCGGAAATGGATCCGACAATGTCGCATAAATATTGTTGAAACCGTTCTTGGTGAAATAAACGTTGCCATCTTTACGGAATGCCGTGCCGGCATACTGGAAATTGGTGGCCACGTTCATGCCGTAATACACGCCAGCGCCGCCGCGCACCACGGTGTTGTTGTCGAGTTGATAGGCGAATCCGAGCCGCGGCGCCCAATTGTTGCGATCCACCGGCACATGTCGATGCCCGGAATTCGCGAATTCGGTGGTTCCAAGCAGCGTCCGCGGTCCCAGTCCCAGGGCCTGCAGTCCAGGATCTCCGCTGCTCAAATCCAGGTTCACGCCGCTGTTTCCGGTGAAATCGCTGAACTGCAGGCGGTTGAAGCGCTCAGTGTAGGGCGTACTCCACTCGTACCTCAAACCCAGGTTCAAGGTCAGCCGCGGCGAGATCTTCCACGCATCTTGCGCATAGAACGCAGTCTCTTTCGACTTGTTGAAGACCTGCGGATAAATCGCGATGCCGCCGTAGTCGCCTACCCCCAGCAGGATGTCGGCGAAGGGATTGCCTTCGTCGGGATTAAACGCGTTAATCACGCTCTCGGTCACTTCCTGAGCGAAGTGAAAGTATCCGGTCGGATAGCTGGGCTGCTGAAAGTTGTTGAAGAACAGTCTTTGCTCCCCGCCGAATTTGAAGTAATGCCGGCCATTTACCCAGGAAATTCCCGACGAATAGGAATACAGAGTGTGCGCGAACTTGGTGTCGACGCAACACTGGTCAAACAGGGAAGACCAGGGCGAATCGACGAGAATGCCAGGCATGCGCGTGATCCCGGTGTTGGCATTCGCCAGAAGCGAAGGGAACCCGACCGAGGTGGCGCTGGGATAGGTGCTGAAGCCAGGTGCGGCGGCATGTTCGACGGCAAACTGGCTGCTCCACAAGATGGTGGGACGAACTGTCCAGTCGTACTGCAGCGCCGCGTTGTGCACACCGGTGAGGAAGTTTATGCCGTCATTGAACTCGCCATCGCCAAGAATGGTGGGCGCGGTTTCAGACGAGTGCAAGTGGCTGTAGCGCCCCGACAGGTGCGCGTTGCTGGTGAAGTGGTGGTCCACCTTGATGTCAAATTGCAGGCCTTTGGTGGAATCGAGCGTATTGGTGCGGAAGTTGTTCGTCCCGTCAGCGCTCGGCTGGTTGGGCAGGGGATAGAGGTTCAGGACCGCCTTTCCCACCGCGTCCTGGTATTGCGGGTCGATCACGTTGGGCGTCGAAAAAGACGCGCGCGGGCCGTTGCTGACAACATACGGATTGAAGATGTTGTTGGGGACGATGTTTCCCGTGTTCGGATCCGTAATCACGGTTTGCGAGAAGTCCCCGGTCCGCTCCAGTTTTGTCGGAACGGTTGCGACAATCCCAATGGGAGCGTTTTGCAGCACACGCTCCATATCAATAAAGAAGAAGGTTTTGTCCTTCTTGATCGGTCCGCCGAGCGAGAAGCCGTACTGGTTGCGGGAATGGTCGGGGCGGGGCAGTCCTGCCTGGTTGCTGAAAAAATCGTTGGCATCGAGCCAGCCGCGCTGGCCGAACCACCAGGCACTGCCATGGAACTGATTGGTTCCGCTCTTCAGCGCCATATTCACGACGGTGCCGCCGTTGCTGCCGAATTCCGCGGAAAAGCTATTGCTCTGGACTTTGAACTCCTGGACCACTTCGACGGAAGGTTCGTAATAGATGTTAGTATTCCCGCCCTCACCTTGCTCAGGCGAACTGATCAGCGCGCCATCCATACGGACTTCGGCGGTGGCGTTGCGCTGGCCGTTGGAGACAAAGTTCGTGCCCGTGGGATAGTTGTCCGCAGTGCCGGAGCCCGCGGTCTCGGTTACCCCCGCATTCAGGAATACCAGGCCGAAAAAACTCCGGTTGAGCAGCGGAATCTGTTTCACGTAGAGGCTGGTCACGTCCGTCCCTAGCGAAGAACTTTCGGTATCGAGCAGAGGGGCCGCTTGGGTTACTTCGATGTTGATCTCGGCGGTTGCCGGCTTCATGGTGAAGTCAAGGCTGGTCTGCTGGTCCACCTGCAAAACCACGCCCTTCTCTTCGATCGTCTGAAATCCGGGGGCGCTGACGCGAACCACGTAATTGGATGGCCGAAGCGCCCGCACAATGTAGTAGCCCACCGTGTCCGTCTTCACTGTCTTGGAAACGCCCGTCGCTACCTCAGTCACAGTGACGCTAACGTTCGGCACCACCGCGCCACTGGTGTCGGTGACCACGCCGCGAATCTGAGCCTGATAATTCACCTGTGCGAAAGCCAGGTTGACGAAGAGGAAGCAGAGTGTGACGCCACAGGCTGAAAGCAGCCGGCGCGATATCATGCTGGCCATTGATTCCTCCTGCGCACACGAACTTGGGTTGCGTGTGCGTTCGATTAATTGCGAACTTTTACTTTTACTTTCTTTTTGTTTGCTTTGTCAACCCCCACGAGGGCGGGCGCTGGATGTTGGTCGGGTCGAAGCGGGTATCGATCTTGCCGTGCACGGCAACGGTGGACTGTTTCTCCGAGCGCATGCCGTCGATGTCTTCCACGGACAACCTGACCAGGAAGCTGCCTGCGTGGGTGTAGGCGTGCGTGACTGAGGAACCTTTCTCGGAGGTCCCATCGCCGAAATCCCAGGCATAGGTGAGCACCGGGGCAGTGTCGCGGTCTGGGGCGGCGGTGAAAGCAATCGCAGCACCAGTTTGTGCTTCTGCCGGTACCGTCGCGGCGATCGCCGGCTCAGTTTTCACAACTGAAGTGTCTTCTATCTTGAACATCCGCACGGAACGGGGCGGTAAACGCAATGTGATCTCGTCTGTATTATCGGCGCCGTTTTCCTTGGGGTTAAGAATGTCGGATACGCGGTCATGCCCGCCAACTTTCAAGCCGATTGCTGACAGACGAATTTGATGCGGCCGTTCCTGCTCGGTCCAGTTAAACACAGTCAGAATGCTGGTTCGCTTGCTCTCCCGCAGCAGGAAAATACTTGGAATCTGGTCTTCGGGTGCGTAGTCCATCAAATCAAGCGGCGTGGAAGCGCGGGCCAAGCGCGCCATGTTGATGAGGTCCTGGTTCTTGACCAACGCCATTCGCTCTGCGTCTTCGAACAATCTGGGCAGATCATCTCCGATTTCGAACATGCCGCCGGAAACCGCCGACATAGCAATCGACACTTCCGCTTCGTTCAAGGTCAGCGGCCGTTTCCCTCCGTGCCATTCCTGTTCATCGACCGTCTGCTTGGAGACGGAAAAAGCGTCGGGATCGGCGATGAAGAAATTGCGGTTCATGTAATAGCGCGCGGCAACCCCGGTGGCAGCGTCCCTGCTTGCCGCGAAGGTGTGGCCAGTGTCCTGCGAGATTCGTCCGGCATCCACGATGCCCACCGGGTTCAGCATGGGACTGCCATCTTTATCGAGAAGCACGTCTTCGCCAACTGCGTCGCGAATGACTTTCAACCCCATCCGTTGGGCTTCAAGCGCGGTAGTGTTGGGGCGATAGTACTTGCCTTCAATGGCGGAGTCGTCCATGAAATCGAGTTTGATGTAGCGAATGCCCCAGTCCTTGGCCAGGGTGCGATAGGTCGAGCGCAGATATTCCTGCGCGCCGGGATTGGTGGAATCGAGGATGTACAGGCGATCAAGTCTGCGATTGGCTTCGGGATTGTCGATCACGAAACCCGCGTGAATCGGTGCGCCTGAGTCGTTGTGAACCAGCCAGTCCGGGTGATTCTCATAAAGCCACGAGCGCTCCGAAACCTCGAAAGGCGCCGTCCAGATCCCCGGCGTCAGCCCCATTGCGCGGACATGATTCTCCAACGCGCCCATGCCATCGGGAAACTTCGCGGCATTGGGTGTGGTGTATTCGCCGCGCGCGTACTGGTAGCCTTCATCGATGTGAAAGAACCTGTAGCCGAGCGGCTTGAGCTGTTCGGAGAGGAACTCGGCATTGCTTCGAGCCGTGTCCGCATTCAATCCAAAATAAAAGGCGGTCCAACTCCACCAACCGATCGGCGTGGGCGCGCTGACGCGGGCGTGGTGTAGCTTGCGTATGAGATCTCCATACGTTTCGAGGTCCGCCTGGTAGTTACTGCTCAGCGCGATCATCACGGGCTCCGCCGAGACGCCCTCGCCTGGCCCTACCGGCAAACTGAGTTCGATCTGATCCTGCGGCGGAGACTTGCGCAGCGAATTTTCTTTTGCCAGTTCCGTGGTGCCGGTGGAGTCGACTTCGTATGCGCTGATCTTCCTGGCTTGTTCGTCCACTCTCAAGCGAAGCACGGTCAGCCATTTTTCGGAAGTCAACGCGGCGATGAACAAGCTTTGACGGCTCTGACGGTTGTAGATAAGCTGGCTGCCGACTCCGCGATGCATTCCGCCCTCTACCCCGAACAGATCGTGAATGGCCAGGGCGGGCCGGTCTTCGCTGAAACTGTCGGATAAAACCCGGTCAGCTCCATCTGGTCCGCCGAGATTGATGCGCGGCGTGGTGGTCGCTTCCAAAACACGAATGCCCTCAACCGCGATCTGGATCGCAGTGTGGTTCTGCACCTCGACGCGAATTTCCGTAAAGGCTGGATCCGAATGCGCCAGCAAAGTGCACACCAGGTCAGGACGGTCCGCCGCCCCGGTGTTGACCACGCTCAGTTGAGAACCTGCGCCCGCTTCCTCAGGGAATGAAGATTGCGTCACCCGGTGCTGGGGATAATCCGACGAATAAATCCATTGCCCGTTTACCTTGGCGCCGATGCGCGCGGTGATGCTCGCGGCCGCTGGACCACCACCCCGGATGGTGTAAGCCCCGGTTGAACCATTCACTTCGATAACCGCAGCGGCATTCTCAATGCGCGATGGGGTTTGCCTGGTGGGTTTCTTCTGGGCAACTCCCGCGACGGCCAAAAGAAGGAATAACGAAGTAACGAAAAGATGTTTGCTCATATAGCGCCGCATTTGACAAGGTTTGCGGATGGAAAGAAATAGTAACAGTTCGAAAGAAATCAGGCCAACCGGGGCTGCTCCCGCTTCAGAAATCTGCGCCGGCCCTAAACTGCTGTAGCAACGAATAAATGGCAGCATTGCGAGGATTCCGGTGCAATCCATGCGCTTTCGCAGCCCGTTGCGCAGTACCCATCCTGTCCCAGTTGACGGGCTTTCTAGTTCTTGCTAAAACTTTCTAAATCTTTCATGCCATTTTCGATTTACCATGCGGCTCGCACGTGAAAGGCAGATGGCCACGCGTGACGGAATTTCTCATGTTCGATCTTCGGAGAAGGGTCGGGGTCACCTGGATGGGGCTTCTGGTCTCCTTACTGTTCTTGGGTGAAGCTGCCATCGCGCAAGCGCCGACCGACCCGGGAAATGCGCACGCGAATATCCACGCCGGCATCATGTCTCTATCGAATGGCGTGATGACGGCCCGCTGGTCGGTTACGGGCAATAGGTTTGCCGGCCTGGACCTTGCGTTCCAACAACGCTCCGTTCCACTGCCTCACAACAGCTTCAGCTTGATCTTCAAAGATGGATCGAGCCTGCTTGCGTCTGAGATGAACCTTGCTAGCGGGCCTCAGGTGGAGGTCGTGCCGGCCAATGAGCACGCGGGGCGTGCTGCCGACCGGTTCGCGGGACAGAGCCTGGTGTTGCGCCTTGAGGATCGGCAGGGAAGAGTTGCAATAACCTGGCGGGCCATCCTGCGCGACGATTCAAACTATTTCCGCGAAGAGGTTTCCGTTTCAGCCCTGGGGGATGATCAACCGGTTCAAGAGTTGCGTTTGTTCGACTCTGCCTTGCCGGGTGCGCAGGTTGTGGGATCGGTTAAAGGGTCGCCGGTCGTTGCCGGAGACCTGTTCCTGGGATTCGAGCATCCGCTGTCACAGTGCGAAGCGCATCAGAACGTGATCTGCGGGATCAAGCGGGAACTGCCGCTGAAGAGCGGGCAGACGGTCCGCTATTCGCTCGTGCTCGGCGTTGCCGAGCCCGGGCAAATGCGAAGAAGCTTCCTCGCTTACCTGGAACGAGAGCGTCCCCGATCGTATCAGCCATTTCTGCACTACAACACCTGGTACGACATTGGTTTCGGCAAACCTTACAGCGCGGTGGACGTGCTGGACGTCATCCGCAGCTTTGGCACTGAACTGGTGAGCAAGCGCGGCGTGAAATTAAGCTCCGTTCTTCTGGACGACGGATGGGACAATCCGGATTCGCTGTGGACATTCAACTCGGGTTTTCCCCATGGCATTGCTCCTTTGATCTCCACCGCTCGCCAATATGGCGCGGGAATCGGGATTTGGATGTCCCCTTGGGGTGGTTACGAGGAAGCAAAACAGAAGCGACTGGCGAACGGGCGGCGCAACGGGTATGAGATCAATGAAGGCGGGTTCGCGCTCTCCGGGCCAAAGTACTACGCCCGTTTTCACGAGGTCAGTTCCGCCTTCATTCGCGACGGGGTGAACCAGTTCAAGATCGACGGCACCGGGAATGTCAACTCAGTTTTTCCAGGCAGCAGCTTCGACAGCGATTTCGCCGCCGCCATCGCCCTGATTCAGGACTGGCGCGCGCTGAAGCCTGACCTGTACGTGAACCTGACGACCGGCACTTACCCTTCGCCGTTCTGGCTGCTGAACGCGGATTCCATCTGGCGCGGCGGCGAAGATCACAGCTTCGCGGGGGTAGGAAGCTGGCGCGAAAAATGGATCACCTACCGCGATCAGCACACCTATCACGGCATTGTGCAGGCCGGCCCGCTGTTTCCCCTCAACTCCTTAATGTTGCATGGGCTCATTTACGCCCGGCAGGCCGAACATCTCGAGAGCGATCCCGGCCATGACTTCGCAAACGAAGTCCACGATTACTTCGGCACCGGCACGCAACTACAGGAAATGTACATCTCGCACGCGTTGCTTTCGCCAGAAGACTGGGACGTATTAGCCGAAGCCGCGAACTGGTCGCGCCGCAACGCTGACGTTCTGATAGACACGCACTGGGTCGGCGGCGATCCGGGAAAGCTGGAGGTTTATGGCTGGGCGGCGTGGTCTCCAAAGAAATCGATTATCACCCTGCGCAATCCCAGCGATCACGAGCAATCCTTCGCGCTGGATGTCGGCAGTGCGCTGGAATTGCCGCCCAACGCAGGCAAGCGCTTTTCCGCGCACAGTCCCTGGAAACGCGATCAGAAGGCTGCGTCCATTTCGCTCGCAGCCGGGCAGAAGCACACGTTCCTGCTGAAGCCGTTTGCAGTCGTCAACCTCGAGTTGTCCCCGGTGCACTGATTGCTACTGGAAAGGAGAACGATGGAAACCATGAAGCGCGCGCTGCGGTTTAGTCTGCTGTTCCTGGCGGCTGTTTCCGTCCTGCTGGCCTCACCAACTGCCACGGTGCAGGATTGGACGCATTTCGTGCGCATTGCCGCCTACCCGCTCAAGCCCGATAACGCCGAGCAGATCGTGCAATCCGCCAAGGCCAGCAACGTATTCGGCATCGAGGTCGACAACGACATTGAAGGGCGCTATGAGAGCTTCCTGGATCCCCGCCAGAAACTCGAGGCAATCCGGGCGGTCGCGGAAAAAGCGCACCAGGCGGGCAACTACGCATTCGTTTACATCGCCGGGACCGAGTGCATCACCGCGCATGGGGATGTCGCCCAGCACACGATGGCGAAAGATCATCCCGACTGGCTGCAACGCGATATTCATGGCAAGCCCGCCATTTTTGGCGGGGGCGAGGCCTTCTGGATCGCGAAAGGAGATGAGGATGTATGGGTGACTCCCTACGCGCCAGAGTGGCGCCGCACCTACATGGAGCGCGTGCGCCAGATTGCTGCGACCGGCATCGACGGCATCTATATCGACATTCCTTACTGGATGACCCACTTCACCGGCTGGGAAAACACCTGGGCCAGTTTCGACGATTACACGGTTGCCGCATTCCGGAAGGAAACCGGCCTGAATGCGCGGAAGGATCTGAAGCTGGGAGATTTTTCCGATCCGAATTTCCGCAAGTGGGTGGATTTCCGCATCCAGACCATGACGGACTTCCTGCACGAAATCGCGGAGAACGCCAAATCTGTCAATCGGAAGATCAAAATCATTCCGGAAATTTATCCTGGGATCGAAGAGGAAGCAGTACGCGTCGGCGCCGACCCGTACCAGATCTATCCCGTGGTCGATGCGATCGCACACGAGTACGAGTTCGGAGAAGGCGACCACACCGCGGCGGCGCGAACTCCGCTGACCTGGTTCCATTACCAGGTGGGGATCGCCTCCTTCCGCGCTTTTGCCCAAGGCAAGCCCACGTGGATCCTGAACTACTCATGGGATGGCAACAAAGGCGTCGACCCGAAGCAGGCCATGCAGAACCTTGCCGTGTCTGAACTGATGGCGGGAGCCAACGTCTGGGACGCCAGGGGTCACGTCATGAGCGGGTCAAACGATCTGCCCACGCGGGTGAAAATATTTTCGTGGATTAAGGAGCACGAGAAGGTCTTTTACGATCCGCGCACGCCCATGCACCCAATCGGCGTCTACTTTTCTCCCGCCAGTCGCAACTACTTTGTGAATAATTTTCTGCCCTCATACGAGGGCGCGCTGATTCTCCTGATACAAAGCCACCTGGAGTACCAGGTGGTTACCCCACGGACATTAGCGGAGTTTCATGGGACAACTTTGGTTTTGCCTAACGTGCAGATGCTTGGCGACTCAGAGAAGGAGGCGCTGAAGAATTTTGTGGGACGAGGCGGAAGGGTCATCGTCACCGGAATTGACGTAACCGGCTTCGGCAACTCACCTCAGGTGATTCGGTTGCCCAATCGTCCAGGCCAGCGTTACCTGTCCTCCCTGGGGAAGGACTTCGGCGCCACAACACCTGAATCCGAGCACGAGTTTCTACAAAGCCTGGCAGCTGCGCAGGACCTGGTAGTGAAAGCCTCGCCGTCGGTGGCCACGCAGATTGCGCTCGTAGATGGGCAGCCGCACGTCTTTTTTGCGAACTTCAAGGGCCTGGTGGCAAATAAGAATCCGGCGCAAACTCCGGAAGCCGGGGCGCAGATCACTGTGAAAGGGCGTGGGAAGGCACACTTCCTGCCCTTTCTGGGAAGCGAGCAGGAGTTAACAGGAAAATCAGATGGGGACCGCAAAACCTATACCCTGCCGCCAATCACCAAAGGCGCAGTCATCTGGTTTGATTCCGCTGCCAATTAAAGTTTTGCCGGTCTTCAAAGGCACTGGGATTCGGTCCACGTTTAAGCACCAGAGGCCGGATACCGGCTGTCAGGAGGGTTTCGCTGAACCTTTGCGTTCGGCTAATTTGCGCAAATTTCGCAGAGCGCCGTCCATGGCACAATGTTCGCCCAGCGCCGGATTGTGAATGCTCTCTTCGATGCGATTGAGGATGGCGTTCGTGGCAGCCGCGATTCTTTCCGCCAGCTTGCGGCTGTCGGTTTCGCGCATCGCTGCTTCGTAGAGAGTGTTCCATTGGGAACTGGACCTTGGAGTCTGGGCCGGTGAGTTCATTTGGCTGGTGTCCTTCGTTCGGAACAGTACTAGTCGCGCGGCCAGAATTGACGGTTTGCTGTTGTCTGGGGCAAACGTGCCCACGACAGACGTCCACGACAGTGCTTGAATGGTTACACGCCAACGCGCCGCGATCAATTCCACGAAAGTTGTAGGTAAGTACACCGGCTGGGATTGGTTCAGCGTGCCCTATGGCTGTTGAAACTTGCGCTGGCATCTACAGGGATGTAAGAAATGCAGGGCCCAAAGCACGGCCCAGCGCCCGTTATAATCAATTCCTGGACTCTTCCTCGCAGGTGATCTCGTGAGCGCCCATATCCCCTCCCGTCCTGGACAGCCGCCGCAAGGTCCTCAGCCGCTTCCTGGCGTCGATGCCATCGTCGCTGTCGGTTCGGGCAAGGGCGGGGTGGGCAAGACTACGCTGGCCGTCAACCTGGCGCTGGCTTTGTCGAAACTCGGCCACAAAACCGGCCTGCTCGATGCCGATGTTTACGGCCCGAACGTCCCGCTGATGCTGGGCACCAATGCTGAGCCGAAAGTCGTTGGCGCAAACCGCATTGCGCCCCTCGAGGTGCACGGGCTGAAGGTCATCTCGGTCGGCCTGCTCAATCCGGGGGACAAGCCTTTGATCTGGCGCGGCCCTATGCTGCATTCGATCATCCGCCAGTTTCTCGGCCAGGTGGAATGGGGGCTGCTCGATTATCTGATTGTCGACCTGCCTCCCGGCACCGGCGATGTGGCGTTGTCCCTGATTCAGACGGTTCCGCTCACGGCCGCGATTGTGGTCTCCACGCCGTCGGACGTGTCTTTGCAGGACGCCCGCAAGGCCATCGAAATGTTTCGTCAGATGAAGGTTGATATCGCCGGCATTGTCGAGAACATGAGCTACTTCGTCTGCCCCCATTGCCATAATGAGATCGACATCTTCTCGCGCGGGGGAGCGGAAAAGACCGCCCGCCAGTTCGGAGTCGATTTCCTGGGCAGCATCCAACTCGATCCTGAGATTCGCAAATCCGGCGACCAGGGCAAACCGGCCGTGCTGGAAGGGGAGACCTCGGCCCCGGCTAAGCCCCTGTTCGACTTCGCCCGGCGCGTGGCCGAACGGGTTGGGCAGATCCGGTCTGCGGCCTCTGAGGGCGTGATCCAAATCCAATAGCCGGCATGGCTCATCCAATAGAGTGGCGCGTTTCGGCTACTGACATCCCGGAGCGGAGCCATTTAAAATAAGGCAGGTAAGCGGTTTCTGGAGGCGTTTCCCTCATCGCGACCCGGGGTACCTGCGCCTATCCTCTTGCTTTCAAAGTTATTGCGGGTGATTCGCGGGGTGACTCTGTTGGGGAGCGGTTTTGAGGTATATAGAAAGGTATGGCTGCGGGTCCGAATATCGGCGACCGTGAACGGGAGATTCTGACGGCGATTGTGGAGACCTTCATCTCCACCGGCGAGCCGGTCGGATCCCGCGTGCTTTCCCGGACCAGCCGCGAGGGCCTGAGTCCAGCCACGATCCGCAATGTCATGGCTGACCTCGCCGATGCCGGGTACCTGGAGCAGCCGCATACCTCAGCCGGCAGAGTTCCGAGCGCGGCCGCCTACCGCTACTACGTGGAGCAGCTTAGCGGAAAGACGCAGCTTTCGCCGACCGATGAAAGCATGATCCAGGATTCGCTGCGCGGCGTAACTGATGTTCAGGAGTTCATGGAGCGCACCTCGCACGTGCTCTCGCTGATCTCGCGAAACGTGGGGGTGGCGTTCGCAGCCACGGGTCCAAAGAACGCTTTAGAGCATGTCTACTTCTCACGCCTGGGCGATCAGAAGGTTCTGGCCGTGGTGGTGACGAAGTCCGGCCTGGTGCGGGATCGCGTGTTGCGGATGGATTTGCCGCAGGCCGACCTCGATGCCGCCGCACGTTTCATTAATGACAACTTCCGGGGGTGGACGCTGGAAGCGGCCCGCTCGGAACTCGCCCGCCGCTTAGAGCAGGAACGCAGCGAATACGACCGCTTGATGTCTTCTGTGGAGCAGCTTTACCGGCAGGGTGTGCTCTCGGGGAACGACTCGGCGCAAGTCGTTTTTGTGGAAGGCGCATCCAATCTGGTGGCCAGCGAGCAGGACCGCCAGCGCTTGCAGGAGTTGCTGCAGGCCCTGGAAGAGAAGCAGCGGCTGGTCGAGTTGCTGAACGCCTATCTGGACGTAAAGCAGGAAGCCGTGCGCGTAGTGATCGGGCTGGATGAGGCTCAGCCTTCGATGCGCAACCTGGTCCTGATCGGCACGCCGGCGCGAGTGGGCAACGAAGTGATGGGATCGCTGGCTGTGCTTGGGCAGCCGCGCATGGACTACCAGCACACCATCACCGCGGTGTCGTACATTGCGCGGCTTTTTGACAAAATCTTGAACGAATCTGAGTGAGCATTTTTATGGCAGGCAAGAACGGAAAAGCCGAAACGGAGGAACAGCAGTTGGACGCAGAGCATGAACTGCCTGCGGCCGATGGCGAGGAGAATCCTTCAGAAAGCGGCCGGGTGACTGCCGCCCAGCAGATTTCTGAGGTCGATAAGCTACGGTCGGAGCGCGATTCGTTGCTCGACCGGCTCGCCCGCATGCAGGCGGAGTTCGACAACGCGCGCAAGCGCGCCGCGCGCGAGCAGCAGGACTACCGCGACTACGCGCTTGTCGATGCGATCCAAACCCTGATTCCGGTTCTGGACAGCTTCGAGCGCGCATTGCAGTCATCGCCGCAAAAGTCGGAGTTTCACGCCGGGGTTGAACTCATCCATAAACAATTGCAGGACGCGCTGGCCAAAATTGGGGTGCAGCCGGTCGCGGCGAAGGGGCGGCAATTCGATCCGCGCTTTCACGAGGCAATCGAGATGGTCGATAGCGAAGATGTTCCTGATCATCAGGTGATCGAAGAATTGCAGCGCGGCTACAGGCTAAAGGAGCGTTTGCTCCGACCGGCAATGGTGAGAGTGGCGCGAAATTCAAAGCATGAATGAACTTACTTTCCGTTCGTGAATGTTCTTCTCCTTGGTGGTCAGAGTCACGCCCCACCCAGGGCACAAAGGCATACGAAGGAAAGACGGCAACTAACTCTGAGAGGAAACCCTGCCAAGCAACGTAAAACGAGATTACTACGAGGTTCTGGGCGTCCAGCGCGGCGCCTCGGAACAGGAGATCAAGAGCGCATATCGCAAGCTTGCGCTGCAATACCATCCCGACCGCAATCCCAATAATCCGGACGCGGAAGAAAAGTTCAAGGAATGCAGCGAGGCCTACGCGATTCTCGCCGACGCCGAAAAGCGCAACCTATACGACCGGTTCGGGCACGCAGGAATTGGCGGGGCGGGCGCTGGCGCCGGCTTTGACGCCACCGTCTTCCAGGACTTCCAGGACATTTTTGGCGAGTTTTTCGGATTCGGGGACCTGTTCGGCGGCGGCGGTCGCTCAGGCCGACGCACGCGCACGCAACGTGGCGCCGACCTGCGCGAAGACATCACGCTGGAGTTCGAAGAGGCGGTGTTCGGCACCGAGAAGAAAATCACCTACCGCCGACACGAGAACTGTGACGCCTGCGGCGGATCGGGCAGCGCCAACGGGAAAGCCACAAGCTGCCGCACCTGCGGCGGCCGTGGCCAAGTGCGGTATCAGCAGGGCTTTTTCAGCATTGCCCGTACTTGCCCGGCATGCCAGGGCGCGGGCTCCGTCATCAGCGACCCTTGCGCGAAGTGCAAGGGGGAAGGGCGCGTCCTTGCGTCGAAAACGGTCGAAGCCAAAATTCCGGCTGGGGTAGAAGAAGAGACCCGCATCCGTTTCAGCGGGCTTGGCGAGGCGGGCGTGCATGGCGGCAGCTTCGGAGATCTTTACGTCGTGCTCCACGTTAAGGACCATCCCTTCTTTGAGCGCGAGGGCACGGACCTGCACTGCGTGGTGCCGATCTCATTTACCCAGGCGGCTCTTGGCACGGAGATTCAGGTACCGACGCTCGAAGGGGAGCAGACATTGAAAGTCCCCGAAGGCACGCAGTCGGGCACGGTTTTGAAAATGCGCGGGAAGGGCGTGCCAGTGCTGAACGGGCATGGAAAGGGTGATCTTTTCGTTGAGGTGCGGGTTCAGACGCCCTCCAAGCTGACCAAGCGCCAACGCGAAATCTTGCAGGAATTGCAGGGCACCACTCCAGTGGAAAACAAGCCTCAGCGCCGCTCGATCCTGGGCAAAGTCAAAGAGATGTTCAACGAGCTTTAGTTGTTAGTGCTAGTTGTTAGCGGCTAGTCGAACAGTGACCGGGAACCAGCCACTAGCACCTAACTACTCGGTGTGCCATGACTCGCCGCCGCTGGATTGCCGACGAAGTCTCCGGGAATCGCGCCGCCCTGGTTGGCGCTCACGCCCGCCACCTCACGCAAGCTCTGCGCGCCAAAGTGGGACAGCAATTCGAAATTTCAACCGGAGCGGACGTTCGGCTCGGACGCATCTGCAGCCTTCAACCAGATCGGGTTGACTTCGAGCTCGCGGAAGCCGTCACCATGGCGGAGGCCTTGCCCATCACAGTCGCGATCTCCGTTTTCAAATTCGATCGCATGGAATGGGCCATCGAGAAATGCGTGGAATTGGGCGTTGCGCGAATCATTCCGCTAATCGCGGCACGAAGCGAACCGCACCTCGGGGCAGGGGCCGCAAAACGGGTGGAACGCTGGAGGCGTCTTGCCCGTCAAGCAGCCGAACAGTCGAGGCGCTCGGCTGCGCCTGAAATTGCAGCGCCGGTAAAGCTTCAACACCTGCTTGCCGAAACTCGCGGCACCTGCGTGGTTTTGTCCGAAGTTGAAGCGAGTAGGACCTTGATGGAAGCCCTTCCAAAAGATGCCGCTGGTATTAGCTTCGCCTTTGGCCCCGAAGGCGGTTGGAAACAGGAGGAGCTTGCGGCTTTCGAGGCGGCCAAATGGCAGCCCGCTTCCCTAGGTTCGACAATACTTCGTGCCGAAACTGCGGTAATCGCAGCCGTGGCGGTATGCCGGTCGGTCCTGCAGGGTGTCCTCCCTAAGAACGAACCAGACTGACGGCGGAAGGCTGGTGGCTGACCGCTGTCTACTCTGGTATTCTCGCCTGCAATGGCTGTATCGAAGCGATCTTCTTCCATTCAACCGGATCCTAATCAACAGCAAGCTATCGCGCACGTCCTGGGGCCCATGCTGGTGGTCGCGGGCGCGGGCACGGGTAAGACCACGGTCCTGACTCGCCGCATCGCTCATCTTATCCACGAGGGACACGCGAAGGCCGACCAGATTCTGGCCCTTACCTACACGGATAACGCCGCCCGGGAGATGCTGGAGCGGGTGCGGCGTGAACTGGGCCGGGGCGAAGCGGAGGGCCTGCAAGTTTCTACATTTCACGCCTATTGCAACAACCTGCTCATTCATTCGAAGCAGCAGTTCCGCGTCCTGGATGACAAGCAGCTCTGGATTTTCCTTCGCCGCAACATTCGCGAGCTTCAGCTGAATTACTTTGTACGCGCCGCGAATGTCTCCAAATTCCTGGATGACCTGCTCGAGTTCATTCGCCGTTGCCACGACGAACTGGTGACGCCCCGGCAATACGCGGATTATGTGCGCCGGATCGGTTGCGGCGAAGTGGCGCTTCCGCGGGTCTCCAAATCCAAAGAGGCGGATGAACTCTCGCCTGAGGAAGCCCTTGGCCGGTGCCGGGAAATCGCGTCGGTATTCGAGACGGTCGAGCGCATGCTGCAGGAACGGAATCTGGGCACCTTCGGCCATATGATCGTCCGGGCAAACGAACTGCTGGAATCGGATGCTGCAATGCTCGAACGCGAGCGGAGCCGGGCTCGGTTCATCCTGATTGACGAATTTCAAGACGCCAACTTCGCGCAGATCAAGGTTCTGGAGAAGCTTGCGGGAAGCTTGACGAACGCGGGCGAGGCCGCCGGCGCGACACCGCCGGGCGCACAGCAGAACATTTTTGTGGTAGGGGATCCTGACCAGGGTATTTATCGGTTTCGCGGTGCATCCAGCGACGCTTTTGAACTTTTTACCCAGAGCTTTCCCGCAACCAAGCTGGTTATCCTGACGAAAAATCGTCGTTCGACTACTCCCATCCTGCGTTCCGCCTACGATCTAATCTCCAAGAATCCGGAGTTTTCTTTTCCGCATGGCGCCCATTACCGGCGCATGCCCCTGGTTTCCGCCCGCGACGAGCAGGAGAATGCCAATGCCTCTCAACGCGCTCTGGTCAATGCCGTGCTTGTGACCAGCCCATTCATGGAAGCTACAGACCTGGTCTCCACGCTGGTTGAGCTTCGCCGCCGTACGCGCTGCGCCTGGAAAGACATCGCCGTCCTCTATCGCATCCATCACCACCGCGAGGAAGTGGTCAACGAACTGGCTCGCAACAATGTTCCCTTCGCCATTGAAGCGTTGGACGTGATGGATACCCCGGAAGTGCGTGATCTACTCGCCTGTGTTGGCGCTGTGGTTTCTCCTGCCAACAGCGGAGCGCTGTTCCGTGCGGCGGCATTGCAACAGTTTGCGATTGACGCGGAAGGGCTGCGCGCCGCAATCAAGACTTTGCCGCGCGACTCCGACGCCTCCATTGCGGCTGTTTTGCCGTCGGTTCCGGGGGGCTCGAATCTCCTCAAGACTATTGACGATGCCCGGCAAGAGGTCGCAGGCAAAAAAACGCACGCAGCGCTGCTGGCCCTCTCCCGAATATTTCAGATCGCCCGCACTCCTCCTATCCAGGCGCTGCTGGAATTCGCCGCCAATTGGGAAGGCGCGCCGCTAACCGAAACGGGCAGTCCCGGCGAATTTCTCGAATACCTCGACTATTTCCGTGAAGCACGCGGAAGCATCTGCCTCGCGGCCAATGAGCAGGAAGACAGCGTTAAGTTGATGAGCGTGCATGGCGCGAAAGGGCTGGAATTCGATCACGTTTTCATCCTGCGCGCGGTCAGCAACAGCTTTCCCGCGTCCTATCGCGAGCCGCTCATTGAATTTCCCGCGGAACTGCGCAACTCCGGCCTGCGGGGAGGCGCCGATGACAAGGCACTCTACGAGCAGGAAGAGCGCCGGCTCTTTTATGTGGGCATGACTCGCGCCCGCGATACTCTGACCCTCTACGGCCCATTCGGTAGAGGTTCTAAGGAAAAAACGCCGCCGGGATATTTGCGCGAGCTGATCAAGAACCGCGAACTGCAAGCCTGGTTCAAGCACCGCGACTGCCGCGAATTCCAGACGGAAATCTTTGCCGCCGCCGAACCGCTCCCGCTGGGGTCGCGGCTTTCCGAATGGGTGGCGCTGCCGCCGGCCGGCGATCTCTCGGCCACGCTCAGCGCCAGCGCCATCGATCGCTATCAGTTATGCCCGCTGCAATTCAAGCTGGAACGCGAATGGAGAATCCCGGCGGAGGTTTCCGCCGCCATGCAGTACGGCGCGTCCATGCACCGGGTTTTGCTGACGTTCTACGACTCAGTCCGCTGGAACCGGGCGAAAACGGACGAGGAGCTTGTGCAGCAGTTCCGCGAAGACCTTGCGGGCGAGGGAATCGCCGACGCCTACCAACACGACCTCTATGAGCAGCAGGGAATAGCCCAATTGCGGGAATTCCTGGCGTCAGCGCGGCGTGCGCAGCCGGACGTGCTGCATACGGAAGAACGCTTCACCGTGAAGCTGGCTTCGACCACCCTGGTTGGGCGCATCGATCGCATTGATCGCGGGCGGAGTGGAGGCGTGATCATCATCGACTACAAGACCGGAAGGCCGAAGTCGCAGGAAGATGCTGACGAGAGTCTTCAGCTAACCTTGTACGCCATGGCCGCCCGCGAAAAGTGGGGATACGACGTCGAGCGCCTCATCTTTCATAACCTGGATGGAAACGTTGCAGTCACGACCGGACGCAGCCGCATCGAACTCGAAGAGGCGAAGCTCAAAGTGGAAGACATCGCCGCGAAAATCGCAGCGGGGAAGTTCGATGCCAAGCCCGGCATCCACTGCAACTTCTGCGCGTATCGCTTTCTCTGCCCCAAAACCGAAAAGCGCATGCCGCAGATTGCGCCGGCCATGGCATCCGGCAGCGCCGCACAGTAACCGTTCCCTCCCTCGAAGAGACGTCGCCTCCAGCAGGTGAAGCGGGTGACGCACAAAGGAGTTTCCCAAAAAAAAATTTAGGGGACGCTTTCGCGTCCCCGTTGTGCATTCTGCGATTGGCCGATTAGTGTTTCTTCTTGCTGGCCTTCTTCGCTTTCTTCTTGGTTGCCATGTTAACTATTCTCCCTTCCATTGTTCATGGATCAACGCAACGGTCAACTGTTGCGACTGATTGATTGTATAGAGTGAGTAAAACTCGAAGTCAAGAGAAAAATGATGTAGGGAGACAGACCAAACTCCGGTACGAAGGTCACTGAGAGCGAGTTTGGAGTTTCAAGTTTCATGTTTCGGTAAAAAACGCGCGAGACATGCGTGTTCGCGAGAGGTTGAACAGCAGGTCTCAACCTTAAAGTTTCAAAGTTGCAGTTGATCAAGACTGGAAACCCGAAACCTGGAAACGGGAAAGCGGGAAAGCTTACGTCCGGCGCGAGGCCTATAATTTTACGAGGAGCATTCTTATGAACGATATCGTCATCCTCTCCGGTTGCCGCACGCCGGTGGGAAAATTCCAGGGAAGCTTGTCCGATCTCGGCGCCACGCAACTGGGCGCGATTGCGGTGAGGGAAGCCGTGAAGCGCGCCAATATTAATCCCGCGCAGGTTGATGAATGCATTATGGGCAATGTCGTTTCCGCCGGACTGGGACAGAATCCCGCGCGCCAGGCTGCGATTTTTGGCGGGTTGCCGCCCGAGGTCGGAGCCATGACCATCAACAAAGTGTGCGGCTCCGGACTGAAAGCAGTCGCTCTCGCGGCCCAAGCCGTCGAAACCGGCAATAGCGCGATGGTTGTGGCGGGAGGCATGGAATCAATGACCAACGCGCCCTATCTGCTGCCGCAGGGACGCAAGGGCTTCCGCATGGGCGATGCGCAGGTGGTCGATTCCATGATTCGCGATGGCCTCTGGGACGTGTTCAACAACTATCACATGGGCGTTACCGGCGAAAACGTGGCGGAGAAGTACGGCATCACGCGCGAAGAGCAGGACGAATTCGCGCTCAACTCGCATCGCAGAGCGGTGGCGGCCATGAAGGAATGCCGCTTCAAATCGCAGATCGTTCCCGTCGAGCTTCCGGCAAAGAAGAAAGGCGCCCCGCCGGTCATTTTCGAAAAAGACGAATCTCCGCGCGAGGACACCACGATTGAAATCCTGCGTTCCTTAAAGCCCGCTTTTAAGAAAGACGGAACCGTGACGGCGGGAAATGCTCCCGGCGTGAATGACGGCGCAGCAGCAGTGGTCGTGACCAGCGCCGCCAAAGCCAAAGAACTAGGGGCGAAGCCGATGGTCCGCATCGTGGCGCAAGCCACCAGCGGCATCGAACCCCAATGGGTGATGATGGCCCCCGTGGGAGCCGTGCGCAAGCTTTGGGAGAAGACCGGCTGGAGGAACGAAGATGTCGATCTCTACGAACTGAACGAAGCCTTCTCGGTGCAGGCGCTCGGGGTGATGCGCGAGCTGGGCCTCAATCCCGACAGGGTCAACGTCAATGGAGGCGCGGTCGCCCTCGGCCATCCCATCGGTGCGAGCGGCGCGCGCGTGCTGGTTACGCTGATCTACGAGATGATCCGCCGCGATGTGCATCGGGGGATTGCCGCACTGTGCCTTGGCGGAGGTAATGCCGTGGCTATGGCGGTGGAAAGATAGCCCCGAATCTTGAGCCGCGCGGATCTCGTCCGCTGACAAAGGAAAGAAATCTCAACTATCCGAATGCGACAGCCAACCGGAAGGACACGAGTCTTGTGCCTTCCCGACAATGTCTTTTTGATTCGTTTCATTTCGGGAATCAAGCCGCCTTTGTGACATCCATCACATTCCTCAATCCCCGGATCCGCTATGGTAAGGACGCGAATCTATCTTCGCGCCCGTGCTCTATAAGACGCTCAGCGCCGCCGTGTATGGAATCGACGCCAACATCATCGAGGTGGAGGTCGACGTTTCCGGCATTAAGTGTGATGAAGACCACTTCCACACCGTAGGTCTGCCCGACGCCGCCGTGCGCGAGAGCCGCGATCGAGTGAAAGCGGCTTTGAAAAACTGCGGTTACGATATTCCGCCCACGCATATTGTCATCAATCTCGCCCCCGCGGATATCAAGAAAGAAGGTTCGGGCTTTGATCTTCCCATGGCACTGGGCATTCTTGGGGCCTATGGCGGGCTCAACAAAAAAGAGATCAGCGACTGCCTGTTTGTCGGCGAGCTCTCTCTCGACGGCGGTATTCGCGGAGTTCGCGGCGCGCTGCCGATCGCCATTGAAGCCCGCGGTAAGAAGATTGCGCGCCTGGTGGTTCCAGAGCTCAACGCGAGGGAAGCCGCGATGGTAAGCGGCGTGAGCGTCTATCCGGTCAAGTCGCTGCTGGACGTGATCCATTTCGTGAATACCGGCAATGGCATTGTGCCGACCAGCGTGGATCAGCAAACGCTGTTGAGCGAAGCCCAGCACTTTCCTGTCGACTTCAAGGATGTTCGCGGGCAACAGACGGCCAAGCGCGCGCTGGAGGTCGCCTGCGCCGGGGGACACAACATTCTGATGATTGGCCCGCCCGGCTCGGGAAAAACCATGCTGGCGAAGAGGATTCCTACCATCCTTCCGCCATTCACCTTCGAGGAAGCTCTGGAGACGACGAAGATTCACAGCGTGGCCGGAGTCCTCGACCCAGGAGCAGGGCTGGTGGGCATACGGCCATTCCGCTCCCCGCATCATACGATTTCCGATGCCGGACTGATCGGCGGCGGCGTGATTCCGCGTCCGGGTGAAGTTTCCCTGTCGCACAATGGCGTTCTCTTTCTGGATGAGTTGCCGGAGTTCCCGCGCAACGTGCTCGAAGTTATGCGCCAGCCGCTCGAAGACGGGACGGTATGCATTGCGCGGGCCTCCATGTCGCTGACCTTCCCGGCGCGATTCATGCTGGCGGCGGCCATGAATCCCTGCCCCTGCGGGTTTTTCAACGACCGCTCGCGCGAATGCCGCTGTACGCAGCCGATGATCCAGCGCTATATGCAGAAGATTTCCGGTCCGCTGATGGATCGAATTGACATTCACATCGACGTTCCAGCCGTGAACTATAAGGAAATGCGCTCCACGTCCGAGCCCGAAGGCTCGGCGCAGATTCGCGAGCGGGTGGTGCGGGCGCGGGAAGTTCAACTCCGCAGGTTGTGTCGGCCGGAAAGTTTTGTCCGGCCAGGTTCGGACGTGAAACCGCCGCAGACGGAAAAGCATGTCCGGCCCACGCATATCTACTCGAATGCGCAGATGACGCCGCGGCATATCCGCACGTTTTGCGAGCTTTCCTGCGATTGCGAGCGCCTGCTCGAACGGGCCATGACGCAGCAAGGTCTCACGGCCCGCGCCCACGATCGAATCCTCAAAGTGGCGCGTACCATCGCCGACCTCGAAGGCGAGCAGGCCATCCAACCCAAGCACATCGCGGAAGCCATTCAATACCGGACGTTAGACCGAACCTTCTGGACGTAGGGAATCGAAGGTTCGGTGATCAGGTCAATCCTTCTCGTCGTGGCGGCCGAAATCCAGTCCGAATTTGGGCTCGGATTTTGTGCCTGTGATCTTTACCGGCAACTCGGTTCCTGCGCCATCTTTCTTGAAGAAGGGATCGACGGGCTTCAGCAAGACTGACTTCCATCCCGTCATCATGTGGGAAAGCTTGGCCTGCATTCGCGCTTTGCCGTGAAAATCAAACTGGTTTCCGTCCAGGCTGTAGCGCCCCGTCATATCGACTTGCGTTCCAGGCACGCTGAATCTCAACTGGGAAAAGGTGAGGACGCCGGTCCCCAGCCGAAACGTCCCGCCGACGTCGGCTAGTACATTGTCCGACAAGTCCGTCTTCGCCAGTTTCGGTTTCCCCTGGCTGCGGAGGCTGAGCGCGCCCACTTTGTCCTGAATCCTGGAATTGGTGAAATGACCGCCAACGATGTCGAAGCTACCGTCCAGCAATAAGCGATCGCTCAGGTCTTGCTCGCCGGGAGGCAAATTGAAGTTGGCGTTCAGGGTCACGTTTCCGGTCATGACCGGCGGTTCCGTCCTCACTCCCAGGGTCAGCAGGTCGTCGATGCGCCCGGCATCGATGGCCACATGCAGCTTCACCTGGTGCCCGTGCGCCTCTTTGATGACGAAGCCGCGCGCGGTTAATGACGTTCGCCTGAGCTTTGCGCGCACCGGTTCGAGATACGTGTCGCCGGTCGTGCCGTCCACAATCGCGTGAAATTCCGTCTTCAATGGAACCGCATGGCCGCTGCGGGTTACCTGGAAATTCGGGGTATCAGTGCTGCCATCCACGACGATGTGGTCGAGGGTTCCAGAGTAACTGCCAACGGAGGACAGGATTCCGCCAATGCCTTTGATCGTGCTCAGGTCGGCATCCCGGAACGAATAACTTCCTTGAACCGCGGTATCGCGGGGATTTTCCTCCTGAAAAGGCCCGAACAGCCCGGCGGAGTGAATCATGCCAACTGGCTTAGGGTTCACGAGATCAGCGCGGAAGCGGAGCGGCTGCCCGGGAGCCGTGTCGTCCATAACCAGGTTTTGAATATCGAAAACCAGCGGCAGCTTACCGGCCGTGGAGGTATTGATGACCAATTCCGCATGATCGCAAACGAAATGGTCGACATAGAGCTTGGCTTTGCTTCCTTTGCGGCGCATCCGGGCCATCTGCCGGCGGTCATTTTTAGGAGGGATGTTGATGGAAAGGCCGCGCAGAGTGACGGTGTCGATGTGCATCGGCGTGCGAAGCAGGTTCCATATACTCGTGCGGAAGCTGAAATTGGCGATGCTGAAGAGCGGCTGTATTCCCGGCTGGCTCTTGTTGGGATCAGTTTCACCGTAAATCCGCAGGTCATCGCCGGAAACCTGTACCCCATGCCTTACGGTGACATGGAACGCTCGCAGGTCGACTCTGCTCTTGAAGCGGTCCGAGAGCGTCTGGACCACGCGTTGGCGGAGGATGGGGCCAGCATCGAAAACCGAAATCAGAAGAGCTACCGAAAGGCCTATCAGGATGGCAAGCGATCCAATCGCGAGCCACATGAGAGCGTTTCGGTGGCGGGGCAGGGTTCGAGGGCTTTGCGCAAGAGCTGGCACACTGCTTAGAGAGGAAGGCGGTGAAAACAGATGTCCGTGCGTCAGGGAATTGTGAATAGGGGTACTTTCGTGAAGAAAACCGGCGGCGGAGGTTACTGCGGCAGCACTTCAATGGCGCTCAAGGTTGCATAGTGGCTCAGGGGGACAAACTCCAGCAGCAGCTTACCCTGGGCGTTTGGCACCAACCCCGAGGCCTTCTTTATCGTGGGCCGGTTCTTTCCGGATTCACGCTCCAGGTTCAATCCGCGGAAAATAGCCTTGCCGTTGCAGAACACGTCAAAGATGCGGTCCGGACCGGCCCCATCTTCGGGGTGATCTCCTGCGATCGGCAATCCACGTTCGATGAAATGCAGAGTCAGTAGGTACTCGCCGGAGGGGACGGGAATGGCGTAGGAAAAATGTCCCCAGCGTTCCGTCTCGTAGAACTCCGGGTCGTCCGAGCCGCTGGCGGCTTCCTCGCTCGCCGCCAGTTGTCCCCCTTTGAAATAAATGTCGGCGCTCCACCACTGGCTGTCATTGGAGTAATAGGGGACATCGCGAGCCACAATGCGCACCGGGCGCATGCGCCCGCGATATCCGGGCAAAATCTCAATCGCCGAAACCATGCCGCGTCCGTTCACCGACGAAAAAACCAAATGGAGAAATCCGTCTTTTTCCGGCGCAACATCAGTAAACACCTTTACGTCAGCGGTGCGCCCGCCGCCCGAGTCTGCCAGCACATCGAAATCGCTCAATAGCGGCTTGCCATTAGCGGCGATACTCATGATGCGGCTACCCTCACCTCCGCCACCGACATCTTCGGGGCCATAGAAAGTCTCGGCAAAATGCAGGCGCAACTCGTAGACGCCCGGCTTCAAAGGAATGTCGTAGCGGAAATCGCCTTGCCGGGAACTGCGGTAGATGGTCGGATCCTGGGTACGCCAAACATGCTGAACGGCACTGTGGACGACGGTTCCGCCCGAAGAGTACGCATCGGGCGCCCAGAGTTTGCCAGAGCGGTCCACGTAATTGCGATTGGAACCGGCAAGGATGCGGATTTCATCGCCAACCGGTAACCCGAACATCGGTGTGGCTGGTTCGACCGAATTCGCGGGTAATTGGTCCAGTTGTCCCCGGGTTGGCCTGTGCCGGCCAATGAATATCCATAGGGCTGCAACCGCCAGCAGAACGGCTGGGGCGATCCAAGCTGCCCACGCTACCCAGCGCTTCGTCAATTGGTTCTGAGCTACTTCGCCGCGCCCGGCTAATTCGTGCCGATGGTTCTCAAGATGTTCCTCGAACGCAGGAACATACTTTCCGACGGGAATGGTGATGTGGAGGCGATGAAACTTCCCCTGGCCCGCGTAGTAATCCGTCAAGTGCTTGCGCAGGCGGTTAGCCTGGACGCGAACGATGGAATCGGCGTCCTGGTCGAAAGAATCCGGCCGCCCGAAGACGTCGAGGGCAATGGAATATTCCTTGATCTGATCGATTTCGCCGGCCAGCGCTTTTTCGCAGAGATAGGAAAGCAGGCGGGAGAGTCCGGGCGACCGCGCAAACGATGGAGCCTGCAGGACCTGCTGCAGTTCTGCGCGCACTTCCTCAATCGCCGGACTCGTGGCGGTCGAAGACAAGGCGTCTCCTTGGGCCACTCCGGCAATTCCTTTATACACCCAATTGTCCCTGCCGGGCCGACTTACCAGCTAAGTAACGGCTACTGTATCACTTACGACGGCTTGTAACCTCTCGTAACCGTCCCAGGTAGCCATTCTTTAGCCCCTCTAACCTTGTCCATGCTGCCGACTTGCGAGATAAGGATCACAGATGCGGAGGGCAGATCGCGGGGCAACTGCAAGCGCTGTAATCGGAGGATGCTTCTCCGGGAAAGAGGTAGATTATGCGGACTCTCATGCTAAGACTGCTCATCGTTGCGGTGACCGTGGGCGTTGGGCAATACGCACTCAAAGCGGAGACAGTGCAGGGAAGTCAAGGCCCAATCAGTACGATGACGGTTCCGCAAATGGAAGCGGCGGGCGATGCCGCACGAGCGACCAAGAATTTTGAGGAGGCCATCCAGTATTACCAGGCGGCCACTCGCAAAGACAGCCGGAACCCCAAGCTTTACAACAAACTCGGTATCGCCCAGTTGCGGCAGGGACAACTGAAAGCGGCCCGCTTCAGCTTCCAGCGGGCAATCAAGCTAGATTCGAAGTACGCCGACGCTCTCAACAACTTGGGTGCGGTGTATTACATGCAGAAGAACTACGGGGGCGCGCTGAAGCAGTTCAAGAAAGCCGTGGCCCTGGATGAAACGCGGGCCGTGTTCCACGTTAACCTGGGAGCAGCCTGGTTCGCGCAGAAAAAGCTCGATCACGCCATCGCGGAATACGCGCGCGCGCTCGAACTGAATCCGGATGCGCTGCTGGCAAGTAGTGGCGGTGTAACCGCGCAGATCGCCAGCCCTGAAGAGCGCGCCCGCTACGCGTTCATGCTGGCAAAGATCTATGCGCAGCGGGGGGATGCGGACGAGTGCCTGCGCCATCTACGCAAAGCGAAAGAAGAAGGCTATCGCGACCTGGCGAACATCTACAAAGATCCTGAATTCGCGAAGATGCGAACCGATCCCCGTTTCGCCGAAATCGCTTCCCCGCCAGCAAACTAAGTCGTCTAAAGTGGGGTTTCCCTCGAGGGAAGCCCCAGTTTCCCGGCCCAAACAGCTGTGGTGTTTATCGGCCCACCAGTTTCTGCAGCTCTTCGGGATAGCGTGCGCCTTGCACGGGGAGTTTTGAGGCGGCGGTGTCCAATTCCCGGAGATCGGCCGGAGAAAGGTCGAGTTTCACGGCTCCCAGGTTTTCCTCCAGCCGATGCAGCTTGCTGGTCCCGGGAATGGGAACGATCCACGGCTTCTGTGCGAGCAACCAGGCGAGCGCTACCTGGGCGGGAGTTGCTTGTCTCTGCTGCCCAAATCTGCCGAGCAGGTCCACCACGGCCTGGTTGGCTTTGCGATTCTCTTCGGAAAAGCGCGGGACTCGATTGCGGAAATCGCCTGGATCGAATTTCGTATGCTCGCCGATTTTGCCCGTCAGGAAGCCTTTCCCCAGCGGGCTGAACGGCACAAGGCCTATGCCGAGTTCCTCCAATGCCGGAATCACTTCCGCCTCCGGCTCTCTCCACCAGAGGGAGTATTCACTTTGCAGAGCCGTGACCGGCTGAACGGCGTGGGCCCGGCGAATGGTTCGCACTCCTGCTTCCGAGAGTCCGAAGTGCTTCACCTTGCCTTGCTGAATCAAGTCTTTGACAGCTCCCGCAACCTCTTCGATGGGCACGTCGGGATCGACGCGGTGCTGATAGAACAGATCAATGACATCGGTTTTGAGACGCTTGAGCGATGCGTTGGCCACATCCTTGATGTGCTCAGGCCGGCTATCCAGCCCGGCTTGCCTGCCATTTTCAATCTTGAAACCGAACTTGGTTGCGATCACCACCTGATCGCGAAATGGAGCAAGGGCTTCGCCTACGAGTTCTTCGTTGGTAAAGGGGCCGTAGACTTCGGCGGTATCGAAGAACGTGACGCCGCGCTCGACTGCCGCACGGATTATCGAGATACCCTGCTGTTTTTCCATTGCCGGGCCGTACCCAAAACTCAGCCCCATGCAGCCGAATCCGAGGGCGGATACTTCCAGGCCGCTGTTTCCTAGCGTGCGCTTTTGCATAGTCTTCTCCAATGGGAAGGCGGGTCGAGCCGCTTTCCATGTTAAATCGCCGGACGTTCATCGGCATGCGTTGCTGTTCCAGTGCCTGCAAACCTTGTTGCTGTTCGCGTGTCTCCGTGTTGGATGTTACGACCCATGGCCGTGTTTGCTATGCTTGCGTGCTTGGCTCTTGCAGAGGAGTTCGTCTATGGCACGAAAATTCAAAGACCTGTCGGAACGCGAAATCCTGGCGCTGGCAATAACGCTCGAAGAAGAAGACGGCCGGGTGTACGCGGATTTTGCCGACGGCCTGCGCGAAGCCTATCCGGCGACCGCCAAGCTGTTTGAGGAAATGCGGGAGGAGGAATCCGGACACCGCGCCGTCCTGATCGAGACCTATCGCGAGCGATTCGGCGAGCACATTCCGCTGATCCGCCGGCAGGACGTAAAAGGCTTTATCGAGCGGCGCCCGTTCTGGCTGGCACGGCCTTTGAAGATCGCTGATGTGCGCAAGCAAGCCGAGATGATGGAACTGGAGACCCGCCAGTTCTATCAAAAGGCCATGACGCAGGTCCGGGATGCGGGAATTCGCAAGCTGCTGGGGGACCTGGAAGAAGTCGAGCGCCGCCATCAGCTCACGGCCGAGGAACTGGAATCGCAAATCACTCCCGCGGTCGAGAAATCGGAAGAGGAGGCGCAGCGGCGGCTGTTTGTGTTGCAGATCGTGCAGCCAGGACTCGCCGGGCTGATGGATGGCTCGGTCTCAACATTAGCGCCGGTGTTTGCCGCAGCCTTTGCGACGAAGAACAGTTGGGATGCCTTTCTGGTTGGCCTTGCGGCATCGATCGGGGCCGGCATTTCGATGGCATTTGCGGAGGCGCTGTCCGACGATGGTTCGCTTACCGGGCGCGGTCGGCCCATGCTGCGGGGAGCAATTACCGGCGCGATGACGACGGCCGGCGGAATCGGACACACGCTGCCATTCCTGATTCCGAATTTCCACCTGGCTTTTATCATCGCCGTGATAGTGGTCGCGGTCGAGTTGGCGGTAATCTCCTACGTGCGGAACCGGTACATGGAAACGCCCCTGGTTTCTGCTGCCTTTCAGGTGATCGTTGGGGGAGTCCTGGTGTTTATTGCCGGGATATGGATCGGCAGCGCATAGGGCGAAAGTCAGAACAGGCGTTTTTTCTGCTGCGTGGACGGAGCGAATCGCCAAAGCTGACATCGGCATCGAAGTGAAGCGAGGCTTTGTATGAAGCTCCTCGAAAGCCTGGAACGGGTCATCTGTGCTTGGCCGCAAGTCACAGTTTCCCCACACCGCTTCGGAGGCAGAGAATTTCGTTTTCGCAGCGCCGAAATCGGCCATATTCACACCGGCGGAATCTTGGACGTACCCCTTCCTCGCACAATTCGTGATGCACTGCTGGAGGAAGGCTTGGCCGAGGAGCATCATTGGGTTCCAGATTCGGGCTGGATAACTTTTCGCATTCGCGCAGAATCCGACTTGCACCACGCGCTCTGGCTGATGCGCCTCTCCTGTTCACGTTACCTGCTCAAGACCGCCGAAAATCCGCGCCAGAGCTTGGAAGAATTAAGCCGGGACCTGGACCTGAACCCCCCACTCCGATCGTTACTGGAAGCTTTCCTGCCGATCAGCGCAAGCAGACTTGCACCGGAGTCTGCGCGATGATGCTCGCAGGTAAACTCAGATCATCGTGGTATTTCAAGAGGACACAGCTCTTACTCAAAGATGCAAGGAGGAATCATGAGAATCGGCATTATTGGCGCCGGCAACATTGGCGGAACGTTAACTCGCAGACTTGCAGCCCTTGGTCATGAGGTATTCGTCGCCAACTCACGCGGGCCGGAGACGTTAGCGGATCTGGCCAAAGAAGCGGGAGCGAAAGCGGTGACGGCGCGAGAAGCAGCCAGATCCGGCGACGTTGTGATCGTAACCATTCCCGAAAAGCGAATCCCTGAGCTGCCCAAAGATCTCTTTGCGGGCGTTCCCGACCGTGTAGTGGTTGTGGACACCGGGAACTACTATCCCCGCCAGCGCGACGGCCGGATTGCAGAGATTGAGGACGGGCTGCCGGAAAGCCGCTGGGTCGAGCGCCAGCTCGGCAGGCCGGTGGTGAAGGCGTTCAATAATATTTATGCGCGCCACCTGCTGGAACGCGGCCGCCGCGAGGGTGCTCCGGAGCGCATCGCCTTGCCCGTAGCAGGCGACAACCCTGCCGCCAAAGCGATTGTCATGCGCCTCGTGGAAGAACTGGGTTTTGACGCAGTCGATGCGGGCGGGCTGGATGAGTCCTGGCGCCAGCAGCCGGGGACGCCCGTCTATACGACCGATTTCAATGCTGAGGGCGTAAAGCGTGCGTTAAAAGAAGCCAGCAACAAGCGGCCATCGCAGTTCCAGGCAACGGGGGAGAGTCCGGGAACCTACGCGAAGCCGGCTTAGGGCCGTAATTTCTTTCTGAACCATGTGGCGGACGCACAGGGCGTGGGTGACCTACGAGCTCACTGCACCTTTCCATTTGCACGTACAATCCGCCGTCAGGCACGCTCGCTCCCCTTCGCCTGTTCCGAGTTTTGTAACAAACTTTCCAGGCCGCTTGCCTGGAGCACGCTTCGTGCTAATATCTCTGCCCCATGCTGAAATTCCGACACCGTCCCAGTTTGAAAGCCTGGGCGCGTCAAGAACTCAATTACGGAGAATTCTGAAGGCCGCCTTATTCAATCCTGCCGTCCAGGGCCTATGAAGAAGCCGAAGTCGTCCGCATTACTTGTGAGCCCCAACCTCGGTTGCCCTGAGGTCTTGAGTCCGCAGGCATTGCTCGAATCTGGTTTGCGGGTTGTTATTGCTACCCGAAATTCCGAAGACTTCGCAACCAGTAAATATACGGTGCATGCGACCCCCTCGTTCGCGAGCGAAGGGCGAAACATCGAATTCGAACTTACCCGTATTCAAGAGCTGAACGACGAAGCTCTTCCTTTGAAGTTCGATAGCGTTGGCGCTACCCGCCTGCTCATCACGACCACATTACGCACCAGCCTGTTCCCGGAATGTACGTTTTGGGCGATGCGTGCCAAGCCGAGAAATGAGCTCACCGAAGAGCACTTCCGCGCGTTCAACAATGCGCGGCGTTCGACGCTGTATGACTTGGCGCTTGCCTTGAACGGAGTGGTCGCCGGCCGAGTGCCTCACGCTCTTTGCCTTCGTGCCAACGATGCCGCTGTCAAGTTTGTTCATCTCACCGACCTTCACTTGGCGGCGCGCAACGATCTCTGGCAGAGGGAAGTGCGCGCTGTCATGGAGAACTCTCCGGTCACCCCCGGACCGCAGAACTTCCAGAATTTCAACGGCCGCTTTCGCGAATTTATCCGCTGGGCGAACAAGATGGCCGACGACGGTGAACTTGATTTTGTCTGGGCGCTTGGCGACCTTGTGGATTTCTGCCGCACCGGGCTCTTCGACCGCTGCGAAGGCGACACCAACTGGCCGACGTTTCTGGAGATGGTGGCCGGGTCAGCCGCCGAAGCTCAGCGCGGCAATGCGGGCTTGCGTGTCCCCATCTTCACCAGCACAGGAAACCATGACTGGCGCCCTTATCCCTACTCGCCGGCGTTTCGGCTGGAAATGTTTGGCATTACGAAGAAGTGCGCCGATGAACTGGACGTGTGGTACCGCAACGCTCCCCAGGACGTTGCGAACAAGTTGGAGGAAGTGAATGAAAGACTGGTGCGCGAAGGCTCGCCTTTCTTCGCGCGGAGTTGGTGGGGCACCATCGCCAGCATGGGATTGAGGGGCCTGAGCATTGGTACAAGACGCCTGTGGCAGCGAGCGGCAGCCGTTAGCGTCAGCTACAGCAGGCGCTGGGTATGGCTTGTGCTTCTTGCCGCCGGAGTTCTGCTCGCCTTCCGACACCCTTTTTGGGCGCTCATCCTGTTCGTCCTGGCTGTCGCCGGCACATTGTTTCTGCCACGAAAACTGTACGCGGTCTTGCGAAAAACCTTGGAGATGCTCATCGCCATCGAGGCTGATGTCAGCTCCCTGGAGGAATACTTCTTGCGCGTCAATCCCTACTTGAATTACGCGTTTGAGGTCGGCCATTGCGCATTCATTGTGATCGATACCGGGCCTGATTGCCTGACCGCGCAGAGCTTCTGGGACGATGGCGGCAAGAAGATTCGCAATGTCAGTATTCACGACAATATTCTCGGCGGCTCGCCGGACACTATGGGCTTTTATCCGGCCAATGAGTTTTATCCGTACAGCCAGATTGCCTGGCTGGAAAACGTCCTGGCCTGCCTGGCCGATGCCGAACAGGGTAGGGCGCGCCGAGTGTTCGTCGGCCTCCATGCCCCAGTGGCAAATCTCTCGCTCCACAAACGTCAGCATGCCGATGGTGAACTACAGCGTAATGGGCCAGCCGAATATTTGTTCATGAAAGAGGGATTCGGCGGCTACGATATTCGCTACGGCACGGCCAATCATTACCTGAGCCAATTCTTTTATTTGTGTTTGGGCTGCCGGGAAGCCGCGCCCAATGAGCCGTTTGGTCCAGGCATCGACGCGGTGTTTTCCGGCCATGCGCACTGGAACCTGGAATTCAAGTTGCAAAAACCGCAGAACACACCACCACAGTGGCACCCGGAAATTTTCTATGGCGAGTTCAGCAAAGGGGTTGAGGCTGGCTGTGATGCTCCTGGGACGACATGGGGTCCGCTGCTGCTGCAAACGGCGGCGTGCGGGCCTCAGGGTGCAGTTGCGTCCGAGGTTCCGCCCAATTTCCGCTACGTGACCGTCAACCCCGGCGGAGGAGTGTGCCACCTTCGCCCGCTGACTCTCCAGGATGGCTCAACTGGAGCGCCGGCAGATGCAACCAGCCGGTAGTCTCACCAGATGCGAACCCGTTCATCCGGCGGAAGATATAGCTTCTCTCCTGGGTGCACCTGAAATGACGAATACCAGGGATCGAGATTGCGGATTGTATCGGTACGATATTCGGAAGGCGAGTGCTCATCGGTCATGACCTGGCGCCGCAGGGCGGCATCGCGCGTCTTGGCACGATGCGCCTGGCCGTAGGCGATGAAAAACTGCTGGTCGCCGGAAAAGCCGTCTTGAATAGGGGGAGTCTTTCCCTTGAGCGTCGAATGGTAGCCGTCGTAGGCAGCAGCCAGACCACCCAGGTCGGCAATGTTTTCCGCGAGGGTCTGCTTTCCATTGAGCGCGAGGTCGGGGAAAGGCTTGTAAGTATCGTATTGAGCGGCGAGTTTCGCGGTGGCCGCGTTGAAGTGCGCCAGGTCCTCCGGCGTCCACCAGTTTCGCAGTCCGCCCTGCGCGTCGAAGGCGCTGCCCTCGGAATCGAAGGTGTGGCTGACTTCGTGCCCGATGATCGCGCCGATGGCGCCGTAGTTGAGCGCGTCCGGAGCTTTGGCATCAAAAAACGGCGGTTCAAGAATGGCGGCGGGGAAATTCAGCGCGTTCTGCAGCGGCAGGTTGACCGCGTTCACCGTCTGCGGCGTCATGGACCATTCATGGCGATCAATCGGTTTACCCAGACGCGAAGTTTCCCGGTGATACTTGAACAGCCTGCTGCGCCATAAATTGCCGAAAATGTCGTCGGGCTTGATCTCGAGGGCCGAGTAGTCGTGCCAGGTTTCCGGGTAGCCGATGCCCACGTACAGCTTGCTGAGTTTATCGAGGGCCTGGGCTTTCGTGGCCGGCGTCATCCAGGTGAGAGCTTCAACACGTTTGCGGAATGCAGCTACGATATTGGCCACCATGGCCTGCGCCCGCGCTTTGGCTTCAGCGGGAAAATACTTCGCGGCATAAAGCTTGCCGACTTCATCGCCCAGTGTCCCGCTGACCACAAATACTCCGCGCTGCCAGCGGGGACGCTGTTGCGGCGTTCCGGATAGGGTCGCGCCAAAGAAGGCATAATCCTCGTCGGCAAGCGCCTTGGGCAGGACGCCCGCGTAATCCTCGATAACGTGATACGACAGCCAATCCTTCCAGGTCTCCAAGGGAGTCGATTCCACCAAGGCGGCTTCAGCGGTAAATGCGCTGGGTTGCCAAACGATGTAATTCTTCTGATTGCTTAAGCCCGCGCCGCGGAAGAATTCGTCCCAGTCGAGGCCGGGTGCCTTGGTCGCAAAGTCGCTCTGCTTCCACGGATTGTTGGCTTTGTGTACATCCTGATCCGCGTCCAGCGTCCAGTGTTTCTCCGCAATCGCGTGCTCAAGGTTTATGACTTTTGCGGCGCGAGCGTCGGCATCGGAAAAGCCCGCCAGCTTGAGCATCGCGGTGACATGGGTTCGGTACTGATCGCGGAGCTTGCGCATGTGTTCGCTGTTGTTCAGGTAGTATTCGCGATCCGGCAATTCGATTCCGCCCTGCAGCAGATATGCTGTGTAATGTTCCGGCGCGTTGAAGTCCGGCGCGACCCACAAGCCAAACAGGTTCGGGGTGTGAAAATTCGTATTATTCAGCGGATCCACGTCGGCGCGCAGGGATTCTCCTATTGCGCGCGCCAATTCTTGCTTGTCACGAATGGCAGCAATCGCGTCCAGGTGCGGTTTTAGCGGCGCCAGCCCTTTCGCCTCAATTCCCGCCTCGTCCATGTACGAGTAGTAAAGGTCCGCGATCTTGCGTTTTCCGGAACCAGACGGAGGGTTGGATTTGCCCGCTTCTTCGATGAGCGCCGACGTCCGCTTCAGGCTGAGGTCCTGCAGGGCGGAGAACACGCTCACGCTGGGACGGTCGGGAGGGATCTCCGTACGCTGCAGCCACGCGCCATTGCAGTAATGAAAGAAGTCGTCGCCCGGCTTGACCGAACGGTCCATGGCGGCAATGTCGATGCCATGCTCGCGCGAGCTAGTCTGTTGTGCGGGCGAGCTAATCAGGGGGCAAAGGACACACAGCAAGAGCCAGCTAGGGCGCGGGAATCGAGAAGAGGCTTTCATGCGATCTCCAGATGAAAACGTGCACACCTCAGTTGCTTAGACGCGGGTAACGCAAGAGGGTAACACGATGGCGAGACGCAATCAGCGGACATCCGACGCTTGCAACACGAGATTGAGGATGTCGACGGCAATGCGGTCGGTGGCATGTCGTGCGACGCCATCCTCAAACAGGTAATCGCCCAGGGCGGGGCACACTCCCATCGCCTCAATGGCTTCCAGATCGGCAACGATCTGGGAGGCGCCTTCCAGCGCGTACTTCGCTTTGAGTTCGTCCGAAACCGGGGCGCGGTTGATCAAGGCATAGTCGAAGAGCTGAAACCCGGCGTGGTCGTTCAGCGCGCGGATGTGGTCGGCAGCGGTGCGGCCCAGGCTTTCATTAGCTTGCGTCATGAGATTGCAGACGTAAACCTTGACCGCCGAGGATTTGCGAATGGCTTGAGCAATTCCGCGAACCAGGAGATTGGGAATCAAGCTGGTGAAAAGGGAACCGGGGCCGATGGTGATCAGATCTGCGCGTGCAATAGCCGCCAAAGTCTGCGGAAGAGGCTCTGGATCCGGGGGAACGAGAAACAACTCCTGGATGCGGCCTTTGCTGGCGGTGATTCTGGTTTCACCGCGAACCCGGGTGCCATCCTGCATCAGCGCTTCCAGTTCAATGTTGGACGTGGTAGCCGGGTAGATATAGCCGCGGGTGGCGAGGATCTCGGAGGACAAGCGAACCGCTTCCCCAAAGTCGTTGGTGATCGAGGTCAGCGCCGCCAGGAAAAGATTGCCGAAGCTATGGCCTTCAAGCCCCGTTCCTTTCGCGAAGCGGTGCTGGAACAACTTCGATAACAGGGCTTCGTCTTCGGATAAGGCAACGATGCAGTTGCGGACGTCGCCGGGGGGAAGCATGTTGAATTCTTTGCGCAGGCGTCCGCTGGAGCCGCCGTCATCACTCACGGTCACCACCGCGTAGAGTTCGGCGATGCGCGGAGCCTCCGAAGCTCCCGGCTCAGCCGTGTATTTCTTTAAGCCTTTGAGAAGCGTAGACAGCCCGGTGCCGCCGCCAATCGCAACTACGCGCAAGGGCTCGGCGGAATCGAGCGGCCGGGGATTACGCATGAGAAGCTAGCCGATCTCCCCGACCTCTTCTTCCGGCGGAAGGGGTAACTCGGAACCGGGGTCGGGATACAGTAGCTCGGTAAAGCGCGGGTCCTCCGATAAGTTCTGAAAATCGGAATCGTTGCGCGCCTGGAAACGCAAAGCGGGATTGAGACTGATGGCCCGAGCCAGGTTCTTGAGCGCATCTTCCACATGACCGGTGAGACAATCAAGGGCCGCCAGTCCGTAGCAGACGTAATCCGCCTTGGGCACCTGGCGGGAAAGCTTGTCGAGATGTTCGCGGGCCCCAACGTAATCGCCCAAATTGATCAGCGAAACCGCGTAGTCATAGTGTTCTTCGGAGGTCTTGAACTGGGTGGTTCCGCGCTCCATTTGCTGGTTACAGGCATTGAGGTGAACCGAGGCGCGGTCGGCAAGTTCGCGATTGGTGCCGGCGATGACCTTCTGCAAAAGCGTTTTGGCCTTGTCGTATTTGTGTTCCTGCATTGCGCGCAGCCCGGCTTCATAGGACTGCAGCAACTGCGCCAATTGCGGGTCGTTTACGAGGGTGTGCTTGGCTGTTGGTTTCTGGGCCATGTAAAGAAGTCGTCCTCGATTTGTCGTCGGATTTATCAACTGCGGCTTCAGGCTTCGGCTCAAGCGTCGTCTAGATCGATGAATGGCAACCAGGCCTGAAGCCCAACGCCTGAGCCTGACGCCACACTTAGTCGGGGTTACTGCATCGCCGCCGCGGATTGCAGATCAATCTTCTTCCACTCTCCGGCAATGATGCCTTTGCGAATCTCGGCTGCGGTCTTATGCTGTTCAGTCATCTGATAGGAGTAATACAGCTCCTTCATGCATGTCGAGCACTGGGCGCCATGGGTGCCCTCAAAACAGCTGTGCAGGCTCTTGTGGCCCATGCCGCGGTCACAGTAGCAATAACACGGCTGCTGATAAATGACCTTCTCGATCTTGGCGGCCAGTTCGTATGCGTGAGACTGGAACGGATACTGGTCGTTTTCTCCCCACAACTGGCCTTTGCCCAGGATGGGAGGCAATTTTGCGCCCTTCGCAGGCGGCGTGGGATGAAAAGCGGGGACACCGTTGGAATCCTCGGCGTAGCCGACCCATGGAGCCGAAACTGCGAGCGTCAGCACGGTTACGATGCCAAGCAGTAATGCGCGCTTCAACATGCTCAACCTCAGGGCGTATTGTAACCTGAATCCTTGGGAAGGCGCACGGCGCACCCTCGCGGGGCAACCCCAGCAAGAACGCCGTGCGCAGGACCGGCTACTTCCAGCCAACCGGGTTGAACTTAAGCCGCTTTTTTCGCCTGCTCCGCCCGAAACCGCGCCCAGCGCGCTTTTTGAGCCGCTGCAATCTTGCGCCGTGCGGCTGGAGATAAGCGGTTGCTTCTCACGGGAGTTGGACCCTTTGAGGCGCGGGAGTGCCCGCGCACTTTTGCCCATCGCGCCCGCTGTGCGGCGGCCATGCGCGCGCGCGCGGTGGCCGAAACTACCCTGCCGCCACTCGACCGACGCCCCGATGATGAGCCGTTACGCTGATCCAAACCCTCAATTGCGGAAATCGCTAGCTGCAGTTTCTGTACTTCTTGCTGCGCTTTGTGATGCTCCTGCCGGAGTTGATGAAGCGCCTGATTCAGATTCGCCATAGTCCCCCCTGATTGATTGAACCACTCGGACGGAAACTGCTCGAACACAAAGGTCAGATTGTACTGCAAAGATGGAAGTTATGCCGCCTCTATTGTACGGGAAGCGCCGGGAGACAAAAAAGGCACTTAGTTCTGGTTCTTAGATTAATGCGGGGAGTAACTCGGCTTTCTATCTCATGGATTCTTCCACTTCGCTGATCCAATCTGGACGTTTGAGGACTTCGCGGGGCTTGGGACCATCGGCAGCGCCGACGATACCATCGCGTTCCATGAGATCGATTAAATGGGCGGCGCGCCCGTAACCGATGCGGAGCCTGCGTTGCAGCAGGGAAGTGGAGGCTTTTCCGAATTCGATCACCAGGCGCACAGCATCGTTGAACAGAGGATCGTTGTCGTCGCCATCGACTTCGCCCTCTTGTCCAGCGGCAACGCCCTCGCGCTCTTCCTTGGGAGCTTCGAGGAACTTCTGCTCGTACTCGGCCGCGCCTTGCGCTTTCCAGAATTCGACGACAGCGGCGATCTCTTTCTCGGTCACAAAAGGAGCGTGCAGGCGATGCACACGCGCTGATCCCGAAGGCAGATAGAGCATGTCGCCGCGTCCCAGCAGGGCTTCGGCGCCATTAGCATCGAGAATGGTGCGGGAATCGACTTTCGTTGCCACGCGGAAGGAAATGCGGGCAGGGAAGTTGGCCTTGATAAGTCCGGTGATCACATCCACGGACGGCCGCTGCGTTGCCAGCACCAGATGGATTCCCACGGCCCGCGCCATCTGCGCCAATCGGGTAATCGATTCTTCCACGTTGCCCCCGTCGAGCATCATCAGGTCGGCAAGTTCGTCAATGATGATGACGATGTAAGGGATCGGCCGCTCTTCCGAGGAATCGCCAAACAGGCTGGGTGTATCGCCATCGTCGAACAGTTTGTTGTACTGCTCGATATTGCGCACGCCTTTTTCGGCCAGCAGTTTCAGCCGGCGTTCCATCTCGCGAACGGCGTTGCGCAGCGCGT
>DASVAJ010000022.1:0-55748 GCA_036376415.1 Terriglobales bacterium
CATGTACCGCGCCCGGAACGGCTCGGGTTTCACGCGCTCCTTGCACTTTCATCTGACTCGCCGGGTGCTCAAGAATGCCGCCAGGATTTTCGCGGTTTCGCAGTTCACCAAGAACGAAGTACAAAAGCTGTTTGGAATCGATCCCGGCCGCATCGAGGTGATCTACAACGCCATCGATCCGCGTTTCCTCACCGGCCATGCCACCGATGCCGACCGCCAACTGCTCGCAGAGCGCTACCAGATTACGTACCCATTTCTGCTTTATGCCGGCCGGATCAGCCCGCACAAGAACCTGGTGCGCATTATCGAAGCATTCTCGGCCCTGAAGACCGAATTGGCCAAACAGGAGCTTTACCACGACCTGAAGCTGATCATCATTGGCGATGAGCTTTCGAAACATCCTGATCTGCGGCGGACGGTCGTGCGCGGCGGGGTGCAGAATGATGTTCGCTTTCTGGGCTTCGTGCCCATCGAAGTTCTGCGGATTTTCTACGATGCGGCCAAAATCTTTGTTTTTCCATCCCTCTATGAAGGCTTCGGACTGCCGCCGCTCGAGGCCATGGCGCACGGCACGCCCGTGCTCACTTCCAATACGTCATCGATTCCCGAAGTGGTCGGCAATGCCGCGGTCCTGGTGAACCCTGAGAACCTGTTCGAGATGATGCGGGCGCTGCAGCGGGTGCTTCTCGACGCGCAACTGCGGGAGAAGCTGCGCCAGGCCGGCTACGAGCAGGTAAAGAGGTTCTCCTGGGAACGCTCGGTGGCGGCGGTGCTGTCGAGCTATCGCGATGTCGCGGTGCGCTAGAATAGGTGCGGGGATGCGCTTTCCGATCTCAGGGAAGCAGGTTCCTCCACTCCCCGGGGTGTTCGCTTCATACTGCTCTGCCGGAATGGCAGAAATGGATTGATTTCGGCGGGCACGCATTGCATTGCTAAGAGAGAAATGTCTCAAGCTGCTCCAGCCATAACCCGTCAACCCGCTGAAGTGATTCGCGAAGCGCCAGTCTCGCAGGCGCCGAACGGGATTTGCTATGCCGTTTCCGGCGAGATGAGCATATCGGCGGTGGACACCGAGCGCATGGTTTCTGCGGTTCCCAAGGCCATCGCCGCCGCGCTCGATCGCAAGGCTTACTACTTTGTTCCTCTGACCGTGAACCAGGGCGACCAGACGGTGATTGCCGACCGCTACGACGTCGCGCTTAGCGATAATGCCGTCTGCCATCGCAACCTGGACCTGGGCGGATCGCAATGCGTGTTCATCTCCACCCGCTTGATGGACGACAAGTTTTCCATTGCATTCGAGTTCTACATCAACGTGGGGCACGCATTCGTGGAACGCGCCGGAGTGTCGCAGGAGTTCGCCGAACTGGTGTGGAAGCAGGCGGAATCGAAGGTGCGCGGCGAGACCTCGCTGGATGCCTGGGAGTCGCGCAAGCTGGCAACCGGCCACAGCCCGGACGCGGAAAAACATAAGAACGAATATTTTGCGGCCGCATTCTCGGACGCCATTTCCATTTACCTGCTATCGCTTTTCCTGGATGTCGATTACCAGGACCTCCGCGAACGCGATTATCCCCTGCTCGCCCCCGCCGCCCTGGCCGAGCGCCTGCGCAAAATCGCCGAGGTGTTTCCAACCAATCCAGGTTTTGAATTTGCCATTTACTATCGTCGCCGAGGCTGAAGGCTGATCGGCAGCTACAGGTCGGGTGCGCGCAACCAGCGGGCCATGCCAGACGCGGCGTTCCCCTCCATTGCGGCAATTCCTGCGCATTCTCACCCGCCGTTGTAAACTCTCTGGTTTGCATCAGCCACGTTGCGGGGGATCAATGCGCCGCTCTTGTCTGCTGGTATTTTGGCTTGTGTCCATGGGTCTGCTTTATGGGCAGACATCCCAGAAACAGCTCACCATTGAGGCCATCTTCTCTCCCGGGAGCGTAACCGGGCGCGCGCCGGAAGGCCTGCACTGGGCTCCGGACCAGAAGTCGTTCACCTATATTCAGCGCGACGATTCCGGTGAACATGGGCAGCTCTGGCTGGTGAACGCTGCAACCGGCGAGAAGAGAGTGCTGGTCGGCGAAGATAAGCTGGCGAAGCTTTCGCCTCCGGTTGAGTCCATCCGGGACGATCGGCAGAAGGATCAGATCACCCGCTATCATGTTGCGCCGTATTATTGGGCGCCGGATTCCAAACACCTGCTGTTCACGCCCTACGGCCAGCTCTGGCTTTACAACCTGGATAACGGAACCGCGGTTCAGATCAGTCCATCCCCTGACCCTGTCCGTGATCCCAAGTTCTCCTCGGACGGCAAGCGCCTGGCGTATGTCCGGGCGCACGATTTGTACGTTCAGAGCCTGGACGATCGCTTTCCCAAACAGCTCACCAAGAGCACCGGAGCCGATGGGAAACCCGACCCAAACTTCCTGAACGGCGAGGTCGACTGGGTCTATGCGGAGGAACTGGCGGTTCGCAGCAATTACTTCTGGTCGCCCGATAACAAGCAGATTGCGTTTCTCCAGATGGACGAGACGCAGGTGCCAACCTATCCGATTACCGACTGGATGCCGACGCATCCCAGCGTCGACATGGAAAAGTATCCCAAGGCGGGCGACCCCAATCCGGTTGTGCGCCTTGGACTCCTCAGCGGCCGTGGCGGAAAAGTGGAGTGGATCTCGCTGACCGACGATAAGGACATTTACATTCCGCGCTTTGGCTGGCTCAATCGCGGCACCCTGTGGGCGGAGGTCCTCAACCGCCACCAGGATCAGTTGGACCTCTATTTCATCGATGCCGGATCGCGAAAAGCTCGCAAGGTGCTGACGGAATCGGCGCCGGATTCCTGGATCAACGTGAATGATGACTTCACCGTCATGGAATCGCAAGGCCAGTTTCTGTGGACAAGCTGGCGCGATGGGCACACCCACATTTACCTCTACAGCTACGACAAAAATTCTCCCCTGGCAGCGGACGCCAAGCTTGCGCGGCAGCTGACGAGCGGGGACTTCGAAGTGCTGGGCATTCAGAGCGTCGACGAGAAGAATGGGGTGGTCTATTTCAACTGCAATAAAGATGATCCGCGCCAGCAGCAGATTTATTCCGTGAAGCTCGATGGCTCCGGCTTGCAACGTGTATCGAAGGAAGATGGTTTTCACGATCCGATTTTTTCCGACAGAGGTACGGCCTACCTCGACAACTACTCTGGGCTGCTCACGCCCAACCAGTTCAGCGTTTGCGATACCGCCGCCGCGAACTGCCATCGCTTTGCTGAGCTGAAGAGCGTGGCGGAGTATGGGCTTGAACCGCCGAAGCAACTTACGTTTAAGGCCGAGGACGGAACGCTCCTCTATGGGCAGCTGCTGCTTCCGCCGAATCCGTCGGCCGGCGCCAAGGTTCCCGTCATCGTCAACATTTATGGCGGACCGGCAGCGCAGGTTGTACTGGACCAGTGGCCTGAGTGGGCGGGCGCGAGCGGCTTATTTGCGCAACTTCTGGCGAGACAGGGATTCGCCGTGTTCTCAGTTGACAATCGCGGTACGCCAGGTCGCGGACGAAAATTTCAGAGCGCCATTCGGCACGAATTTGGCGGCGTCGAATTGCGCGATCAACTGACCTCTCTCGATCAACTCTTCGCGCAATTCCCGCAACTCGATCGCGACCGGCTCGGCATTTGGGGCTGGTCGAATGGAGGTTCCATGACCCTGTACGCGCTGACGCACAGCGACCGCTTTCGCGCCGGCGTGTCTGTGGCCCCGGTCACGGACTGGCACAACTACGATTCCATCTACACAGAGCGCTATCAGGGCCTGCCGGCGGATGATCCCAACCTTTATGGAAACCCGATCACGAAGTTTGCGGACAAACTGCATGGCGCGCTGCTGCTCGCGCATGGCACGGAAGACGACAATGTGCATTTTCAGAACAGCATTCAGATGATTGATGCGCTGATCCGTGCGCGAAAACAATTCCGGTTTATGGCATATCCCAATAAGACGCACAGCATCGAAGGACCGAACTACCGCATTCACCTGTTCCACATGATCGAAGATCATTTTGAGCGGGAGCTCAAGCCCGAGCCTTGAGGCCAGCGTGGCACAGTGTGGCCAGTTTTCGATTTACAACCTGCGCATGTCTGAACCCAAACCCCAGCCGCCGCGACCGCACAGCCGTTTGACCCTCGGCGATTTCGAGCTGACCGCAATTTCTGACGGGACTTACTTTCTGGATGGGGGCGCTTTCTTCGGGGTGGTGCCCAAGGCCCTATGGTCGAAGAAGGTCTCTGTCGATGAGAACAATCTCGTGCCCGCCGGTCTCAACTCCATCCTGGTTCGCACCGGAGAAAAGAACATCCTGATCGAAACCGGCGCCGGCAACAAGCTGCCGGAGAAAATGGCGCGGATCTTCGGCCAGCCGGCAAAGCTGCTGGCTGCATTGCGCAAGATCGGCGTCGCCGCGGATGACATCGATATCGTCATCAACTCGCACTTACATTTCGACCACTGCGGCTGGAACACGGTTCGCCGCGACGGCAGCGTGGTGGCGACCTTTCCCAAAGCCAAATACTACGTTCAGGAAGGCGAATGGAAACATGCTCATGCAGGGCAGCGCGATGGCGTGAGCTATCTGCACGAAAATTATGATCCGCTGGTGGAAAGCGGTCAGATGCAACTGCTGCGAGGGAACCAGGAAATCGTGCCTGGCGTTTCAGTCGAGGTATTTCCTGGCCATACGCGCGACATGCAGGCCATTTTCATACAAAGCCGAGGAAAGACCGCTTGCTACATTTCCGATCTGATCCCCACCAGCGCTCACCTGGACTTGAACTGGGTGATGGCGTTCGATTTGTATCCGCTGGAAACGATTGAAAGCCGGAAGCGGTATTATTCGCGGGCGCTTCCAGAGCGCTGGCTGACGATGTTCACGCATGATCCCGAGGTGCCGTGGGGATATCTTGCAAGGGATGAGCGCGGCAGGCTTGTTTTAGAACGGTAACTGGCTTCGTTCCTCTTCTACGACTCCACCATCTCGCGGGCGAGAGCGCCCGCGCCACACAGTCGGGCTACAAAAAATTCGTCCACCCGAATGAGAATCTCGGGGGCTGTCTTTGATTCGTAAATAGCCTTGCGCAGGGCCGCGCCGCCCGGCACTCCGTGGGTGAACCACGAGGCGAACTGCTTCATCTTGCCGGTGGCGTCCGGTAACTCTTCGTCGATCAGCATGCGGAAATAGGTGCGGATCATCTCGTAGCGATCGGTCTCTGAGGGTTCGTCGTAGGGACTGGTGGGAAGATTCGTCGAGCTGCGCTCGACCCGGCGGGGGTGGACACCCACCACTTGGCCGGTTTCCAAGCAATCGCAATACTGCTGAATCTGGCGGAAAATCCAGGGATTTGCCGGGGCGGTGCGGCCGATCATGACCGCATCACATCCCGTGGCTGCCACCATGGCGCTTGCGTCTTCGGGGGTTCGGATGTCGCCGTTGCCGATCACGGGGATTTTGACGGCGTCCTTCACCGCGGCAATCCACTCCCAGCGCGCGTTTCCGCTGTAGCCTTGCTCGCGGGTGCGGGCATGGAGAGCAACCGCGCAGAGGCCGCAGTCCTCGGCCATTTTCGCCAGCTCGACGCAGACAATCTCCTCGTCGTTCCAGCCGGCGCGAAACTTTACCGTGAACGGAATGCTCACGGCTGCGCACACTGCCTTGAAGATTTCTGCAATGCGCGGAAGATCGCGCAGCAGTCCCGATCCCCCATTGCACTTGACGACTTTTTTTGCCGGACAGCCCAAATTCAAGTCGACCAGGTCGAATCCCAGGTCTTCAACGATCCGCGCGGCATCGGACATGACTTTGGGATCGCTGCCGAAAAGCTGGGCAGAGATGGGATGCTCATCCTCGTAGAAATGCAGATAGCGCTTGGCTTTCTGGTCCTTGGCGCGAAGCACGCCATCCGCCGAAGTAAACTCGGTCATGATCAGCCCGCAGCCGCCCAGGTTGCGAATGAACCGTCGGAAGACGGTGTCCGTGACCCCTGCCATGGGCGCCAGCACTGTCGCCGGAGAAATGACGACATTCCCGATTCGCACCGACGAGGGCACACTTGCACGGGCCAGACCGTCCGCCTGTTCCATCGGGTTGTCCCAGAACTTCCTCACAGCAGTATTCTACCCGGCTGGAGGCTGGAAACGGTTTAGGCGGGTACTAGAGATTTGCCCTCGTGCCCTTGGTGGTGAATGAACCACAGGAGGGCACAAAGGTTCACGAAGGAAATCGATCGTAGCCTTTATTGCGTCCCGGCGATCTGCCCGTTCAGATCGGCCAGCGCCGCCTCAAGCATCTGGCGATGGCGCGGGTTCGAAGCGGTTTCGAGTTGGTGAAGGATTTGCTTGCGCGACAATTCGAGCGTAGCCAGCCGCCGCCGCCGCGCGGTCTGTTCGGGGGTTAATAGTTCGGTCTTGCGCGTGCGCTCGGCTTTTGCCTCTTCCTGCTGCTGCTCAACAGACTTACTCTCCCACCCACGAGCCATACTTTGATTCTACGCTCCGGGGAATGGCCCGATTCTGCCCGCGAATGTGTGCTGTTGCTCTGCCCTCGCCTGCAACTCTGGGAGCTTGCTCTACCGTGGCCAGCTCACTCGTGGCCAGTTCACTGCTGGCGCCAGGTCATTTCGACCTTCACGGGGATGTCGTTCTTGATGGGCATGGTCAGCAGGGTTGGCGGGTCGATCTTGAAGTCGCTTACCTTGGCGGGAATTGTTCCAGTCAGTTTCTTCCCGGTGCCCTGCGTCGTGACTTGGAAGGGCACATCCTTGTAATGGGCGGTCTGGCCGGCGAATTCAATGTCAAGATCGGCGTGGATCGTGGAGTCCTTTGCGCTTGATTCCGGCAGATGTGTGCGCACCGTGACCATGGGATATTGTGCGCCGCGAGTGACCTGCAGCATGTGCAAGTCACGATTGCTGTCGCCCGAGTCAAACGATTTCACCGGCACCGCGATCAGAAAATCGCACTGGCCCGCATGGCAGACGCCTTTCCCTCGCGCCGCGTGGCTGACTCCATCCACCTGATGGAGTGGATGCGAAACGTGATAGCTCAGCGTGCTCTGGTCGAGAACCCATTGCGAGTCGGCCCACGCCCATGAAGCGCCGGCGAACAATAACACAATGCAAAATCTAAGTTTCTTCATTCCCTGGTAAGTGAAAAGCTCAGAACTTGATCGATACCGACAGCAGCGCCGCCCCATAGGCAGCACCCGTAATCACCGCGACCGGGCCGTGCAGCGAGGCAAGCCCATGGACGTGCTGGCCTCTGCTCTTTTGCTGAAAAGCCATGGCCCCGAGAATCGGCGTTAAGATCATGCCGGGGCCATGAATCCAGGCGAGGGCCTTGTGCAGGCGGATCGGGCCGCGCGTTTCGGTGCCCTGAATCCTGGGCGCGAAGATCGCGAAATAGGCTGTCGTGAAATACAAGCCTGCCGTCGCCGAGCCCAACCCCACATGCAAGTCGCGCGAACTGGAACTGGTCCGCTTGCCACCTGCAAACAACCCGCTAATGATCGTCGCCGCCATAGGAGCGGTGGTAATCAGCCCCATCTTCTGATGGATCTTCAGCATGTGCGTGCGCCGGTCGAGCCGCGCCTGTTCCGCGAGGTTGCTTTGCGTCTGCGCGGTAGAAAAGCCCAGGTCGGAAAGCGAAGGCCCGGTTGAGCGCTCTAGCGCGAGATCGGCGCTTTGTACACGTCCACTCACCGAAACGGTTATCGTCTTCGCGCTGAATCCTTCGGCAGTAGCGGAGATTTCATACTGGCCGGCAGCCAGTCCGGAGAACTGATACTTCCCTTGCGCATCCGCCTGGACCTCACTAGTCTGCCCGGTGCTGACGTTCTTAAGCGAGACGTTGGCATTTGCCACCGGCACGCCGGAGGCGTCCTTGACGGTTCCGGACAGGTACGTGGTTGTGTTCTGAGCATTGGCAAGGGAGAGACTCACGATCACGAAGAGAGGGACCAGCAGTCGCCCGGATCTCGTTCTCACGCGCGATTCCTCAGGTTGAGATCAACAGATGTCAGTAGAGATGCGGCTGCCGAGTGTACAGGATGTACGCGGTTCTGGAAAGCGGCATTCGATTGCGGGCATCGCTTCGCGGAGTCTGTGACAGGCCAGCTTGCTCTCACTGCGGCAGAACGCGAGACTGACAGGCCAACCAAAGCCAGCGTCTTAAGCCCGGCTCTTACTTCCGGTTACCACGCGCACGCGCTGCCACGGACGTTTCGGGCGTTCCGGCGCAGGTTTGTCGCGATCCACGATGCGATCGTATTGATAGGCTTCGCTGACTGTGCCGAGAGATTCGTTGTAAAGGCTCGGCAGGCACAGCGCCTCCTTGAGCTCTTCCGTGAACTGTTGCAGAGCCTTCAGGTGGTCGGCGGTGGCGGCGATCTCGGTCTTGGAGGTCTTCAGCACCTGCTGGTAGCCGCGGTTGATGAGTTTGGAAATCTCTCCCCCGATCAGATAGCCGGGGTAGGCGAAGATTTTCACGCCATCATCGCCGTCCTTCTGGATGGCAGCGGAAACGTTGCACTTCTTCAGGAACACGCGACCCTGCATGCCCGGCGCGTCGATCAGATCGAAGCCATGGTCGCGCAGCCACTGGGTGGCGTCTTCGTAGGTGCGTTGCTCAACTTTGGTTGCCAAAATCAGCTCCTCAAAACTCGTCGTCGGCCTTCGGTCGTTGGCTCATAATCAAAACCCGCCATTTCAGTTTCCCGGTTCAACTCAGTCGCCTCTTTCCTGCAGCGGAAGCCACGTACCGACGGCCGAGAGCCGAACAACTGCTTTGCTTAGATGCAAGGGTTGCCTATTCGACCCATACCCGCCGCACTGTATGAAGATCGCCCGATGACCCGATCACCCGATCACCCGATACTTTTTCGGCTCCTCTATAATCTAACGACAAGTTGCCGATTTCGCATCTCGGGCAACGTTACGATGGTCATGATGGCGGCGAGCACTGAGCCGCGAGCTGTGAGCAGCCTGGTTGCTCACAGCTCATCGCTCACTGCTCGCAGCCTGATTTTATGAATCCTGCATCCACCAAATTCGCGGAGCCGGCTTCACCGGAGAAAAAAACCAAGCTGGGCGTGCGCAGCATTACGCGCATTGGAAACACCCCTTTGTTGCGCCTCGAGCGCATCGGCCGCGAGTTTCCCAATATGCAACTGCTCGGCAAAGCCGAATGGTACAACCCGGGAGGCTCCGTCAAAGATCGCGCCGCTTTCAACATCGTTAAGGAAGGCCGGCGCAGCGGCAAATTCGCCGCGGGCAAAATCCTGCTCGATTCCACCAGCGGCAACACCGGCATCGCTTATGCCATGATCGGAGCCGCCGAGGGTTTTCCGGTCACGCTCTGCATGCCGGAAAATGTTTCCCCCGAGCGCAAGCGCATCCTGTTTGCGTACGGTGCGGACATTCATTACACGTCCGCTGACGAAGGCTCCGACGGCGCCATCCGCGCTGCCCGCGAACTTTTCGCGCGCGAGCCGGAAAAATATTTCTATGCCGACCAGTACTCCAACCCGGCCAACTGGCAAGCTCACTACCATGGCACAGCCCAAGAAATCTGGCAACAGACCGAAGGACGCGTCACCCACTTTATCTCCATGCTGGGCACCAGCGGCACCTTCATGGGCACGGCGCGCCGCCTCAAAGAACTGAACCCGCAGATCCGCTGTATTTCGTTGCAGCCCGATTCTCCCTTTCACGGCATCGAAGGCGCGAAACACATGGCCAGCGCGATCGTGCCGAAGATCTACGACGCGGCGCTTGCCGACGAGGACCTGGGAATCTCAACCGAAGACTCGTACGCTATGGCCATCCGAGCCTCGCATGAAGAAGGCCTGCTGATCGGTATCTCGGCGGGAGCCGCGATTGCGGGTTCTTTGCAGATTGCGCGCCGCTTGCCGAAGGGACAGGAAGCCGTTATTGTTACGATTTTCCCCGATTCCGGCGACAAGTATTTGAGCGAGAGGTTCTGGACGGAAGCAAGCAATGAGCGGTGAGCAATGAGTGCGAGCAACCTTGACCGCTCGCAGCTCACGGCTGGTTGCTCACAGTTTTTGCGGGTTTTTGAATGATTCAATCCCCCGATGATCCAATGATGCAATGCTAAGGATCGGCCAATCCCACTACGAAGCCATTCGCCAGCACGGCGAGGAAACCTATCCACACGAGTGTTGCGGCGTTATGCTCGGGCGGTTTGAGGACGACGGCACGCGCGTCGTCACTTCGCTGGCGCGCGCCGGCAACACCCGCACCGACTCGCCGCAAAACCGCTACAACATCGATCCCAAGGAGTTGGTGCGCATCCAGCGCGAAGGCCGCGAGCGCGAAGAGGAGATCATCGGGTTTTATCATTCTCACCCGGATCACCCCGCGCAGTGGTCCGCCACCGACCACGCCGAGGCCCATTGGCTCGGCTGCTCCTATGTCATCACCAGCGTGGAGAAAGGCAAAGCCGTGCTGACCAACTCCTTCGAACTCACCGGCAGCGATGAGAACGACAAGAAGCTGGTGGAGGAGAAGATTGAGGTGGTGTAGTGTGGCGCGGCCGTCCTTGCCCGCGAAAAAGCAATCTGTTGCAAGCCCTCCCGTATTTTCCTTTCAACCAGCACGTCTGAAGACCTGCCCTGATACGGCACACATCCCGGGCCTCTCGCGGGCGAGCCGCCCGCGCCACACTGCCCGCGCCACACCGCCCGGGTGAATCCAACCCTCCCCTTGTGGCATCATTAAGCCATGCCAAAGATCCACATTCCTACGCCGTTGCGGCAGTATGCCGGCAGGCAGCCGGCCATCGATGTCCCGGGTGCCACGGTTGGCGAGGCCCTGAGCGGCCTGGTTTCGCAGCACCCTGAGTTGCGCCGCCACCTTTATACCGACGAGGGCAAGCTCCGCGCCTTCGTCAATGTGTACTTGAACGATGAGGACGTTCGCTACCTGCAGAAGGAAGCCACCGCGGTGCAGGCCAGTGATAACATTTCCATCGTGCCCTCGATCGCGGGTGGAACAGCTCTTGGCTGTTAGCTTTTAGCTCTTAGCCGAGCGGTTTGGCTAAAAGCTCATGGCTAAAACTAAGAGCTTTTCTTGTCAGCAATCCAAAATCAGGAAATCACGTTTATGGCCACTCTGACCCAACCGCAATCCGCCGCCACCCTCAGCAACGAGGAAATTTTCCGCTATTCGCGCCACCTGATCATGCCCGAAGTGGCGATGAAGGGGCAGCTCAAGCTTAAGGCCGCAAAAGTCCTGTGCATTGGCGCGGGAGGACTGGGCTCGCCGCTGGCGCTTTACCTGGGCGCAGCCGGCGTGGGCACGCTGGGGATCGTCGACTTCGACGTGGTCGACTACACCAACCTGCAGCGCCAGATCATTCACTCCACCGCCGACGTGGGCCGTCCCAAGCTCGATTCCGCCGCCGACAAGATCAAGGCGATGAACCCTTTTATCAACATCCGCAAGTTCGAAACGCGGCTTTCGAGCGACAACGCCCTCGAGCTCTTCAAGGAATTCGACATCATCGTCGATGGCACCGACAATTTCCCCACGCGCTATCTGGTGAACGACGCCTGCGTTTTGACCGGAAAGCCAAACGTCTACGGATCGATTTTCCGGTTCGAAGGACAGGCCAGCGTATTCGCGACCAAGGAAGGTCCGTGCTACCGCTGCCTGTATCCGGAGCCGCCACCCCCCGGGCTGGTGCCTTCCTGCGCGGAAGGCGGAGTGCTGGGGATTCTGCCCGGCCTGGTCGGCGTCATACAGGCGACGGAGGCGATAAAGCTGATTCTCGGCTCCGGCGACCCGCTCATTGGACGCCTGCTGCTGGTGGACGCGCTCGGCATGAAGTTCCGCGAGCTGAAGCTGCGGAAGAATCCCGACTGCCCCGCTTGCGGAAAGAATCCGACCATCACGAAGCTCATCGATTACCAGGAATTTTGCGGAATTCGAGGCGAGGAGGCCCCGGTGGAAGTGACCACATCAGAAATGCAAGTGGAAGAACTGAAAGAGCGGCTCGACCGCGGCGACGATCTGTTCATCCTCGATGTTCGCGAGCCGCACGAGTACGACATCTGCAACCTGGGCGGATATCTCATTCCGCTGGGAGAACTGCCCGGCCGCGTTCATGAATTGGACACGAGCCGCGAAATCGTGGCCCACTGCCGTTCCGGCATGCGCAGCGCCAAGGCCGTCAACTTCCTGCGCCAGGCGGGATTTAAGAAAGTTCACAACCTCGCCGGGGGCGTGCTGGCCTGGGCAGATCGCGTTGACCCGAGCATGCCGAAGTACTGAAAGGCGGCGTCAGGCTTCATGCGCCGGGCTTCAGCTTTGTTCATGTTGGGCAGTTGATGTGGAGCGGTTTATCTGGGCAGTTTGTGGGGTGGACAGTCTTGTCCGCCTTTTTTTGCGTCGCAGGTCTTTGCGTCGCTCGGATGCGACCGCAGACGGCGGGAGAACGCGCCGATTCCGGGAAGGGCACGAGTCCACTCGTGCCCACGAAGCAGGATTGTCAAAGCCGTTTAGTGCATTCATCTACTCACGATTGACATTTCCCTCCCGCAGCGCATAATACGGGTGTTCGCGCGTTAGGGCTTTTCCGGACTCCTTCCCCCTCGGAGTCGTGTCTTTCCGAGAGTCCCGCCCACAAGGAGAACTCATGCTGACTTTTCTTAAAAGAGTGGTAGCCCTGGTTCTGTGCTGTTCCATGTTTGCGTATGCCGGCGGCAACACCTTCAAGGTTCGTTATAACGGCGGTTCGGTCGCGTCGAAGGTCGATGCGAAAGATTGGGGCAATACGCTTTCGGTGACAGGCGACGCAATCACTCTCCAATTGAAGGACGGTGTCAAAGTCGACATTCCACCAAAGTCTGTTACATCGCTCAGTTATGGACAGGAGGCGCACCGGCGCGTGGGAACAATGGTTGCGCTTGCCGTTTTAGTCGCGCCCGTGGCTTTGTTCGGCTTGTTCCACAAAACCCGCCTTCATTACATTGGCGTTCAGTACAAGACTGAAGGGAAGGATGCGGGAATTCTTCTGCAAGGCGATAAGGACAACTACCGAGCGATTCTGGTTGCGCTGCAAGGTGTAACCGGAGCGCCGGTATCCGTGGCGGAGAAGGACAGAGAATTTGTCCCGGTCGGCGTGACGACTACCGTTGCCAAGGACTCGGAATCTTCCGACAAATCAGCTAGCCCTTCAAAAGAAAGCGTACTGCCCGACAAGCCGGAGGGAAGTATGAGCGCAACCGCACAGGTAGAAGTTGTGTCAACACCTACAGGCGCCGATATTGAAGTCGATGGAAAATTCGTCGGCAGCACGCCCTCGACTCTGAGCCTCGCCACCGGCGATCACGACATTGCTGTCAAGAAGACCGGGTTTACATCCTGGAATCGGAAGATTTCGGTTTCGGGCGGCCACGTAAATATTTCTGCCGAGCTGACGCCGGAGTCGAAATAGATTCCGCGCCAGCGAGGAAACTGGGAACGGCACGAGTTCCACTCGTGCCCGTTTCTCTGCGAAGCCCGCGCGGGGCTTTCAGCCGCTGAGGTTCCCTTTCAAGTTCACAATCAAACGCTTCCTACGGCGGTTACCCTCAGCGGCTGAAGCCGCCAAGAGTTTTGCGTCCTTGCTCGGCACGAGTTGAACTCGTGCCCTTCCCGGTTTTGGCCGGGAAAACCGGACGTAAGGTAATTTCGCCGAACGGCCATGGTCGAAGTCAGAGGATTGAGCGGTCGTCGTTCAGAACTCCAGGTGCGCCCGGAAGCTCGGCACCAGCACCGGCCCGCGGTCGCGGTTATAGCCGGGATTCTGGATGTGCTGCAGGTCGGGTGCGAGGTAGATGCCGCGCCAGACGTGGGCGGTGTAATAGGCTTCCACGATGTTCTCCCGGCCGTAATTCAGCCGGCCATCCCCCAGCAAGAATCCTTGCCCCCCGTCCGCCAGATAAAGCTGGTGGTCCTTGCAGATCGCGTTCGTTACCACGGCGATTCCGGCTCGATCGTGGCGGCGATGCCATTCCGCGCCCTGGGCTCCGAGTCCGCCTTCGAAGGTCTGGTCGACCTCGGTGTAGGCAAAGGACTCCGTCTTGCCGTTGTCCCAGCCGAAGCGGCCGAAGGCGGTGAGCCAGGACATGAGATTCTGCTCGACGTTCACGCCAAATCCGTACTTGCGCGTAATGCGCCAAGGGTGATTGGTGATCTCCGGGCGCAAGGTTTTGTGCTCAAGGAATTGCGTTACCGCGTCGCGATAGATGCCCATGTTGGCGTAATTGGTATAGGCGAGCAGGCGAATGCTCCCCGACTGCCTGGGGACGAATCCACGGCGCCATTCGTACTCCCAGTTTTCGGCGTGAACCTGCCAGGGCCGCCAGACCAGGTCGATTCCATTGGCCACTTTCGGCATCAACGCTTCTCCGAAACGAAAACCCCAGTTGCGGTCTTCGTAATCGGCGGTGAATCCGACGGTGTAGCCGCGGGTATCAGCCGCGTAGTCCCAGGCGCCGTTGTTGTCGACGGTCCAGTTCAGAAACTGCAAATGAGTATCGGAAGCCGCGGAATTGAGATCGAAGAAATCCGGCATGCTGAATTTACCGAAGCGGATTTCCAGCCGCCGCCGCGGAACTTCCGTAAACAGCGACAGAAAACTGCGCTCGTTTTCGACCTTGTCTTTGCTGAGCGCAAACACTTTGTGGATCATCGCCCGGCCCAGATACGGCGCTTTGCTCAGCGAGGGATTGCGCACGATGTCGAGATCGGTGTTGCCGGCCAGGCCAAGGCCGGTGCTGAGCGCGCTTCCTCCGGCCTCCTCGATGTCCACCAATACTTCCGTCGAGCCATTGACCCGGATTCCGGTATAGAGCGTCAGCAGGCGCGACGTGGCTTTCTCGTAATTGGGATCCAGGCTGTTGGGGCCGCTGTAAGGCGCGTGAAACGGCGGATGCGTCTGGAAAACGAAATTTGCCTGCCCGGACACCCAATAGCGCGTGTCAGAGATGTGCGGGAACATTGACTCCGGATCATCGGAGCTTGACTGAGCAGACGGAGAATTCTGGTTTTGTCGCGAGTCATCAGACGCCTGATTTGCCTGACCCATGGCGCCCCACGGCATCGCAAGAGCGAACAATGCCCATGGCACGAGTTGGTTTCTCCAACGCAGATTCGCTTCTTCGGCTATTTTCGATGAAAGCTACAGAATAGCGAGAACTTGTTTATTACGAAATTACGGCCGAAGCAGGCATGCTTGGCCGCTCACCCGACCATTGACGGGACCAAGTCTCATGAGAGAGTTGCGGTAAAAAGCGCAGGATGATCGGGGAGCCCCTGATCATCCTTATCCCTCCCGGTTAGAAGGGGGTGGTACTACACCGACTCTAGTCCGCCGATGTTTCCCGATGATTTAGGCCTTGTGAAATGTTCGTAAAACCTGGTGACCTTTCGGGTACAACGGCCTTCCTGCTCTCGCTGCTATATTTATGAATTCCGAATACCGCTGGGGTCGCCAGCCGGTTTTGCCCGGGCCGGGATGCCCGGGGCATCCATTATGGGATCGCAAAAGCTTAACGAGTCTCGACGTCTGCAGCAGCGCGCCGCGCAGGTTATCCCCGGCGGGGTGAACTCGCCGGTGCGCGCCTTCCAGGCGGTCGAATGCGATGCTCCGTTCATCACGCGCGGGCAGGGTTCGCGCATCTGGGATGCCGACGGGAACGAGTACGTGGACTATGTCGGCTCCTGGGGACCGCTCATCCTCGGTCACGCTGAGCCCAATGTGGTGGAAGCAATTCTTTCGGCGGCGGTCAATGGGACGAGCTTTGGGGCGTCCACGCCTTCCGAAGCCGATCTCGCCGAACTGGTGGTCGAAGCTTTTCCGACCGTGCACAAGGTCCGGTTTGTCAGTTCCGGGACGGAAGCCACCATGTCGGCCATCCGCCTGGCGCGGGCCTACACGAAGCGTAAGTACATCGTCAAATTTGAAGGCTGCTATCACGGACACGCCGACTCGCTGCTGGTGAAAGCCGGATCGGGCGTGGCTACGCTGGGCATTCCCGGTTCAGCAGGGGTTCTGGAAGAAGTGAGCCAATTCACCATCGCCCTGCCCTTCAACGACACGGCCGCGGTCGAGCAAGCCTTCAGCAAGTACCGTCACCAGATCGCGTGCGTGATTGTCGAACCGGTGGTGGGGAACATGGGTTGCGTGCCGGCCAATGGCGGCTATCTCGCCAATCTGCGCACCATTACCCAGCGCGAGAACAGCGTGCTCATCTTCGATGAGGTCATGACCGGCTTCCGCGTGGCCTATGGCGGCGCCCAGGAACTTTATGGGATTAAGCCCGACCTGACCACGTTCGGCAAGATCATCGGCGGCGGGCTGCCGGTGGGCGCGTATGGCGGGCCGTCAGAGATCATGGACCTGGTAGCGCCGCTGGGACCCATGTACCAGGCGGGAACGTTGTCGGGAAATCCGCTGGCGATGGCGGCCGGAATTTCGCAGCTGCGGCAGTTGCGGGAGAAGAAGAGCGAAATCTATCCGCGCCTGGAGGCGCTCAGCGCCAAGCTGGTCGAAGCCGTGGCATGCGCGGCAAAAGACGCGGGCGTGCCTCTCTGCTTCAACCGCGTTGGGTCTATGTTCACCTGGTTCTTTAATCCCGGTCCAGTGACCGACTGGAGCTCTGCCTCAAAGTCCGATACAGCCGCCTTCGCCCGCTTCTTCCGGGCCATGCTCGATGCGGGAGTTTATCTTCCGCCCTCGCAATACGAGGCAGCCTTCGTGAGCGCGTCCCACACGGAGGATGATGTGCAGAAAACCATCGATGCAGCCGGGCGGGCGCTCCGCAACAAGTCCTGAGGGGAAAGCGCAGCGCACCGGATCTGCTGGATTTCGGACGCTGAGGTCCGAAACGCCGCGATTGCTCCCTCTTCCTGGAATCAGGAAATCTGCAGCGGAGGATTGGCGGCGGGTCCGTTCGTCCGGGCCCAGGTGTACTGGATGCGGTGAATCACGGTAATAGTCGAGAGGATGGCAATCACCCACAGGACCGGCGCCATGCGGTTGAAGAGCGCGCCAATGATGACCAGGACCAGGCGTTCCGGACGCTCCATGAATCCCACGCGACAGGAGCCGATGAGGGACTCGGCTCGGGCGCGGCTGTAGCTGACCATAATCGCGCTGACAATCACGTAGGCGGTCAGCACGATGTAAAAGAACCGCCCGCCGCGAGCATAGAACACCAGCAAGCCGAAGAATTGAGAAGCATCGCTGTAGCGGTCGACTACCGAGTCAAAGAAAGCGCCGAAGCGCGTAACCCGGTTCTGCGCGCGGGCGACTTCCCCGTCCACCAGGTCGAAGAAGCCGGAGCCAATGATGATCAGGCCGGCGTACAGGAACATGCGCTGCTGGTTCTCCGCGGTAGCGTAGCCAAAGAAGAATGCGGCCCATGCGTTCACCACCAAGCCCATGAACGTCAGGAAGTTGGGATTGATCCTGGTCAAGGCGAGCCAGCGCACGATGGTGCGCAGCAGAACCCCGCAGGCTCGTCCGAAAGCGCTCGTCCAGGTCATCATGGAAAATCCGGTGATCGGATGATCGGGTCATCGGGTGATCTGAAAAGCACAAACCCGCGCCTGAGATGGCCCGATCACCCGCTGATCAGATCACCCGATAAATTTCATCCTGCCGCGGCTTCGTCGTGAATCGTGGTCAGGCTCAAGATCTCCAGCTCCCGCTTGCCGTTGGGCGTAACCACCACGGCCGTATCTCCGACCTTCTTGTTCAGCAGCGCGCGCCCGATGGGCGACGTGGTCGAAATCTTCCCGGCCGCAACATCCGACTCCTCGCTGGTCACCAGGTTGTATTCGACTTCTTCGTTCTTGGTATTGTCGTACACCTTCACAGTAGAGCCGAGGCCCACCTTGTCCCTGGGAATATTGTTCATGTTCACCATGGAGAGGTCCGCAAGGCGCTTCCCCAGCTGGCGCACGCGCGCCTTGACGTACTCCTGGCGCTGCTTGGCCATGTGGTATTCCGCGTTCTCGCTGAGGTCGCCCAGGGCAGCCGCTTTCTTAATCTCTTTGGGGAGCTCGTGCACCAGCTCGTGTTCGAGAGCGTTGATCTCGTCCTGCAATTTTTTGCGGATGTGCTCGGTCATGGTTTCGCCAAATTATAAACCGTGCGTGCTGGGGGAATGCTCGCAGGCGCGGCCCAATCTCTGCAAAGGGGCAGGTTTTCTTTTCGCCCTTTGCGGATCGTTGGCGAACTTTCCGGTCAAAAGCTTTTAACCGGAAAGCTCGCAAAGAAATGCCGCAAAGGGCGCAAAGAAAACCCAATGAAGCCTGACCATCGCTTCTATGCGTGTAAGTTATTGAAACCTAAAGACCGCGAACTCTGGAAATTGTGGAACTGCAGTCCGCTCGTGTAGAATAGAGCTATCGCGTCGTGGGCTGTTCCTAGTATGAGCAGCAATGGTAACGGTGATTTCCACATCGGGGATCGGGTGGTATATCCGAACCACGGAGTAGGGGTTATCGAACAGATCGGCAGCCGTAGCCTCGGAGCCCAGCCCGAGAAGTATTACCTCCTGCACATCAAATCCAGCAATCTGAAAGTCACCGTGCCCTTCCACAGCGTAGAAACTGTGGGCTTGCGCCGGGTTGTCAGGAACGGCGAGATCAAGAAGATTCTCGACTTCCTTTCCGACGGCGAGAGCGCGAGTGCCGCTGACTGGAAGGACCGCTTCAAGGAGAATTCCGATCGCATGCGGACGGGATCGCTCATGGAAGTTGCGGCCGTCCTGAAAAGCCTGCTGGTGCTGAAGGAATCCAAGAGCCTCTCGTTTCGAGAAAAGAAGATGCTGGAACGTGCTCGCTACCTGCTGGTGAGCGAACTGGCCCTCGCGCGGAATTGCGAAGAAGCGCACATCGAGACACTGCTCTCCGAAACCCTTTCCAGGACCAATCTCAAGTTCCCTGAAGCCGGCGAATTCGAAGCCTAGGAAGCATTGGCAATCGCTAGCGAGTAGCGGGGGGTCTGCCAGGAGGGCGACCGTCACTAGCCACCAGCAACCAGGCACTGGCGCGCTGCCGTTCCGGTCTTAGTACAATCTCTACCCATGATTGCTCACCTTCGCGGCAAGCTGCTTTCCCGCCGGCCGAACCAGGTCATCGTGGAAACCGGCGGCGTTGGCTACGACGTGACCATCTCTGTCCCGACGTTTTCCCAGTTGCCGTCGCTGGGAAGTGAAGTTGCCTTGCACGTGCACACCCATGTTCGCGAAGACCAGATCGCTCTGTACGGCTTCCTGCGGCCGGAAGAGAAGCAGCTTTTCGAAAAGCTGATCACGGTCAGCGGGATCGGGCCAAAACTGGCGATTACCATCCTCAGCGGCATGGCGGCGGAGGCTTTGGGCGACGCGATCCGCGGCAACGATGTCGCACGCCTCACCAAGATTCCAGGCATTGGACGGAAGACCGCCGAACGGATGGTGCTGGAATTGCGCGACAAGCTGCCCGTCGGCATCGGCGCGGAGCAAGCGGCGGCGGCGGCGCCTTCCTTGACCGCCACCCAGGAAGACGTGCTCTCCGCGCTGCTGAACTTGGGATACCAGAAAGCCTCGGCTGAAAAGGCCGTGGAACGCTTCGGAAAAGACGGGCGCCCCTTCGACGTGCTCTTCCGCGAGGCGCTCGCGGCCATTTCGAAGTGAGGGCGGGAGGACTTATTTCTTTTCTGCTTGAGCCCTGACTAACTTCTCCGTTCCGAACGGGATCAACTTGCCATGCTCCACGTTGTCCAGCCGCCACTCCCAGGTGTCGGCTTTCGGGTCGTAAATAAAATCATTGCTGAAGTCGATGGCGCCGGATTCATCTTTAAAGATGAACGGGATCTCGTTCTCTTTGGGTTGGGCGACGCCGATCGATCTGATGTCCGTGCCGCCAAAAACGTCCAGCCATAGGCAGGAAATCTGCTTGGTGCTGGCGCGTTCTCCGATGAAGATTGTTGCTTCGTAATGCGGATTGCCCCTGGCATCTTTTTCGCGGGAGATCTCGTGCAGGCGCAAGTAGTGGTGCGCGAGAACCCATTCGGCATCGATGTCGTCGATACGGGCGTGCCTGGCGATCGATACCTGGGCCACCCATTTTCCGGCAAGATGGTCGAGTAAAGGAGAATCGACCGGCGGATTCTGCGCGAAAGCAGCTGAGCTCAGCGCGAAAATAGCTAGTACATTCCAGAATTTCATGAGCGCCCCCGAAGGCCAGATGCGGCTACGCGAAGTCCCCAATGTACAAACAAAAAGCCCCCGCGTCATGCGAGGGCTGGGTCTGTTTACAGGGATTTTACTTCTTTTCGGGCATGGTCTTGCCGTATTTGCGGCGGAAGCGCTCGACGCGGCCGGCGGTATCGACCAGCTTCTGCTTGCCGGTGAAAAACGGGTGGCAACTCGAGCAAATTTCTACGTGGATGTCGCCCCGGTGCGTGGACCGCGTGGTAAATGTGCTTCCGCAGGCGCAGTGCACGCGCACTTCGTTGTATGCGGGATGAATGGCTGCCTTCATGGGTTCTCCAGATTTCTTGCTGAATGTTTGATTCTAAAGGATGGGCGGAGGATTCAGCAAACCCAGCATTGGGGACTTAGCATTTGGCAGTTGACCAGAGCGGTATGCCCATCCTCAACGGGGCTTTGTTCGCGCCGTGGGGCGCTTTGATGGAGGCTAAAAAGCCGAAGTCCAAAACAAAACGGCAGGGCCGACCCCCTGCCGTTGATTCCGATAATCTGCGGACTACTTGCCGCGATTGACGGCCTTCTTCAGTTCTGCGCCGGCGCTGAACTTGGCCACGCGGCGGGCGGCGATCTTGATGGTCGCGCCGGTCTGCGGATTGCGTCCGTTGCGCGCCTTGCGCTGCGAAATCGAGAACGTCCCGAAACCGATCAGGGCAACGCGGTCTCCCTTTTTCAAAGCCCCGGTAATGCTGTCTACGGCGGTGTCGATGGCGGAAGCGGCCTGGGTCTTGCTGATACCGCAGCCCGCGGCTATGCGGTCGATCAAATCTGCTTTGTTCATCGTAGCTCCTGGGGAGGGTCTCGCTCTCGCTCAGCGATTTGGATTTCACGTGAGCGTGCACGACGACGCTGTCGCGCGCGCATGGAGACTCGCCGCAAGCTATTTAGCGCTCGCATTCCCCGCTTGTCAACTGTGAAAATCATGAAAATCCGCGCCAGATGCCGAATTCGGCACCCCCGTGTCTCGGAATCGGCGTTCCTCGCGGAAATTCATCAACCCCCGGGAGACGGAGCCACAGCGGAACTGCATTTCGTGCCGCGTGCGACTGCTGGCTTCCCTGGCGGCAATCCGGGGGGAGCAAACGGAAAACATCGGCACGGTAATAGCAAGTAGATTTTTTTTTATTAGTTCCGCGGCGCGGTGGTGATCAATTCTTTCTCGATTCTCCACAAGTGGTGCCGCGCCTTCACAGGTTCTGCACAACCGTCTTGATGCCGGCACTTGCGCTAAGCGGTTTCACGGTGCAAATTGAAATGGAGAGTCTGTGATGAAGGTTGCTGCCGAAGTTTGCCCGGTGTGTGGTGGAAGCGGATGGAAGTTGGCGGGTTCGGAACGGCGTGTCAGCCGCTGCGAATGCCGCATCAGGTCGCGGGGAGAGGCCTTGCTCGGATCGGCGCGGATCCCCAAGCGCTACGAGCATTGCGAGCTTTCCAATTTCGAATTTGAAGGACCGCATTGCCATCTTGCTCCGGCGCGCATGGCGGCCTGCAAGTTCGTCGAGGAGTATCCCTTGGACAATGCCGGCCTGCTGCTGATCGGAAGTATCGGCGTTGGCAAGACGCATCTGGCGGTCGGCATCATCAAAGAACTTATCGTCAGCAAGGGAATTTCCTGCCTGTTTTACGACTATCGCGAGTTGCTCAAGCAGATCCAGAATTCCTACAACGAATCGGTGAAGGCGACGGAGCTCGATGTGCTGCGCCCGGTTTTTGAGACTGAGGTCCTGGTTCTCGATGAACTCGGCGCGGTGAAGCCGACCGAATGGGTCTGGGACACGGTCAGCCTCATCCTGAATACCCGGTACAACAACAACCGAACCACGATCATTACCACGAATTATGCTGACGACGCTGCCCGGGAGACGACAGCAACCTCGGAGTTTGCCCGGGCGCAGCGGGCGGCACGGGGAGAGACTCTGGGAGACAGGATCGGGGAACGTATGCGCTCCCGCCTGCACGAGATGTGCAGGATCGTGAAGATGGAGGGAGCGGACTTTCGGCAGAAGTTTCGAAGCGCCAGTTTCCGCTGAGCCCGCCGCGTAAAAGGCCCCAGCAACCCTGCCTCGGCGTCTAACTCTAAGTGGTGCATTTGAGGCACTTTGCTGGCTCGGCCCGCGGGCGGACGGAGCAGCTTCCAACAGCAGCAGCCTTTCTGTCATCCAAATATTGAGCTATGCTTGAAACCATGTACGTGCGCTGTACCCATTGCGGGTACGACAACAGTCCCGAGTACCGCTTTTGCGGGATGTGCGGGGCATCGCTCGCGCACCCGCCGGTGCAGACCACCAAGCCGAAAGAAACGCCGCCCCCGGAGAATGGAGAAAACGGCCACGGCAATCCAGAGAATGTGCACGGGCCATCCTTTCTGGGGCTGGCGGAGGATCCTAAGACCGAATTTCACTATCTCTACGAAGACGAAGCGCCGCGCAGCCATGCCGGACTGATCTTTGTCGTGATTCTGCTCCTGGGCGTGGGCGGCGCGGGGTACTGGCAATACAGCCACAACGGGTTTCCCTTCAACCGGCTGAGCGCAGCGGGAAACACACCTTCGGCATCGCCTTCGGAAGTAGCGCCTGCACAAACGCAGGATCAGCAGACACACGCTGACAAGCCCATGACCGGCGCGGGTGAGACTTTGCCTACGGCTCCGGATCAGAAATCCCAGGCACCGGGCACAGTCGTCGATTTGCCCCCGCAGGGCAGCCAGGCCAGTCCGCCCGCTACCCCGTCGAGTTCGGAGACCAATCCGGCGTCCTCGAGCGGAACCAGCGCGGCGGCCCCAGACGACAAGGGCGGCGAGGAAAAGACCCAGGAAGTCAAGGCGACTCCGCCTGAAGTTCCCGCGAAACCCGCGAAAGCTAAGGCTAAGGCCCCCAAACCTGCGGCGCCTGCGGCGACGACCTCACCGGATGCGGAACTCGAACTCGCCGGCGAACGATACCTCTACGGCAATGGGCTGCCGCAGAATTGCACGCGCGCGGAATTCAACCTGCGCACCGCAGCGACTCACGGCAACACCAAAGCGCAAACCGTTCTTGGCACCATGTACGCAACCGGGCACTGCGTAGGACGCGATCTGCCCACTGCTTATCGCTGGTTCGCCCGCGCTCTGCATCAGGAGCCGAACAATTCCCGCATTTCCGATGACCTCCAGGTCCTATGGCGGCAGATGACCGCGCAAGAACGGCAATTGGCAACGGCAGCGGGCCAGTAGCCGCCCCATCTTCACCAGCACTCCCTAACGAAGTAGCCAATACCCCTTACCACCGGCGTTGTATGCTTAAGCCCAATGAGCGTTTTCTCGCGAGGGCTTTCTGTGGCGCTGCTGCTGCTGTACGTAGGCGCGAGTACCGCCTCGCGCGGCGCGCCGCCGGCTTCTCCCCCCGCTCATGTACCCGCGAACCGATCGCAAGTTAACGGGATTGCCAATTTCGCCAAAGTGACACCTTTTCTGTATCGGGGAGCGCAGCCGCACGCCACCGGCTTCCAGGAACTGAAGAAGATGGGCGTGGACATCATCGTCGATTTGAGGCTCTCCGGAGCCGACAAGGAGAAAGCCCAGGTAACCAAGCTGGGCATGCAGTACGTGTCCATCCCCTGGCATTGTCTTTTTCCCAAGGACGACAGTTTTGCGCAGTTTCTGAAGGTGCTGCACGACCACCCCAAGAAGATAGTCTTCGTGCATTGCCGCTACGGCGACGACCGCACCGGCATGGCCATCGCGGCTTACCGCATGGCATTTGAGGGATGGACTGCGGCGGAGGCACGCAACGAGATGGACCAGTTCGGCTTTCATCACATTGCGTGCAACTCCCTCGTTAGTTACGAGAGAAACTTCCCTGACCGGCTGAAAAAGAACTCCGCATTTGAAGGCCTGAAGGGTATGCCTTAAGGCTGCCGGCCAAGGCCAGCGCTGATCTTTCCGTTCGCAGGCACCCTACTTCGAGACTTGCAGGTCATTTTTCACGCTGAAAATGCCCGGGACGCTATTCGCCCGAATGCCGGCGGTGTTCTTGTCGGCTTCGCTATCCACCACGCCTTCGAGCGTGACGTGACCATTGTTCACGATGATGCGAATGGGTTTCACCACTGGCAGGGCGTAGCGCTGCAGGGAAGGATAGCCATAAATAGCCCGGAACAGTTCGAGCCGCAACCGGTCGTCACTGGGCGAGGTCGGCAATACCTCGATTTGATTGTCGACTTTTTCCACGCCTTCAATCGACTTGACTGCCCGCTCGGCGTCGGATTTCACGGTTGGCTGAGTTACGTGCCCCAGCAGCGTGACCTCATAGCCGTTCACTTTGTATTCGATGTTGTCGAAGACATTCAGATAGGGCAGTAACAAGAGTTGGTGTCGAACCTCTTTCTGGATCCGTGCTTCGGCTTTCTGCGAGGGCTGCGCGTTTTGCGCCAGAGCCGAAATGCATGACAGAAGAACCACGGCAACAAAAGCCTTAAGCTTCATCTTTCCTCCTGATGGCCTTACCGCCAGAACAGATTAGATGCGGGCAACAAACTCGTGGAAACGCTCGTAGCCATGGCAGGCCCGGCAAATCCCGAAGCGCTTTTGACGCGATGGCGATTCAGGCGTGAAAATTTGTACAACTCACGAAAATTGCGCGAGTTGCTGTAGCGGGAGTGTCCGCAGGCGAGCGATTGGTGGGCCTGACAACTTCCTGACAGCCGCAAGCATCCCTCGTCGCAGCTCGAAGTGAGGTCAAAATGAAATCCGAAAGCAAAATCGGCCCAGCTTTCTGGGCGCTCCGCCTGGGACTCGGCGGCACCGCGTTCCTGGCCGGCGCGGACAAGTTCACCAATCTCCTGGCCAGATGGGACAAATATCTCGCGCCCGAAGCAAAGAAAAGACTACCCACATCGAAAAGGAAATTTATGCGCGCCATTGGCGTGGTTGAGATGCTCGTGGGTATTGGCATCTTGAGCCCAAGAACGCGGGTGGCAAGCTATGCCGCAGCCGCCTGGCTGACCGGGATCGCCGCGAATCTATGGCTGAACGGTGATTACGACATAGCCGTGCGCGACCTGAACATGGCCATTGCCGCCTTTGCGCTCGGGAGGCTAAGTTCGGTGCGGGGACATCGGGTTGCAGGAGATTGGGAGCAATGCCCGTCGCAGGCAGCTTGAGCTAGCTCTACGATATCCGCTGCCAGCTCGCCGCCGACGCGGGCACTTCATCGTCGCGCGGAAAATGCGCCTGACCATCGAGTCTGCTTCTACGCCTCCTCCGCCTCCTTCAGCTTTGCAATCACGCTGAAGTCTTCCAAGGTGGTCATGTCGCCTTTAACTTCACCGTTGGTGGCGAGTTCGCGCAACAGGCGGCGCATGATTTTTCCGCTGCGCGTTTTGGGAAGCGAATCGGTAAAGCGGATGTCGTCGGGGCGGGCCAGCGCGCCAATTTCCTTGGCCACCCATTTGCGCAACTCCTCTTTCAGTTCCGGGGTGGGGTTGCGTCCGCCTTCGAGCGTGACGAATGCCGCGATGGCCTGACCTTTAAGCTCATCCGGGCGGCCAACCACCGCGGCTTCAGCAACCGCATCGTGCGCCACCAGCGCCGATTCCACTTCCATCGTGCTCAGCCGGTGGCCGGAGACGTTGATCACGTCATCGACGCGGCCCATCACCCAGAAATAGCCGTCCTTGTCCTTGCGCGCGCCGTCGCCGGTGAAGTACGTCGGCGGAATCTGCGAGAAATACTGCTTCACGTAGCGGTCAGGATCGCCGTAAATGGTGCGCAGCATGGCCGGCCAGGGCTGCTTCAGAACCAGGAAGCCGCCAGAACCGTCCGGCACCGGTTCGCCCTGCATGTTCACGATTTCGGGGACAACTCCGGGAAATGGCTTAGTCGCCGAACCCGGCTTAGTCGCGATCGCGCCGGGCAGCGGCGTGATCATGATCATGCCGGTTTCGGTTTGCCACCAGGTGTCGACGATCGGGCAGCGGTTGTGGCCGATGGTCTCGCGGTACCACATCCAGGCTTCCGGATTGATCGGCTCCCCCACCGTGCCCAGCAGGCGCAGGCTGTCGAGCTTGTGTTTCTTCGGCCATTCATCACCCCAGCGGATGAACGTGCGGATCGCGGTCGGGGCGGTGTAGAAGACGCTCACCTGATGACGGTCAATAATCCGCCAGAAGCGGTCGGGATCGGGAAAGTTCGGCGCGCCTTCGTACATCAGGCTGGTGGCGCCGTTCTGCAGCGGACCATAAACGATGTAACTGTGGCCGGTGACCCAGCCAATGTCGGCGGTGCACCAGTACGTGTCTTCCTCGTGGAGATCGAAAACCCACTTCGTGGTGATGCAGGTGCCGACGGAATATCCCCCGGTGGTGTGCACCACGCCTTTTGGCTTGCCGGTGGTGCCGGATGTGTAAAGGATGTAGAGCGGGTGTTCGGCATCGAGCGGCTCGGCGGGACATTCGCCGGAGGCGTTGGCCATCAGTTCGTGCCACCAGTGATCCCGGCCCGCCTGCATGTTGATCGCGGTCCCCGTGCGCTTGTAGACCACGACGTGCTTCACCGAAGGGCACGATTTCAGGGCCTCTTCAACTACGGGGAATAACTTCACTTCGTTGCCGCGGCGGTACGCCCCATCCTGGGTCACCACCAGCGAGGCCTGCGAGTCGTGAATGCGGTCCACCAGCGCGTGCGAGGCAAAGCCGCCAAACACGATGGTATGGGGCGCGCCGATGCGAGCGCAGGCTAGCATCGCAATCGGCAGTTCAGGCGTCATGCCCATGTAGATGGCGACGCGATCCCCTTTCTTCACGCCCAGGGATTTCAGCACGTTGGCGAATTTCTGCACCTCGCGGTGGAGTTGCTGGTAGGTCAGGGTGCGCACTTCGCCCGGCTCGCTTTCCCAGATAATGGCGGCTTTGTTCTTGCGAGCAGTCTTCACGTGCCGATCGAGGCAGTTGTAGGAGAGATTGATCTCGCCGCCGACAAACCACTTCGCCCACGGATGCTTCCACTCGAGTACCTTGTCCCACTTTTTGAACCAGTGCAGCTCGTCGGCGACGCGGGCCCAGAATTTCTCCGGTTGCTCCACCGACTCGCGGTAAATGCGTTCGTAATCTTCTGCGCTCTTGATGTGCGCGGCCCGTCGGAAATCCTCCGGCGGCTCAAATCTGCGCTGCTCCTGCAGAACAGAATCGATGTGGGTAGCGGGTACGGTTGCCATGGGCGGTCCTCGTGCAATGATTTCCGCTCCGCATTTTACCTTTCAGCAGGGATGGTGTGCATCTTGTGTGAAGAAGAACGGACGGGTGTCCACACCGTCCACTCGAGCGGAGCTCGACTGCGAGTAGCTGAGCTGCGCTCCGCCAGGGCTTTCGGCTTCGCTCAGTGCGGGCTCGCCGCCACGCCTACGCTTCAGCCTCCGCTCGTTCGAGCAAATACGCTCCCGGCCCCTGTTGACCGCGAATCGAGCGGCAAAACTCGGTCACAACAAAGCCATGCTCCAGAGCCTGAGTAAACGCGTGCCGCGTGGCCCTACGCCAACGCCGCGCCAGCTCGCGGTCCTCCCGCTCGATGTGTTCTATGTCTCCGGGAATCTCAATCGCGATCCGCCGGCGGGCGAGCGCCTGCGACAGATCTTCCAAAACCGGCACGCCGTCGCCATTGAACCGGACCAGCGGCGGCACGTGGGCTAGCGTATCGATCAATTCTGCGCGCACGGCCTTGCCTCGCAGCCTCTCCTCAACCCCGGCGTCCGACATGTGCCAAGTTACCCACAGCCGATCGGTGCTGTTGCTGTGCAGGGGACTGGAGGTGGCCGGTCCATAGAAGTCCACGCGATAACTGTTCGAGACCACTCCCAGCTTGCAGAAATTCAGGTGTGCGTTGCGGCTGCGCAGGGGATCGAAGGTCCAGGTCATTTCGGCGATTCCCAAGGCCAGTGCTTTCTGCCGTTGGGCCAGCTTCAGTTGGTATCCGATGCCGGAATCCCGGTACGCCTCGCGCACCGCCAGGGTATGGGAGTGAAAACCTACCTCGAGAGGCCGTGAGGAGGCATGAACGCGGGGAAAGGCAAAGGCGAAGCCGATCAACTCGTTTCCGTCGAAAGCGCCCAGCCAGATGCTGCCGGAGTTCTGCATCGCCACCGCGAGCGCCAACGGGGTTACGTCCGGATCCGTGAATCCCCAAACCTCCTTCTCCAGCGAGAGTACCCGTTCCAGATCAGCAACTGAATTCAGCTCTCGCAGCTGAACTGTCGGGTTATGGGCGAGCATTGCCATGGCCTGAGGCGACCCACTATACGTGACCTGGCTCGATTTGCGCTAGCGTCAAACTACCTGAATCTCCCTACGGTAAATTTTTGTAAATGCTTGAGGAAAATTGACTTGGGTACTCATCCAAAGGAGTTGAATTAGTTAAGATGATGGCGCACTTTCGTGCGCACAGCTAGCAGAGCCAAACGAGGCCCCAAAACGCATGATTCGCATTCCTACTCGCGGCGCAGTGATTCTCGGAGCCGCACTGCTGCTACTACTGTCATGGTTGACCGCCTGTTCGGGATCGGGCCCATCTCAGGCTCGTGCCAATACGCCCCAGGCGATGCCGGTCACGGTTGCACCGGTCGCGAAACAGGATTTGCCGATTTATCTCACCGGCCTCGGTTCGGTTGCGGCTTACTACACCGTCAGCGTGAAAAGCCGTGTCGACGGCCAGTTGGTGGATGTGAAATTCAAGGAAGGAGAGTTTGTCGGCAAAGGCGCGCTGCTGGCAGTAATCGATCCCCGTCCTTACCAGGTGCAACTCGATCAGGCACAGGCTCAACTTTTCAAGGACCAGGCCACTCTACGCGACGCGCAACTGAACTACGAGCGCTACAAGGGCTTGCTGCAGAATTCCGGCGCCATATCGCAGCAGCAGGTCGACACGCAGAAGGCGACCGTCGACCAGCTCGAGGGGACGGTTCGCAATGACCAGGCCGCCGTCGAGAACGCGAAACTGAACCTCAGCTACTGCCATATCACTGCGCCGGTGAGCGGACGTATTGGCCTGCGTTTAGTCGATCCTGGGAACATGGTCCATGCCTCGGATACCAATCCCATGCTCGTGATCACCCAATTGCAGCCAATCACGGTGCTCTTCACATTGCCCGAAGACCAGCTGCCCACGGTGGCGCAGCACATGAGACAAGGGGTGCTGGAGGTCGATGCCTACAGCCGCGACGATCAGACAAAACTGGCGACCGGGAAGCTGCTCACCATCGACAATCAAATCGATCAGACCACCGGCACGGGGCGCCTGAAGGCGGTGTTCACCAATGAAGACGCTGCCCTGTGGCCCAACCAGTTCGTCAACGTTCACCTGCTGTTGACGACTCAGAAAAACGCGACCGTGATTCCAGCAGCCGCGGTACAGCGCGGCCCGAATGGCGATTATGTCTACGTGGTCAAGCCGGACAAAACCGTCGAAAATCGCAGCGTCAATGTCGCTTTGACCCAGGGCCTGGTTTCTGAAATCGCCAGCGGCGTTACTCCGAACGAGATCGTGGTGGTCGACGGCCAGGACAAGCTCCAGCCCGGAGGCCACGTGGAACCCCATATGCAGCAGGCCGGGTCGCACGCCTCAGGCCAGAACGCCAACGTCGGCGCTCAGCCGCAAGCGAACCCCGGCGCGCCGGGCACGCCAACCCGGAACCGCCGCAACGGTGGGCCGCAATCCGGCATGCACAACCAGGGAACTGTCTCGCAATGAATCCGTCGCGAATTTTTATTCTTCGGCCGGTTGCGACATCGTTGTTGATGTTCGGCATTCTGCTCGTCGGCCTGGTCGCCTATCGCCAGCTCCCAGTCTCCGCCCTGCCTGAAGTTGATTACCCCACCATCCAGGTGATGACGTTCTATCCCGGCGCGGATCCGACTGTCATGGCCTCGTCGGTAACCGCGCCGCTGGAGCGGCAATTCGGCCAGGTCCCGGGGCTGAGCCAGATGACCTCCAGCAGTTCGCTGGGCAGTTCGCTGATTACTTTGCAGTTCAATCTCGACCAGGACATCGACATCGCCGAGCAGGAGGTGCAGGCGGCGATTAACGCCTCCGGAACCTATCTTCCCGCGGACCTGCCCAATCCCCCGATCTACAGCAAGGTGAATCCTGCCGACGCGCCCATTCTGACGCTGGGGCTGACCTCGACCACGCTGCCGCTGCCGAAAGTTGAAGACCTCGCCGACACCGCCATGGCGCAGAAAATCTCGCAGGTCACCGGCGTTGGCCTGGTCTCGATCAGCGGCGGGCAGAAGCCGGCGGTGCGCATTCAGGCGAATCCCACGGCCCTGGCTTCCTATGGGCTCAGCCTGGAAGACATGCGCACGGCGCTTGCCGCCGCCAATGTAAATCAGGCCAAGGGCATTCTCGATGGGCCGCGCCAGTCCTACACCATCGACGCAAACGACCAGTTGCTTTCGGGTGAGCAGTACAAGCCCATTGTCATCGCCTACAAAAACGGCGCCCCGGTGCGCGTTGCCGACGTGGCTTCGGTCACCGACAGCGTGGAAAACAGCTACCAGGCCGCGTGGATGGGCAAAGGTTCGACGCTTTCCCCGGCGGTGATCGTCAACATTCAGCGGCAGCCGGGCGCGAACATTATTACAGTTGTCGATCGCATCAAAAAACTCCTGCCCATGCTGCAGGCGGCGCTGCCGGCGGCAGTGAAAGTTTCTATCCTCACTGACCGCACGCAGACCATTCGCGCCTCGGTCAAGGATGTCGAATTCGAACTGAGCCTCACCATCGCGCTGGTGGTAATGGTCATCTTTCTCTTCTTAAGGAACCTGCGCGCAACCGTTATTCCCAGCGTCGCCGTGCCTTTGTCGCTGGTCGGCACCTTCGGGGTGATGTACCTGCTGGGCTACAGCCTGAACAACCTCACGCTGATGGCTTTAACCATTTCGACCGGCTTCGTGGTCGACGACGCCATCGTGATGATTGAGAACATCGCGCGCTTCCTCGAGATGGGCGAGTCTCCCCTGGATGCGGCGCTAAAAGGCGCGGGCCAGATCGGCTTCACCATCGTTTCGCTGACCGTGTCGCTCATCGCGGTGTTGATTCCGCTGCTGTTCATGGGAGATGTGGTCGGCCGGTTGTTCCGCGAATTCGCCGTGACGTTAGCGGTCACGATTCTTGTATCCGCTTTCGTCTCGTTGACGCTGACGCCGATGATGAGCGCGCGCCTGCTCCGCTCCAAGGCCGAACCGCACGATGCCATGGTCGACTCTCCGGCGCGCGACCGCCGGCCGGGCGATTCCGCCTCCAGCCGCTTCTACAACTGGTCGGAAGAGATTTACGAGCGCATCATCCAGTACTATGGCCGCACGCTGAAGTGGGTGCTGCAGCACCAGACTTCGACGTTGCTGGTTACCGCGGCCACGCTGGTGTTCACCATCGTGCTCTACATCGTGGTGCCCAAGGGCTTCTTCCCGGTTCAAGATACGGGGGTAATTCTCGGCATCTCGGATGCGCCGCAGAATATTTCCTTCGCGGCCATGTCTGAACGGCAGCAGCAACTGGCGCGAGTGATTCTGAAAGATCCCGACGTAGACAGTCTCTCATCCTTCATTGGAGTCGACGGGACGAATCCCACCATCAACACGGGCCGCATTCAGATCAACTTGAAGCCGCGCGATGACCGCAACGCCACCGCGTCGGAAATCATCCGGCGTCTGCAGCCGCAATTGGCGCAGCAGGTGGAGGGGATCACGCTCTACATGCAGCCGGTCCAGGATTTGACCGTGGAAGACCGCGTGAGCCGCACGCAATACCAGTATTCGATGGAGGACACCGACGCCAATGAGCTGGCGACGTGGTCGCAGCAGCTGATCGAGAAGCTGCGCACTTCGCCGGTTTTGCGCGACGTGGCCAGCGATCAGCAGAACGGCGGCTTGCAGGCGGATCTGGTCATTGACCGCGATACCGCATCGCGTCTCGGCATTCTGCCGTCCACCATCGACAACACGCTTTATGACGCTTTCGGTCAGCGCCAGATCTCAACCATCTACACCCAGCTCAACCAATACCACGTAGTGCTTGAGGTCGGGCCCCAGTTCCAGCAGGACCCCACCGACCTCGACAATCTGTATGTGAAGTCGACGACCGGCGCCCAGGTTCCGCTGTCTGCCTTCAGCCATATTGACCGCACCAATGCGCCGCTGGCCATTAACCACCAGGGGCAGTTTCCGGTGGTGACGCTCTCGTTCAACCTGGCTCCGGGTGCATCCCTGGGCGAAGCCACCAAGGCGATCGATGCCGCCGAGCAGGACATTCGCATGCCCGGCAGCATCAACACCAGTTTTCAGGGGACCGCAGCGGCCTTTCGCAATTCGCTTTCGAGCGAGCCGCTGTTGATCCTGGCGGCGATTATCACGGTCTACATTGTGCTAGGCGTTCTGTACGAGAGCTACATCCACCCGATCACGATTCTCTCGACATTACCTTCCGCTGGGGTTGGCGCGTTACTAGCCCTCCTGATTACCGGAAACGACCTCGGGGTCGTCAGCCTGATCGGCATCATCCTGCTGATCGGGATTGTGAAGAAGAACGCCATCATGATGATCGACTTCGCGCTGGAAGCCGAGCGCGACGAGCACAAGCCTCCGGAAGAAGCCATCTACCAGGCGTCGCTGCTGCGCTTCCGGCCCATCATGATGACCACGATGGCGGCGCTTTTTGCGGGTCTGCCTTTGGCGCTGGGAAGAGGAACCGGCTCGGAACTGCGTCATCCGCTGGGAATCACCATCATTGGCGGCCTCTTGCTGAGCCAGCTTTTGACGCTTTACACCACGCCCGTCGTTTATCTCTGGTTTGACCGCCTGTCGCGGCGCTTTGAACGATTTGGATTCCACAGCGTCACCGAGCAGCCGGTGGCGGGGGATTAGCCTTGAGCGTCTCCTCTCCATTTATCAAGCGCCCGGTGGGCACCTCGTTGCTGACCATTGGCGTGCTGCTAGCCGGAATACTGGCCTTCCAGTTCCTCCCGGTTGCACCGCTGCCGCAGGTTGAATTCCCGGTGATCTCAGTGGGCGCAAGCCTTCCCGGCGCCAGTCCGGAGACGATGGCGTCAGCCGTCGCAACTCCGCTGGAGCGGCAGTTCGGGCGCATTGCCGGTATTAATCAGATGACCTCCACGAGCCAGAACGGCTCGACCAACATTGCTCTGCAATTCGATCTGAACCGCAACATTGATGCCGCCGGCCGCGACGTGCAGGCCGCGATCAACGCCGCCCGCAGTCAATTGCCCGCGGACATGCCGGGCAATCCTACGTATCGCAAGTCCAATCCCGCCGACGCGCCCATCCTGATTCTTTCGCTGACGTCGGACACGATCACGCTGCCGCAGATGTACGACGCGGCTGATTCCGTCCTGTCGCAGAAATTGTCCCAGATCAGCGGAGTAGGCCAGGCTTTTGTCGGCGGAGCTGCGCGCCCGGCGGTTCGAGCGGAAGTGAACCCGAATCTCCTGAACAAATTCGGCCTCGGGCTCGATGCGGTGCGGACGTCGCTGCAGGCGGCCAATGCCAATCGGCCGAAGGGCGCAGTGGCGAATGCCATTAATGCGTGGGCCATCAACGACAACGATCAGATCAAGCTCGCCGACCAGTACCGGCCTTTAATCGTCGCCTATAAGAATGGCGCGCCCGTGCGCCTGGGCGATGTCGCCGATGTCAAGGATTCCGTCGAAAACAACCAGGTGATTGGACTGGCCGCCCATAATTCGACCGACCCCGCCGCGATGGGCAAGCCGGCGGTCTTGATCATCGTCTTCAAGCAGCCGGGCGCGAACATCATCGACACCGTCGACAATGTTTACAAGCTTTTGCCTCAGCTGAAGGCATCCATTTCGCCGGCCATCAACGTCGACGTGGTGATGGATCGCACCACCACCATTCGTGCCTCCGTGCGCGACATTGAAATCACCCTGCTGATTTCAGTGGTGCTGGTCATCCTCGTGGTCTTCGCATTCCTGCGGACGGTTCGAGCCACGGTCATCCCCAGCGTTGCGGTTCCGCTGTCGCTGATTGGGACCTTCGCGCTCATGTATGCGTTCGGCTACAGCCTGGACAACCTCTCGCTCATGGCGCTGGCCATTTCGACGGGCTTCGTAGTGGATGACGCCATTGTCGTGCTCGAAAACATCACTCGCTACCTGGAACAGGGCATGACGCCGATGGCCGCGGCCTTTCGCGGAGCCCGGGAGATCGGCTTCACCGTGCTCTCGATGAGCACGTCGCTGGTCGCAGTCTTCATTCCAATTTTGATGATGGGCGGCATGGTGGGACGCCTGTTCCGCGAATTCGCGGTCACCTTGAGCGCTACCATTGGCGTCTCGCTGCTGGTGTCGCTTTCGACCACGCCCATGATGTGCTCGCAAATTCTGAAGCCCCTCCACGAAGAAAAGCACGGGCACATCTACCGCTTTTTCGAGTGGATGTTTGATACTGCCCTGCGGCTCTATCGCGGAGCTCTGCGCCAGGTTTTGCGGTTCAAACTTGCGACCCTTCTCGTCTTTCTCGCCACCGTCGTTCTAAGTATCTATTTATATAAGACCGTTCCTAAGGGATTTTTCCCGCAGCAGGACACCGGCCGGGTTTCCGGCGCAGTGCAGGCCGACCAGGACATTTCCTTCGCCGCCATGAAAGAAAAGATGGAGCAATTCGTCAAAATCGTGATGCACGATCCCAACGTGCAAACGATTGTCGGCTTTGCGGGCGGAAATACCGCCAAGAACCAGGGACGCATGTTCATCACGCTGAAGCCGCGCGGCAAAGAACGAAAGCTGGCGGCCGACGATGTGATCAGGGAAATGCGCCGCAAATTGGCAGCCGTTCCCGGTGCAAGCCTGTATATGCAATCGTCGCAGGACATCTCGATTGGCGGGCGCATGGGCAATGCGCAATATCAGTACACGCTGCAGGGAGAAGACTTGCAGCAGCTCAATACCTGGGCGCCACGTTTGCTGCAGCGGCTTCGCAAACTCCCGCAGTTGTCCCAGGTCAATAGCGACCAGCAGGACCGCGGTTTGGACGCCGAAGTAACTATCGACCGCGACACCGCCGCGCGGCTCGGGGTCTCACCGCAGGATATCGACAGCGCCCTTTATGACGCTTTCGGTCAGCGGCAGGTGTCAACCATTTATCGCCAACTGAATCAGTACCACGTGGTCATGGAGGTTGCTCCCCAGTTCCAGATGACTCCGGAGGCATTGCAGTCCGTCTACGTGCACTCCTCGAACGGCCAGATGATTCCGCTGTCGGCGATCGCGCATTTTGGCCCGGCCAACACTCTGCTCGCGGTCAATCACCAGGGGCAGTTTCCGTCGACAACCATCTCGTTTAACCTCGCTCCCAACGTTTCTCTAGGACAGGCGACCCAGGCGATTGATGCTGCCGAACGCGAAATCGGCTTTCCCGCGACTCTGCACGCCAGCTTTCAGGGAACGGCAGCGGCTTTCCAGGACGCGCTCGCCAACCAGCCGATCCTGATTTTGACGGCGCTGCTCACCGTCTACATCGTGCTCGGAATCTTGTACGAGAGCTACATTCACCCCATCACCATTCTCTCCACAATCCCATCCGCCGGAGTCGGCGCGCTGCTCGCTCTCATGCTGACGCACAACGAGCTCAACGTGATGGGCATGATCGGCATCATCCTGCTGATCGGCATCGTGAAAAAGAATGCGATCATGATGATCGACTTCGCCCTCGACGCCGAGCGCCGCGAAGGCAAATCCTCGGAAGATGCGATTTTCGAGGCCTGCATCCTGCGCTTCCGGCCCATCATGATGACCACGATGGCAGCGTTGCTTGGCGGCTTGCCGCTGGCGCTGGGCACGGGCATTGGCTCGGAGTTGCGTCAGCCGCTCGGAATCACCATCGTCGGCGGCCTGATTCTCAGCCAGGCATTGACCCTGTTCACCACCCCGGTCGTGTATCTCTACATGGACAAGCTGCGCTGGGCGCTGATGGGCCGGCAGAAGCGTTCGGCCAGGCGGCTTTCGCCGGCGGGAAGCCAGGCGGACTGAGGTCAGTGAAGTTCCGATAGCGCTCAAAAATGCCGCGAAAGGGCGAATGAAAGGTGCAAGCTTGCGCAACTGCCTGCTCTCGACACCCTTCATTCATCACGATACCCTCCCGGAGGGGATTACAAGTTCATGGCAGATCAGACTTGGCAGGAGTGGTTTGAGAATGCATGGGCGGTTCGGGAGGAGAATATTTATCGCTCGTTGTTTGGCGATGTAGGGTCTGGGATATACGCTCTCGACTCGGAGCTATTCACCGGCCAGTTTCGCCAAACTTCAATTGATCCCCGCTGGCTCAATCATGGAGTATTCGAGTCAAGGCCAAGTGGCACGAGGGCAAGCTGGCTCTATGTGTCCTCCGGGCTTTCAAACGCTTGGGACGCGGATTCCGCGAAGCCGGGCGAGGTCTCTGGCTTGGGATGTGAGTTCATCATCGAGAGCCCATCGCAATCAGAGTGGGCGCTGCTTCTGCTGCGTCGGATGGTCGCATTCCAGATACTCCTGTCCCTTGGAAGATTTGAGGGTAAAGGGGTGCTTCAAGCGTGGGACCGTATTCCACTCCGTGCGCCAATCGATGGGGTGTCCTCGAAGCTGAATTGGGTGTGGCTTATCGCGGCTCCGAACTTCAGCGAACGGCAACTCCTGCCATCGGGACAATTTCAATTCCTGGAGTTCGTCGGTATCACCGAGGATGAAGCGGATTTTGCCCGGAACAACGGCGGCGACAAGTTGTTGGCTCTGTTAATACAGCGAAAAGCCGCGCCCATCACTCATCCAAGTCGTGAGAGCGTATTGGAGAAATCTGAGGGCTGACCCCAACTGTTGAAAAATCCCCATAGCGCTCATTGAAACACGGCGCGGCGCACGGGAAGCCCAGAGTCGGAATTTCACAAGGCGGTCCAGCCGCCATCAATGAGCAGAGTGTGGCCGGTGATTAATGCGGCAGCCGGCGAAGCAAGAAATACGACTGCGCCGGCAACGTCTGTGGGTTCTCCTATACGATGCAGCGCCGCGATACGCTCGATCACTTCGTTTCGGAACGCGGGGTCCGCCAGCGCCGATTCCGTCCCTGGCGTGTGAATAAATGTCGGCGCGACGGCGTTGACCCGGATGTTGTGCTTGCCCCACTCGACCGCCAGACACTTGGTCAAGTGCGCAATCGCCGCTTTCGTCATGCAATAAACCGATTCCGTCGGCAGCGCTACAAATCCTGCCTGCGAACTCATGTTTATGATGCACCCGCGCTTTTGGCCGATCATCACCCGCCCCGCCGCTTGACTCGCGAAAAACGTGCCTTTGAGATTCACCCTCAGGGTCAAGTCGAAATCTTCCTCACGTACATTTTCCGCAAGGTTTTCCGGGGCCAGCCCGGCATTGTTTACGAGGAGATCAAGCCGTCCGAAATGTGCCGCGGTCTGTTCAACCGCGCGGGAGATCTGGTCGAGCTGCGTCATATCCATCTGCAAAGCCAATGCCCGCCGGCCGCGGGCCTCAATTTCTCTTGCCAGCTCTCCCCCAGTTTTGAGATCTCTCAGCCCCAGCGCCACATCGGCGCCGGCATGAGCGAGAGCCAGAGAAATGGCGCGGCCGAGGCCGCGAGCCGCGCCAGTCACTAATGCCACTTCGCCGGTCAGGTCAAATCGAGGAAAGTCATTGGCCACGGGAATCTCCGTCCGAACGCTCTCAGCTCCTGGTGGTTGTTAATATACGTCAGTCGGTGCAAGCGATCTCCAAAGCGGAGGCTGGATGATGGGAAAGCTCGCGTATGTTCCGTTGCTGCTGGTTTGCTTGGTATTACCTTATCCACCTGGAATCGTTGCGCAAACCCTGGCGGATCGCCTGTCCTACCCTCCCGGCACCAAGCTGATCATTGTGCATGCCGACGATCTGGGGGAAACCCATGCGGTGAATGCTGCGGCAATTCACAGCCTGGAAGCCGGGGCCGTCAATTCCGCCAGCATGATGGTCCCCTGCCCGTGGTTCCCTGAGATCGCTGACTACGCAAAATCTCACCCCGCCGCAGATTTCGGGCTGCACCTCACCTTAACCAGTGAACGAGTTTATTACCGTTGGGGTCCGGTAGCTCCTGCCGGCAAAGTGCCGAGTCTCTTGGATGAAAACGGATACTTCCATCATGACTGGGAGCACAATCCGCAGATCAACGCTAGAGAGGTCGAGGTCGAACTGCGTGCCCAGATCGAACGCGCGCTGGCGATGGGTGTCCGCCCCACACACCTGGATTCGCACCAGTATCGCCTGATCGAGAATGGGAAGGAAATTTTCGATGTGCTGCTACGGGTGGCCCACGCATACAAGCTGCCCGTTTTCGTCACCCGGGACTGGTTTGCCGATCATCCGTATCTGCAAAAGAGCCTCGGCGCTCAGGACATAGTTCTGGACCATACGGTCACGATTGGGCCCGAAGTGCCGCCGGAAAAATGGGCCGATTTTTACGTTTCGGCACTGCAGGCATTGAAGCCGGGCGTGACGGAATTCGTCATGCATCCGGGTTTTGACAACGAGGAACTACGTGCGGCTACCAGGGAGCGGTCAACCTGGGGCGCGGCCTGGAGGCAGCGCGATTACGACTTCTTTAACAGTAATCAATTTCGCCAGATTCTGGTTCAAGAGAATATTAAGTTGATCACCTGGCGCGAACTTGCCAGCAGGACCTCGCGGAAATGAGGAATACGTTTCCTTTCAATACCCCTGCGCATCGAGGGTGGCAGTTCAAAATGCCGGCGGCTATGAGAACTGATCACCACCCGGCGATGTCTTTTACCAGAAACAACCGATCACCGGGCGCTAGCCACTATCTTTCAGCAACTTACACATTCCCGCCCCTCTGTGCCATGACTTCCGTAACATGCACTGCGGTGCCTTTCGCCTTAGGCTACCCTTGGCATCATTTCCAGGGAGCGGCTTATTCCGAGCACAGGCACAGGCACCGGCAAGGCGTCGGCGAAGGCGTCAGCCCTTCCATTTCTCCATAGCCTCAACATCCTGGTGAAGTACGTCCGCCTGTACGGATTCGAACACCGGCGCACGCAGATGCAGTTCGAAATGGCCTGGGAGGAACTGCGGGCGGCAGTGCCCAAGCGGCATGGTTCGGTCGTGCTCGGGGTTTCCGAGGACAAGCTTTTGCTCGACGGAATTCCGGTCGAAACCGGACACGCGGAGCGCGGCTTCGCCCAGTTGCTCACCGCCGCCGGCGTGGGCAGCATACAGTTTTTCAGCGAAGTCACGGTCGAGGAGTTTGAGGATTTTGTCCGCGCATTTTCTTTCAGCAGCGTGCGCGCGCAGGATTTCGCCGCTCATATCCGCCATGCTTTTCCGGAAGACAAAGGCGCCGTACGCATTAACCAGGTGAAATTCATCGCGGCCGATCCGGCCAGCGCCGATGTGACTGCGGCGGCACAGCTGGCCGCAAATGCGCTTTCGCCCGAGGTCAAGCAATGGCTCAGCCAGCCGGAGAAGCTGGTGCAGCTCATCGCCGCCGCTGAAGGCGCTGAGGGCTCGCCTCATTTTTCTAATGATGCCCAGCTTTCGTTTGATTTAGGCGTCGAGAGCGAAACCACCGCCGAGAGCCTGGATGCTCCCTCCGGCATTCCTTCCGACACGCCGTTTCCCTTGAGCGAAAAGGAAACCATCGACGCGCTGCGCCTGCTCACCCGCTTTGGAGAATTGGGCGCGCAACCCGTTCCCAAGCCTGAATTGATTGGCTTGGAACTGCATCGCTCCGAAGAGAGCATCCGCAATACCGTGCTGGGAATGCTGGACGAGCTTTCGGCGCTGCACGACGCCAAGAGCGACAAGCCGCTGCTGATGCGGGCGGCCGAGCAGCTGGCGATTCGCTATGCCCTGGAGCGCTTTCAATCCGGAGACCTGAAGGTCAATGCGGTCCATCAACTGCTCGAGCAGATGGGCACGCAGATGGGGAACCTGCGCAAGATTCTTTCCCATCACGAGCAGCGCATGAGCAAGGCTGGGATAGTGGTGGAATCCCACGCCGACCTGCTCGATCGCATGTTCTGGGCGGAACTGCCCGAGCATGACAAGAAGAAGGCGCTGCTCTCGGAAGATGGGGCGTGCGTTCCCGCGCGTAATGTGCGGCAATATGTTGAGCTGCTGCTGGAACGCGGGGACCGGGAGACCGCCGCCGCCATTCTCAGCAACTATTGCAGCCAGGTTGGGTCAAAAGAACGTGACTACCGGGAAAAGGTGGCCACCGGAATTACGCAGCTTGCGGATTTGCTTCCGGCCGTGAACGGCAACGTTCTGGGCGAGACGGCGCAGCGGCTGGGCGACGCTCTGGCCAAGGAGTCCGACCCGGAAATCGAATCGCTGTTGAGCGCCGCTTTTGTGCGCCTGGGCTCCGAAGCCGGGCAGCGCAAGCAGTACCACGCCATCGCGCAGGCGTGCGAGACCATGGATTACCTCGCCAGCCGCCGTCCCGCACTGGAAAAGGAATTGCGCTCGCGCATCGGCGTCGAAGGACGCTTGCCCGAACTCATCGAGGATGCGCTAGCCGAGCAACGGGTGGCCGCGGACCTGCTGGGTGTCCTGCATCGCAACTTGCAGGCTTCGACCGAGCACTTGGCCGAGCGCTTCTTCCGCTCCATGCGCCGCGAGGAGTGCGACCGCATTGTCGACCTGGTGCAGGAACTGGGAGTTTCCGCCACCAACTATCTTCGCGAAATGCTGCACACCGGCCCGCAGCGGCAGGCAGTTTCCTCAGTTGGCTTGCTCAGCCGGCTTGATGTTCCCGGCCTGCTGGAATTTCTCCCGCTGCGCCTGCCGACCTGGAACCGCTTCTATCACGATGTCATCGTCCGCCAGATCGCGTACGGCGCGGCTCCCGATCGCGGCCGCACGCTGCTGGAAATTCTGGAGATTCTTGACCCTGCGGTGGTTCCGCAGGCGCTGGATGAAATCGGCATGAGCGGCGACCGCAGCGCAGCGCCGCCGCTGATTGTTATGGCTGGCGCCGGCGAGACGCAAGGCCGTTCTCCGCTGCTGCAACTCAAAGCCATCGAGGCCCTGGGAAGACTGCGCGAGCCGGACGCTGTTCCCGTGCTCCGCAACCTCTTCGAAGCCAAAAAAATGTTCAAGTGGCAGCATCATCGCGAGCTGCGCATTGCCGCGGCGCAGGCCTTGGCCAGAATTGATCCTCGTTATGCGACGCAAATCATGGCCGATAGCGGCCTTGAGCCGGGAGAACTGGCGATCGGTCCCCTCGACTCCGCTCCCGCTTGCCCATGGGTTCGTCAACGCCGTTACGAGCGCATCGTTCTGCGCAAGACCGTCCCAGCCACCATCAGCAGTTCCTGGGGGCGCTCCACTCTGGCCGTTCGCGAACTGAGCCTGGGCGGCGGAATGGGGACAAAAGAAGATTCGCTGCGCATCGGTTCCGACGCTGATCTCGATATACAAGTAGGAATGCGCCACATTCGCGCTCAGGTTCTGCTGCGCCGCGCCCGCGTCAACGAAGTGGGATTTGAGTTCGTCAACACCGACCTGGAAAGCCGCCACCGGCTGCGGCATGTGCTGATGGATTCGCTCGAGCACGCTCCCGAAGGCAAAAACGGAAAGTGGAGCTACGAGCGTCGGGGCAACTGAATTCTGCGGGGAATCTGAATCAACCAATCAGATAGGCGGCCCACTCAAGCCTGTTTTTGGCTTGAGTGGGAATTCCATTCGCCTGAGCCGGGCAAATCGCCCCGCCAGCCGCCAAAACCCTACTTCATCTTCACAAACACGATCAGCAGCGTGTAAATCGCCAGTGACTCAATGAACGCCAGCCCGATGATGAGCGCGGTCTGAATGGCAGCGCCGGCCGAGGGGTTGCGGGCAATGCCTTCATTGGCAGCGGCAGCCGCGCGGCCCTGGCCGATTCCGCACCCCGCGGAAGCAATCGCCATGGCGATGCCGGCAAATACGGCTACCCAATTTGTCCCGCCCGCGGCGCCTCCCTGCGCAAATGCAGGAACGGCGAAACAGAGCGCCGAGAGTCCCATGAACATTTTACTTAGCAAACGCATTGTGGTTCCTCCTATGAATTGCCGCCAGTGGGTGGTTGACGCCACCGTGCAAGCGCCCTCACGCTGAACGGCGAACCTGGATCCGGCTCAGTGCGCTTCGCCTGCCGCTCCCGCCAGATAAACGGTTGCCAGCAGAACGAACACGTAGGCCTGGATGAATGCAACTCCGATATGAAGACCGATAAAGGCGACCGGCACCCCGATAGGAATGAGAGAAACAAACACCAGAATGACCATGTCGCCGGCAAACATGTTTCCGTAGAGACGAACCGTAAGCGAGAGCACTCGCGCCAGGTGGCTGATGATTTCGAGTGGGAACATCAGGCCCGCGATGGCCGCGCGCATCGCCCAGTGCATGCCGCGCATGGGCGGTCCGGCGAAGTGCGCAACGTACTTGATCCCCGAGTGCCGGAAGCCATGCGCCTGGTAGTAAACAAAAGTGAAAAGAGCGCAGCCCAGGGGAACAACCGGAGTTCCGGTCGGCGATTCCAGCCCGGGAAAGAGTCCGAGCAGGTTCGAAAGCAGAATGTATAGGCCGAGCGCCATCAGGTAGGGCGTAAAACGCTCGCTATGGGGACCAATGACGTTGTGGCTCTGGTGCTCGATGAAGCCGTGCAGACCCTCGATCATATGTTGCAGGCCGCCCGGATTTTCCACGGAAAACCGCGCCCGCAGGACCAGGAAGAACACCAGCAATATTGCGAACACCAGGACCTGCATGGCCACCGGATTGGAGATCGGGGCCTGAGGATAGTCTGGCGTAATCCCCAAAAGGTGCAGAAGCGCGTCCACCGGGCCGGCGAACGCGCCGTTCAGAATGCGGGTAAAGAAAAGTTGTTCCGGCATGGAAAATCGCTGGTGATTCGTTGCCGTCTGTAGCAAAACCTCAAGACTAGCCACTAATCACTCTGTATCCCACGTAGACGGCCTCGCACAAGATCGCCGCCACGGGCAGAAGCAAGCCCGCAAACAATCCATAAAGGCTCTCGCGGGAAACAGTAAGTATAACAAAGGCAACCAGGGCCATCAAAAAGTAGCGCAGCAGAAAACGGCGCACCACCGGGCCGCTCGGAGCGGGCTGGCCGCGCTGCAGGGTGAGTTGAACCAGGCCCGCGACACCCCTTTCCAGCCAATAAAAATTGAGATAAGCGACGACCGCGCCGATCGCGAATCCCACCGCGATGCGCCATCCCCCGAGAACCCCCGTGGGAATGAGACCCGCTGCTCCGAGGATGATCATGGTTCGCCGGATGCGGTCGATCGTGCGGGAGTGGAGATCCCCAGGGTTTACGGGTGCTGCTTCCGACACCGGAAGATTTTAACCGCAAAGCTCGCGAAGCCGCGGCAAACTCTTCGCGGCCCTTGCGGCTGTTCGTTGCGAACTTCGCGGTTAAGAGCTTTTGGTGGGAATCTTAGTCACCGTGCGAATCAACTCCACAAACCCCGCCACAATACCCAGAATCAAGCCCGGGATGTAGAGCCAGGTGGTATGCAGCAGATGATCGAGGCCAACGCCGATGAGCCAGCCGACCAGCGTCGCTGCGGGAAAAACGAATCCCAGCTGCGCATAGTTGGCGATTTGTCCCCAGTTGTTCTTGTCCTTTGGTTCTTGGGCTGGAGCAGGCATTCGTATGGAAAGAGTATCGCAGTGTAAAGCGTGCCCGGCAATCTGCCGATAACCAGCTCAGAGGATACTCGATGTCGTGCCGCTGCGCATGGGTTTGCTTTGCCTTGGTGGTTGCCGGCGCGGCCCAAGAACAACCAGACCTGACCCAGCTGAGCCTGGATGATTTAGGGAACATTCAGGTTACTTCCGCGTCGCGCAAAGCCGAGAGGCTTTCCCAGGCACCCGCCGCTATCTACGTTCTGACCGGTGAAATAATCCGCCAGGGCGGGTTTACGTCGTTGCCGGATGCATTGCGCAGCGTCCCTGGCCTGTATGTCGCGCAGACGGACGATCACATCTGGCAGATCAGCGCGCGCGGCTTCAGCGAACTCAACAATAACAAGATGCTGGTGCTGGTGGATGGCCGCAGCGTCTACACCCCGCTGTACGGGGGCGTGTATTGGGATGCCCTGGACATCCCGCCGGAAAATATTGACCGGGTGGAGGTGATTCGCGGGCCGGGAGGAACGCTTTGGGGCGCCAATGCGGTGAATGGGGTGATCAACGTCGTGACCAAGAGCGCCGACCAGGCGCAGGGGACGATGGTCGACGCTTCCTTCGACAAAGACCAGGGTTACACCACCAGCGTACGCTATGGCAGCGCAATCGGTTCCTCGGCGCAGTACTACGTGTTCGGGCGGACTGCGTACTGGGAGCCATTCCAGGCCCGGGGTGGAGGATGCCTGCCCAACCGCCTGCTGCTGCCGCAGGCGGGCCTCCGCCTGGACTGGAGGATTGGCGCAAATGACTCGCTGAGCCTTGCAGGCGGCGCCTACGACGGGCGCTCGCGCGCTATTGTCAACCTGAACGGAACCTACGCGACCACCGTTCTCAAGGGAAACAATGCGCAGGTGCATTGGAAGCATAGCTTCTCCGGCAATTCCACTCTCGAGACGCTCGCCGCTTGTGATTGGTACTCGCGCTACAGCCTCCCCGGAGATTCCCGTACTACCTGCGATGTCGAGTTCCAGCACGACATGGAAGTGAATGAACGCAATTCGCTGGTCTGGGGGGGCGCGTTCAACACCACCGGCGACGACCTGAGCAGCGAGCCTTATTTTTTCACCCGCCTGCGACGGCGTAACAGCCTTGAGAGCGGCTTTGCTCAGTACGGATTCGCTATCCTTCCCGATCGCCTGCGCGTTATTGCGGGTACAAAGCTGGAACATAACGGCTATAGCGGTTTCGAGTATCAGCCGCAGATTCGCGCTGTCTGGATTCCCGGCAAAGCGCATACTCTCTGGACCAGCATCTCGCGCGCGGTACGCGTACCCTCGCGCGGAGAAAATGACCTCGCATTAGCGCTGACCATTCCGAACGCCGGGCCGCACGGCGAGCCGGTGTTGTTTGGGATCAATGGCAACACGGCACTGCAATCCGAACACCTTCGGGCCTATGAAGCCGGTTACCGCTTCGAACGCGCCGCGCTCGCCCTCGATTTGGCCGCCTTTTATAACGCGTATGACAATCTCATCGTTCAGCGGCCCTCGTTTGCGCGAACGCCCGCCGGTCTGTTGCTCGAATACACGTATGTAAACGGTGGAAGGGCCCAGAGTCACGGCGCGGAACTGTCGGCGCAGTGGCGTCCCGTCCACCGCTGGACGCTTTCGGGCGGCATCACCGAAACCCGCGGGAGCGCGGATGCTCTCCAGGCCAATCCGCGGCACCTGTTCAACCTGCAGTCGCAACTCCTTCTCAACCGGCGCTTCGAATTCAACACGGCCTGGTATCACTATGGCGCGGTTCCGCTTGGCAGCCTGGCGGATTACCCCACCCTCCGGCGGCAGTCGGTCAAGAGTTTTGATCGCCTGGATGTCGGCGGGACGTGGCACCTCTTGCCGCAGTGGAGCTTTGGGGTCTGGGGCCGCAACCTGCAATCGCCGCGGCACCTCGAGACGCGTGACACCATCTTCTCGAATCGAGCGGGCGAGGTGCCGAGATCGGTCGTGTTCAAGCTCATGTGGCAATCGAAGCACGAACCCGCAGGAGCAATCCGTCCGTGAGTACGATTGCCGGCAGTTCAAATTTGCCGCGGAGGGCAGCCCTGCCGAGCGTCTTCCGGTTTTTTGGGTTCGGAATTGCAGCCGCGTGGTTATGTCTCTGCAATCTATCGCTCTCGGCGGCGCAGGACACCAGTAAATACCAGGTGAAGGCTGCATATCTTTACACTTTCGCCAAAATGGCGGAGTGGCCTGCAGATGTCGTCCCGCAAAGCGATTCCCCGCTGGCGATCTGCGTCTTCGGCGGCAGCGAGGACTTCGTGCAGGTGCTGCGCGCGACCTTGGCGGGGAAGACGATCGATTCCCATCCCATCGCCATCAAGTACGTGCCATATCCAGCGGACCTGAAATTGTGCCACCTGGCCTTTTTCCGGGAATCAGAGGCTGCGACCCAGCCTGCGATTTTGACTCTGGATCGCGCGGCGGTTCTTCTCGTCGGCGAGGAACCGGACTTCCTGGCTTACGGCGGTATGGTCAACCTGCTGTTGAAAGATGGCAAACTCAGCTACGAAATCAATCCCGATGCCCTCACTCGCGGTAATCTCCGGTTTGGTTCGCCGGGCACCGCCCCATTGCGCCCGGCAAGCGGCGCGCCGGCCATGCAAGGACGGCAAGATCGCGCCCTGAAGTTCCAGGCCACTCCGACGTATCCCGAGATTGCCAAGAGGATGCAACTGAAAGGGGTGGTTCAGCTGATGATTACCGTGCGGGCAGACGGAAAGGTAACTGATGTAGTGATCATAGGAGGCCATCCCCTACTCGCCAGCGCTGCGGTACAGGCAGTCACTCAATGGCGGTTTGAGCCGGCCGCGCGCGAAAGCATCGAGACGGTGAGGATCAGCTTCGATCATTAACTTGAGCCCGCCACCGTGCCGCGCGCTCCCGCCTGGTAGCCCTCAATCAGCTCACGGATGCGAATCGCATCGCGCTTGCGATGGCCGTGGCTGGTAATGGGATCGGCCCCGCCGGTCGAATCGATCCGGATTTCCGACCACAGGATCCCCGTCGTAATCTGCACCGACGCAACTTGCGAGATGGCTATGCTTTCCTCGGTTTTGCTGAACATGTGCGGCTTGACCCGGCTCACGTGCAGCGGACTGACTACAATGCGGGTGGGGAAAATGTGGTTCCCCCGCGTCCAGCGGCTGGCCTTGAAAGCTTCACCTGCCTGAGCGACTACTCCGTCTTTCATCTCCGTGCTCCAGGTTGGAATCATACATCTACAGGAGATTTGATCGAAATGTTAAGCAATACTCGGTTCAAGGCTTCGATCCCGCAATGCCCTATAATCGCAACTTACTTCCAACCCACAAAGGCTCACCTTGGCACTCGACGAAAACATATACCAACTCAGGCTGGAGAAGCTAAAACAGATTGAAGCGCTGGGGCAGCGCGCCTATCCGGCGAAGTACGAATTCACGCATGCCATTCCGCAGATTCTGGCGGAGCACTCGTCGAGAACCAGCGAGCAGCTTGAGTCTTCCCGGGTCAATGTCCGGGTTGCCGGCCGCATCATGGCGATTCGCCTGATGGGCAAAGCCGGATTCGCGCACCTGCAGCAGGCTGGCCAGAGGCTGCAGATCTATGTGAAGAAAGACGCGGTGGGCGAAAAGGGGTTCGAACTCTACAAATTGCTCGACCTCGGCGATCACATCGGGGTCAGCGGTTATCTGTTTCGCACCCGGACCGGCGAGTTGACGGTTCACGTCGAGGAGATCACGTTTCTTTCGAAAGACCTGCTGCCGCTCCCGGAAAAATGGCACGGGCTGACCGATGTCGAGCTGCGCTACCGGCAGCGCTACGTCGACCTGTTCATGAACCCGGAGGTGCGCGACGTTTTCCTCAAGCGCGCCAGGCTGATCCAGTCGATGCGAAACTTTCTCGCCGAGCAGGGATTCGTGGAAGTGGAAACGCCCATGATGCAGCCGATCGCGGGGGGAGCGGTGGCTAAGCCGTTTGTCACGCACCACAACACGCTGGACATGGATCTCTATCTGCGGATCGCGCCGGAGCTGTATCTGAAGCGCCTCACGGTCGGTGGATTTGACCGCGTTTACGAAATCAACCGCAACTTTCGCAACGAAGGCATCTCCACGCGCCATAATCCCGAGTTCACCATGCTGGAGTTTTACCAGGCGTACACGGATTATCGTGGGGTGATGGACCTGACTCAGGCTCTGATTATCCGCGCCGCAAAAGATGTCACGAGCGCCGCCAAGACGAGCTGGGGCGATATTGCAATCGACTGGTCGGAAGAAAATTGGCGGCGCATGACCATGCGCGAAGCCATCATCGAATACTGGCCGGAGCGCGCCGGGGCGAAACCCGGTATGGCGGATTTTGCGTCGCCGGATTCGGTGAAAGCATTGGTGGGACGCTTCAATTCTGCGCACCCACACATGGCTTACGATCCCAGCGAGCCAAGCGGAAAGACCATCGCCGCGCTGTTCGAGGCCGTCGCCGAAGAACACCTGGTGCAGCCGACGATCATCTATGAATTCCCAACCGCCGTATCGCCGCTTTCCAAGCAGAAACTCGACGAGCCGGAGTGGACCGAGCGCTGGGAAATTTACATCGGGCAAATGGAAGTCTCCAACGGCTTCAGCGAACTGAATGATCCCGTGGACCAGCGGCGCCGTTTCGAACAGCAACTCCAGGAGCGCGAGCGGGGCGACGAAGAAGCCCACCAGATGGACGAAGACTACATTCGCGCGCTTTCGTATGGCATGCCGCCGGCGGGAGGAGTTGGCGTAGGTATCGACCGCCTGGCGATGCTGCTCACCAACTCGCAGTCAATCCGTGATGTGATCTTGTTCCCGCTGCTGAGGCCGGAGAAGAAACCGGAGAGTTCCGCCGAGTGATGAACTATTACTCGATTTCCACGGAAACCAGGTCGCCGTCCACAGTTCCTCCGGGCCGGTAATTCACCGCGGCGGCTACTTTCTTCCAGCTGCAGGAGAATTCGCCCGCTCCAATTACCGCGACAGATTTGTAATTCGCGGCCCGCAGCTTGAGCGTCTTGTTACGCGCCGCAAAACTCAGCACCGCTGCAGGCGCATTGGAACAATCGACCGAGAGCAGCGTTCCTTTGAGAAACTTCACTGGACGGCGGTCGGGCTGGGCGGCAACAGGCTCCGGTTTCTTCGGAGCCTCATCATCGGAACTCTGTTCCGAACCCGAATCCTTTTCGGCCGCGGCTTTCGGCTGGGCGGAGGGTGTTTCGTTTTTTGAAGCAGCATTTTCCTGGGGAGGGATGCCGAACTTTTTCAGGTATGGCAGGTCGCGCAAATCTTTTTTCGCCGCCGATGCAATCTGCGGATTCTGGCTTAATTTGAGCTGGTCTAACAACGTGGCCGCCTCGTCCCACTTTCTTGCAGCCATGAATGCTTCCGCGTATCTCAACTGATAGTCCTCGCGGCGCGGGTTGAACTGGACAGCAAGCCGCATGGCTTCGAGAGCAGCATTTGCACCACCGCCCTCGAGGCGGGCCCAACCCAGAATGTTGTAGGCCTCGGCAAACTCGGGATATTCATTGAGCACGAATTGCAGGCTCTCCATGGTGTTGGCCAGGCCGCGAATGTGCGCTCCTTTTTGACCCGAGCGGTAAGCCGCCAGCGCCAGGCCAAAGCGCGTCCACGGATCGGTGGAATTCATCTGCATGGCCGAATCCAGTTCCTCAAACGCGGCGTTGGTGTCCCCCTTTTGCACATCAGCCCAAGCGAGTGCCCGGTGTTCGATGACGTTTTCCGTATGCTGGTCCCCGGCAAGCCTCTCCAGATCGTGGATGGCCTGCTCGCGACGCTCAGGAATCCGCAGTTCCATTTCGTCGACCAGCGCCTGGCCTTCGGCCAGGGGAAGCGACTTGGCGCTGGACGAGACATCCTCGATCGTGAACGGCAGCGGCATGGTCGAGAGAGGCTCCGGGGTGGGCGGCGGGTTCGGTTGCTTGGATTGGTCGAGCGCAGCCTGCAGCGGCTTTAATGAGCGGAAGTAATTTTTCAGCGCCTGGTCAAGTTCCGCGGGTGTCATTTGAAAAGCCTGCTGGATCGCCTGCGCAACCGGAACTCTCTGATTCTCCACAAGCCCGAAGTAGGTGCCGGCTTGCGGCAGCTTGTTCTGGCTCAACAGGTAGTGGACCAGGAGCCACGACTGCGCATAAAAAAGCGTGTGATGCGTCCCCTCCTGCCCGTTCACGACCCGGTTCTTCATCTCCAGCAGATCCGTCAAGTTCAGCCAAACCGGGGAGTTCAGGATTTCGGTTAACGATTTCAATCCCGTCTCAGGCGACGTGGTCGAAGAAAGAAACGAACTCAGGTACGGCTTGGACAGTTCGGGATCGCTGCCCAGCTCCACTTTCTTTGGGGTGAAATCGATGGAGGCGAAGTATTCGGCAAAGCCCTCGTCGAACCAGGGCTGCGTGGGGGGATAGTTGAAGTCGAGAAAGTAGTGCGCCAGAGGGTGCTCGATGGCGCGGTAACATTCAGGGTCGGAAGCGTTCAGGACAACAAAGATGCGATCTTCACCGGGCAAAAAAAAGCCGGGATCGGAAATAGGGTCGCCATTCAGCAAAGGAGCCAGCTGTGAGTAGCGGTTCGAGTTGCCCACCGCGATGATCTCCAGCGGTTCCGCCATAAGAACCTTATTGCGCATGAGCAGGTGCCCAAAAACCGAGCGCATCTGCTCGAAGCGGGCAACGATCTCGTGCCCTTTCTTCTGGCCGGCATCGGTGAGAACGGTGAAATGGTCGGAACTGATGCGTAGCCACTGCTGGTCGGCGGCGACGAGGCGGGCGGGCAACGTCGAGAAGAGAATTAAGAGGCCGCTCGTCAAGCAGCGGAATCGCAGCGCTGGCAACATGGGTCGAAACACCTGTTTTGTCCCGATGCTAGCACGCCGCGCGCTTAAATAGGCAGGTCCGAAAGGTTTTCCGAGGGGAGTTCGTCCGTGACCGCAGTGCGGTGCTTGTGCTCGCGGCGAAAGTTCCGGAAGCGCGGCTCCATCCCTGCGAGCGTACAAAGGACATAGAACAGCATGGCATTGGCAGGAATCTGCAAATTGAAGTCGACGAAACTGTGCACCAGGATGCCGCTGATGCCGAGCAGGGCCGCGAGGGCGACTGAGCCGTTGACATCGGATGGCCAATTGCGCAATTTGCGCAGCCCCGGCCGGATCGCAGCCACCAGCAGCCAGACGGTGATGGCAAAGCCCAGGAGCCCGGTTTCGACCAGCACCTGGAGATAGTCGTTGTGCACCGCGTTCACCAGCGAGTTCGTGTAGAAGCTGCGAAACTCGGGATAGGCGTACTCAAAAGTCGCTAGACCCCAGCCGAGAATCGGCCGCTTCGCAAACATCCGCAGAGAATCCTCGTCGATCTTCAAACGGATATCCATGGTCACCTGGGAACGATGGTTTCCCGTCACCGTGGCGATGCGCGACGAGACTTCGCTGCCCCCGATCCAGGCAATCGAAACCAGCGAGATCAGGAGAAATCCGCCCATGAGCAGCACCACGCGATTGCGCGTGCGCTCGCGGAAAAGCAGCCAGAAAAAGATGCCGATCTCGGCGGCAAACGCGGTCATTCCGCCGCGGGATCCCGAAAGGAAGATTGTCGCTCCCATGAAAGCGGCGGCGGCGGCCGCGATCCAGCGCTTTCGTCCATGCGCGTACTTGCTGAAGGCAAACACCAGCGGGATAGGCGCCAGCATTTCCATCAGACCGGCGTAGTGGTTGTGGTTTACGTAGGGGCCATAAATCCATCCGCCAAAGCGCGGGGTTCGCAACCAATAAATTTTGCCGTTGGAGCTGATGCCCTGGAGCGCGGCAAACAATGCCAGGCACGCGCCATAGATCCCCAGAACGGTTGCAATCCGCTGCACGTGGGTGGTTCGGAACAAGGTCTGTGTAATGAGAAAGCAAACGATCCCATAGGCGGTGTATCGCAGCAGGGCCGAGGAGGTTGCGTGCTCATAGGCAGAGGCGCCCGGCAGCAATTGCAGCGAGATCAGCACGGCAAAGGCCAGCATCGGAGCAAAAACGCGATTAGGCGCGACGCTGATCTGCCCGGCTCGCACCTGGTGCAACATCCAAATGACCAGCAGAATTGCCGCCCCGAATTCCACCACGAAAATGGCCCACGGCTCCACTGCACCGAACGCAAGAGGCGCGAACATCAGCAATGCCGCCGCGCCGTACAGGACGAGGCTGTTAGTCCGCGAGGGTTGCGGCCGCGCCGGGATGATGGTTTCGGGAATCTCGGGCAGCGGCAAAGGCGCGGTCACTTGGCCTCCGTTTCGCTGCTGGAGCCGTGCTCGCTGCGGATGAGTTGAAGTCCATCGATCCACAGCTTGCCTCGAATCGGCCGCCCCGACGGTACTCGGACCAGGTGCACCAGCACGAGCCGCGTGTCTGTACCCGTAACGAAGCTGCCGCTGATTTTTTTCCAGAAATCGGCATCGTGCAAATCGTCGCTCATAAAGAGCGGATTCTCGTGATAGAGGTCCTGAATGGAAAACTCCATGCCTCCGGCTCCGTCCATCTCTTCGGCTTTGTAGAAGGCCGAAAATTCATACCGCGTGCCCGGGTCTACCGGGACCATTTGCCCGATTCCTGCATCCGTAACCGGCGGGCCGTCAAAAGTGATGCGCAATGAGCGCGAGCCCGAGTGCCCTTCATTGGGATCGAGAGCGAGAGTGACCCCCGTGTTTTTGTGATGCAGCCAGTCAAAACCGCCGTTCAAAATGTCCAGGCTGAAGTCGCCATTGATCAAAAGATTTTCTGAAGAAGCCTGGTACGCGCCCAAATCCGACAATTGCGCCGCTTCCTGCCACGCTCGTTGGGCTTGCGACACTTCATGATGCTGGATGAGGTAGCGGATGTAATCGAACAGGTCCTGGCGCTCGACCGGTTGCTGCTGCGAGAAGATCCGCTCCCACACTTTCTCCGAGGCTGCGGTTTGGTTTTGCGAAAGCAGCAGCTTCAGGAACAGGGGATCCGTGCCGGGTGGCACAACGTCGCTGAGAAGGTAGTCGATGTCAGGACGCATCTTCCAGCAGGTACTCAGAGCCAGCCAGGTTAGTGGAGGATCATTTTGCAGCACGGTATGAAACTGCTTCATGGCCGCGTCCGGCGAGCCCTGGGCCAGGTAGAGATTGGCCGCCTCCCAGGCGATGTCGGGAGTATGGGAATCGACGGCCAAGGCGCGTTCGAGCGATTGCCGCTCGGCATCGAGCCGCCCCAGCGTCTGCTGCGCGATGGCGAGGTCGACCCAATATCTCGCCGCCAGCGGGTTCAGCGCTGTCGCCCGGCGCAGCCAGTAAACAGCTTGTTGCGGCGCCTGCCCCCCCACCAGGTAATAGTCTCCGAGTTTGTAAGGAAATTCCGCGTTGCTGCGATCCAGCCTGGCGGCGCGTTGCAGCCGAACGGGATTGGAGTCATCGGCAACCCATGCCGCCAGAAATCGCGCCGCGCCCACGGCGAGGTACGCCCCGGCCAGGAGCAGAATCACAGCGGCCGCGGCAACCTTCTTTGCCCGGCTGCGAAGGTCTAGCTGCATCGTTTTCTCACCGCGAATAGGGGCTACGCGCTAGTCGACGCAGCGTGCGTGGCGTCGTGATCCGATCCGCTCATGTCCTCGTCGTAATAGCGCTGGCCGTATTTCCCCTGATACTCGTAGTAATAGTAATAGTCCGGTGAATCCAGATTGACGGCGTTCAAAAGAACTCCCGCTACCCTGGCATTCACCTGCGCCAGAATGTCGCGGGCGCGGCGCAGCGCCGGCTTGGTGGTCTGCGACGAGCGGATGACCAGCACAACCGCGTCGGCTTTGGTCGAAAGCACAACCGCGTCGGTAACCGAGAGCGTCGGCGGGGTGTCCACCACGATGTGGTCATACTGATCGCGCAACTCCGCCAGTACATCAACCATCTGCCCGGAGGCCATCAACTCGGCGGGATTCGGGGGCGGCGTGCCTGCGGGCAAGACATAAAGCGTCGGCAGCAGCGACGAGCGCACCGTGGCCTGCTGCAGGGTGGCGCCGCCAGTCAGAACGTTGCTTAGCCCAGTCCGGTGTCCTAAGCCCAGGGCCTTGTGAATGCTGGGCCGGCGCAGGTCGGCGTCAATCAGCAGGACCCGCGTCCCCTTCTGCGCAAGAACGATGGCCGTGTTGATGCTGGTCGTGGTCTTGCCCTCCCGGGGAAGCGCGCTGGTGATAAGGATGGTCTTGGGCGGAGCTCCCAGCGACGTCAGCAGCAGCGAGGTTCTCAGCGCGCGATAGGACTCCGCCATCTGCGATTGCGGCCGTGACTGGGTAATCAGTTCGACAGCTTCTTTGGAAGCCGCGACCATCAGGCCTTGTTTGGCGTTGTTATCCGTGGCGCTCTTCGGCGCCAGGGGAATCATTCCCAATGACGGCAGGCCGGAGATCAGCTGCGCCTGTTCAGGCGTGCGCACAGTGTTGTCGATGCCTTCGAGCAGGAACGCGAGCCCGATTCCGCTGGTCAGGCCGAGCACAAATGCGAACCCCAAGTTGCGTGGGATGTTAGGTTCCGCCGGCCCCGCCGGAGTGCGGGCGATATCGACTTCGCGAATATTGTTTGAGCGCAGGCCGGCAGTCACCCCCGCTTCTTTGAGTTTCTGCAGCAGCCCCTCATACAGTGTGCGGTTGGTTTCGAAGTCACGCTTGAGCAGGCTGTACTCGATCGCGCTTTCATTCAGCTTGTTTTCCTGCTGCTTTTGTTCTTCGAGCGCCTGGCGCAACATGGTCTCGCGTTGCAGGGCGGCCATGTAATCGCCGCGCAGCCGCTCCGCGACCTTCTTCATTTCCACCTGTATCTGCACATCGATTTCTTTCAGCTGATTGTTAAGCTGGGCGATCTTGGGATATGCCGGGCCAAATTGCGTGCCCATTTGCGCGATTTGGACCTTCAAGTCTGCCTTCTCGCCCTCCAGGCGGTCGAGAAGCCCGGAGCTGGCGACGGAGCTCTTGCCGGGCGCTGCCGCCGCTCCTGCTACGGATGCCGCCGACTCCGAATCGCCGGACTCCGCCAATCTGTAGAGCGCCTCCTTCTCCATCCGCTGCGACTCCGCGTCGGTGAGCTGCTTATTCAGCTCATCGAGCTTTTCGGTGGTGATGTTCTGCTTGTCATCGATCCCCAGGATCTGGTGCTCCTTCTGGTATTGGACAAGTTTCTCCTGCGAGGTTTCGACCTTCATCTGCAGGTCGACGAGCTGGCGCGAGAGCCAGTCCGATGCCTGCATGGTCGATTCAAAGCGAGTTTTGAAATTCTGCTCGATGTAGGTGTTGGCCAGCGTATTGACGATTCGCGCGGCGAGTTCCTTGTTCGGGCTGCGATAGTGAACGTCGATGATGCGCGTATTGGGTTCGAGCAGCACGCGCAGGTTTCCCTTGAATGCGCCCAGCAGCGCGTTCGCCCGGGCCGAGTCAGGCTGGAGCGTGTCAGTGGTGAGCTCAAGCGATGAAGAAGTAGATTCGCCGTGGCCGCCAAACTCAGGGAGCTTGTCCAGGTTCAGCTCCTTGATTACCTGCAGGGCGAGCAAGTCGCTGCGCAGAATGCGAACTTCGGTGTCGAGATCGGTGGGATCGTAATAATCAATGGGAGTGTTGCCGTCGCGCAGGCTGGTGAGCATCGGATCGGGCTTGTTGATGGCGATGCTGCCGACAGCGTCGTAGATCGGCGTGCTGCGA
>DASVAJ010000045.1:0-5082 GCA_036376415.1 Terriglobales bacterium
GCGCGTGACCACGGTGATTCCGCTGTCGGTCACAAAATATCTTTGCCGATCGGTTTCCGGATCGTAGCCGATCGTAGTGCCTTCCGGTATGTGCACGTCGCGGTCGATGATGGCTCGTCGAATGCGGCAGTGGCGGCCAATATTCACGTGCGAGAACAAAATGCTGGAGTCGATCTCGGTGTACGAGTTCACACGCACATTCGGCGAGAGGATGCTGTAGCGCACAGTGCCACCGGAGACGATGCAGCCGGATGACACGATCGAGTCCAGCGCCGTGCCGGTTCGCCCAGGCTCTTCAAACACAAATTTTGCGGGAGGATACTGGCGCTGGTGCGTGCGGATGGGCCACGCCTCGTCGTACAGGTTGAAAACCGGCGAGATTGAGACCACGTCCATGTTGGCTTCGTAGTATGCCTCAAGGGTCCCTACGTCACGCCAGTACAGAGCCTCTTTCTTGTTCTCGTCGACAAAGTTGTAGGCGTAGACGCGGTAGTCTTCGAGCATTCGGGGCAGGATGTCCTTGCCGAAATCATGCGATGACTGCTCATCCTCCGCATCCTTCAGGAGAATGGGAATGAGCACATCCGTATTGAAAAGGTAAATGCCCATCGAACCCGGAACCTTGTCCGGATTGCTGGGCGACCGCAGCTTGGTGAATGTCGGCTTCTCCTCAAAACCGGTCACACGATAGTCGTTGTCAATGGCCATCACGCCGAAGCGGTAGGTTTCCTCAGGATCAATATCAATAACGGCGAGCGTGACATCGGCGCCAGAGTCCAGATGCTGCTTGAGCATCAGGCCATAATTCATCTTGTAAATATGGTCGCCGGACAGAACCAGCACATGTTTTGGTTGTTCGGATCCAATGGAATAAATGTTCTGGTAAACGGCGTCGGCGGTGCCCTGATACCACTGGTCGCTGACGCGCTTCATGGGCGGAAGGACTTCGACGAACTCTCCCATTTCGCGGGCGACAATGTTCCAGCCTTCGCGGATGTGGCGGTTCAGCGACAGCGCCTTGTACTGGGTGAGGATGTAGACCCGGCGCAGGTCGGAATTCACGCAGTTGGAGAGCGTAATGTCGATGATGCGATAGATACCGCCGAAGGTTACGGCCGGTTTGGCTCGATCGCGAGTCAGAGGATAGAGGCGCTCTCCGGCTCCGCCTGCCAGCAGGACTCCCAAAGTGTCTTTCATCTCGCTCCGCTTTGATGATTGACCGGCGCACGATGGATGAGCGCCTGAGTAAATTTCCTGTTGCGCCGTAATACTAGCACGGCGTTTTGGAAGAATTCCAAGCCCGGGAGCACAGCCCACCAAGTTGCCTCAGCGTGCTCCAGGGCCAATTAGATTTTGCCATATCCCCGCATCGTGATTACGATGCAAGTAATGTCTGGAAACTTCGTGCGATCCAAAAGTAAGCTGCTGTTTCTAGCCGCCATGGTGATGACGCTCTGCAGTGCATCGCTTCGTGCGGCTCCGACCCATTCGTCCGCAGTCACGTGGCAGCCGGCAAAGCTGGTACGCGGCTCTCCGGTGCTGTTCAAAGTCTCAGCCCCGGCTCGGGTGCGGGTGGTGACCGGAACCTGGTTCGGGCGTGAACTCCAGTTCTTTCGCGACGGGACGGGGTGGTACGCGCTCGCAGGCATCCCGGTCGAAACCAAGGCTGGAATTTACAAGCTGGAGTTGAGCGAGACGTCGCCGGCGGGCGAGCTCAAGGTTCAAAAGAACGTCGTTATTGCGACTGCCAGGTACCCGCGAATTACCATCCAGGTAGCCAAAAAGTTTACCGAGCCGAATCCCCAGGAACTCAAACAGATCTCCGCCGACAAAGAAGTAAAGAAGACTGTCCTTGCCAGCCAGACCCCGGATCGACTATGGCAGGGGAGTTTCGAGGCTCCAGTTTCATCCTCCGTTTCCGATGTTTTCGGGACGGAACGCGTGTTTAACGGAGAGGTCAAAAGCCGCCACTTAGGATTGGACTTTGCCGCGCCCGCAGGGACTCCCGTACATGCCATTAACGACGGTACTGTAATTCTTGCCCAATCGCTTTATTTCGAAGGCGGCTTTGTCGTGATCGATCACGGCCAAGGATTGCTAAGCCTTTACCTCCACCTGTCAGATTTCAAAGTCAAAGAGGGCGACAAAGTCAAAACCGGTCAACTCATCGCTATGAGCGGCGGGAGCGGACGGGCCACTGGACCCCACCTTCACTTGGCCGTTCGCTGGCAAAATGTGTATCTGAATCCCGCCGTCCTGTTGAAATTGCAATTGCCGGAGTAGCCGTACCCGGTTAAAAAAGGCTTTGTTACGTTTTCGGAACGATATTGGCAACAAATGCAGTCTGGTGTCTTCCATAAAATGCGTATTTACTGTGCTTTTCTGTAAGTTGTTCCGATTTCGTAACAACAGGAGATAACCCTTTACTTTCTCGATATGAGTGAACTAACCTACGCTCACCTGTTCGCCAGTTCTGCGTGGGGAAGCGCATAAAGTTTCTGGCCTGGCGGATAGGGATCGGGAATCTTGGAGGGCCCCCCTGACAAGTTCCCGATTTTTTTGCGCGCAAAGACTTTTGCGCGCGAATTTATCTGTTAATTTGTGCGCTAGTCTGTCCGCTAAATGGCGGCGACGCGGGTCTGCAGGGCTGGTTCTTGTTCGACGGGAACTCCGTTGCGGTAGGTCACGACTCGCCCGGAAATGGCAGGAACCCGTTCCCCGGGCACCACAATACCTACTAAGTTGAGAGGGTCTGCGGCGGAAATTGTAATCGTGTCGCCGTCCGGGGGAAGTTTGCGCGCGGCTCGCAGGGATTCGACCGCGACCGGTAACGCGAACTGCTCGCCAAGGAATCCATCCACAAACCGCCCGCCACGGATTTCACCGCGGGCTTCCAGACGCCGAAATGCTAATTGCAGTTCGCGCCACTTGGGGAGGTTGCTTTCGCGGGCCAGCAAGTCGCGGAAAACCACGCCGTAGCGCTTTAGGAGCATCCAGCAGGTGGCTTCGGTGGCACGGTCGCGCTCAATCGCAGAATCAGTGTGCAGGATCGCCCAGCGACCGGCACTGTGGCGAGGCCGAGTCGTGCGCCCGCTTCCCTGTCCGGAACGCCGCTTGGGATCAATGAGGGCGCGAAGGTTGTCGAAACCGTCGGCGGTAACGAGTCCCGCGGCGACGAGCTCCCACAACCCGGTTTCAATTTCGGCCTTGAGCTTACCGGTCGCGCGGACGATATCAGCAAAGAACGAAGCGCCGCGATGCCGCAGGAACTCCAGCACCTGGCGGGCAACCGGGCTAAGGCCCTGGCCCTCGTCGGTGCGCTCTTGCGGCAGCATCCAGTCCGCTTCTTCGCGAACGAAGAAAGTGATCGGGGCTACGCTGGTGGGGATCACCCGACGCCGGCTGCCGTTGCCATCCGATGCTTCGAGCGTAGCCGGATGCGGTGACAAACGTCCCCAGCCAACCGCTCCCGTAAGACACAACTGATCGAGCCAGGCCGGATCGTAGTCTCCGACGCGACGGGCGAGCACCTGGCGCTCCCAAGCGTTGGCTGGAATTTCAAATCCCTGCAATTGCCGCAGCATCTCCAGCACAGCCCGTTCGCCGCGCGCCTGGGCGTCGGGCGTTATGTGCTGCCAACGCAGCAACCAGCGCATGAAGGCTGCAGGCGTGACCGGTTCCACCTGTTTGCGGAGTGTAGCGACAGTCAGGCGATGAATGCGAGCCAGAAGCCGGCGATCGCACCACTCATGTTCATCGGACTGTGTGGGGACGGGCGCCCCCGCCCGTCCAGTCGAGCGAAGCTCGACAGTGCTTGTTGTCGAATGGCGATCTGTGAACCTGCCCCGCAGGATCGCGCCGGTCGCCTCCAGCCGCAGCATTGCCTTCTCGATCTCACTTGCATCGATTCCCAGCAAAGCGCCAAGTTCCGGAGAACTGGTCGGGCCGATGTGGCTCATCCAGCCGGTGACAAGGCTGAGCAGCGCATCGTCTTTCGGCTGTGTTTTGCCAAAATCAGGGATCGCCCCGTCGAACACCGCGTCGGGAAAGATCTGCTGGAAGGACTGGGCGCGTTCGGCTGCTATCCAGTACGGGCGATCATCAACCGTCGCGAGTAGAACACGGTTCTGACCTTGGAGCCGGTCGAATAAGGGATGCCATTCGGTCGAGCTGCGCTCGACCATGGTGGCGGTGTGGGGACGGGCGCCCTCGCCCGTCCGGTCGAGCGAAGCTAGACGATTAGGCTCTTCAAGTGGCAATGCACCCAGCGTGTGCAGCACATCGTGCAATTCATCGGCATCGCGGACATCTGGCCAGGCTTCCTGCCTGACCTGATCGATCGCTGCGGGATCGAGCTTGCCGACTTCTTCGAGCACGGATTCAGGCAGCACACGCCGCATCTCCACAGCTCGCGCGCGGCGCTCTTCCAAAGGCGCATCGTCGAGATACGCATATGGGTTGGCGTTCAGGATTTCGTGCGAAAACTGCGACGGCACCGGCGTGTCCACGGCGATACAGCGGATGTGTCCGGCTTCCATACCCCGCAAGAGTTCCTTCAGGCCGTCCAGATCCATCGCCTCAGTGAGGACGTCTTTCATGACCTCCTTCACCAGCGGATGGTCGGGAATCTGAATGTCGCCAACAATGTTTTCCTGGCAGGCAGCGACGTCGGGAAACACCGAGGCCAGCAAATCATCGGAACGAATGCGCTGAATCTGCGGCGGGACCTTCTTGCCGCCTTGAAAGCGCAGCAGCGCCAGCGAACGGTTTGCATCCCAGCGCCAGCGCGTGCCGAAGATGGGCGATGGCAGAGCGGCCTGCTCCAGGATCGGCTGCACTGTCTCCGCGTTCAGGAAGTGAAACACATCGGCCAGCGGAAAGCTGTGCTGCTCGGCCAGCGCGATGTTGAGCCCGTTGTCAGTGGCAGCCGCTTGAAGCTCAAAGTTAAAGCTGCGGCAAAAACGCTTGCGAAGCGCCAATCCCCAGGCCTTGTTAACGCGCGCGCCAAACGGCGCATGGATCACCAGTTGCATGCCGCCACCCTCGTCGAAGAAGCGCTCGGCGATCACGGTGGTCTGCGTG
>DASVAJ010000046.1:0-47763 GCA_036376415.1 Terriglobales bacterium
TTATTGATGTACGAAACCAGAATTACCGATGTTTCCACCGAAACTCCGAGCAGCGCCAGCAACCCCAGCACCGAGGAAACGCTGAATGGAGTCCCGGTAAGCTTCAGGGCAATGAGCGGGCCCACCGGCTCAGTAAGCAGCACCTCGAAGGCGATGGCGATCGGGAACTTGAAGTTCCCGTACAGCGCGAACAGGATCATCAGGATCAAAAGCACCGCAATCGGTCCGATGACGCTCAATTGCTGGCGTGCGGCTACCAGTTGGTCATACTCGCCGCCCCAGGTGATCCAATATCCGGTCGGCACGCTGACGGCTTTATTGACGGCGGCTTGCCCTTCGCGCACCGCGCTTTCCAAATCGCGGCCTTCAATGCTGTATTGAACGCCAATGTACCGCGAATTGTTCTCGCGATAAATAAACGACGCGCCATTGCCCTCGCGAATGGTTGCCAACTGGCTCAGCGGAATCTGTTGTCCATCGGGCGTGCCTACCAGCAGGTTGCCGATCTGGGCCGCGCTGCTGCGGAATTGCGGTTGCATACGGATGACGAGATCGAAGACCTTCTCACCCTGGATCACCTGGGTCGCAGCCTGGCCGCCCACCGCCGCCTGCACCACGGCATTGACGTCATCGACATTGATTCCATAGCGCGCTGTCTTCTCGCGGTCCACATCGACCAGCAGGCTGGGCTGTCCCAGTTCGCGCACCACCGTCAACTCGGTGAATCCCGGCAGGTGCGAGAGGATGTCCTTGATTTGCAGCGCCTTGTCCTGCAGCACGTTGAGGTCGGGTCCATAGATCTTGACGGCCAGCGCGCTCTTCAGCCCGGTGAGCGCTTCGTCGACCGCGTCTTCGGCCGGTTGCGTGTGATTGAAAATGATGCCTGGGAAGGTTTTCAGTCGCTTATCGATCGCGGCAATCAGGTCTTCCTTGCTACGAATCGGCCCATGCTTCCATGCGTCATCGTTATAAGGCTTCAGGCCCACATAGAATTCGGCATTGAAGAACCCGGTTGGATCGGTGCCATCGTCGGGACGGCCATGCTCCGAACCCACCACCGTGACCTGCGGATACGAAATCAGAATGTCGCGGATTTGCGGCACGATTTTCGCCGAATCCTCGAATGAGATCGTATAGGGCATGGTGGCGCGCACCCACAACGCGCCTTCGTCCAGGTGGGGCATGAATTCGCCGCCGATAAACGGCACCAGCAGCAAGGTTGCCCCAAAGATGACGACCGCCGCGATCAACGTGGGCGCGGGATGCCCGAGGCACCAGTCGAGCCCGCGGCCATAGTGGCTTCTGATCCACTCGTAGGGCCGGTTCACGCCTTCGCGTACGCCGCGCGTAAACCAGTAGGAAGCCAGCACCGGCACCAGCGTCAATGTCAGGATCAGCGCTCCAATCAGCGCAAACGACATCGTGTCCGCCATGGGATGAAACAGCTTTCCCGAGGGCCCGCTCAAGGCATAAATCGGCAGGTATCCGGCAATGATGACCGCGACAGAATAAAAGATGGGCCGGTCGACATCGCGCGCAGCCGCCAGAATTACGTCTTGCAGCCGATAGGATTGCCCCGCGCGCTCGGCGAGTTCGCGATAAATGTTTTCCATCATCACCACGGTGCCGTCGATGATGATTCCGAAATCGATGGCCCCGATCGAAAGCAGGTTCGCCGACACGCCTTCCGCGTGCAGGATGATGAACGAGAACAACAGGCCCAGCGGAATGGTAAGCGCCACAATGACCGCAGCGCGCATACTCACCAGGAAGAAGATGAGCACGACCAGCACCAGGATCATGCCGCGGACCAGATTGTTTTCCACGGTCTTGGTGGTAAGGCTGACCAGGTCGCTGCGGTCGTAGTAGGGCCGGATTTTCACATCGCGCGGCAGCATCATCCGGTTCAGATCCGCGGTCTTCTGCTCCACGCCTTTCAGGACGTTCTGCGCCTGCTCGCCGCGGCGCATCAGGATCACGCCCTCGACGGCGTCATCGTTATCGGAATGATGGGTCTGGAACCCGAACTGCCCCAGCCGGGGCGCGTGTCCGATGGTGACTTCGCCGATGTCCCGGATGCGCACCGGCGTGCCCTTCGACGAGCCCACCACAATGTTGCCGATGTCATTGGTGTCGCGCACCAGGCCCAGGCCGCGCACGTAATAGAATTGCCCGCCCTGCGAATAGAAGCCGCCGCCGGTGTTTGCGTTATTCGCCGCCAGCGCCTGCATCACCTGCGGAACGGTGAAGTGATATCCGTACAGCCGGCTGGGATCGAGCAGGACCTGGTATTGCATTACGGTGCCGCCGAAACCCGAATCATCGGCTACGCCGGGCACCGCGCGATAGGCGCGCTGCAGAACCCAGTCCTGAATCGTCTTCAGTTCCTGCGGGCTGCGGTCCGGGCTTTCCAGCACGTAGCGGTACACCAAACCGCTCGGGCTAAACAGCGGCGCCATGCTGGGCTGCACGCCCGTGGGCAGCTGCGCATCGCTCAACCGCTCAAAAATCACCTGCCGCGCAAAGTAATTGTCGGTGCTTTCTTCGAAGGTGAGGCGAATGTCGGACAGGCTATACAAGGAAATGGAGCGCATCACCTCCATATTGGGCGCGCCCGAAATCGCCACCTCCAGCGGCAAGGTTACCAGGCGTTCCACTTCTTCGGCGGCGTGTCCCGGCCATTGCGTAATAATCTCGACCATCGGCGGGGAAAGATCGGGATAGGCATCTACCGGCATGCGCTGGAAAGCGACAATTCCGGCAATCGCCATTATCACCACGAAGATCAGGATGAGGAAGCGTTGCCGCAGCGCGAATTGAACGACTCGGTGAATCATTCCTTCACTTCTGCAATGAATTGGCGAATTGCAGCATCAGGCTGCCCGCGCCTACAACTTTTTCGCCGGGCGACAAGCCTGCCACGATTTGCGTCTGCCCCTCGTGGCTCTCCCCGGTCTTCACTGGCCGTCGCACGAATTGGTTCTCGCCGGATTCGACATAGACAAACGGCTGGTTCTCGGCATCGCGCAGCACCGCCGAATCGGAAACCGCGATTGCATTCTTCACCTGCCCGGCATTCACCAGCGCGCTGACGTACATGTCTTTCCGCAACCGCCGGTTGGGATTGGCCGTGTCAATGCGCGCCTGCAGCGTGTGCGAAGCCGCATCCAGCGCCGCTCCCAGGTACGAGATTTTTCCGTGGAACACATTTGGATATGCGTCCGTAGTAATGGTGACCGGGTCGCCTACGTGCACGTACGAGAGATCGTTCTCATACACGTTCACCAGCACCCAGACGGTACGCATATCTGAAATGGTGAAGCACTGGGTGGTACCCGCCTGCACCAGCTGTCCGCTGGGGCAAAGCCGCTCTACGACTTCTCCGCTGATGGGCGCCAACAGGGGCGCTTCGGGGGATGCGCTCTGCGTAAGCAGGCTTTCCGGCTGCGGAATTCCCAAAATCCGCAACGACTGCTCGGCCGCTTGCAGATCAGCCTGCGCCTGCACTTCCGCTGATTCGGCCTGCTGCAGATCGCGTTGTGACGCGGCATGATGCTGATACAAATCCTGCGTGCGCTGATATTCCTTCTCCGCCAGCGAATATGCGTTGCGCGCCTTGAGGTAATTGGCGCGCAGCTGCGAGTAATCCGGGCTGTTCACGTAAAGCATCGGCTGACCCTTCTTGACCATTTGCCCGGGATAAACCAGAATCCGGCCCACCGGTCCACTCACCTGCGTGATCACGGGGGTGGTCACGAATCCGTTGAACGCAACCGTTCCCGGCAGCCGCAACACGCGTTTCCAGGGTCCCGGCTCGACCGTCGTAATTTGAATGTGCGCGAGTTGATCGCTGGGAATGGTGAACACTTGCGGCTCATCCGCCGAAGCGGCCTTGCTGGAAAAGGACACGGCGCCATTCGGACTGGAATCCGAGCAGCCGCTCGCCGCGATCGCCAGCGTGAGCGCCCCCAGGGTCGCCGCAATCAGTAAACGATGAGTGTGGAGTTTCATGGCAAGGTTCTGCTTCCGATCGCCTGCTTGACTTGCTCAAGCGAAATCATGTAATTAGCCAGGGTTTGGCGATACGCCAACTCGGTCGCGCGGTAGCTGCGCTCGGCATCGAGCAAGTCCAGCAGTGAAACCCCGCCTCGGTTGTAAGCGTAGTTGGTGATGTCGCGCGAATCCTGCGCCTGCTTCAGGTATCCCGAGACATACAGCTTCGCAACTTCCTGGTTGGTGGTCGCCGATTCGTAGGCGTTGCGCACATCGGTCAGCACGCTCTGCTCGGCCACGGTTTCCAGGAATTGGGATTGCTCCAGGGCGGAACGTGTGCGTGCAATCTCGCCCTGATTGCGGTTGAAAACCGGCAAGGGAATGTTGAAGAAAAGCGACGTGCCGCTGACGCCGCTCACGTGCGAAAAATTGATGCCGGCGTTGAGGTCCTGCTTGGCGTCAGCCTTGGCCAGCGTGATCTGGCTTTGCGCCGCAGTAATGCCCTCGCGCGCCGCGGCCAGGTCCGCCCGCTCGCGCCGGGCCACGGTGTTTAGCTGGTCGAGGCTGGAGGTAAAAGGCTCATACGTGAGATCGCCCAGCAGTTGGAAGTTCGCCGGCAAGGCCTCGTATCCGATCAACTGCCGGAGCGCGGCAAAGGCTTGCACCAGCGCCACCCGCGCCGCCGACACATCGGTCTGAAACTGGAGCATCTGCAGCTTAATCTTCAACAGGTCGCCTTCACTGATGTCGCCCACCCGGTAACGCTCTTCGCTGATGCGCACCGTATTTTCGAAACTGCTCAAGTCCTGCTGAGCGAATTGCAATGTCGATTGCGCCAGCAAGGCGTTGATGAACTGCTGGGCCACATTGAAGGCCAGGGAGCGTTCCGCGTCTTTCACCTGCGCGCGCGTGACCGCCGTCTGGCCCACCGCCGCCCGGTACCGGGCCGGGCGCTTCTTGCCTCGCTCAAACAGGTAACTGACTCCGACGTCGAACTGCTGGATGTTATTGAGCGTGTTGGTCGTGAACTGGCCCGGGCTGAAAATGGGAATGAACTGCGCATCCCAGGACAGCACCGGGTTCGGGCGGAAGTCAGCAGTTGTTTCCTGTGCCTGGCTCTGTGCGATCTGCGTGCGCGTGGCACGTATGGAGGGGCTATTGGTCAACGCCAGCCGAATCGCGTCTTCGAGCGAGATCTGCGTAACCGCGGGCGCCGGAGCCCCCGCGGCAGGCGCCCCCTGCGGAGTGAACCCGGGCCCGCCCGGTGCACTGGGTGCATTGGGAATGGATTGCGGCTGCGGAGCCGCCGGTAAATTTTGTGCCATCACTGGCCCTCCCATCACGCCAACTAAGAGGCAGACGGGAAGAGACATGCAGTGCATAGTTTCCCTCCATCTGAGCTGACCAACTCAAGCAAGTACAGCTAGATGGCAGGAGGAGGACGAGTGAAAGGGTGTTCGAGGGCGGGACGAAGCGGTGATTCCGTGCTGGCTTCGGGTGCTTCCCACTGAAGCGTCAGCTTTAACGGCAGCAGATTGGGCAGCGCGGTGGGTACGCCGGATTGACTTGAAATGCAGACAATGCAAGGCACCTTGGACGTTCTGTTACCGAGGTCAGAGTGCTGGTGCAGAGGCTCCAGGCAGCCAATCACCAGGACCAGAAGGATGCTCACCAGCGACACCCACCTGCTGCAAAGCCTGGCCCGGTTGTTGAAAGACGTTATCAAGTGCTTTGATCTTTAAGGTGCTTTCTATGCCTAAAAGCTTGGGTATTTTGCTGAATATATCACGTTTTCCACAAGGCATTTAATAGGTCCGCGCAGGGGTGGGGTAACCCGGGTAACGCTTGGGCGTCAGTCGGCTATTCCCCAAAACCGCTGAGATATCTGCTGCGTAACCCATGGCAATTGAGGGCTGCGGAATGTGGTAGGCTGGCGCCCTGCTCTGTTCAGGAAGGTTGGCGCATGTCATCGATACGGAACCTGATTCTCGTAGTCCTGTACTTGTCGACCGCCTCTCTCTCGCAAACCGCGCAGCAACCTGCGTCTGCGGAGAAGACTCCCCAGTTGGATCACTTCAACCCAAAGAATGCGGATACCTCGGTGGACCCTTGCAGCGATTTCTTTCAATACGCGTGCAACCGGTGGATCAAAGATAACCCGGTTCCACCCGATGAGATCTTCTGGGGTTCGTTTGGCAAGCTGCAGTTGTGGAATACCAGCTTCGTTCATCAGACTGTGCTCGAGGTTGCGGCCAAACCTGAATCGCAGCGCAGTCCGGTGGAGCAGAAGGTGGGCGACTACTGGACGGCATGCACGGATCAGAAGCAGCGCAATGCATCTTCGCTCGACACATTACGACCTGAAATTGAAAAGATTGACCGTATGAGCGGCAAAGGCGAGATCGCGGATGTTGTTGCCGACTTGCACCTAACCATTTCCGGGGCATGGAACCCCGCTGAATCCGAGACCTACGCTCCGCTGTTCGGCTTCGGCGCGCAACCTGATTTTCACAATACCGCCATGGTGATCGGACAATTCGACCAGGGAGGGATGGGGCTGCCGGGGCGCCAGTTCTACCTGGATACCGATGACAAATCGGTGGACCTGCGCACTAAATATATGGGCTACCTGGCGCGACTCTATCAGCTCGCAGGCGAACCGGAAGCGCAGGCCAAAGCGGATGCGGCTATCGTTCTGCAGATGGAAACCAAACTGGCCAAAGCTGCGATGGAGATTGTCAAGCGCCGCGACCCGCATAACCTTGACCATGAAATGAGCCTGGAGGAGGTGAAGAAGCTTGCGCCCGAGTTCAACTGGAGCCGCTACCTGGAACTGGTGCACGCCCCGCAGTCGCAGAAACTCATCGTCACCTCGCCGGATTTTTTCCGCGCCCTGGAACAGCTGATCCAAGGCGAACCACTTGAGCACTGGAAAGCTTATTTGAAAGCGGCGCTCTTAAATGGGAACGCGCAAGCTATGAGCAATGACTTCGCTGATGCAAACTTCGATTTCTATGGCAAAAATCTTTTTGGCGCCAAGGAAATTGAGCCGCTTTGGAGACGCTGCATCGAGGCTGAAGACCGCGATATCGGCCAGGCGCTCGGGCAGGCCTATGCAGCTCGCGCTTTTACTCCCGAAAGCAAAGAACGCATGAAGGAGATGGTGGCCAACATCAAGACCGCATTGGGACGGGACATTGACGCAGCCACCTGGATGAGTCCGGAAACCAAGAAGCAGGCGCATATCAAACTGGCGGCTCAACTGGACAAGATCGGCTACCCAGACCACTGGCGCGACTATTCCGCTCTGCAAATCACCCGCGCCGACAACCTGCTGAATGTGCACCGCTCCGCCGCCTTCGAGATGCACCGCCAGTTGCAGAAAATAGGAAAGCCGCTGGACCGGACCGAGTGGCAAATGACTCCTCCGACGGTAAACGCCTACGAAGATCCGCAAACCAATACCATTAATTTTCCCGCTGGCATCCTGCAGCCGCCGTTTTTCGATCCCCAAGAAGATGACGTGGTGAACTATGCCGCTGTTGGCTCGGTGATCGGTCACGAGACCATTCACGGTTACGACGACCAGGGGCGCAAATTCGATGCCCAAGGGAATCTGCGCGACTGGTGGACCGCTGACGACGCCAAGGCTTATGACCAGCGCGGCGACTGCATTGCCGATGAATACACCGTGTTCGTGCCAGAAGCCGGTGTGAAACAGGACGGACGCCTGACTCAAGGCGAAAACACCGCCGACAACGGGGGCCTATACATCGCGCTCGCGGCCCTTGAAAAAGATCTGAAAGCAAAAGGTCAGACGATGGATACCAAAGATGCTGAAGGCCTCACCAACTGGCAACGCTTTTTTCTCGCCTATGCCAATATCTGGTGCAGTAACGTGCGGCCGGAAATGATGAGGACCCTGATTCTGAGCGACCCACATCCTCTCGACAAGTATCGCGTCGATAACGTACTCGGTAATATGCCTGAGTTCGACCGTGCGTTCGGATGCCACCAAGGCCAGACCATGGTGCACGTGACTCAATGCAGAGTCTGGTAATCAATCCGCAAGGGATGATGAGACGCCATGCAATGCGGGTTCTAAGCCAGGTGCAATCGCGTCGAGAGAGCCTCGCGGGAGCCCTTTCACGGGCCTCCTTGTGAGGTCGCTGCCAAGGATGTAGACCCCAGGTTTATACGAGATTCAGGCCCAGAGGGTCCCAATTTACAGGGGACCTGGGTTGGGTTCTAGCCTCGACGGTTTCGATCAACCATGCCCCATTAGGCGAGAGTACCGCATAATATCGAGGCCAATAATCTATTAGCACTCAGACGCGCAGCGATTTCGTTGTAGACTCTTTCGGGGCTGCGAGAGGCTTTGTCTATGCCTGGTGAAACGATCTCCGCGGAACACGCCGCCAGCTTTGTCCAATCCGGCATGTGGCTGGACTATGGCGCGTCCCATTGCCAGCCTGACGTCTTCGACAGAGCGCTGGCGGCGCGCAAAGACGAGTTGGAGGATGTAAAGATTCGATCCTGCCTCACGGTGCGTCCCCGCGCTGTGATCGAGGAAGATCCCGAAGGCAAGCATTTCCACATGTTCAGCTGGCATTTTTCGGGTTACGACCGTAGAAAGCACGATTGCGGGCGCTGCAATTACACGCCATTAAATCTTGGAGAGGTGCCGGATTACTATCGGCGCTTTCTCGACCCGGTGGATATTGCCATTCTCAAGACTTGCCCCATGGACGAAGGCGGCTACTTCAACTTTGGCCCGGCGAACTTGTGGCAGCGGGCGGTGATTGAACGGGCCAGGCTGGTGATCGTCGAGGTCAATCGGCAGATACCGTATGTGTTCGGCAAAGACAACGGCGTGCACGTGAGCGAAGTCGACTACATCATCGAGGGCGACAATGAAGCTTGCGCGGAGTTGCCCAATCCCGAACCCAGCGAGATTGACGGCATGGTGGCGCGGCGCATTGCCGCCGAAGTCGAGGATGGCGCCTGTCTTCAGATCGGCATTGGCGGCATGCCCAACGCGGTATGTGCGTTGCTGATGGACAGCGGGGTAAAGGATTTGGGAATTCACACAGAGATGATGACGGATGGGCTCGGCTTGCTCTATCGCTCAGGCCGAGTCACGGGAGCACGAAAAACTTTGGACCGGGGCAAGGTGATTTACACGTTTGCGCTGGGCTCCCTGGCCCTTTATGCGACGGCAAACCGCAATCCGGACTGGTATTGCCACCAGGTGGACTATACCAATTCGCCGCACATTATTATGCAAAACGAGAAGGTCGTGTCCATTAACAATACGACGCAAATCGATTTACAGGGCCAGGTGGCCTCAGAATCCGACGGCCACCGCCACATCAGCGGCACGGGAGGGCAACTGCAATTCGTGCGCGGCGCATATGCCTCCAAGGGAGGCAAGTCATTCATCTGCCTTTCGTCGGCTTATTGCAGGAAAGGCGAGCGCCGCAGCCGAATCGTATTTACGCTTACGCCCGGCAATATCGTCACCACGCCGCGCTCGGACGTGATGTATGTAGTAACCGAGTACGGCATGGTCAATTTGAAAGGCAAGTCGGTAGCGGAGCGGGCTCAGGCGATCATTTGTCTCGCGCACCCCGATTTCCGCGAGGACCTCGAACGACAAGCCTACGAACACCGTCTGATTCCGCGCGGGGTTTCATTTGCTTGTCGAACGAAGCCGTCTGACGATCTGCAGAAAGCCCAGAGTTTTTCATGAAGTCCGTGGATTCGACAGAACCAGGTATGGCTCGGCGGCCTGACGCTACTTCGCCGGCGAGCCCGTCGTGTCTCCTCTCCATCGCGAACGGAGTCGCAACTCTGACCCTGAACCGTCCGGAGCGATTCAATCCGCTGTCCTCCGAAATGATCTCCGCGATGCAGGCAAAGCTGCAAGCCATCGCAAGCGATTCCTCGGTGCGGGTTGTGATCCTGGCCGCTGAGGGAAAGGGCTTCTGCGCAGGGCATGACCTTAAGGAGATGCGCGCTCACGCGAATGATAAGGCATGGCAGCAGAAGCTTTTCGACAGCTGCAGCCGGATGATGACGGCTCTCACCGAGATGCCGCAGCCGGTGATCGCGCGCGTCCACGGAATCGCTACCGCCGCCGGTTGCCAGCTGGTATCGATGTGCGACCTCGCGGTAGCGGCGGATACGGCAACATTCGCCCTGCCGGGGATCAATATCGGTGTGTTCTGCTCAACCCCGGCGGTCGGGGTCGTCCGGAACATCGGCCGGAAGCGCGCGATGGAACTGCTGCTGAGCGGCGAGCCCATTGATGCCGCGACCGCATTATCTTGGGGGCTTGTCAATCGTGTCGTTCCCGGGAACAGGCTGGACGACGAAATCAGGCGATTCACTGACATCATTCTGTCCCGCAGTCCGGCCGCGATCCGCTTGGGCAAGCAATCGTTCTACCGTCAGATCGATCGTCCTCTCGATGCCGCGTACCAGGTAGCCAGCAGGGTCATGGCAAGCAATATGCTGTTGGAAGATGCCTCAGAGGGGATCGATGCCTTTCTTCAGAAGAGAACAGCCGGCTGGCGCGGTAAATGAAGGGAGGAACCGGCCAGCGGTTCCGAGTTGCCGAGTAGCGCGCAGCGGCCTGTAATAGCGCCGGCCAAGACGCCATTTTGAACTCACCTCTTTGCCGCAACCAGCGACTCTTTCATAAGAAGCGCAGCCGCGTCGGCAATGGTCAAATCGCCGGAGACGCGCGAAAAGTTTCGATGCAGCTCCTTTTGCCGTACGGAGATGGTTTTGAACAGGAGCGCTTTACCTTGCATATTGACTTCCATCTCGGTCGTTTCCCACTGGCCGGGAGCGATCTCGCCGCGCTTCACTCGGAAGGTGCCGCCTTTCTCCAGGTGCCCCAAAAGCCCGCCGGCGAACCTGACTTCATTCAAGAGCTGACCACGGATGCTGACCAGGCGCTGTTGCCTGGCATCCACCCAGATTTCCCCGGCCATTTCGCGCAGCACCTTTGCTTCCCGAGAAGGAGCCTGAAAGGCGGGATTGGGTCTGAAGGTCAGCTTGATCAGGTGATCGCCTTCGCCCGAACGCTCACCGGAATATTGAAAGACAAACGCATCCGGGATCATCTTTAGGAATGCATCGCACTGTTGTGCATCTTTTCTGCGACTCTCTTCCAGCTTCCGCTGCTGATCGCGGCTATGCGACACCTGCAGGATTCGCTGGAGTTCCTCGTGCTGCTGTGCGTCATTCAGTGGTTTGCCCGCAGATGAAATCAAGCGATCGAGCGAGCCAGACTTGGTCTCGATGACCTCTCTTGTTTCCTGCTTGCCGTCCACTTCTTTATCCAGGAGGTATTTCCAGCGCGCCTCAGGGGTGCTGGTGCTCAGCTCGTTGTGGATCACGGCTTTTATCAGATCGGCAGGCGAGGGCTGCGGGGTGGACTGCGCGGCGGCAAACGCTGCGCCAGCAATTCCGAGGAAGACGGTCATTACAAGCATCAGGCCTGGTTGGGGGCGCATCGTCGAACCTCCGTCCCAAAAAGTACCATCAGCGTAGGCGTTTGCATCATCCGGAGGCAATCCGTGCGAGGGTGTAGGAATGCGCCAAAAACCTTTAGATTCCACAGGCAAGAACCTGAGGGTGGGGCCCCGAAAGACGGGGGCGAGCGTGATGTTCCGCAGCGCCTTGATGTTCCCGGCACCTTCACACCGCGAGCAAGGGAAAGAACTGGCCTTGCACCTTCTCTCCTGCGGGGATTACAGGAACGCCGTGCAACAGAGGTTCGTTCGTGGCCGATTGCACGCCATCTCGCATGACATTCACTACGGTTGCACGACGGGCGCGGCTGGAGCGATTGGCAAAAGAACCGTGCACCAGGCGAGGATGATGGAATGAAGCCTCGCCTTTTCTTAATTCCACGGCGACGGCTGCGTCGAATTGCCGGCGCTGCTCGGCATTCAACACTGCGTGGATGGCCTCCATATCGCCGGCCAATCCGGTGATCGGCAGATCAGGCCAGCGATGACTTCCCGGAATGTACTGCAGGCATCCGTTCTCGCGAGTCGAGTCGTCCAACCCGATCCAGCAAGTAAGGTGAGCCAGCGGTTGGGTGCGGGTCCAATAGGAATAGTCTTGATGCCAAGCAACAACGCCCCCATGGTGCGCAGGCTTACAAAACAGCTGGTCATGCCAAAAACGCACGGGACCGCCAAGCAACTGTGAAGCGGGGATAGTGAATGCCGGATTCCATAGCAGGTCGTGAAAGCCGGGCGTGATCCGCCATGCCCCGAGCGCATGGAACAGCACGTGGTCCGGGTCTGAAGACTCGTTCGAGTGATACTCGTAAAACAATTCGTGCCCCGGATGTTTGGGATCAGCCAGGTCTGTCAATTCGTGCCGCAGCAATTCCACCTGCTCGTCGGTGAGGACTCGAACTCCACTGATATACCCCCGCTCCTGGAAAGATTGGATCTGATCCTCGCTGAGGCGAGAGGCATGGCTATCCTTTAGCGGCTGGTTCAGCAGCGTGCCGATAGGATGGTGGTGGATAGACAGATCTTGCATGGCAGTGGAGTTTAACACCTGTCCGCAGGTCGTTGCGGCGTCGAACTGAGTTTCGCTGGAGTTCATTGTCCGGACCTGCCGGCGGCACTCTCATTGCAGCGAGGCTTGAGCGGCTAACTACTTCTGCTCGAAATCCTGCTGGCAGTTATTTCCGTAAGTAAATGAGTGCAGCATCAGATCCGATGCTGCCGCTTTGAGGACCAAGATGTGGGAGCCGAAAGCCGGATTTTTGACCAGATAGTACATCCTTGGCTCGCTGATCTCGACGTACGATCCGCTCGGATCGGAGTGTACGTCAATGCCCGCCGCGTTTGAATCAAGCGGTTTGCCGTCCTGCTGCAGATCAAGACGGACGGGCTTCTTGGGATTGGACACGCTCAGAACGGCATAGACCGAGCGCGCGTGGTAACGAAGCTCTGCTTCGGAGTTCTTGGAGGCCGAGGTCACCCCGTCCTGTTGCGTGGTCCACCGCCCGGAGAGCATCACCTTCCCGTCCGCGGGGGCTTCGTTGGATCGAAAATCCGTTACTGCCCCATCATTGTTGTATCCCTTTGCATTGGCGATAGCGCCCCGTCCGAACCAGTCTCCGACGTAGGTTTCGTCCGTGGGAATTCCGCACGAGGGTGCGAACGTATTTTCGGGAGGATCAATCGGGACCTGGTTCACCTCGGGATGGGCTTGCGCCAGCAGTTCACGAATCTTCTCCTCCATCGGGCGGTTATTGCCCTCGCCCTCAATGTGAAGCACAATGTCTCCGTTCTGATCGATGAGATATCGATTGGGCCAGACGTCGGAGTGATACTCACGCCAGATTGTGCCATGCAGGTCGGCCACAATCGGCCAGGGCAGCTGAAATCGCCGGGCCGCGTCGCGAACGTTGTCGGCGTTGTAGCCCATCGCGAACTCGCCGAAGTGGACTCCAACGATGTCAAAACCGTCCGAGTGATATTTGGCGTACCAGCGCTTCAGGATGCGGAAGTCGCGGATGCAATTGATGCAGGTGTACTCCCAGAAATCGATCAGCAGCACGCGGCCGCGATAGCCCTTGATGGAATGCGGAACCTTCTTACCCGCTGTCCCGGTGTCGATCCACTGCGCATCCGAGGTGAAATTCGGCGCCCTCGCCGGCTTTTCATCCGCGGCAAGCGCAACCGTTGCCAGCAGGACCACACTGATCCAGGTGCTCAGAAATCCAGGCATGGTTCCGATGGTTCTCAAGGTGGTTAGATGAATTCCTGGACTCCGACTGATGTATGCTTTCCTGTCCGAATCGCCGGGTGACGGCACTTTTCCTGACTCGAATTTTACGAACATGCTGACCACAACAAAGCGCTGTCGTGAGCATTATAGTCACGGGCTCTTTGGATTCATCCTGGGCTGTGCGCTCGCCCTGTGCGGGCCAGACGCTCATGCCGCGCCGAAAGGGGTTTCGTTTTCCCTCCTTATGAGTCGCGTTGACGCCTACGACTATGTCGAAATAACCGCGAATGTTGACGCACCTGACGCTCAGAACCCGATTGAAGACGCAACTCTCTCCGGAACCTTCGAGAATGCCGGCGGAAAACGCTGGACGGTCGATGGATTTTGCGACTCGGTTGATGGACGCAAGTTTCTCCTTCGGTTTATGCCAACGCAAGCTGGTACTTACAGGTACTCGGTCAGGTATCAGCAAGGTCAATTTCGGAGTGTGTCGACAGGGACGTTTTCCGTGATCGACGGGCATCGTCGAGGACCTATTCGCGCCGATCCGCAATATCCCTGGCACTTCGTGTGGGAAGGGACCGGCGAGCACTACTTCTTGAATGGCACGACCGCATATTGGCTCGTGGGCTGGCGCGACGAGCATGTCATTCAATACAGCCTCGAGCGACTGCACCGGCTCAAAATCAATCGTGTTCGCGTGACCCTGGCAGGACGGACCAACGTGTGGTACGGCGAACCCGTAATGATGGATTCCAACTGGACCGTTTTTCCGACACCCTGGCCAAGGAGCACGCCGGGGGACATTATGCATCAGGGGCTCGCCTACTCCCGCGTCTTCGCCGATCCGGGCTTCGATTATTCGCGCTTTGATGTCGCGTACTGGCAAAAATTCGAGCGCATGCTTGGCTATGCCCGCGAACGCGACATGATTATTTCTGTAGTGCTGGATATGAACGATAGTGGTGTTCATCCGGCCGCCGGCAGCGAGGATGAGCACCGCTTCATCCGCTATGCGGTTGCGCGTCTGGGAGCGTTTTCGAACATCACGTGGGACTTGGGCGACGACCTCGACAGTTATCGTGACGACAAGTGGGCCCACGAGACTGGCACCTTGTTGGAAGATCTGGATCCGTACAAGCATCTGGCCACCAGCCATCCGGTGCACACGAATCACCAGGACCGTGCATCCAGATGGTTCGGATTCACTTCCTATCAGGACTGGTCTCGCGACCAGCACCAGCTGATGCTGGAGTCTCGCAGGCTGCAGGAAAAGGCCGGCCGTATTATTCCGCAGACGAATGAAGAGTACGGGTATGAAGATCATTATCCGGTTTGGGCCATTCCCGGCTCTGATTCCAGTGATGTACTACGTCGTACGGCTTGGGACATCGTGATGGCGGGCGGTTATGGGACTGCCGGAGAAACTGCGCGTCGTGGGACCAACATTTGGCCGGATACCGGTGGCGGCTGGATGAATGGCCGGGGAGACGATACCATGACCATGTTCCTGGGCTACGGCCACATGGTCGATTTCTTCACCAGCTTCGATTGGTGGAAGACGAACCCGCACGATGAGCTGGTGAACAACGGGAACTATTGTCTGGCGGACCCCGGGAGAATATACGCCGTATATCTTCCCAGGGGCGGGAATGTCACAATTAAACTTTCGGCCGGGCACTACGAAGTCCGCTGGTTCAGCGCGCTGACCGGCGAGACGATCGGCCTTCCTCCCGTCACTGGCAGCACATGGACATCACCGGACACGCCCGATCGCAATGATTGGGCTCTGTTGTTGGAAGCGAAGTAAGCCGGCCCCGCAGAAGTGTCTTCTATTTTTGCGCTGTACAATGGGCAAACTGAACTGGTCCTATCTATCTCAAGCGCTTCAACCCGGGATCAGAACGGCTTCGCTTCGACAACACTGGGCTGGAATTAATGGATACGCGACCACGTGGGTTTACTTTTCAGCCGGAGCACTCGAGACCACCGGCGCTCCCTGCGGAATGGCTTCCCCGTCGGCGCGCGGGTCACTGGCCCCATAGTGCGTGCCGGTGCCGTCTTCCATGACCGCCTGCCCAAGACCAAAGGGGCCCATGCCTCGTCTGGGAAACACTTTGAGCTGGTGCCCCAGAGATGAGAGTTCGGCGCGCACTGACTCCGGCACCGGATCCTCTATATCGACATCACAACCGGCGAAGGTCAGCTTGGTGAAGCGGGCGGCTTCGAGGGCGTCCTGAATATTCATTCCAAAATCGGCGACGTTGGCGACAAATTGGGCATGCGATTGCGCCTGGTTCCAGCCACCCATAATTCCAAAGCCGATCTTAACGTCGCCTTTCGTCATGAAAGCCGGGATGATTATATGCAGGGGGCGCTTATGGCCGGCCAGGGTGTTCGGCTGATTCGGCGTGAGCGTAAACAGAGCGCCACGATTTTGCAGAACGAAGCCGGTCCCTTTCGCAACAATGCGTGAGCCGAAAGCTGAGAAATTCGACTGAATGAGAGACACGATGTTCCCATCCTTATCGATGGCTGACATGTAGATCGTGTCGCCTCCGGGACCGTCGCTATAACCAGGAATGGTGTCCGCCTGCACGTCGCAGTTTGCGCGCTCTCCGATGAGCTTTGCGCGGGCGGCTGCTCGGCGCTTATCGAGCATTTGCTCCACCGGAATGCGCGAAAACTTCGGGTCGCCGACATACTTCAACATGTCGGCGTAGGCAAGCTTCTTGGCTTCGATCATGGTGTGCAGGGACTTAGCCGATGCGAAGCCGTAATCACTCATCGGGAACTGCTCCATGATGTTGAGCATCATCAGGGCGGCAATTCCCTGCGTGTTCGGCGGAAGTTCATAAACGGTCCAGCCGCGGTAGCTAGTCGAGATCGGCTCCACCCATTCCGGTTTGAAGTCGGCCAAATCATCAAGGGTCATAACACCACCCAGTTGATGAAGTGCGTCGACGATCGCCTTCGCGGTAGCGCCTTGGTAAAAACCGTTCGCCCCCTTGGCGGCAATCGGGCGCAAGCTCGTGGCAAGATCGGGGTTTTTCCAGGCTTCTCCCAGTCTGGGAGCGCGTTCGCCATTTACCAGAAACGTAGACCTGAAGCTCGAGTTTTCAAGCGGAACTTTTTCGAATTCACGCCAATCGCCGGCGGTGATGTCATTGATGGGAACGCCATTTTCAGCGTAGTAGATCGCCGGGGCCAGCAACTCCGACAGCGGCTTGGTGCCGAACCTCTGCTGCAATGCCGCCCATCCGGCAACCGCGCCCGGCACGGTCACCGTCCATACGCCACTTTTAGGCATTTCGGTTACGCCGCTGGCGAGGAGTTTCTCCGCCGTCTCCGCCTTTGAAGCCCATCCACTCGCATTCAGCCCGTAAAGCTTTCCTGTCTTTGCTTCATAAACGATCGCAAACAGGTCGCCTCCAATCCCGTTATTGGCCGGCTCCATCAGGCCGATGACGGCATTTGTGGCAATGGCAGCGTCCACCGCATTGCCGCCACGCTCCAGAATCTGGATGCCCGACATCGCGGCCATCGGTTGTGAAGCTGCAACTACACCGTACTTGCTGGTCATGACAGAACGCCCGGACGGTGGCTTCGGCAGCTCACGGTTGCGGGCGGGCTGGTTCTGGGCCGCCGCAAATAGGCCAAGAAATGCGACCGCTGTGATCCCCTTGATTGGCATCGTCTTCCTCATCTTTTGTCTGGAGAAATATACCAGTATCGCTGCGAAGGCATTTTCAGGAACAGAACATGGGTGACAGGAGTTCATCTCCCAGTCGCCGACCAACCACCAGCGGAAGCGGGCAGATTTCTGACTGTGGCGCAGTGCTGTAAGGCCTTTATAATGGCGCGCAAGCATGGCTCTCGCTGCAGGCACGAAACTCGGCCCTTATGAGATCCAGTTCCCTCTGGGCGCCGGCGGAATGGGCGAGGTGTACCAGGCACGCGACACTCGGCTCGACCGGACCGTCGCTGTAAAAATACTTCCCGAGCATCTCTCGCAGAACCCTGAGGCCAGGCTGCGTTTCGAGCGCGAAGCCCGGGTCATATCCTCTCTGAATCACCCGAACATTTGCGTGCTGCACGACGTCGGTCGTCAGGGCGGGACCGAGTACCTGGTGATGGAGTTCCTGGAAGGCGAAACTCTGGCCCATCGACTGATCAGAGGCCCGCTCCCGCTCCCCCAGGTTCTCAAATATGCTGCGGAGATCTGCGAAGGTCTCGATCGTGCGCACAAGAGCGGCGTTGTCCATCGCGATTTGAAGCCCGGCAATATCATGCTGACAAGATCGGGCGCCAAGCTGATGGACTTTGGCTTGGCCAAAAGCGCCCCCGCTATGGCGGCAGTCTCATCTTCCAGCATGACGATGGAGCTAACGAGCCCACTGGCTAGCCAGCCCCTGACGGAACGGGGGTTAGTCGTCGGTACTTTCCAGTACATGTCTCCAGAGCAGGTTGAAGGCAAAGAGGCCGACACTCGCAGCGATATTTTCGCGCTGGGTTCGGTTTTCTACGAAATGGCCTCCGGCAAACGCGCATTTGAAGGTAAAAGCAATCTTTCGCTGGTCTCGGCGATTCTGGAAAAAGAGCCGGAGCCGATCACTACCGTTCAGCCCCTGGCCCCGCCGGCTCTAGATCACGTCATTCGTGGCTGCCTCGCCAAAAACCCCGAGGAACGCTGGCAAAGCGCGGGCGACATCGCTCGCCAGTTGCGCTGGATTTCCTCCAGCAGTGGGTCGTTCCCGTCAATTCCCGGCCTGGCCCGCCGTCGGGCTCACCATTGGGAGCGTATGGTTTGGATCGGGCTGGCGATTATTTTATTGAGTATTACTGCCTGGCTCGCGACCCGTCCGCAACCTCCACGCCGAGTGGTCGAAGCTTTTCTGAACCCACCGCCCGGGGCCACGTTTGACTTCCGGGGCGACTACTCCGGCCCACCGGTTTTGTCGCGGGATGGGACGCGCATTGCCTTCTCGGCGCGAGTCGGCAAGGAACCGACCTCGCTCTATGTCCACTCACTGGAGAACTCCACGGCTGCGAAACTTGAGGACACCCAGGACGCCGCCTTTCCTTTCTGGTCTCCCGATGGAAAGTTCATTGCATTTTTCGCCGATGGCAAACTGAGAAAGGTCCCGGCTGCGGGCGGAGCGGTAACCGTGCTGGCGGATGCTCCCGGCGGACGAGGCGGCGCCTGGAGTCCGGAAAACGTGATTGTCTATACCCCCGATTTCCGCGATTCTCTCTGGAAGATCAGCGCCAATGGAGGCACACCCGAGCGACTGACTACCCTCGATCCTTCCCGGCACACGACGCATCGCTGGCCCTCGTTCTTGCCGGATGGCAAGCATTTTCTGTTCTTCGCCACCAACCACTCCGGCACGAATCCCGACCAAAACGGAGTCTACCTAGGCTCAGTTGACAATCACGCAATTAAACTCGTGTTGCCGTCGGATTCGGCCGCTCAATACACGTCGGGATACCTTCTCTACCATCTGCAAACGGCACTGATTGCGCAGAAATTTGATCCCGCAACCGGGAAACTGTCGGGTGATCCCGTTGCCATTGCCGAACACGTTCAGTACGACCCCAGCGTATGGCGGACGACCTTTAGCGCAAGTGACGAGGGCACGTTAATCACTGCCTCGGGCGAGTACAACGCCAACACGGAACTGCTGTGGGTGGATCGCACGGGCAAGGATCTCGGCTATGCGATCAAGGAACGTGCGATTGACGTAGGTGTTTTGGCGGGCATGCGCCTTTCTCCGGATGGCAAGCGCCTGGCGGTTACCACGGGACAACCCAAGGCGGAGATCTTTGTTTATGACCTGCTGACTGGAACGAAAACCCGCATCACCTTCAATCCCGCGCAAAATCATGAGCCTTCCTGGTCGGGGGATGGGCAACGAATTGTTTTTTCCGAGCTGTCCGGATCAAGAACATCCGCCGGATCCACGATCCACGCGCGCCCCTCCAACGGTAGCGGACAGGATGAATTGGTGCTGGGACCGGAAAGCGATACCGTCCCAGTTACGTTTAGCTGGCCGCAGTGGTCCTCGGATGGGAAGTATCTTCTGTATCACAAGGCAAGCGGGCCTTCGGGGGGATCGGTCTGGGCGTTGCCAAGCAGCGGAGATAAGAAGCCGTTTCTGGTTGTTCAGCCGCAAGGGCAGCAGGCCACAATCGTGACTTTCCGGCTTTCCCCCGATAACCGATGGTTAGCGTATAGCTCGACCGAATCGGGACGTGATGAACTGTATATGACCTCTTTTCCGCGCGCTAGCGGCCGCTGGCAGATTTCCCAGAACGGCGGGACAGATCCGGTTTGGCGCGCCGACGGCAAAGAGATATATTTCTACGAATTCTCCGGCGGCCAGGTACAAATCGATGCCGTCGATGTCGCCACCCAAGGAGACCAGTTTGCAACCAGGAATTACCGCAGGCTTTTTGTGATCGGCCACGTGATCGCCGGCGGCAATGCGAATTTCGAGGTCTCTCCCGACGGCCGCCGCTTCCTGATTCCGGTCCAACCCGAAGTCGCCGCCACGCCAATAACGCTGACCCTGAACTGGACCGGGAAGCTGGGAAAGTAGACTGCTGAGCGTATCGGCAACGCTTTTATTCCGATTAATCTCGTTTTTGACTTACTGCCGGTAAGTCGCTCGACTCGATATAACACTTTTCTGGATGCCGGATCAGTGCGGCTCACGCCCGATGTACGCGCATGCAGCAGGTTGCAGACTTGCGCGTACATGGGCCCAGGCCCCGGCCATCCTTCATAACGTGAGTTTCGTAAATGCGATGAACGCCGCACCCTAATCAGATCTCTCCAAGAAGAAGCCGTCAGCGCCATTGGCCGCCGGGCGCTTCTAGCGCCGGGTCTGCTTCGCTTCCTTAATGATCGCGTCCGCAGCGTTGCCCGCCACCACCCAGCTTGCGGACCCCGCTACGACGGCTTCGTCCTCAAACCACAAGAATCCGAAGTTGTCGATGCACTCCGGAAAATCCGGCTTGATGATGATGTATCCCGGAATTACCGCACCCGGAATGTAAGCATTGTCGGCGCGATTATTGCTGTACGTCATCATCTTCGAGACCGTACCGACTCCAGCGACATACGAAGTGCTAGATACCGGGTGCGTGCCGAGAATGTAGTTAACGGCGCGAAGTGTGTATTCCGGGCTCACGAGATCCGGAAACGCCTTGTGCAGGAAATACATTCGGATAGCCATGTCCACCACCGCGCCCGATCCGCCCCAGGTGCCGAGGCTCGGGGGCACGCCGAACGGGGTGCGGTCCAACCGCTGGTCCAGACCCGCCATGTACGTCTTCACCGCATCGTGCATTTGAGCTGTCGCGCCGGCATCCAGATAAGGCAATGCCCGGACTGCTGTCCAACCACGTAGGTCCATCTGCTGCGGGCTGATCATCTGGGGGACCAATTCCTGCAGGCGGGACCGGTATGGCTCGGCGCCATTTGTCGCGACGGTTAATTCCAGGGCCGCAGCCCAGTCCAGTCCAACGCCAAATCCGCCGCGGCCGAAGCCGGCCGGGGGAGCTGGTTGTGGGCTAGGCGTGCCAGAGCTGGCCGGCACGCCCGAACTACTCCGTCCATTACGATTTCCCTGGGCGCCAGAGACTACGCCTTGAGAGGCAGCCAGCACGCCACCGCCGGCAGCACCCGCGGGAGCCTCTCCGTGTAAGCCAATATCGGTCGGGTACTGCGTGGGGTTAGCCTTCGCATCATCCCATGCTTTGATCGCGGTCTGGAGGCAGTCTTTCGCTAATGCGTCGTCCCAGCCTTTCAGCGTATCCGCCGCTGCCGCCAGCGCTGCGATTGCGTTCCACTGGAAATATGGGTTGTTAGTAGTGAATATCCAGCGATCATCCGCCTTGCCGGAGTAGTCGCCCTTCACTTCGTTTGGGGCGAGTTTCGGATCGTAGATGCGGCCATCGGTCTTCGACGCTCCATCTCCAACCTGCGTGTACTGACGCAGATCTGGTTCGTGCGTGCCGCGGATGGCGTGGCCGATGTTGTGGAATTGCGCCAGGATGAGCAGTGCGCCGTGCTTGACTTGCTGCACTGTATCCGGCACGCCATCGGGACGATGCATCTCAACCTCGCGTGCGGCTTCGTCCACTGTAAGCTCGTCGTACCTGAGATTAAATTCGCGATATGCCAGAGCGAGGCTCTGAATCACGCTCAGCTGCGCCGGTTCTTCGAGGTCGAAGTCGCCGGCATCGTACCAGCCGCCCACGTTCATCCCCGGAATGTGATCGCCGCCTTTGTATTTCCCGTCCGTTTGTGTGGCCTGGTTCCAGCCGTCGAATTGCTCCCCCACTACGGGTGCCATGCGGCCATCATCAAGGTGCGAAGCGCCATGCCACATGCGATAGCCTTCGCGAACGGAAACATGATCCATCTGTTCGGCAAGGTGGTGATCCAGGCTGTCCTGCCAGATGTTTGCGTAGGCATCGTTGGAAATGGGAAACGGCGCGGTCCGCTGGTCCGCATACTCGATTACATAGAGGCCGGGTTCCTTCACCGGGGTGAAGTCGAATTTCGAATAGACGTAGCGCAGCCAGGGGGTTGAAGGCGTGATCGGGCCTTCGAATACCTGCTTGTAATATCCTTCTTTCATCAGGCGCAGCACCCTGGCCGTTTTGGGAGCGTTGTACTTCGGGTCGAGTTCGAGCACCGCCACTTTTGAGAAGCCCGGCGCATAACCGACCTGGCTGTGCGCGATGACCGGCGGCCGCGTCCAGTTCTGAATCACGTCGGGCCTGATGTGCCAGACAATGGCGCCGCTGGTCTTGCCCGAGGGGATCAGCGAACGCAGCACGAACCAGCCGTTCTGCGCGCGGTCGCGTCCATCGAACAGCATGAGGTTGGCGGTCTCCGAGACTACATCCACCCGGGCCAATGCATCGTCGACCCCCAGCGTGATGGTCTTGCCTTCAGCGAACGGCAATGGCTGAGTGTATCCCTTGGCCCTATCCCATTCCTCGAGGTAGTACGCCTTTTTCGGTTCGTCGGGCAGCGGCAGCACTTTAATCATCGGATCATTCGGCGTACGCGGGAAAACGCCGGCTCTTGTTCCGTCCACGAGGTAAGCCTTGCCCATGTAAATCGAGGGCAGAAACTCCAGGTTGAAGCCTGCGCGTCCTGCCAGCTTCTGGGGTAGCGGCTTTTCGAGATTGATGCTGACCCTTACGCCGCCCGGCTCCGCCGCGACTTCCAGTGTGTAATTCAAGTCGAACGTCGGGAAAGCAAGGTCAGCGGTGAGCCGGCCGTTCGCCCTGTCGGCGTGGCGACCCTTGAGGGTTGCCACCAAATCCCACTGCTCCGGCGTTGGCATCAGCCGCACGTCGCCGTTCGTGGCGATGCGCTGGCCGTGAAGAATCATCTCCATGGCCGTGTTCTTTTGGTCCACAAACACAGGATGGTAGGTGCTGTCGTAAAGAAAAACGCTGAAACCTTGAGTATCGAGGTAATTTTTCTCGGTCACCTTCATCGTAAAATCGCCGCCGAAGAGGCCGGTCGAGATCAGGGCCAGGATGAGACACACGCTGATTCGGGTGAGCATAGATCGCGATTGATACTGCTCCTTTGTTCCAACATGATATGACATGCACCCTTGGGACGCGGTGTCCCTCAAAAGTGCGGGGATTTCTACCGAAGTAGTTAGACAATGGGGAGTGCGGGAATGGAAAGCTGGGGGGCACGAACACGCGTAGGATGCCACCTGATGCAAAATTCATGCCGGCAACTGGACAGAACTCTGTGCTGACGCCTGACTTCCGTATTGCCGTACATTGGGAGTTGATCGTGATAAGTGCGTTGCTGCTCTTGCCACACAACTCATACGCGGCTTGACCTCGCCCGGCGGCCCTCATTTTTTCGATTGACAGATGCCCGAATTACCATCACAATGTAGTTCTAATGAGCCTTGGCGAATTCGAATACCTTCTGATTACAGCGGAGGCCGCGCTGGGCGACAACGCGTACGGTGCTGCGATGCGCGAAGCGATGGTTAAGGCTACAGGCCGGACTTGTTCGATTGGCGCGTTGTATACAACCCTCGAGCGCCTTGAGGCGAAAGGGCTGGTCAAAACCTGGATGGCGGAGGGCACACCTCAAGGAGGCGGCCGATCGAGAAGGATGGTGCGGGTGACGAGTGCTGGCAAAGCTGCGGCGAGCAGTTTTTATGAAACCATCATCCGCGTCAGCGGTCGCGCGCCTTGCGCGATTCGAGTTAGCGAGGTTGCCGGGTGACAACTCTTTGGTGGAGGATCGTCGAAGTTCTGGCTCTGCAACTGGCTCCCGCAGAACGCGAGGTTGCTTTAGGCGACCTGATCGAAACACGAACAACTGCCTGGCGCGGGATATGGGAGATGTTCGGGCTGCTGATGCGCCGCCATTTGCAACTGTGGAAGAGCTGGAGGCCATGGCTCGCTGCTCCAGGACTGGCATTACCGTGCAGCCTGATGCTGATGGGGTTTTCCTTCTCCATCAGTATGGAGATCGGAGATCGCTTCCTATCGGGAGGGCTCCTGGGATACTCCACGGTTGGATCAGTGAACAGCGCTTCGATTGTCTACCAGATTGTTGTGTTGCTGATTTGCTCATGGGCGGCCGGCTTCACCGTGGAATCCCTTTCGCAAAGAACGCTCCCGGTAAGCGCCGTCTGCTGCTTTCTGCCTTGCCTATTTTGTTTGTTGAGGTTCCACCATCAATCGCTGCCACGCCTTTGTCTGCTGCTGTTTCTGCTTCCCGCGATTGTAGGCGTCCGCTCCAGGAGGCGCGGTGGGAAAATCAGCCTACGATGGGCCGCCACTTTGGCGTTGGCAGCGACAATTTCAATGGTGGTACTAGAGACTCGTACAAACCTCTGGATTCTCAACTGGGCTTTGATTGGTCCCGTGTGGTACCTGGTGGTTCGCTCGGTGCGGTCAGGCCTCAAGCCGATTCTCGAGAATGAGAGCACACTTCTGTGAAATGGCCAGCGTTGGGAGCAATTGCGCTTCTGTTCATTGCATTGAGTTCTGCTTCCTCAGAAAGGCCGCTGGGCAGAATCGTGGACCGGCAATTCACCTCCACGAAGTTCGCAGAAAACAAGATCGGCACCAGCCGAGAGCGGAGAATGGCGATCTATCTGCCTCCCGGCTACGACGCATCTCCGTTCCGCTACCCGGTGATCTACTTTCTTCCCAACCCTTTTGAGGACAGCTATCGTTTCGACTTTGATCACAGAAATGCACAGAGTTTGTTTGATCGGGCCATCGCAGACGGTGTGATCAGGAAATTCATTCTCGTTGCGGTCGATATGAACACACCGCTTGGGAGCTCGTGGTACGTAAACTCCCCAACCACTGGCAACTGGGAAGATTTCATGGTTCAAGAATTCGTGCTCTATATCGATGCGAATTTCAAAACCATACCCAATCGAGACTCGCGAGGCATCGCGGGAATCTTCATCGGAGGTTATGGAGCCATCCGACTGGCCATGCGTCACCCGGACGTTTTTGGCTCGGTGTATGCAATGCACCCGGTGGGAACGGGCACAGGCGTCGGCGTCAGCATGACCATACCTAAATGGGACATTTTGACGAACGCCAAATCTATGGATGACGTGAAAAAAGATGCAGGCACACGGATCTTCACGACCATGTTTCAGGCTCATCTACCGAACCCGGCCAAGCCTCCCCTATTCGTCGACCTGCCCGCCCGGCAGGAAAATGGCCGATTGTTTATCGCTGCCACTCTCATGGACCGGTTCCGCAACAATTTTTACCTGGAGACCATGATTCCGCGATATGCCGACAACCTCAAAACCCTGCGAGGATTCAAGTTTGATTGGACCCGCAACGATGCAAATTACGATCATGTGTATGCCAACCAGGCGTTTACCCGGAAGCTGAATGAATTCGGGATTGCTCACGGGGCTGAAGAATACACCGGACCCTTTGACGAATCGAATTGGGGTGCTGACGGCCGAATCTACACCGAAGTTCTGCCCTTCTTCCAGGCACATATGGTTTTCGCGGTGCAGGATGAGCAGAGCCGTCGATAATGTAGGCAGGCAACTCAGTTTCAGTACTTCGGCCCGCGCCGAGGAACGAAGGTGTGGACTTGGAGTGGCGGGGGACATTTCCCGACTCACAGTCGGTCAGCCATTCCCAATCTTGAGTACGCCCTTTTCGCTTTTCCACCTGCCGTGAACCGTAGCTTAGTACTGGCGCCAGCTTCCGAACGATCAGTCGCGCCCTCGCGCCATTTGCGTTCGTCAGGGCACCCGGGGCTTACTGCTGATCCGCTGTATTCTGGCTGCAGCGTTCCAATTTAGCCTTTTCCGATTGCGCTTCGTCCTTTGACAGACAAAACCGGTCCAGATCCATCGGCGCCAGAACTGGTCCGTGAAAATACTTTTTCATGCTGGCGACACGAGCCTGCCGCTCCGCTTTGTTTTGCGGGTCATAGTGATAGAAGAGGACCGAATGTACTTGGGCTTTCGCGGCAAGTTCTCCGAGGCTGTCCACGGTGAGATGTTCCTTCTCCATATGTGCGGCAAACTGCTGTTTGCGGGCAGGCGGCCAGTGGTTCCGGGCAGCCATTTGGTCGATGAACCCGCGTAGCTCGTCTGAACTCGGTTCCACTTCGGCGACGAGAACGTCGGCGCCCATCGCAAGTTTCACGACCGCATCACTGGGCCCGGTGTCTCCGGTGAATACGACCACGCCCTGGGGTGTCTGGATACGGTACGAATATGACTTGAAATGCGCGCGGAACTCCGCCGGCATAAGCGCGTAATGCGAATTCTCGGAGGCCGTGATCTGAATTTTCTCATCGCGGTAAACAACTCCCTCTCCGACTTCGTGGGCGACAAACGGATTGATCAGGCCATGGCTCGGCCGGCCAAGCTGGAACCCGGGCTTTTCTGCGGCGAACACTTCAAAGGGAATGCTGATGTAGTGAAAGGCGGCTTGGACCAATTCGCGCGTTTGCGGCGGCCCGTAGATATTGATTTTCCGCAGGTCGGAGGCGAGATCAAGGTGAAAGTAATCGTTGGCCATCACATCAGCGAGGCCGAGATCATGGTCCGGGTGCAAGTGGGTGAAGAAGATTGTTCCGATGGTTTCGGATGGAATTCCAACCTCGACCAGGCGCCGGATGGTTCCGATGCCGCAGTCGATTAAATACAAGCGCCCATCGACGATGAGCAGCGTAGCCGGCTCGGAGCGATCCTTACGCAAAGGCGGACCGCCCGCACTACCCAGCATCAGCAGTTCGGTATCGTTTGTGCGAAGCGCCGGAGTCTGCCCGTGAGACGCCACGGGAACGCTGAAGAAAGTCAGCCCGAGCGCGACCGCTGCAATGAACACTTTTCTACACCGCGATGTATTCATGCGTGGACACCTAAACGCGCGGAACATCACCCGCCGCAGCGAATCTGGAGGAGCAGGAGTATAGCGCAGGATTGGTTTTAGTGCACGGGAAGCCCGTTCTGCACGATTGGTAGTGGCACCGCCTTTTGTAGTGGCACCCCATCTTGAGAACGGGCAAGCCAGCCGACTGGCCCCTCCTAATCGCCTCGGTTTATCTGCTCACGCAGCATTCGCCAGTGGTTTGTCACCCTCCCCAATCTCGAAATTGCAATATCCGATGCGCGTGCCGCCCGAGCTTTGATGACAGCGATTACGTTCCGGCGCCACACACGTTTCGGAAGGACCGCGGAGCAGTGCAACGAGGGCAGACATCTCAGCTTCTATTCCAAAGCACTTTTTTTCTTGACAAGGGCCTCAATCTGACAACAATACTCGTTCGCAGAAAAGACGCGCTGCTAGAGTCCACCGCTGCATCTTGGCGTACCCGCGGTCGAGGGCAACAGCGGCGCCTGTAACCAATACAATGAAGCGGCCTCAACCGATTAAGCGAATTGGCGTTCTGATTGGTGCGTTCGGAGTCCTGGCATTTATTTTCTCTGCCGTATCTCCTACCGATGACCCTTGGCAACTCGATTGCCTCGGAGGCCCGACATTCACAAAAGCGTTCTGCCAGATTTCCCCTAGTTGCCACACGAATAGTCCGACATCAATTCACTACTCTGACGCTGTTCTCCGCACCGAGGTAGCGATCACTTCCCCACAATACGTGACTCGCACTTTGACCTGCGAGAGCCCGCCCTGCTCCCACGCTGGAAACGACGAAAGCGCGATTGTAAGCCGCGCTCCCCCTCCCCTCGGCTAAGGTCACCTCACTTCCAATACACAAACGCGTAATTTTCGTGCGCGCTTTTAACGCTCCGCGGAGGGCCAGCTAGCAGAGCCGATGCGGGCCAAGGCTGCGGGGATCTTTCGTGGTAAGACGGACCCAGCACTCGCCCGCGTTTTGCATCTTTTTTCGACCATTCTGCGATCACGACGCGGAAAGGACGAACTGAAAGGACACCGCCGACTTCGTTTGCTTCAGCGTTTCGTGCGATTAGCGACCGTTTTGAACGCGACAGGCAGCAAGGGGGACTGAGCGAATCATATGAGCCGCCGCATCATCGAGATTGTGAAGAGTACCAGATATGCAGGCGATATGTACGAGATCAAGATCAATAACGCCCCTGTCTCGTATTCACTCGGGCTGTATTGTTTGGACGATCTGCTTTATCGGTTACGGCAGATGACGTTTTCCGACGGTAGTACTGCAGAGCGGATTGTCGAGGCAGCTAAACAAATCGGTCAGGCCCGCGCCGAAATCGAATGGCCCGTAAACCGCGAACTAGAGCACAGTGAGTAAGGGTCGGATCGCGCTTGCCATCTGCGAACTCGAATCCGTTGCGGCCACTGTCATCCAATGACGCCAGGTGATATTCAGGGGCTCGGCGTGCGACTCATGGTGTCGTGTGGAGTAAACGGCTTGGAACTAAACGCCTAAATCAGGGCAGGAACGTATTTCTTAGCTGGTTTTCAATTGTCAAACGATCGTGAGCGAGGCCCGACCTTTGCCGGCCTTAATGAGGCCGCGGGCCGCGTGGAAGTTGTGCCGCGACGGTCCTTCATGGTTGCCGGGGCGAGTGCGGCGCATAATCTGGGGAGTATAGCAGTTGCGAATTCGGGAATGGCCTTTCTCTGTTCGAGTGCGGCCCTCATTCCATGCGCAGCGCGTTCATCGGCTGAATGGAAGCCGCGCGCAAAGCGGGCAGCAGGGAGGCAGCCGACGCCAGCAGCATCACAGATACAGCCGCCAGAGCCAGCACGAGTGGATCAAACGGGCTCACGCTGAAAAGCAACGACCCCAGCAGATGCGAAGCAGCCGCGGCTCCGATCAAGCCAATCACGGAACCGGCGATGCCCAGCTTGGCCGCCGAAATGAAAATCAGGCGCAGAATTCCGGAGCGTTGCGATCCCAGTGCCATGCGGATGGCCATTTCCTGTTGCCGCAGCGCCGCCGAGAATGCGATCACGCTGTAGATCCCCAGTGCGGCCAAGAGCACGGCTGCAATCGCAAACGCGGAGATCACGGCAGTGTTGAAGCGCCGCGGCGCTTCGGTTTCAGAAACCGCGTGCTCCATGGTTTGCACTTGCGCGAGCGGCAACTGCGGATCGATGGAGCGCACCGTCGCCCGCAGTGTGTTTGCAATCTGCTCGGGATCCACGGCCGTGCGCACCACAATGGACGCCCCGTCGCCGTTTAAATCCGTGGGTTGCGCGAGCGATCCAACGGATGCTTCGAATTGCTTGATCGGCTGATACCACTGTTCTTTGTTGGGAGCGTCCGGCGAATTCTCTTTCACGTCGGCGACTTCACCGACGATGGTTATCCATGGCGTCGGAGTTTCCACCGTGCCGATGCGAAAGCGTTGCCCGAGAGGATCGCCGTTCGGCCAGTAATGCCGCGCGAATTTATGGTTCACGATCGCGACCAGCTGCGACTGTGCCGTATCCCCAGCTGTAAAGAATCTGCCGGCGAGCAGCGGTGTCCCCAATGCCTGAAAATAGTCGCCTTGAATCAGAACTGCTGTGGCCAGATTCAAACCGGCGCCTTTCGGCGGCGCGTATCCCTCCACGATGAACGTACTGTTGCTGTTATTGCCTGAAGCAGGCAGAAAGGTCGTGATCCCCACAGATTTCACGCCGGGCAACTGTTGCACACGGCGAAGAAGCTCATCATTGAACGTATCCACTTCTGCTTGTTTGCTGTACTGTTTCTGCGGGAGGGAGTAGGTTCCGACCAGAGTGTGATCGGGACGAAAGCCGAGATCGACTTCGCGCATTTTTTCAAAACTGCGCAGCAGCAGGCCACAGGCGGCGAGTAGCACAAGCGCGATCGCGATTTCACCGACCACGAGCGCCGATCGCAGCCGGGCATGGCCGCTGCCTGTACTGCCGCTGCGGCCGCCTTCTTTCAACGTGTCGTTGACTCTTGTTCGCAGGCCGGCAAATGCGGGTGCAAGCCCGCAAATCGCTCCTGTCAATAGCGCCAGGAGCAGAGCGAACAAAACTACCTGCCAGTTAATCCCGATTTCGTCGATTCGGGGTAATGTCTCCGGTAGACGGCTGACGCCAAAGCGCAATGCAATCTCTGCAAAGATAAGGCCCAGCATACCGCCAGTCATGCTGATGGCGAGGCTTTCGACCATGGCTTCACGTAGCAGTGCTCCAGCACGCGCGCCCAGGGCCAGGCGCACCGCGATCTCGCGCCGGCGCCGGATGGCGCGAACCAGGAGCAGCCCAGCCAGATTCGCGCAGGCAATTAATAATACGACCGCAGTGGCCAAAAACAGTGCTCGCACCAGTTGCCGGGAATCTGAGACGGTGTCCTCATGCAGGGAATGAATCACTGAATGTTCACGCAGACTTGCGACGAACGATGGAAAATTGCGATTCGCCTCTTGGGCCACCCGCTCGGCGTCGGCTTGCGCCTGCTGGGGGGTCACTCCGGGTCTCAGCCGCCCGACCATGTCGTAGTTCCAACCTGCGGAGGCCGTGGGCCCGACTTCATCCGGCGCGAGGCTCAGCGGCACCCACAGTTCGCTCTCATTCAGGTGTCCGCCGACGAGAGGAAATTCGAAACTGCGGGGCATGACGCCGATAATTTCGTACGGCTTGCGGTCCAGCAGAATTTTCGTTCCCAGAACCTGCGGATTCCCGTGGAGCCTCTCCTGCCACATGGAACAGCTGATCACTGCGACCTGCTGTTTCTGATCGTCTTCCTGCTGCGTGTAGTAGCGCCCCTTCACAGGGTGGATTTGCAGCGCGGTGAAGACCCCACCCGACATGCGGGTACCATTGATCTGCGCCGGGTCGCCAAGTCCAGAGAGTTCGTAGCCGTTCTGGCGGAATCCGCCCAGGCCGGCGAAAGAGTGTGTCTCGCGCATGTAGTTCTGAATGTCCGGGCCGGTGACGCCGGCCAAGCCGTTGCCGCCAACGTCGGCACCTTCGATGGTGTCGTTTAAGCGCACCAATCGGTCTGCATCCGGGAACGGCAGCGGCCGCAGAATCACGCAATCCATAAGCGAGAACATGGCGACCGTCGCGCCGATGCCGAAAGCCAGCATCATCACGGCCATAAGGCTGAAGCCGGGCGCCTTGAGCAATTGCCGAATGGCAATCCGTAAAGTATGCAAACGCATCGGTGGAGGAGCTCCTAGCAGATTGATCGAAATGGCACTCTGCATCTGCTCGGCCAAACCATGGCTCAAGCTATGTGCCTGTTGAGCCTGATCTTTGCGGAAACCGGCGAGGCTCCGTCAGGCTGAATGTGTCCGCATTCGCCGAATGCTGTCCGAAATTGGACAAGTTAGGCAACGGTTGACCTGCGGCTGGTAACCCCTATTTTCCGCAGAACAAGTCTGGACAGTAGTTGCTTGCTGGACTTAGCCTTTTCGATTTACTGCAATGTCGCATTAGAGTGGCAAGGGCGCCATTTTGAACCGAATAGTGACGAAAGAGGCGATGTCAGGGTTTTAGTTGGGGATGTCTTTTAGCGGTGAAATGGAATTGGGAGCGGCCGCCAGTGGGGGCTTTTTGAGTATGTCTGGATTGCGTGCAGAGCAAGGTTCTGCCCGTCGTTCGCTGCGCGCCTTGAACCAGATCTCTCCAGCCAATTTGCACACCGAACATGAAGATGCCGTGTACCAGCAGCCGACGAGGAGGTCACAAATGCAAAAGGTCATTTACCTAACGCTCGCAGTCCTAGCCATCTTCTCGATTGCATCTGCCGCTCGAAGGAATTTCGCTCCTACGAGAACACAGTCTAGAGTCCATGCTCGCAATCGCCCAATCGAACACTTCATCTCTGATTTGAATGATGAGCCATTCATGTTGGTGGCCGAGACCAATGCGCCAGAAGTCATTGGCCTCGGTGCTACACGTGAACCTGATACGAATGCGCTCGTAAACCCACCCTTGGAGAACGAGGATGGCATGACCAACACTAATGCGCTCTTGCCCATCGTCAACACCGCGAGCTACTCGTGGATTCAAATCCCAGGGGGGAGTAACGCAGGGAGTTCAGGGTCGAATGGCGCTACCGGGTCGCGTAATTCTGGGAAGATTGATCTCCCATTGCAGCCGGGGCTTAACACTGTCACTCTCGCGCCTTGCCCCCTGGGGGTGAGCGGAAGCGACCTCTTCCACTATTTGTACATCTCTGGAACGGGGGCACCTGAAGCCGTATTAATTGCTGGAGGAACTTGCCAGTCAGGCGCTGACACCGGCACAATCGCGTTTCAGGCTCGATATTCGCATCCTGTTGGCTACTCCATTGGCAGCGCAAGCGATGGCGTACAGGAAGCCATTATTGATGCCGTGAGCGGCGCGCAACAGCCGGGCCAGAAGTCCAGGAACGTGATGATTTCGCCCGGCACTCATGTCTTCTATGCGAAAGTGTCCGTCCGAGGTTCAGGCATCAGTATCGAGGCGAGCGGGGCTAGCATTACCTGCAACGTGAGCGACACGTGCCTCATGCTGGGAGACGCCTCGAACGCAAACGCGTTCAACAAAGTAAATGTCAGCGGGCTGAGGCTGCGGCCCGGAGTTGCGGCGGGAACTTTCCCTGCCATCGAGGACAACGCGCAAAGCTCGACCTTAACGGATATTGCGCCAGCTTCGGGCGCGGTGCATGGGGCCAGCTTCGGGTCGCTGATTCAGGTTGACAACGACCAGGCGGCGACCATCGCGAATTTGGACACGCACCTCGCTGCGTGGAGCCGATGCGATGTCGATTTTTGCTCCACGGCCATCGTTGGCCCCGGCCCGTTCTCGAAGAATGCCGGCGTCATTTGGGTGAAGGACTCAAACTTGGGCTTAAATTGCGCGGCGAACGGCATCGACAATCAAAATGACAACACCTTGCATGTGTCCGATACCGTGATCGAGGCGTATGCACAATTTGGCGTACGGGCGAATGGAATCTACGGCAATAGCCTTGCTGCACAAATGGACAACGTCTACGAAGAAGTCGGCAGCTGCGTTAACCCGCTGGGCACGGGCGAAGCGGGCCTCATAGTTGAGGGCGGATACGCCCAAGTCTCTGGGATGGGGCCGGCCGGGCTGTTTCCGAGATACGCGAATACCGGTAGCACGCAATTCAACTACTACATTGTGGTGCATAGCACCACGGATGGCGTTTCTGCTCCTTACTTAGCGGGGCATGCCATGACCAACCGCACAGGGCAGATCCAGGTGTTTTGGAACAGGATTGGCAGGCACGGAATCATAAGCTACGACGTTCTCCGTACCGTTGGCGCGGGAGCAAGAGTTCCTCTGTATGGAACTGGAGATTTCGCGGTGGCAGCCAATCTCTCAAGCGCAAACTGCGCAAATGCGGTTTGTTCATTCATCGACCAGGCAGCATCGAGTCCGGCGTCCTATACGGTGGCACCGACAGGCTATGCTCCCACTCTTCGCCTGTGGCCCGGCGCGGTCATCCTGACCAGGATGGGCGACTCCCCTCGGGGAGACGGGACCCGATACTTTGCGGATTATGTCGTGGCAGATTCCATCATTAGCGGTGACGGCTCGGCTCAACCCACAGTGTTTGCCCAGCAGTGCGACGCCGGGGCAAACTGGTCGCCCCTATGGATGCAATGCGGCGGGGGAAGCTATGGGCAGCAGGCCGGCACGATTTATCAACTTGGCACAGAACCGCGGCTAAAGGGCCGAGTCATATTTGAAGTTCCGCCGGCGAATCGGGTTCCAAACAGCCACGCCATCACGCTTTCCGACGCGAACCCGGGCAAAACCCTGGCGACTCCGATGAACCGGCCGACATCCGACCCAGATGATTCCTACATTGGGTTTGACCAGCAGGGGAGCGTTCCCGCCGCCCAGACGCAACTCGCGTTGGGTTCGCCGGTTTCGGTGTCGCAGTATGTCGGTAATCCCGGCGATGGGACCAATTGGCTGGAGCGCCTGACGAAGTCTCTAAAGACGTTTAAAGTTCCTGTGGTCAGCCCCGCGTATGAGACCAGTTCGAACTGCGTGTCGCTGGCGGGCTCCTGCGGTTCCGCCGCCGCCGGCATCACGGCGATTCGAGTTGGAAACTCGAGCGTCACTATCTCCAGTTCCGCGGTCACTGCCAGGAGCGAAATCCATGTGGATGAGAACACCACCTACGGCCCGCTGCTGGGCATTACATGTGACACATCTTATGGGCGCCAATACCGAATCACCCGGCAGGCGGCCGGCTCAGGATTCACCATCAGCACCGATCACCCGCCTACCGCGAATCCAGCTTGCATAAGCTTCACCATCACAAATTAATGGCAGCTTGGTTGATGATCTTGCGGTAAATGCCGAACCCTAATTTGTATTCTTTGCTCGTAAAGGGTGAAGCTGGTGCCGTTGCGGCTATCCTGCTGGAACTCCGATCCGCAAATGCGATGATGCCTGGGGTGGCGGCTGCCGGCAAGCTGCTCGCTCTGATCGTGCTAAACTACGAACCCATGCCACAGTTTGTGATTGAGCGGGAAGTGCCGGGAGCGGGCAAGCTTTCGGACTCGGAACTGCGCGAACTCTCGATGCGCTCTCTGGAAACGCTCCGGGGAATGGGGCCGCAGATTCAGTGGCTGCATAGCTACGTGACCGAAGACAAGGTGTACTGCGTTTACCTGGCGCCCGACGAGAACACCATACGAGAACATGCGCGTCGAGTGGGAATTCCAGCGGACCGCGTTTCCGCCGTGCGCCGGCTCATCGATCCTGTGAACCTGCAATAGGCGAGCCCGGCTCCTCCAGGGAATATTGCACAGCGCTCTCGATGCTCATGGCGAAGCCCTGTGCCCATGCTGCATCGCTCTCTTCTTTACTTATCGCTTTCCACGCGGCTGAAAGCCTTTGATCCAGCTTTGACTGCTCTGCCTGTTGCAGGGGCACGCCGATAAAACGCCGCAAGTGCGCCGCCGCGCCTGCTATTGTGATAGCGCGTTTCGCCTGCCCACGCGTGCCCGCCAGGCATGCGACGCCTTCCAGCACGCGGGCAATCCCGCGCCGGTGCCCGAGTTCGGAGAATACCTCCAGAGCACGTCGATAAGCCGTTTCTGCCGCCTCGAAGTTGCTCTGCTCGCAATAGATCGACCCCAAATCCGCCAGAGAGCGAGCGGCTCCCCAGCGATCACCGGCATCGCGGAACGCCTTCAGCGCCCGTTCATAAAACTCCCGCGCTGCCGCGAGATTACCTTGTTCGCGGGCGATATCACCCTCCTGGTTGATGGACCAGGCGGCGCCACTGCGATCTCCTCCTGCCTCGAAGTTGACAATGGCTTCTTCGAGCAGGAACTGCGCTTGCGCGTAATCACCCTGCACCTTCAGGACGTTCGCGAGATTATGCAGAGAGCGTGCGGTTGACATCGAATCCGACAGCGCCCGCCAGTACACCAGGCTTTTGTCGAAATTGCTGCGCGCACACTCATAGTCTCCGCGATCGCGGGCGTTCACCCCCAAGGCATTCAACGATGCGGCAATTCCCCGCCGGTCTCCCTGTGCTTCGTAAAGCGTGAGGCTCTGCTGAAGGAAACGCTCGGCGGCCGGGAAATCGCCTTGCGCGGTCGAAAGCGCACCCAGAAAAATACAGATTTTGGCGCGTTCTTTTTGGTGCTGGGTATTCGTAAGTTCCAGGATGGATTCCAGCCGAGTGCGGCCTTCACTCAGGTGCTCACGCATGTCCCAGAATCGAAATAAAGCCATGGAGAGGCGCAACGTCCATTCCACCTGGTGGGCCTGGAAAAGGTAATCGAGCGCGGCTCGATAGTTGTCGACCTCGAGATCGCAGCGTCGCAGCCAGGCCGAACGTTCCGCCGGACTCAGCTCCGGATTGCCTTCCTCGGCGAGCACCAGGCAGTAAGCAGCATGTGCGCGCCGCGTCGCCGTCTCCTCGCCGCTCGCCGCCAGCCGCTCGAGCGCGTATTCGCGGATGGTCTCCAGCATCGTAAAACGCGACTCCGCTTCTGGCCGGTCGACGCGTTGAATGAGGTTTTTATCCACCAGAGACGACAAGCCATCGAACAAATCGATCCCCAGATCGCGTCCGGTGTTGCAGACCGCCTCCGCCGCTTCCAAAGTGCCGCCGCCGATGAACACGGCAAAGCGTCGGAACAGCGCCTGCTCGCCTTCGCTGAGCAGTTCATGGCTCCAGTCAATCGTGTTACGCAGAGTTTGCTGGCGTTCCGGAAGGTCAAGCGCGCCTCCGGTCAGCAATTGCAGCCGGCTCTGCAAGCGGTCGAGAATGGCGCTGGGCGACAGCAGCTTGGTTCTCGCCGCGGCCAGTTCGATGGCCAACGGCAGTCCATCAAGCCGCAAACAGATGTCGCGGATCGCACTCTCATTTTCTGGGGTCACGGCGAAGTTCGGCCGCACGGCGGTGGCGCGCTGCACGAAGAGCTGGACGGCTGAATTCTCCTCCAGGGGCGCCACCGGAAATTCCTGCTCTCCATAGATGTGAAGGCAGGCACGGCTGGTGACCATCACTTTTACCTTGGGACAGGCTGCCAGCATATCCGCAACCAGGCTGGCGGCTGCGAGCACCTGCTCGAAATTATCCAACACCAGCAGGAATGGATCGGAATCCTGCAGGCGCTCACGGATGAGCTCTGCGACGCTTCGATTGGGGGCCTGTTGAAGGTCCAGAGCTTTGGCGATAGCCGTTGCCACCAGTTCCGCGCGGCTAAGCGATGCCAGGCCGACGAACTGAACTCCCCCGGGGAATTTCGGCGCGATCGCGGAAGCTACGGCGATGGCGAGCCGGGTTTTGCCGGCGCCACCAGCCCCGGTCAGGCTTAGCAGGCGAACATCTTTTGTGAGCAAAAGCTCGGCCGCCTGGCGCGTCTCACGGTCGCGTCCTATAAGCGAAGTCCGGGGCGTGGGCAAGTCAACCGGCTTACCGGCCAACTTCGGAACCGTGGATTCACGCCCAGTCTCGACGGGCAGACTCGCAGAGGCAACGACCGGCAGGGATCGCGTGACCTGGGCTGCGAAAAGGTAGCCTCGCCGCGGCACAGTCTTTAACAGCTGCTGCTCGCGGTCCTCCAGGGCGCGCCGCAGTTCGACCGTGCATTGCACCAAAGAATCGTCGGTGACGAAGCTGTCCGGCCATACGGCCTGGATCAGTTCCTGCTTGCCGATCAGGCGGCCTGGATTTTCCACGAGGTACTTGAGCGCCTCGAACACCTTCGGGCGGAGCTTAATCTCCTCTCCGCGCTTGAGCACAGCTCCCCGCGCCACGTCGAGCGTGAACTGGCCGAAGTGATACATGGACGCGCCGCTTTCCACGGGACTCCTGCGAAAACTATGCTTCCTGATTCTTTTGGCCTTCTTTTGGCGTTGTTTCGTTACACCGTCAACCCACGCTTGCTACTTTGATCCTGCCGATACGGGATCCAGCGTTGGCAGCGGATCGTAAGGCACACCAGGAAGAAGCGCCAACTGCTGAGCGGATTTTAGCAAAGCGCGCAGATTGCCGTACCCGCTAAGGCCACACATTCCAGCTCAAGGAGATATTCAAATGAGTTCAGCACAAGCCCCTGCTCTCAACATGGACAAGCTCAACGCCTTTATCGGACAGTTTGTGACCGACCTCGGCGCTTCGGTTCACGCCGGGATGGTTGTGATTGGGGAAAAACTCGGTCTGTACAAAGCCCTGGCTACCGGACCAATGAGTCCAGCCGAACTGGCCCGGAAAACCGGGACCGATGAGCGCTATCTGCGGGAATGGCTGGCGTCGCAAGCGGCCGGCGGCTATATCACCTACGACGAAAAAACCAGCAAATTCAGCCTCAGCGAAGAACAGGCCTTCACCCTGGCGCACGAAGACAGCCCGGCTTACCTGCCCGGGGCGTTCGAACTGGCATTGGGCTCGCTGGCCGCTGTACCACGCATCGCGGAGTCGTTCCGTACCGGCGCGGGTATGGGCTGGCACGAGCATGACGACGGCGTTTTCCATGGCTGCGAAAAGTTCTTTCGACCGGGCTATGCCGCCAACCTCGTGAGCTCCTGGATCCCGGCGCTCCACGATGTCAAACCCAAGCTCGAGGCGGGAGCGCGCATTGCCGACGTCGGTTGTGGAAAGGGCGCCTCCACGATCCTCCTGGCGAAGGCGTTTCCCAACTCACGATTCTTTGGTTTTGATTACCACGACAAGTCCATCGAGGCAGCCCGCGAAACTGCCAAGCGGGAAGGGGTCGCCGACCGGATCACGTTCGAGGTCTCCAAAGCCAAAAGCTATCCCGGGAAGGACTATGACTTCGTTGCCGTCTTCGATTGCCTGCACGATATGGGCGATCCGGTTGGCGCCGCGGCGCACGTTCGGCAATCGTTAGCCAAGGACGGAACGTGGATGATCGTCGAACCTTTCGCCAACGACCAGCTGAAAGATAACCTGAATCCCGTTGGGCGGGTGTACTACTCGTTCTCCACTTTGCTGTGCACGCCTTGCTCGCGTTCGCAGGAAGTCGCTGCCTGCCTGGGCGCGCAGGCGGGTGAAAAGCGGATCCGGGAGGTGGTGACATCTGCTGGATTCAGCCGCTTCCGCCGCGCTACCGAAACGCCGTTCAACATCGTGTATGAGGCGAGACCGTAACGTACCATGCAAACCTGGGCGGGCACGCCTTGTGTGTCCGCCCGCGCCATCGCGGCGTAGAATATTCCGCACCAAAACCTTGACCCGAGGCGTCTATGGCTCCAGCTAACAAAGCAAGCCTTGCCAAGAAGAATTCGCAAGCGCCGGCCAACTCCGGAAGGGCAAAAAGCGCAACCGCTGAGCGCAGCGTCGAAAGCCCCCTGACGCAGGAGATGCTGACGCGATTTGATTCCCGCGCGGCAACCTATGACCGCGAAAACCGGTTCTTCGACCAGGATTTCGAGGAACTGCGCGCGGCAAAGTATCTCATCTCCCCTTTGCCTTCAGAATTTGGCGGCCCTGGCTTAAGCCTCGCGCAAATGTGCCGCGAGCAACGGAGGCTGGCATACTACGCGCCCGCGACTGCCCTCGCAGTCAACATGCATCTTTATTGGCTGGGCGTTGCTGCTGATCTTTGGCGGCACGGCGACACATCGCTGGAATGGATTCTTCGGGATGCAGCCGCGGGTGAAATCTTTGCCGCGGGACACGCCGAAAGCGGTAACGACATTCCTGTGCTGCTTTCATGTTCCAAGGCCGAGCGCGTCGAGGGGGGCTACCGCTTTACCGGCCGCAAACAGTTTGGCAGTCTGACGCCCGTATGGACGCGCTTCGGCCTGCATGGCATGGACACCAGCGATCCGGCTCAGCCCAAAATCGTTCACGCCTTCATGCCGCGGGACAGTTCCGGATACATCATTAAAGAAACCTGGGACGTGCTGGGCATGCGCGCGACGCAAAGCGATGACACGGTTCTCGACAACGCATTCGTCCCGGAGCGCTATGTTGCCCGGATTGTGCCGGCCGGGGGAGCCGGCGTCGATGCCTTCGTACTGTCGATCTTTGCCTGGGCTTTGCTGGGATTCGGCAACATCTACTATGGGCTGGCGAAACGGGCTCTAGATAAGAGTATTGCCGCGGCCAAAAGCAAGCGTTCGCTCGCAGTCTCCCGCACCATGGCGTACCACCCCGAAATCCAGCATGCGATTGCGCAGATGGTAATCGAGATGGAATCGATCGGGCCGCATCTCGACCGTATTGCAGACGATTGGTCCAATGGGGTGGACCACGGCGCGGAATGGCCGGCCAAAATTTTCGCCGCCAAGTATCGAGCGGTGGAAGGGGCCTGGCGGGTTGTGGATCTCGGACTCGATATTGCCGGGGGTGCGGGCATCTTCCGCTCGCTTGGATACGAGCGTCTGCTGCGCGACGCGCGACTGGGACGCATTCATCCGGCGAATGCTTTCCTTACCCATGAAGTCGTTGCGAAGACCGCCCTTGGCATCAGCCTGGACGAACTGCCACGCTGGGGTTGAAAACAGGCCCCGCTGGAGAGCCGACGGTAGCATTCTCACGTCTCGCCAATGCGGCGGGACATGGGGAACCGGCATTAAATCCCCGGACAGCGTACCCATGCCGCGACTATTGCACCGTTAGCACGGTTGAATTAGTGATGCCTCCGGAGTTTGCGCCGATGTTGCTGGAACCGGCAGCAATGCAATGTGCTAATCCCGCTAGGCTGGGGGCATTGGCCACGGTTGCTATGCTCGCCGAAGAGGAGCTCCAGTGTGCGTTCAGCGTAACGTCTTGCGTGCTGCCGTCGCTGAAGGTTCCCGTGGCGGCGAACTGTTGCGTGGTTCCGGCGGAAGCGGTGGGTGTAGCCGGAGTCACCGCAATCGAGCTCAGCGTTCCCGTTCCGACTGTCAGCGTGGTTGTGCCGCTCACGCCCGAAGCGCTGGCAGTAATGGTCACGCTGCCGCCTTTTTTGCCATGGGCAATGCCCGAAGATCGCACCGAGGCAATATTGGGCTTGGATGACTTCCAGGAGACGCCGCTCAGATTCGCAGCCACGCTGCCGTCGCTGAACGTGCCGCTCGCCGTGAATTTCAACGAGGTCCCAACATTGATTCGCGGGTTCGCCGGCGTGATGGCGATTGAGACCAGATGAGCGGTCGACACGGTCAGACCGGTGGAGCCGGTAATGGAACCGAAAGACGCCGTGATCGTTGTCGTTCCTGTCGCGATGCTGGACGCCAGCCCTTGCGCGTTGATGGCCGCGGCAGCTGGGGTGGAAGACGTCCAGATGACCGATGCCGTGACGTCCTGGGTTGAGGAATCACTGTAAGTGCCAGTTGCCGTGAACTGCTTTGTGGTTCCCACAGCCATGCTGGAATTGATGGGCGTTACCGCAATGGACACCAACGTCGCACCTGATACCGTCAGCGATGCTGTTCCGCTCACGGATCCCGACGTGGCGGTGATGGTGGCCGTGCCTGTGCCCACTCCTGACACCATTCCGGTCGCGTCCACGCTCGCCACGGAAGTCGGTGCGGCACTCCACGTGACGGATTGCAGCAATTGTGTGCTGCCATCATCGAAGCTGCCGATCGCGGTGAACTGCAACGTCGTTCCGGCGGCGATGGTTTGAACCGCCGGATTTACGGCGATCGAGACCAAGTGCGCTGCCACCACGGTCAGTGTCGTGCTGTCACTGAAGCCGCCAAGCCTCGCAGTAATGGTCGTTTGTCCAGCGGCCACGGTCGTCGTCAATCCCGAACTGTTTATGCTAGCTACTGAACTCGCCGATGTGCCCCACGTAACGGCGGATGTCAGATCGGCGCTGCTGCCGTCGCTGTAGGTTGCGGTGGCGACAAACTGCTGATTGATGCCGATGCCAAGCGTCAACCCAACGGGAGTGACGGCGATCGAGACAATCGTCGGGGCCGTAATGGTCAGCGAGGTGGACTGCGACACTCCGCCCAACGATGCCGAAATGTTAGTCGAGCCCGTGTTTAGGGCGCTGGCAAGGCCGGAAGCATCGATGGTCGCCACACCCGTGCTGGAGGATGCCCAGGTCACCAGTGAGGTCAAATCCGCGCTGCTGCCGTCGCTATAGGTTCCGGTCGCGGTGAACTGCTGGCTGGTATGTACCGCAATGGATGATGCCGCGGGCGAAATGGCGATTGAGGTCAAGTTTGCTGCGGCGCTAGTCACCGTCAAACTGGCGCTCGATTTCAAGGTCCCAGACAGCGCTGTGATGGTGACAGTGCCAGAATTCGAGCCGGTGGCCATCCCGATTGTGGAGATGCTGGCGATAGTCGAATCGGAGGAATTCCATTGCACAGAGGTCGTCACATCCTTGGTGCTTCCATCCGACATTTGCGCGGTGGCTTTGAATTGCTGAGTTGCGCCGGCGCCAATGGACATCGATTGCGGCGCGACCTGTATCGAGGAAACCACTGCTCCGCCAGAGGACGAACTCGACGAATTCGTGGAAGACGAACCCCCGCCTGAGCAACCCGTCAGAGTTGCGAACGCGACCATCGCGGCGGCCAGTAGAACTTTCCTCATAAGATCTCCATAGGATGTTCAGGTCAGGGGGGATGACTGCAGGCATCCTATCGTGGACCATTACAAAACAGTATCCAATTCGGTACATATGCACTTACGGTGGTAACGGTCCGATGTGACCCCAAGGGCCATTCTGAGGTCTTTGCGATTTTCTTGTGATCTACGCGGTAAAGCACATCAGCATGGCGGTAAATGTTCGAGGCAACTTCTGGCTTTATTACGCGCTGCAGTCTTGTGTGACTCTGTTGTTCGTGTTGCTGTTCTGTAGTGGATTTCTCCTTCTACTCGCCAGCGTCGTTGCATGGACCGGCTTTGGCCTCAGAAACTGTGGCGATTGGGCTGAAGCTAGGATCGCCCAGCTGAAGACGAATCGCCGAGTCTCGAGCGACGCGCAGCAGCAGACCTGGTAGGCCCCTAGTTCAGATTAAAGTTCGCAGAAGAAGTGAAGGGTATTGCAGCTCGGTATCCCGCTCATACTATCTTTGGATCACCGGTACGAGTCGTGCTTATGTCGTCGCGTTTCTTCTGACTCGCGTCGAGCGAGAAAGCTATTCACTTTGTGAATGCGGCTCATTCGTATCGCAACGCCAGCATCGGATCAACCTTGGCGGCGCGCCGCGCTGGAATATAGGACGCGAGCAGCGACACGGCAGTGAGCGTTGCAAGTCCAAGAAGCATCACTCCGGGATCGTGAGCGGAAACTCCCACGAACAGGCTTGCGAAAAAACGCATCAGGACCAGAGAAGCGGCCAGCCCGATCAATTCCCCAATGAGAACCAGGCGTAGTCCACCATCTAACATCATGCGCACAACGTCCCGGCGCTTGGCTCCCAAAGCCATTCGGATTCCAATTTCATGCGCGCGTTGCGTGACCGAATACGCAATCACCCCATAAAGCCCGACCGCAGCCAGCAGCAGCGCCAGGACCGCAAAACCTGTCAGGGTAATGGTGCTCGTGCGGCGGAGCGTCAGCGACTGCCCCGCCAGCAGGGTCATCGGCATGGCGTCGAACACGGGCTGCTCCCCATCTACATCCCAGATCGCTTGCTCCGCGGGCTTCAGCAGCGCCCCTGGATCGGTTGAGGTTCGCATAACAAATGCGAGCAAGAAACTCCGGCCCTGTGCCAGGGGACGATACAGTTCCGTGTGCGTCTCTTGCTCCGGTCCGAATTCCTTCACGTCCGCAATCACGCCGACCACCCGATATCTCTCCAGCGAACCGCCATCTTCGATTTCCAGAACTTTATCGAGCGGATCCTCTTTCCCAAAATAGCGTTTCGCCAGGGTGGAATTCACAATGGCCACGCGTTCGGATCCGGCGCGGTCTGCACCGTTGAAATCTCTGCCCTTGAGCAGCGGGATACCCATGGTGGCGAAATATCCCGGAGAAGCCTTTCGGTTGTCGGCGAGTGGCTTGGTGGCGTGATCCGAGGTAGCGCGCCCCTCGATCTGAAATTCGGTGGTCCCCCAGAACCCGGTAAGTGGAAGATAATTCGTCACCGCTGCCGATTGGACGCCAGGCAGTCGCTGCAGTCGGTCGACCACACTATTCACGAAGGCCACCTGCTTCTCCGGTTGGTTCGGCGGGTAGCGATTCGGCGGTGGTACGACCTCCACTCCCAGCAAGTGTTCCGGACGAAACCCAAGATCTTCGTTGTACACGTGGCGGAAACTCTCGACCATCAATCCCGCCCCTGCAAGCAAGATCAGCGACAAAGACACCTCCGCGACCACCAGGATGTGCCGCGAGCGCTGCGAGCGGACACTCAGTCCCACAACTCGCCCGGACTCTTTCAATGCCTCGCTGGTGTTTGCGTTCGAACACTGCAGCGCAGGCAAAACTCCAAATAGCAACCCGGCAAGCAGTGTGATTCCCAGCGCAAACCAAAGAACTGCCGCGTTCACCGGGATCGATTCAATATGTGGAATGCTCAAATTCATCACGTTATTTGGAAAAATCGCCAGCAGGAAGCGAGTACTCCAGAACGCCAGGATGACGCCCAGCAGGCCTCCGGGAACCGCCAATAAAAAGCTCTCGACCAGGAATTGCCGAACGAGTCGCACACGGCTTGCCCCAAGCGCCGCGCGTACAGATACTTCCGTCCGGCGGGCTGATACCCTCGCCAATAACAGACTCGCGATGTTCAAGCACGCAATCAGAAGGACAAAGCCCACGGCTCCCAGCAGCGCAAGCAAGGGAGTACGAATATCGCCGGCCAACTCCTGCGTGAGAGGTTCGACTAGAGTCGTGTTGCCCTGCTCCGAAGCCGGATGCAATGCCGCAATCTTTCTCTCCAATGCATCCATGCGGGCCTGCGCCTGGGCAACGGAAACGCCGGGTTTCAGCCGCCCGAGAACTCGAATAAAGCGATGACCGCTCGCGTAATCGGTTGTAGCCGAAGGTGTCAACGACATCGGCACCCATATTTCCGTTTGAGGCGGCTGGTTGAACTCGGGAGGCATGACCCCGATCACCGAGTACGGCTTGGCATTCAGCGTGATGGTTTTCCCGATTATGTCGGGATCACCGTGAACCACTGTCCTCCAGAACTTGTCGCTGATTACAGCGACCTGAGCGTTCGCTTGTCCCTCAGCGTCGCTGAAAATTCGCCCCATCTTGGGAGCGACAGAAAGAATGCGAAAGTAGTTCGGAGTGAGGTCATATGCGATGACCAGCCTCGGCTCTCCCGACCCGGTGAGCGTCATCTCGTTGTCGAACGAAGCTGCGATTTCCTGGAAAACATCGTTCTGTTGTTTCCAGTCGGTGAAAACGCCGCCGGAAATCGGAAATGGCTGCGGGTCGCGAGCCGTGTTTCGCCCCCAGACCATCATTAAACGATCGGCGTGCGGAAAGGGCGCTGATTCGAGCAGCACCCGATTTACCACGGAGAAAATCGCTGTATTCGCCCCGATCGCTAAGGCTAGCGTGATCGTCGCAACTACGGCGAATGCAGGACTCTTGCGCAGCTCCCGCAAGCCGTAACGCATGTCTTGTAGTAGTCCGTTCACCATGGCGTGTCCCCTCACCCGTACCTGCCGCAATGTTCAGATGGGCCCATCTTGATGGAATCCGTCGGAAGCGTTGCGGCTCTAGGCTGCGTGCCGATATCGACGTTGGTAGCGCCGACTGAAACTGAATGGCAATCATCCAGCCAAAGTCCATGGGACTAAGTAGTTGATTCCAATACCAACACAACCAGTTTGGCCAACATTCTGTCTGCGCGGGTGTCCGGTTTTTCAATTCTGTTGTCCGCTAGTGGACAATAGAACCGTCCCCGGGGAAATCTTGACCGCGTCTCCTCGAGTCGTCCGGGTAAAGCGCTGAATTGACGATAGCGGCTACAGAAAATGTTCGAAGCGCCGGACATTAGGCCGCTTAGCGCAAGTGATGTTTCGGCCGCGAATCGAAGGTGCGACGAGCTGCTAGCGCACAGCCCGTGGCTTCGGCTGTGGCAAGACTTCGGTGTCACAATCGCGGCTGCCGACCCGACGACACTTCTTCTGCTACCGGCCACAGGGCTCTCGGCCACAAACTTTCGAGCTATTGCACACCTGAGTAGCACCTCGGGTGAAAAAGGTATTCTCAATCTCGCAATTTCGATATAAATTTCCTGCCTCGTTCTGAGTCCCTCCTCTGGCCATTTGCTGAAAGGAGTGAACCATGAAACGCATCGCCTGCTTGCTCGTGGTGCTTGCTGCGGTTTTGGCACCATCCCTTCTTGCTGACACTATTAGCGACCTAAATATCACCTACGTTACCGTTTCTATGGGACCCAACAATGGCTCTGGCGACAACGCCACCGTCACGCTCATCGGTCCCGGTACTGAAATCGTCGCAGTCGGCGGAATGGCCTGTTTTGATTGGTGCTCTGGCACCGTAGCAAGTCCAAGTTTCTCTACTTCGCAGCTCTTTGTTGGACCTTTTCTAAGCGTGACCGTTTTTGGAAAGAGCTACAATCCAGACGATTTCGGCATTTCCGGCCATATTTTTAACGACGGCGGTTTCCTGAATCCCTCAGTCAGCGGCTTTCTTGGTTCAGGACCCACGTTTACGGAACTGCTCGTTACGTTCCCATGCTGCGGAAGTTGGAACATGAACTTCCAACCTGTCGAGGGCGGCTATGAGTTCGTGCATGGTACGTTCACTGCAGGCACGCCCCCGGCACCTGTTCCGGAACTGGGGGCTCTGGGGTTTGTGGTAACCGGGTTGGTGGGGATTCTTGGTGTGACCGGGAAGAGGCGACTGCTTAACCGGCGAACAGCCCACTTTCAGGGAGAATTCGTTCCGCGTGTGTTGCAGTAGGCCTGTGCGAAGGGCATCAATGAGCGCCTCTGATCCCTTCAACGCCGTACCCAAATCGCGCGGCGAAGTGGCTTTGAATGCGGAGAATGGGCTGAAATTGTGAGCGACGTCATGGGAGGTGAAATGGTTTCTGTGATTTCCGCTCTGGCCGCTAAGGTTGGCACTCCATTCGAGAGCTGCAACACTAAATGCATCGGGCTTTTGAAGCCGCGCACGTCGTGCTGACCGCGCACTGGCTCAAGATCGTTTGCACGCCGGTGGATATTTCCATCAAGACACAGCTGACGTCTGAACTGGTGAAGCAAATCGCTCGCAGCCAGACGCCAGCCGCCCAATACGTAGCGCAATACGCGCGCACCGGGGGAAGCTTTAACTACTTGTGGGACGAGCTGGCGGCTGTCTCCTGGCTCGACCCCGGCCTCGTCACTAAAAAAGAAGTTCGCTATACGGATGTGGATCTCGATCTCGGCGCAGGTTACGGCCACGTTCTCACCTGGGCAGGCAGCGACAGACCGGATGTGGATGTGCAGCCGGTCCACGTTCAAATGGGTTTAAACAACCAAGAATTCGAGTCGCTTTTCGTAAAGCTATTGAGTGCGCCGACTCCGCGACCTCTCAGTCAGTCGGGTTCACATCCCGGCGTGAACAGAGAAATCGTTGGAGCCAAATAAGACCTGGCGTTTGCCATCTGCGCGAAACACCTTAATTGACGTACTCCGCTGGGCGTTTGTGTGGCGGTCTGCGCAAGTTGCGCCCTGGGGAGAGGCGCGGACGAAGTGGCTGGCGTCTGAGGAGAAGCGCTATCGTTCCAATGCGCTGACGCTTGCCAAAATGGATAAAGAAAGCAACAGGAAGCTAGGGCATATCAGCGCCGAAGAGAAGTGGCTGAGCGAGATGCGGCCTAAGCGATGCATGGAGAAAAGCGGGAAGAGTGGAAGAGGCTTTGCGAACTGGCGGCGGATGAACAGGAGCCTGATAAGCTGATGCAAGTGGTCAAGCGCCTCAACGAACTGCTAGAAGAAAAAGAAGAGCGCCTAAAGCAGCAGCGAGCTGAACAGCAGCTCCGTAAATCGCAGTTTGCGCACGCAACATCTTCTCCGCTGTGACCGTCAAAGCAAACGAGAACCGCGGGATTGTGGCGAGACATTAGATCTGGCGATGACTCTATTGCCCATCGCCTGCCCCGGTTCTTGGGGGCCCATCTGAAGCACATGATTATCCGGGAACATCG
>DASVAJ010000055.1:0-11514 GCA_036376415.1 Terriglobales bacterium
ACGTTCACCAGCCATGTTCCGGAACTCACCAGCCTCGAAAGCGTGATCGGCCACAGCTTTCGCCATCCCGACTTGCTCGATCGCGCTCTAACCCACAGTTCGCAAGCCCGCGAAATGGAGGCCCTGCATCCCGGCAGCGCCGAGCGCGTCCTCGATAACGAGCAGCTCGAGTTTCTAGGCGACGCCGTTTTAGGACTGGTCACCACCGAAGAGCTGTTCACGCGCTTTCCGAAATTCAGCGAAGGCCAGCTGTCCAAACTGCGCGCGCATCTGGTCAGCAAGAATCACCTGATCCATGTCGCCGAGCAGCTCGAACTCGGCAAATACCTGCGCCTCGGACGCGGCGAAGAGAAAAGCGGCGGCCGCAGCAAGTCCGCTCTGCTCGTGGACGCGCTTGAGGCCGTCATCGGCGCCGTGCATTTGGACGCGGGCCTCGACGTCGCCCGCGAGTTCATCCTCAAGCGCATCGTGCTGCCTGAACTGGAGCAGTTTGTCTCCTCCGGAACCGCCGGCATGATCACCGACTACAAGTCCGCGCTGCAGGAGAAGCTTCAGGCCGAGGGACGTCCGCAACCCGTTTATGCGCTGGTCAAAGAGTCCGGCCCGGAGCATCACAAGACCTTTACCATCGAGGCGCGGCTGCTGGCTTCTGGCGGCGAATTGCAATTCTCCGCGCGCGCCCAAGGCCACACCAAGAAGAACGCCGAGCAGGATGCGGCGCGGCAAGTGCTGGACTACCTGGCGCAACAGCAAGCGGAGTTGCGAGGCGGGCTGTGAGCCTCAGAGTGCACCCGGAAGCCTCCACCTGGCCGGAATCGCTGCAGTCGCTGGTCGGCACCATCATCATCGCCATTTTCGTTGTCACCTTCATCGTGCAGGCCTTCCAGATCCCTTCGGAATCCATGGAGAACACGCTGCTCATCGGCGACTATCTTCTGGTCGATAAGCTGCATTTCGGCCACGACGGCTTCTGGGGAAACATCCTGCCGTATCGTCCCGTTAAGCGCGATGACATTGTCGTATTTCACTATCCCGTGGATCCCAGCGTGCACTTCGTGAAGCGCGTCATCGGAGTTCCCGGCGACAAGATTCGCCTGATCGACCGCACGGTCTACGTGAATGGCGTGCCGCAACATGAGCCTTACGTCCACTATTTCCGTCCCCACGACACCTATCGCGACGAGTTTCCCCGCCTTGACGTTTCCATGATGCCGCAGGTGAACGGCGCCTGGTGGAAGCAGATGAAGAAGCTGGTCGTGGACAACGAGCTCATCGTGCCCGAAGACAGCTACTTCGTGATGGGCGACAATCGCGACGACAGCTCCGATAGCCGCTACTGGGGATTCGTGCCTGGCGAGAATATCGTGGGCCGTCCGCTCCTTATTTATTGGTCGATGCAGGCCTCCCAGCCCGACCCTGGCCCTGCAACCGCCGGTGATAAACTTTACCGGTTCCTGTACGCCATGAGCCACATTTTCCAGATGACGCGCTGGGATCGCACCTTGCGCCTGGTGCGATGAGGTTGGCGCGATAAAACGGGATCCGACAACTTAGGAATGAGGAAGACGGATTGGCACAAAAGGACAAGCAACCGGACGAAAAGCCGCGCGAAACCACGGTCGAGTTCCTGGCCTCCCTGGCCGGCGTGTTGGTCACCGGTCTCTTTATCATCACCTTCATCGTGCAGGCGTTCGAGATTCCCTCCTCGTCGATGGAGAACACGCTGCTGATCGGCGATCACGTGTTCGTCAACCGCGTGGGCTTTTCGCCGAAAACGCGCTGGATCGGCCCCATCGTTCCCTACCGTCGCATCGATCGCGACAACATTGTCGTTTTCCTCTCGCCGGCTGAGCCCGATCTTTACGTCGTCAAACGCATCATCGGCATTCCCGGAGATCGCATTCATCTGCGCGATGGCGTCGTCTATCGCAACGGTAAGCAACTGGATGAGTCGGGTTACGTGATCCACACCGGCAAAGACGATCCAAACAACGCCTACAATCCCTATCGCGACAACTTCCCTTCCGTGCCGCCTTCGGAGTACAGCAACGTGACCGACGAATGGAAGCTGACCATGCCGCAGCACATTGAGAACGGCGACCTGGTGGTGCCGCCCAACAGCTACTTCGCCATGGGCGACAACCGCGACGTCAGCTACGACAGCCGTTACTGGGGATTTATTCCGCTGGAAAACGTGATTGGCCGGCCCATGTTCATCTATTGGTCGTTTGAAGAGCCGCCTTACGAAGGACAACCCCGGCCCATCGGCGAAAGGCTGGCCTTCATTGCGCACGAGGTGCTCCACTTCTTCGACCAGACCCGCTGGAAGCGAGAGTTCAAACTCGTGCGCTAAGACTCAGCCGCACCCAGCCCCGAAGGGGCGAAAGAAAACATGCACCAGCTCCGAAGCGGCGGTATTTTGCCCAGCGCGTAAGCGCCGGCAAGCCTCATAATTGAAGGGAGTCCCGCAGGCACGGCGCACCGGATCGCCAACCTTGTACGGGATAAGACCAACTCTGTGACCAGGAAATCCAAACCATCGCCCAAGCCACAACGCCCCCGCGAGCATCCCCTCGAACTGCTGTCCTCTTACTCGCGCCTGTTCATCGGATATTTCTTCGTATTCACCTTCGTGGTGGGGTGGTTCGAAATCCCCTCCTCCTCGATGGAGAACACGCTGCTCATCGGCGATCACGTCCTGGTGAACCGCGAGCAGTTCGCCCCGCCCGCGCACTGGCTGCATCCGCTCATGCCCTACGAACAGGTCCACCGCGGCGACGTCGTGGTCTTCCTCTCGCCGGCGCAACCGGAACTCTACCTCGTGAAACGAATCATTGGTGTCCCCGGCGATCACATCCACCTGCATGACGGCAACGTCTACCGCAATGGGGAAAAGCTCACCGAGAATTACGTCATCCACCAAGGCGAGCCCTATTCCTACCGCGATGAGTTTCCCGCTGTGCCACCTCCGGATTACGACGACAGCATCACCGATTCCTGGCGGCTCGAACTATCGCAGCACGTGGTGAACGGCGACCTGGTTGTGCCCCCGAATTGCTATTTCGCCATGGGCGACAATCGCGATGTCAGCCGCGATAGCCGCTACTTTGGCTTCGTTCCCAAAGACAATCTCATCGGCCGCCCCATGGTGATTTACTGGTCGTTCGAAAGCACGGAAAGCGACTACCTCACGCCCGGCGTGGGCAACCGGGTTCGGCAATTCGCTCACACCATCATCCACTTCTTTGATCAGACGCGCTGGAAGAGAAGTTTCAAGGTGGTCCGTTGAAACGCCTGTTTTCAAGACGCGGCGCCGCTGTCCTCGGTCTTTTCCTGCTGCTGATGTTCCTCATCCGTCCCGGCGCGCAGCGGCTGCGCGGCAGAGTTTCTCTATCCATGTCTCAAGCCCTGGGCCGCAGCGTGGAAATCGGCTGGGTGCGCCTGCACTTTCTGCCGCGGCTCGGCTTCGACCTCAGCAATGTCGTCATTCATGACGATCCATCCTTCGGCACCGAGCCCCTGTTGCGCGCGCCCGAAGTCACCGCCTGGCTGAGCATCGGCGCGCTGCTGCGCGGAAAGCTCGCCATCGCCAGCCTCACGCTTTCCGATGCCAGTTTGAACCTCACCCGCAACGCGCAGGGCAAATGGAACCTGCAGGACCTGGTTGAGCGCACATCGCGCTCTTCGCTCGCCCCCACCGGATCAGGCCGCCAGCAAGGCCGCGCCGCCTTCCCCTACATCGAGGCCGCGCGCGCGCGCATCAACTTCAAGTCCGGAATGGAAAAAATCCATTTCGCCCTGGCTGACGCCGAGTTCGGCCTGTGGCAGGATTCCGAAAACACCTGGGGCGCTCGCCTCAAAGCCACGCCCATCCGCACCGACGCAAACCTTACCGACACTGGCGTGATCAAAGTCGACGGCCTCTGGCATCGCGCAGCCGAGGCCCACCAGATTCCCCTGCAGTTCTCGTTTCAGTGGAAACAAGCGCAGATCGGGCAGCTCTCCACCCTGGTCTATGGCCAGGACAAAAGCTGGCGCGGCAATCTCGCGATCTCGGGCTCAGTCGTGGGCCGGCCGGAACATCTGAAGATCACCGCCGACGCGACGATTGATGGCTTTCGCCGCCAGGACATCTTCGGCTACGGAGATCTTCGGCTTGCGGCGCATTGCGCGGCAGAGTACGGTTCCCCCGCGCACACTCTCGCCAACCTGGATTGCACCGCGCCAGCGGGCGGCGGCGTCATCGAAGTCAAAGGCAGCGCAACGCCTGGGACTTCGGCTTCGGTCCCGCTCGCCGCTTACGATTTGTGGCTGGTTGCCGACAGCATTCCCGCAAACTCAATCCTCAACACCATGCGCCACGCGCAACCCAATCTCGCCGACGAGGTCAGCGCCGCTGGCGAGGTCAGCGCCACGCTTCAGTTTCACAAGGCCGAGTCGCAGCCGGTTCTCTTCGATGGGCACGGCACGGCTGACACCCTGCAACTGAGTTCGGGCGCAGGCGAGGCAGTCACGTTCGGAACCGTTCCCTTTGCCTTGGTGCAGAAACCCTCGCAACCTTTCCTGCAGGCCGCATCGGCGCGAAGCACCCGGCGAGCCAAAGCAAAATTGCCGGTGGATGAGAAATCCGCGAACCAGCCGCGGGTTGAATTCGGCCCCGTGACTCTAAGCGCCGCCAAGGCGTCTCCGCTCCAGGCCCGAGCTGCGCTCTCGCGCGCGGGATACGAAGCCTCGGTTCGCGGCGAAGCTGGCGTGAAGCGCCTGCTGCAGTTGTCGCACGTGCTGGGAATACCTTCGCCGGCCATCGCCGCCGATGGCCTGGCGGTTGTCGACCTGACCATCGCCGGCGCATGGAACGACGAACGGCCGCTGGTGCGAGGCCAAGCGCAATTGCGTTCCGTCAAAGCGCAGCTTCGCGGACTCAACGCTCCTGTAGAAATCACCACCGCCGATCTCGCCATGGATCCTGGCGAAGTTCGAGTGCAGAACCTCGTGGCCTCCACGGGAAACGTGACCTGGCGCGGAGCCTTGCAAATCGCCCGTCCCTGCCACACTCCTGCGGCGTGTCCGTTCCAATTCAGCCTGCACGCTCCCGAACTCAGCGCCGCGGAACTGAACCACCTGCTCAACCCTGCCCTCGCCGAAAAGGCCTGGTACAGCTTCCTTTCGCTAGGCTCCGGCCAGCCGCCGTTTCTACTGCAGGCGCACGCTAACGGGAACGTAACCATCGACAAGCTGAAGCTGGGAGCGGCTTCCTGCACCCACTTTGCCGCCGACCTGCGCTTGCATTCTGGAGAGCTCACGCTCTCCAACATTCACGGCGAGATTTTGGGAGGCAACGCCACCGGCGAATGGTCCGCTGACTTCTCCAGCAAGCCGCCAACCTACCGCGGCAAAGGCAGCTTGAAAACCGTATCGCTTTCCCAGGTCGCAGCCCTCATGCACGACGGCTGGATCGACGGCACCGGCTCGGCTGATTACGACCTCAGCGCCCACGGATCGAAGCTGCCGGATGTAATTGCCTCGGCTAAAGCGAATCTGGATTTCAATCTTGCCCCCGGAATTTTTTCTCACGTCGTGCTGCCCACCGCTTCCGCTCCGTTACGCGCAGAAATGTTCTCTGGCAACGTTCAACTGGAAGACGGCCAATTCACCTTCAACGATGCGAAACTAAAAAGCGCCGGCAGCGTTTATAAACTCAGCGGAACGGCGTCGCTGAAGGGGGCGCTGAGCCTGAAGATCACAGGCGGCGCCGGCTACAACGTAACCGGCACGCTCCTGAAGACTCGCGTCACCGCCATCCCCGTCGCCCAGGCCGCCCTGAAACGGTGAACGCCTCCCATGCAGTGCTCGGCAGGCGGGTTTCTATGCTTCGAGAAAAGAATGCGGAAGGATGCGGCTCGCAGCAAAGCCCGGGGCGTAAGTCCCGGGGTTGGCAATGACAACGCACAGCACCGAAGGGGCGAAAGAAAACCTTTGAAATCTCTTCTCATTTCGATCACTCTCCTGGCCGCTGGCGTTATCGCGACATTCGCGAGTCCTTCCACCTCGCCCCAACTCGCCAGCATCGAACGCAAGCTCAATCACCTTGAGTCCAACGCCCGCCTGGCGCGCCCGGATCAACGGCCGACGATTCTCACCGAAAACGAAATCAACGCCTACATCGCCTCCGATCAAATCACTCTCCCCGACGGGGTTGAATCCGTCACCCTGCAAGGAGAACCCGGCGTCATCACCGGGCACGCTCGCGTCGACTTCGACCGCGTGCGCGCCGGAATCCATTCCTCGAACCCGCTGCTCGCCGTTTTCACCGGCATTCACGATGTCGAGGTCATCACCCATGCCCATGGCATCGGCCACCAGGGCTACGTCCACGTCGATTCCGTCTCGCTCGACGGTATCGAAGTCCCTCGCTTCGCCCTGGAACTGTTCGTTGAAAAATACATTCAGCCGCGCGTTCCCGGGGTTGGCATGGACTCGGTGTTCGTCTTACCGGACAAGATCGACATGGCAGTTGTCGGTCACCACACCCTGACCCTGACCCAGAAATAAGCCCGCGTGTTACCATCAAAATCAAGCTTTTCAGCCTGGATTCCTTTGCGAACTTTGCGGCCGTTCTTTGCGACCTTTGCGGTTAAAAGGTTTTGATGTACCGCGCAGAATGACCGAGAATCAGGCGATAATCACGTCCATATCGAATGGCCTCAACCACTCCCAGAAAACGCGTCCTGAGCGGCATGCGCTCCACGGGCAAGCTGCATCTCGGCAACTACGTTGGCGCCCTGCAGAACTGGGTCGGCATGCAGGACCAATACGAGTGCTACTTCTTCATCGCCGACTGGCACGCGCTCACCACCGACTACGCCGACACTTCGCAGGTGAAGCAGAACTCGCTTGAAGTGCTCCTTGACTGGCTTGCCGCCGGGCTTGATCCCGAGCGCTCGACCATGTTCATCCAGTCGCACGTGCCGCAGCACGCCGAACTGCACCTGCTGCTGTCGATGATCACGCCGCTGGGCTGGCTCGAGCGCGTCCCTACTTACAAGGAGCAGCAGGAAAACATCACCGGCAAGGACCTCAGCACCTACGGCTTCCTCGGCTACCCGGTGCTGATGTCTGCCGACATCATGATGTACAAGGGCGACTTCGTTCCGGTGGGCGAAGACCAGGTGCCGCACGTCGAACTCACCCGCGAAATCGCGCGGCGTTTCAACCAGTTTTACAAGTACCGCGGACAGCCGGTTTTTCCCGAGCCAAAAGCGCTGCTGACGCCGGAACCGAAGCTTCCCGGCACCGACGGCCGCAAGATGTCGAAGTCATACGGCAACACCATCCTGCTCACCGATCCGGAACCGGTGGTTCGCCAGAAGCTTAAGCCCATGGTGACCGATCCCGCTCGCGTGCGCCGCACCGATCCCGGCAATCCCGATGTCTGCCCGGTCGGCGACCTGCACAAAATTTTCAGCAGCAAAGAAACCATGGAAAAAGTGAACGTGGGCTGCCGTTCCGCAGGGATCGGCTGCATCGAGTGCAAGACCTGGGCGGCGGATTCGCTGGTAAAAATCCTGAACCCCATGCAGCAACGCCGCAAAAAATACGAAGAGAATCCGCGCCTGGCCTGGGATATCCTTGAGGCTGGCTCGGCCCAAGCGCGCCAGGTAGCCGGCGCCACCATGGACGAAGTCCGCGAAAGCATGAGCATGTCGCTGAATTTTGAGGTCCACCAAGAAGCTGCTGATGCGAGCAAAGCCACGCAGCCCGTCGTTGACCTTAAGAGAGAAATGAAGAACCAACAGAAGCCTGCCGATTCTCAGAACCAGCCCCGCAGGGGCGCTAAGTGATAGCCCCGGCACGTAAGTGCCGGGTAACGCAGTAAGGTATTCGAGTCCCGAAGGGACGGCACAAAACTCATGCCGCAGGAAGCGCGAATTCGAATTGAGGAAGATCAAACTCCCCAGCCGAAGGCTGCGGCACCCGCTGCCGTCGAGGTCGCACCGACCCTTAAGCAGGGCGACAGCGACTTCCCTTTCGCGGTCAGCGTTGCCGAGGTCTACGAAGGGCCGCTCGATCTCCTGCTCGATCTCATTCGCAAGCAGGACATCGACATCTACGACATCCCCATCGCCAAAATCACCGCGCAGTATCTCGCCTACGTAGAACGCCTGCGCGAACTCGACGTCAACGTCGCCGCCGAATTCATCTACATGGCCGCGGTCTTGATTCACATCAAATCGAAAATGCTTTTGCCGCGCGATCCTGCGGTGACTTCCGAAGCCCAGGAGGATCCACGCGCCGAACTGGTCAACCGCCTGATCGAGCACGAAAAATTCAAATCCGCCGCGCAAATGCTGCTGCAAAAACAGCAGATCGAAGACGCGGTCCGCTCCAACCCCTCGATCCGCGAGTTCATCGAGGCGGAAGGCACCGAACCGGAAATCGCCGCCGACGTCATCGACCTGGTGAAGACGTTTCAGCAGGTGCTGGAGCGGGTGCGCAACCGCCCGATGATCCAGGTCAGCGAAGAAACGGTCACGGTCAGCCAGATGATTGTCTACCTGCGCCGGCGCCTGACGCTGGAAGATCGCCCGATTCGCCTGAAGCAGATGCTTTCGACCGTGCCATCGCGCCAGGCGCTGGTGTGCTTATTTTTGGCCTTGCTCGAACTGGTCCGACTGCAAGCCATCCAGCTGCGGCAGGACCGCATGTTCGGCGAAATCCTGATCCGCAAGCACGCGCATTTCGACGAAGTGATGAAGGAGCAAGCCGCCATCCGCGATGACTGGAGATGAAGCCGCAAGGCGCGAGTTCACGTGCAAATTCGAAGCTGCCGGTCTTCGCAGCGTGTCCGTTCGAAGGCCTCTTAACCGCAAACATCGCGACGGACGCGCAAAGTACGCGAAGAGTTATGCCGGCTTTCTCCGCGACCTTGGCGACGCCTTCGCGATCTTTGCGGTTAATAGGTCCTGCACGCGTGATTGATCGGCGTTGTCAATCAATGGACTTGGTCGGAATGGCAGGTCTGTGTAGAGTGAAGCATTAGACATGAGCCTGAGAGCCAACATCGAAGCCATCATCTATGCGGCGGAAACGCCGGTTACGCTCGACCAGATTGTCGCGCTGGTGAAGGAATCCGCGGGCATTTCCGATGCGACGGAACTGCGCTCGCAGGTGCTGCTTGCGCTGGGCGAACTCAAGGTCGAATACTCGCTCGATTCGCACGGCATCGAAGTGCGCGAGATCGCCGGCGGCTATCGCATGGCCACCAAGCCGGAGCAGCACGACCTCGTCCGCTCGTTTGCCAAAAGCCTGAAGCCGCCCATTCGGCTTTCGCTGCCCGCTCTCGAAACCCTTGCCGTCATTGCTTACAAGCAGCCGGTCACGGTTCCGGAAATCAGCGAAATTCGCGGGGTGGATTCCAGCGGCGTGATCGCGACTTTGCTGGAACGCAAGCTCATCACAACCTCAGGCCGCAAAGACGTCATCGGCCGGCCGATCTTGTACAAGACGACGAAAGAGTTTCTTCTCCGCTTCGGACTGAAAGACGTCAGCGAACTGCCCAGCATGGAAGAATTCGAGAAGCTGGTGGCCGAATCTTTCCAGAGCGACCTCATGCCCGCCGAAGCCGCAGCGGACAAAGCGCCAGAACCAACGCCGGCGCAAGCGGAACAAGCCACGCCAGACAACGCTGAAACGCCCGTAGCGGAACTGGACACGGAGAAAACGGCTTAGCCCGGCGGCAACGAACGCCGATCTTCCTGCGTGATCCTTCGCGCCCTTCCTGGTCCACTCGCCGAAGCTTAGAGATCATTCACGATACGAAATCGAGCAGGTCTTCAGAGGCGCATTTTCGCCCTGCGAGTCCGCCTCCGTGTCCGCAGCCTTCATCAGGCGCCAGGCTTCGCGATACTGCTCAATGTCAGACCATTCGCAGCCGGGGCGAAGATACACGACTTCGCGATGCTCGATCACGCTGGCGGGAAAGATGTACCACATATTTTCGGGAAAGACATAGGCGGCCAGGAAGTCGATTTCTTCCCGCGAATAAGTTGAGCGACAGCCATCGCGGTTGCCGATGGTTCGCACGCGATAGAACGCCTTGGCGGAGGTTTTGGTTGTTACCGATTTGACCTGAACGCGGCAGATGACATCCTCGTAGCGCACGATAACATCACAGCGGTCGTCGTTCCCCAAGGGCTTGGCGACGGCAAAACCAAGGCTGACTGCCTTTCGCATGAAAGCTCGTTCGGCAACGGCGGCACGGTGCTTGGCGCCGAGTTTGGCGGATTGTTCAGCAATTTGGGTTGGCATAGATCCAGGCCTCAGGCTCTCGGCTTTCCAGCTTGCCTGAAGCCTGGCTGCACACACTTCCCGCGCGTGCGCACAAAGCTGCGGTTTTGCGTCCCTATATGCGCCGCAAAATCACGTACCGGCTACCGCGGCATGGGCTGGGGACTCGGTTTCAGTGGCCGCGGTGGCCGGCGATTTCATGAGGTCCCAAGCTTCGCGGTACGGCTCGTACTTAGAGCGCTGGCAGCCAGGGTTCACGATGATGCTTTCGCGATGCTCGATCACGCTGGCCGGAAAAACGTACCAGAGGTCCTGCGCAAAAATGTAGGCCACCAGAAAGTCAATTTCGTCGACGGAATACGGGGTGTGGCGAAGGCCTCTTCCGCCTGCGGTCCGGATGCGATAGGAAGAGCGCGAGCGCTCTTTCGGCAGCACCGACTTGACCTGAACACGCCAGAGCATGCTGTGGTAACGGACAATGGCGTCGTATCGCTCGCCTTCTCCCCAAGGCTTGGCGACGGCAAAGCCCAGGCTTGCAGCCTTGCGAATGAAGATGAGTTCGGCGAGCTGTCCGCGATGAAGATTGTCGAGATCGACTGGATAGATGAGTTCATTTGGTAAATTTGGTTCGGACATTTGGCCCCAAAAACAAAAAGCGCGGCTTCAAGGCCGCGCTTTTTCTACTCTCTAATTCCAGTATGGCAGGTTGAAAGGGAAATTGTGACATGGTTGGGAAGTTTATTTTCGGAGCCGAATCAGGCAGTTAGCAAAAAACCAGGGTCGCAGGGGGCTTGACAAAGTTTTCCACAGAAGTTGTGCCTTCCGCTGACGTTCAGAGCACCTCAAGCCTCGAGTGCCCCGTCCTTCGCGGGCTTTGCCAGGGCGGGGTTGCGATGCAGCGCCAGACCGGATCAAGGAAAGTAGCTTGCGATGGTTGCGTCATGGGCTACAATCCGCGGATGGAAATCAAGCGTTTGGCCGCCAAGTATGTTTACCGCATTGAGCCCAGACCGGGCGGTGGTTTTAGCGCCCACGCCAGCGATCCCTCCGCTCCCGCGCTGGAGGCTTCCACGCGCGAGGAACTGCAGCAGAAGATTCAGGCCACGGTTCTGGCTGGTCTCAGCGCCGACTTTCCCGGGCTGAAGCTGCCGACGAATGCGAGCGCGATGAAATTCTCCATTCACGTTGAGCGCACGCCCAATGGCACTTTCGACATTCATTCCGCCG
>DASVAJ010000056.1:0-2319 GCA_036376415.1 Terriglobales bacterium
CTATGATGCTGCTCCAAAGCATGGCGGAACATGCTGGCATCCACCTCGCGCCAGTCAGCCGGATTGAATGCGATGCGCTCCCGGTCGCCGAGCCAAGGCGCAAGTTCAAACAGCCCCTGGGGATAGACCCGCGGCCAATCGGAGCCCTTCACGAGAGCGACGATTTCGGCAGCGCGGCTCGACTTCGATGGAGCACGCACATCAACTCGGCGCTGAAACTCCGCCGCAGCCTCGGCCAAGCGGCGCGTGCTAGCTTCGAAGTTTTCCCTCGCGGCCTTGCAGGCCGCAGTGATCATCTGTTCTGAAATCTGCCATTTCATGGAGGCTCCGCTTTGTTCGCAAATTTGCCCCCCGGGTCATCAACAGCGTCGCGCCAATGAGCGAGTCTGTCAAACGCGCTAATCAGCTGAGTACGACCTCGGCGGGCTTAAACCAAACGAGACTGGCGCATGAGCAACGATGGGCTTTCCGTGCTGCCCCTGAGCGGTAAGGATGACCCGGTCGCCCGGATGGGTTCTTTACTGATTGGGTTTTCGCTTGCTTAGTGGCTCCGCGCAGGCGGCCTCCTCTTCCGACTTTCTCTTCGACCGCAGCCAGGCGGCTAGGGAAACCCTGCACAAGTTGATCGATTGGTGTACAAGGAAACCGTCCGAGCGAAAGATGGAGAGGTGTGGGGATGAGTAGTCAGTGGACGTTTGCCTCGATGGCTTGGAACGCGAAGGGCAAGGTGACCCGACGCGAGCAGTTTCTGGCCGAGATGGACGCGGTGATGCCGTGGGCGCGTCTGCTGCGGTTGATCGAACCGTACTATCCTAAGGCCGGCAATGGGCGCCAGCCGCTGGGGCTGGAGAAGATGCTGCGCATCTACTTCCTGCAGCAGTGGTTTAATCTTTCGGACCCGCAGGCCGAGGACGCGATCTACGACAGCGAGTCGATGCGGCGCTTCGCGCGGGTCGAGTTGGGCGATGACGTGGTGCCAGATGAGACCACCATCCTGCGCTTTCGACACTTGCTGGAGAAGCACGATCTGACCAGCGCGATCTTCGATGCGATCGGCGGCTTGCTTGAAGCACGCGGCCTGCTGCTGCGCTCCGGGACCATCGTGGATGCGACCATTATCGCCGCGCCAAGTTCGACCAAAAACGCCAGTGCCACGCGCGACCCTGAGATGAAACAGACCCGGAAGGGCCGCAACTGGCATTTCGGGATGAAGGTGCACATCGGCGCCGATAAGCGCGGCATTGTCCATACCATTCGAGCTACCAATGCTGCGGTCGCCGATGTCACTCAGCTGCCGGAGCTTTTGCACGGATCGGAGCGCGAAGTGTTCGGCGACCAGGCGTACTGGAAAGAAGACGACCGAGAGTTCCTCGAGTCGTGGGGCGTACGCTACCGAATCAACCGGCGACCCACCGCCCGGCGCCCGTTGAACGAACGCTGGCGCATGATCAATCGGGCGCGTTCGCGCACGCGCGCCTGCGGCGAGCATGCATTCCGTGTGGTCAAGCAACTGTGGGGCTTCACCAAGGTGAAGTATCGCGGCCTGGCCAAGAACCTGGCGCGGGCACAGACCATGTTCGCCCTGGCTAATCTCTACCGGGTGCGGCATCAGTTGCTCCCGGTTGGGGCGAGGTGCGTGCTGTGAGCCGGATTCGGCAACGACCCGTGCTCCTGACCACTTCCAAAGCGGCCAAAAATCCAGTGCGCCGCCGCTTTGTCTCTTCCTAATCTCATTACTACCTCAAACAGCCACTGCTTCACGACCTGCGCAGAGGTTCCCTAAGGGACCATGCAGCCACATTCAAGTGTATCCATCGGATACAACATCGCCGGATCTCGCTTGTCTGCCACCCATTTTAAGACATTCAAAGCCGGCATAGCCGATGCTCATACACCATTTGAAAGCGCACAGAACAACTCACGGCGGTAGAGCCGCCATCTATCAGACAAGAAGAACTAAATGTCCGCTAATTGCTCGCGAAGTCGTATTCCATTCAGACTGCTGGCCGCGCTGGCCCTGATCCTCGTTTATGCGGCTCAGGGCGCACCGGCTTTTAGCCGGGCCAGCCTCCTGGTTCGCCACGCTACGCAAACCCCTGTTGCAAGCTCATCACCCGCAAGCTTGGCGATAGCGGTACCGCCTGCGGCGGAAGCACCGGCAACCATAGCCCTGAGAAGCATCGCAACCTCCAGCACGCAGATGGGCGGAGGAAGCCAGCTTACCATCGCAGTGCCCTCGGGAGCGGCGGTAAACGACGTGATGGTGGCGCAGATGACGGTGCGCGGCGGCTCCACGACTGCGCTGGGTGGGCCGGCGGG
>DASVAJ010000062.1:0-67618 GCA_036376415.1 Terriglobales bacterium
CCTACAGCGTGGATACATGCACCGTCGCAGCCCTTGATGTAATCACTGCTTTCGCAGTTCCAAACCCCAACAGTCCCTCGCAGGATCTGTCGGTTTTTTCGGGTCTGGTTGCGCTTCGGGTTGCCCCGCTTCGCAGATCACTCAGCTTACTTCGGGTTAGCGAATTTTATTAAGCTAGCCCTTTCAGCCGTCGACGTGGTTCAAGTTAAACGGCGGTCTTATTGGTGTCAACGAGGTTTTCGCGGCCGATGCCAGTTTTCTGTGCATTGCGTGTGGAAAAGGCGGAAGCATTCTGGAAAAGCCGGAGCTTTTGGCGGGGAATGCCTGTTTCGCCCTCAAGTGAGGGGTTAAAATCGAGCGCGCATCTTCGAAAAAAACAGCCATGGGGCACAAGGGTCGACAAAGGTTTTGTGCACGGCTCTGCACTTTCATGGAGTGAAATTACAGCGGCGGCGAGAACTTACCTATGTTTCAAACAGATCTGCTTCGCGGCAAACGCATTCTGATCACCGGCGGCGGCACTGGCCTGGGCAAGGCCAGCGCGCAGCGCTTTCTGCAACTGGGCGCGGAAGTCTACATCTGCGGACGACGAGCGGACGTGCTTGCGGCCACCGAGCGTGAACTCCGCGAACTGACGCGCGGCAAGATTCATTCGCGTGCATGCGATGTTCGCGACGCGGCCGCGGTCGACCAGATGATCGAAGCCATCTGGAGCGACGGGCCGTTGCATGTGCTCATGAACAATGCTGCAGGAAATTTTCTGGCCAGGACTGAAGAGCTTTCATTGCGCGCTTTTGAGTCGGTCATCGGGATCGTGCTGATGGGGACGCTGCACACCACGCTTGCGTGTGGGCGACGATGGCTGGAGGCACAGCAACCGGCGGCCGTGCTCAACGTGACCACCACGTACACGACCACGGGATCGGCGTACGTGGTGCCTTCGGCGGTGTCAAAAGCGGGGGTTCAGGCGCTGACTCGCAGCTTGGCGGTTGAATGGGGCAACCGGGGCATACGCATGAACGCCATCGCCCCCGGGCCGATTCCCACGGAAGGGGCATTTTCGCGGCTATTGCCTCGCCCGGAGCTGGAGGAACTCGCAAAAAAGCGCATCCCCGTGAACCGTTTCGGCACGCCCGAGGAGTTTGCCGATGCGGCGGCATTTCTGATCAGCGATTATTCCGGTTTTATCAACGGCGAGGTGGTCACGATGGATGGCGGCGAGTGGCTTCAGGGTGCGGGCGAGTTTACCGCGCTGGGCCGCATGCTCACCGAAGATGAGTGGAAGAAGATGAGGCCGGCTAAGAAACCCGAGAAGTGACGAACGCGTAGTATCCGGGACTGGTGCTCACACGCGTGAACGACCGCCAGGTTGCTCACGCGCTACCCACAAGCGTTTCGTGCTTAACTCTTCTTTCTACTTGGTGGCTGCGGCTGACACTTGCTCGCGCTCCACATCGCGCAGACGGGCAGCCTTACCGCGCAGACCGCGCAAGTAGTACAGCTTGGCGCGCCGAACTTTAGACGAGCGTACCAGTTCGACCTTGTCGATAACCTTGGAGCTTTCCGGAAAAATTCTCTCGACCCCCTGCCCGAAACTGATTTTCCGCACGGTGAAGCTGGCCTGGGGGCCGCGCGAGCGCGCGATCACGACGCCTTCAAACGCCTGCAGCCGCTCCTTGTCGCCCTCTTTGATTTTTACGTGCACACGGACGGTATCGCCGGGGGCAAATTGGGGAAGGTCCGTGCGCTTCTGCTTGGCAAGAAGTTTTTCGATGATTAAGTTCGACATGGTGTGCCTGCTTCCTCGTTAGTGATCTCTTAGGCGTGAGCTGGGAGCGAGCTTTGCCTGCTCGCCGCTCACGGCTCTTGATTCCTTTACCAACTTCCTATCTTCCGCGCTCAATTCCGCATGCTCGAGCAGATCCGGGCGGTTGCGCAAGGTTTTCTCGAGTGCGGAGCGCCTGCGCCAGCGCCGGATCTCGTCATGATTTCCGTTCACCAGCACTTCCGGGACTTTCATGCCGCGAAAATCCGCCGGGCGCGTGTAGTGCGGATAATCGAGCAACCCGCCAGAACCGCAAGTCGAATCCGGCTGCGTGGGACGGGCGGCCTCGCCCGCCAAAGCGCCGCGATCTGACGCCTGGGTTCCGGAAAACGACTCCTGGCGCGTGGAAGCTTCGTTGCCTACGGCGCCTGGAATCAAGCGCGTTACCGTATCCACGATCACCGCGGCGCCCAATTCGCCGCCGCTCAGCACGTAGTCGCCAATCGAAATTTCGCGATCGGCCAAATACATTCCGACGCGCTCGTCCACGCCTTCATACCGGCCGCAAATCAGAACCAGGCGATCCAACTCTGCTAAATCAGATGCGAGCTTCTGGTCAAAACGTTCGCCCTGCGCCGAAAGCAAAATCACCGACTGCCTGGCCGCGGCGCGCTCTTGGCGCACCGGCAACTGCAGCGACTCCACACATTCAAAGAGCGGTTCCGGCTTGAGCACCATGCCCTCGCCGCCGCCAAACGGGCGGTCATCCACGGTGCGATGCCGATCGCGGGTAAACGACCGCAAATCGTGGATCGCAATGTTCACCAACCCGGCTTCGCGCGCCCGCCGGACAATTCCGTAGTCGAGCGGTCCGCGAAAAAAATCCGGAAAGATGGTGATGATGTCGATCTGCATCGCAAAGCCGTGAGCTGTGAGCGACCATAAAACGGATTGCTCACTGCCCATCGCTCGAAGCTCGCTGCTGCTTCTTCTCTTCGTCGGTCAGCGGCGCGTTTACTTCCAGCAGGCCTTCGGGCAATGCCATCTCGATGCGCTTGTGCTCAAGATCGAGCTTCAACAGAAATTCCTGCGCGCAGGGAATTTCTAGCTCGCTCTTGCCCGAACCGACTACCAGCAGCGGCGCTTCTCCGGCCCCAAAGCGAACCTCGGTTACGATCCCGACTTCGCGGTTGCGGTCCAGCAGCGCACAACCGACCAGATCGCTTACATATATGGCTCCGGGCTGAAGTTCAGCCCGCTCACTCAGCGGAACCTGCAACTCGCTCCCGATCAGCGCCTCGGCGTCGGAGATCGAATCGATGCCGCGCAATTTCAAAACCAGGAAATCTTTATGCGGCCAGGCGTCCTCGATCATCAGCTCGCGGCGTTGATCGTCTTCATTCAGCGCGAAAACCCGCAGCCCGGCATGCAGCCGATCCGGCACATCGCTGTGGACGTCCACCGCAACTTCACCGCGCCGCCCCTGGGTCTTGACCACGCGGGCCAGAGTGACGAATTCGGCGCCGCTCATCCGAGGCTATTCCAGTATCTCCAACTCGTAGCGCTGGTTCGTCTTCACTCCAGCGGCGTGCAGCAGGTTGCGCATGGCGCGAGCAATTTTGCCGGACTTGCCGATCACCCGGCCCATGTCGTCCTCCGCAACTTCGAGTTCGATGACGGTCTCGCCGTCCTCGGGAACTTCTTCGACGAAGACCTGATCCGGCGCGTTGACCAGGGCCTTGGCAACATGCTCAATGAGGGCCTTCGGATTGGGAGATGGGTCAGTCATTTTTCGAACTTCCTGTCCCGCGGATCAACGCGGATGACACCGATCAAAAAACCAACATGTTACCGCAGAGATCGTCGAGTGCGCCGGGGGCAAAACGTCTGACGTTATTTTTTTTTGCGGCGAGCTTAGCATTCCCGGCGGTGAATGAAGTTACGACGCCACCGGCTCAGCCGGAGCCGGCGTCTGGGCGAAGCCCAGGATCTTGCCGACACGCGGCGAGAGCTGCGCGCCCTTGGAGCGCCAATAGTCAATGCGCTCGCGCTTGAGTTCGACGCTGGCCGGGTTGGTGCGGGGATTGTAGGTCCCCACAATCTCCACCGGACGCCCATTGCGTGCCCGCTCCTTCTCGATCACCACCACGCGGTAGTGAGGCTGTTTGCGCGCACCCACGCGCGCCAGACGAATCATCAACACTGAACTGTTCCTTTCTTGCTTTGCTATTTTCTTGGTCCTTCCGAAAGGAGGCCGAGGGTCAGGCTCCGCTGACACTACCGGCGGGAACAAGACAAGTAATTATTATCCTAGAGCTTAGCCGGATTGGCAAGGGCCACGGAACCTGGTGCATTTCTAACCCTGGGGTGCCCCATGTCTCGCGCTTTTCGAGACATGGGTACCACGAACAAGTGCGCCAGCGGTATCAGTTTGGCGTAGAGCTTGGTGGACAGTCCAGAACAGTGGCGTTGGAGCAGCTTCAGAGCTTATGCAAACGGAGGATCAGGCACGGTACGGGTGAACGACTGGAGGGTGCTGAAGCTGAAGGTTCGGAGAGTAGCTTCGTGAGATCGAGGTCTGTGGTACCCATGTCTCGAAAACCGCGAGACATGGGGCACCCCTTTCAGAAATTGATGGCTGCAGACCTGGGCCAACCGCCGGCGGTGAACTCTGCCGTTCCAGCCAAAGGGGGCGCCTCCTCATTCTTTATTCTTTGCCGCCGAGTTTTTGCTAGGCTGAGATTTACGAAGGAGGCTGCAAATGGCTCAATTTCAGCTCAACAAGCAAGCAACGGTCATGACAAGGTTGACTGAACTTCTAAGGATTAAAGTCATGGTGAAGCTTAAAGAGCGTGGCGAAGTCCGCGGCGTCATCGAGGAGATTGTCGCACCCGCCATTGCGGAAGACCTTCAGCATTCGATTGATCTGACGCAATTCAAGGTGAGGCTCGAATCTGGGGAAACGGTGACTGTTCCCGGTTCTGCATTCTCCAAAATCGAGTATGCAATAGCCTAGAACTAACTGGCGCCTCCCGATTTTCCACACCTACGAGAACTGAGTGGTTTGGGCCAGATTTTAGTTGGTTGAGGCGATCATACCTGCGATGTGACGACATCCCCACTCGAGCCAAATTCAGGTTTGAGTGGGCCACGCCCGCGAGGGTGCCCCGTCCTTGTCTCGCGTTCTGTGTGAGACAGGGTGGGGATTTTGACTTTCTGTAAATAGCAAAGAAAGTCAAAGTCCCCACCCTCCCGCAAAGAACGCGGGAAGGGCGGGGCACCCGATGGTTGTTTCTGATTCAAGAGCCCTATTTTGGGAATGATGTTTGTTCGTCACAGACAGGTCAGTCCAGACGGTCCTACTCTCGGGGAATGCCGTTGGGTCTCAAAAGGTTTCAGGAAGCGCGATGCCTGCACTTTGTGACATTTAGTTGTCATCACCGTGAACCGCTGTTAGGAACACCAGAAGCGCGCGACGCGTTCGAGATCATGTTCGAAAAAGTCCGAAGGTGGTACGGTCTCTGTGTTCGTGGATACGTCGTGATGCCCGAACACGTTCATCTGCTGATCGGTGAACCTGAGCGCGCGAAACTGTCAACGGCAATACAGATGCTGAAGCAGAATGTCTCGCGGGAACTACGCCTGCCCGAGGGGAGTCCATTCTGGGAACCTCGGTACTACGACTTCAATGTGTGGGGAGAAGCAAAGCGCGTGGAAAAGTTGCGTTACATTCATCGGAATCCGGTGCGAAGGGGATTCGTAAAGAGACCGGAGGGCTGGAAGTGGAGCAGCTTCCTGCATTACGCGACGGGTGCAGAAGGGGTTGTAGAAATCGAGTCGGACTGGACTGCTCGGAAACGAGAAAGAGCCGGAATAAAACTGACGGCTTACGAAAGTCAAAATCCCCGCCCTGTCTCGCACAAATCGCGAGACAAGGACGGGGCAACCTCGAGCTAGTTCCAGGAACGAACAACGGTCGACTCGAAAACCTAGTATCCTTCTCCTCTCACCCATGGAACTCTTCCTCGTTGACGGCACGTACGAACTGTTTCGGCACTACTATGCGGTGCCTTCTGCGCGGGATCAGCGCGGGCGGGAGGTGGGGGCGGTGCGGGGCGTGCTTTCGTCGGTGCTGGGGATGATTAAGGGCGGGGCGACGCACGTCGCGGTGGCCACCGACCACGTGATCGAGTCGTTTCGCAACCAGCTGTGGCCGGGATACAAGACCAGCGAAGGGGTTGAGCCTGAACTGCTGGCGCAATTTCCGCTGCTTGAGGACGTGCTCTCGGCGGCCGGCATCGTGGTTTGGCCGATGGTCGAGTTTGAAGCCGATGACGCTCTCGCGGCCGCTGCAGCCTTGGCGGAAGAAGACTCGCGTGTCGAGCGGGTTGTCATCTGCACCCCTGACAAAGACCTGGGGCAATGTGTGCGAGGCACGCGGGTGGTGCAACTCAACCGCCGCACGCGCATTACTCTCGATGAAGCGGGCATCGTTCAGAAATTCGGCGTACCCCCGTTAACGATTCCGGACTATCTGGCGCTGGTGGGCGATTCTGCGGACGGGTATCCCGGGCTCGCAGGCTGGGGAGCGAAATCGTCGTCGGCGGTGCTAGCCAAGTTTCGGCACCTGGAAGCGATTCCAAGAGATTGCCGCGAGTGGCACGTCAACGCTGCCAATGCCGGCGCGCTCGCTTCCACGCTTTCGACCGAGTGGGAGAATGCGCTGCTCTTTCGCAAGCTGGCCACGCTGCGGACTGACATTCCTCTCTTCAACCACGTAGACGAGTTGCGATGGAGCGGCCCCAAGCCGGAGTTTGAAGCCATTGCGGCTGAATTGGACGCGGCAGTTAGCGAAAAGCGCAAGGCGCCGCCAGGCGGCCCCGCATCTCGCAAGAACGCAAGCGCACGCGCAAACGCGATTTCCAGTCGCTGAGGGTTGTTTTTTCTGGAGAGCGTAGGCTGAAAAGCGCCTAAGGTGGGCCACCCTGCCCGGCCATAAGGCGCTAAGTTGGTGTTGTTTTCCCACTTATAACCAAGTTGATTCGTGCCCAAAAAGGGTCCACTCTGGACATCTATGACCGGAGCCTGGGTAGTCTTCATTTTCGTAGTGGTGCTGGCAATGGCGATCCTGGCGCTGCTGCATCGCACCCGCGCCGGCGACCTGCTGCACCGGCATATTCCGGATAGTCCGCGCCGGCGAATCCTGCTCTCCTCCATCGCTTTTTTCCTCACATTTGCCGGGGTGCGCGCGCTCACCTGGTCCATCCACAACCATGTTGGACCGTTTCACGACATCCACATGGGTGGACGCCATATTCATCACCTGGTGTGGGGTATTCTGCTGCTGCTGATCGTCGGCTATGGCTGGATGATCGACGCCGGGGGGGAAGCAAAGTCGTGGCGGTTGGGGGTGCGACGGCTGCTGTGCATCCTGTATGGGGCGGCGGCAGCGCTGACCCTGGACGAGTTTGCGCTCTGGCTCAATCTGCGCGACGTCTATTGGGCCCGGGAGGGGCGCGCCAGCCTGGATGCGGTGGTGCTGTTTGCTTCTTTTTTGATCATTGGCGCCGCGGGCGCGCCGTTGTGGCGCGGACTCGTGCACGAATTCCGGCGCGGGCAATGAATGGGTAGCTGCCCAAAACCGAGGGCAGAGATCACGGCGGCACTGCCGCAGCTTACATCCTGGTCATTTCTGCAGAGACAATCTGCCAGCGCGCGCTACCGGTTTTCTCAACAAAGAAAATGTTGCTGCCCTCGCTCGCATTCGGGTCAACCTGGTGTGCCAGATGGTCCATCAATTGGAACCGCTGGGAAGAGCAAGTTTCCACAGGAGTGAGCGCCGGATGAGCTTAGTATTTCGGCATGAAGAAAACGACCTCACGGACTCGCAGCGCAGGCGCTACTACATTGAGGAGCGTGGATGACTACCTGGCCAAAGTTCCCGAGCCGGCGCGCAGCACCTTGAACAAGGTGCGTACCGTCGTCCGGTCAGTAGTGCCTAAGGGAACCGAGGAGGTCATCAGCTACGGCATCCCGGCCTTCAGGTACAAGAAAGTGCTCCTGTGGTATGCCGCGTTTTCGGACCACTGTAGCGTCTTCCCGACAGCCTCCGTGATCGAAGAACTTAAAGAGGAACTGAAGCCCTACACAGTTTCCAAGGGCACAGTTCACTTCCCGACGGACAAGGCCTTACCTTCGGCTCTGCTGAAAAAGATGGTCAAGGCACGGCTTGCGGATTTGAATTGAGTTCGGCTTCTGGCGTGAGGCGCCAGGCCTCAGGCTGCCGCCTTCGGATGCCGGGAGCACTCGATCCAGGAGCATTCGAGCTCAACTCTAAATTCTTGCGCGCAAGCGTGACGCCTGAGGCCCCTTCAGTTCTGGCTGTGATAGCAGCTAAGCTAAAATCAATAGCGAGATGGCAGATAAGTCCTGGCTACGAGGACGCGTGGAAAAGGCCCTGAGCCGGGCCTTGATGCGTGCTTACAAAACGGTGCGCGTGGATCCTGACCGCTTTTTGTTGGAGCTGCGGGCGGCGCATGGATTGCCGGTCAGCAGCTTTCAGGGAATGTCGTCGGTTGAGCCGCCGGTGCTGGACACGATTGCAGAAGGCATCATTCACAGCGGAATGAAGATTGCGGCGGCGGAGGGCGCAGGTTTCGGACTGGGCGGGGTGCTTACGATTGTTCCGGACTTCAGCATCCTTGCGGGCATCACCCTGCGCACCATCCAGAAGCTCAGCCTGGTATATGGCTTTGAATACAACACGGACGAAGAGATGGCGGAGCTTTGGATCGCAGCGGCCAGCGCCGCGGGTGTGGACCTGGGACGGGAGTTTCTGGAGAAAAATGTCGTGAACCGGTTGGTGCCGCGGATTATTCAGCAGATTGCGGCCAAGGCCAGCGCGGAATTCGTCGAGAAGTGGGCGGGGCGGCTGATTCCGGTGGTCAGTTCTTTAATCGGGGGAACTCTGAATTACTACTTTGTCCGCGGCTGGGGCGAGCGGGCGCACGCGCATTTCCGCCAGAAGCATCTGGCTATGCGGCAGCGGACGCAGATGGCAACGACAGAAGCTGCGCCGTCTACGTAACAACCGAACCACGAAGGACACGAAGGAAACATCCCAGAGGCCTGAGGCCTGAATGAAGACTCTTGCTTTCTTTTTTCTCTGCTTGATTCTTCCGTGCGCCGATGCGCAGGAAATCACGGTGGCGGCTGCGGCCGATCTGCACTTTGCCATGGATGAGATCGCGTCCCGTTTTCAGGCCGAGTCCGGCATGCACGTTCACGCGGTCTATGGTTCGTCGGGCGACTTCTATCAGCAGATTCAGAATGGCGCGCCCTTTGACATGTTTTTCTCCGCCAATGTGGATTATCCGAAGAAGCTGCAAGCAGCCGGCTTGACGCTGCCTGGAACCTATTACGAGTATGCGCGCGGCCGGATTGTGCTGGCGGTTCGGGCAAATTCCGCGCTCGATGTGAAGCAGGGGCTCAAGCTGCTGCTGAGTCCTGCGGTGAAGAAGATCGCGATCGCCGATCCCAGTCACGCGCCTTACGGCATGGCGGCGGTGGCCGCGTTGAAGACGGAGAAGATTTACGACCAGGTCTCGTCAAAGCTGGTCCGGGGAGAGAATATTTCGCAGACAGCCTCGTTCGTACTGTCAGGTGCGGCGGACGTTGGGATTATTGCGCTTTCGCTCGTAAAGGCTCCAACCAGCGGGGCTCAAGCTCGATTTCAAGAAATTCCCGCTAGTGATTATCCGGCCATCCAGCAAGCGTGCGTGGTCTTGAGGTCGTCAAAGCAGGCGCCGGCAGCGGAGAAGTTCGAAGTGTTTCTGCGGGGAAAAGAGGCTGCGAGCATTTTCCAGCGCTATGGATTTGAAGTGCCGGTTGGGAAATGAGACACGGCTGAAAGGCTCTGTTTTCGCGCGGCTCTGTTTTCGCCGGGAATTACATTCAACTTTGCGCTTACAGCCAACCCTTGCTGCGCGCAATGCGGGCAGCTTCAACTCGATTGGCCGCGCCCAGTTTGCTGATCGCTTCCGAAAGATAATTGCGGACGGTGCCTTCCGAGAGGCTCAGCTTGGCGGCGATGTCCAGGCTGGTCATGCCATCGCCGGCGAGGCGCAGAACCTGGCGCTCGCGGTCGGTGAGCGGATCGGGTTCCACCCAGGCCTCTGCGGCCAGTTCCGGGTCGATCACCCGCAAACCGTTCTGCACTCGGCGCACGGCATCGGCAAGCTTCTCCGCCGCCATGTCTTTCAACAGGTAGCCTGCCGCGCCGGCGTCGAGAGCACGCCGCAAGTATCCGGCGCGGGCGAAGGTGGTCAGAATGATGACCTTGGTGGGGCAGCGGCGGCGTTTGAGTTCCGCGGCAACATCGAGGCCGCTCATTTCCGGCATTTCGATGTCGGTGAGGAAAATGTCGGGTCGAAGATTGACGATGGCTTCGAGCGCATCGGCGCCGTTCTTGGAGCGCGAGACCACGGTAATGTCGCCCTCAATTTCGAGCAGGGCAGCGAGCGCGCCGAGCACCATCCCTTGATCCTCCGCGAGGGCGACGCGGATCGGTTTGCGCGCGGTTTTAGCAAACGGGTTCACGAGACTCCATTGCCGTTCGCGGAGATGGGAAATTCAAAGTGAAGCAAGGTGCCGGAACTGCTTTGGCGGTTGATGCTTCCGCCGAGCGCTTCAACGCGTTCGCGCATGCCGCGCAAGCCATTGCCCTCGACTTGAACCCCGTCGGGAAACAGGGCGTGACCATCGTCCTGAATCTCCAACACGCAGTTCCCGTCGTTAGTACCCAGCAACAGGCGGCAATGGCGCGCCTGGGCATGGCGAACGACGTTGGTAACCGCCTCGCGCAGGATCAGGGCGACAACACTTTCCTGCGCCGGGCTGAGGTTGACATCAGCAGTTTGTGATTCCACAGCTACGCCGGCGCTGTTCAGCGTGGCTTTCGCGCGCTGAAACTCTTCGCTGAGTTTGTAGGTGTTGTATCCCCGGAGTGTGCTGCGAATTTCCGCCATGGCCTCGCGGGACACCTTCTCGATGTCAGCAACCTCGTTCCTGGCGCGCTGGGGATCCAAGGCGGCCTGAGTAGCGGTTGGGTCGAGCAGTTTGCCAGCCAGGGTGGACTTCACAATGATCAACGAGAGCGTGTGTCCAAGGACGTCATGCAAATCCCGTGCGATCCGTTCGCGCTCGGCGACTTTGGCGAGGTGCTCAATTTCATCCTGCGCCAGGCGGAGTTTCGCGAGGGCGCGATTGCGCTCGGCAAAGAAGGTATTGGAGAGGCCAACGCCAACGGAGACGATCATCGCGGTTCCCCAGAAAGCCAGGGGCGCATGGAAGAAAAATGCGTCAGCCCCCAGGAGTGCGACGAGTGCCCCGACTGCAAGGAGCGAGCGGCGGGCATTATTGAACGTCCACCCCAGAAACATCGATGCATAAATGATGAAAATCGACGCGCCCTGGTTCGAGTCGCCCAACGCCAGACCCATCGCGACCATTGCCCCAATAATGAGATAGCTCCACGGTCGCTTGCACCAGAAAAGCCCGAAATACAGGACCAGAAAAACGAGCGTCGCCGCAATCGTGACCACCCATTCTTTGGCCGTGGCCTTGGGGTCCAGAATGGGTTGGAAGTAGAAGAAGGCTAAGAACACCAGCCAGATGTAGGGCGCCGGACCCGGATCGTCGAAGTGTTTTGGATCTTTGGGTTTTGGAATTAACCTCATTTTTCGCTCAACATTTTACGCTGCCGCACTGCACGCGAGTGAGTGGCAAGCCAACTGAACAGCAGGGCGGCGGGAGCCGCGATCACGATTACCTCCAGTTGGCCGGCGACCGCTAGCAGAACCAACGCGATGCTTATTAACAGCCAGGCTGTTATGCGCGAGTTCATCATTCCACACTTCTGGGGCCGTGCACCCGACCCACTGCGAGTTGTTCGTGGTTAGTCGTGTGTGAGTCAACGTCAGCCTGGCGGCAGCCATCAGCCAGTGGCAACCCGCCATTGACCTCATCATGCCGCGGAGGGGTTAGCCTTGCTAGTGGAGATCATCAGCCCTCCACGGTGACAAATGTCAGAACGGCTCGCGTATAATTCCTGAACTTCGGGTTCGATGCCGGCAGGGAGCTTTTGTATTCCGACGCAGGGAGCGAGTGCGAGCATGACGGTGCGTCCGGGGGTGGAAATCGCCAGCCTCACTGACGTGGGCTGCCAGCGGGAAAATAACGAGGACAGCTACGCCTATTGGGAGCCCGAGGAGGATCGGGAGTTTGAGCGGCTAGGGCGCCTGGTGATCGTGGCCGACGGCATGGGCGGGGTAGAAGGAGGGCAAATCGCCAGCAGGATTGCCGTCGACAGCGTGCGGGAAGCCTACGCGGCCAGCGCCGAACCCACTCCCCAACAGCGTCTGCTGGAGGCGTTTCAGTTCGCGCATGCTCAGGTGCAGGGCAAAGCCCGCGAAAATCCTTCGCTTCGGGGCATGGGCACGACACTCACCGCCTTTGCGTTAGTTCGCGATCAACTCTCTTATGCGCACGTGGGTGACAGTCGCCTGTACTTGCTCCGGGCGGGCAAACTGCAGCCGCTCACCCGGGACCATTCGCTGGTAGCGCGCCTGGTGGAGAACGGGATTGTGTCCGCGCGTGATGCCGAATCCCATCCCCAGAAGCATGTGCTGACGGCAGCAGTGGGCGTCAGCGACGAAATTCTCCCCGATCATGCGTCCGCGCCAATGAGCGTTCTGCCTTTCGACGTACTGATGGCCTGCAGCGACGGCCTGTGGGGACAATTGAGTGAAAGCGAGATGTCGGAGATCCTCGCTTCGAAAACTCCTCCCGAAGCCTGCCGCGCGCTGGTGCAGCTCGCCAAGGAGCATGGCGGGCCGGACAACATCACCTTGCAAATTCTGCGCGTCGCCTGATCTCGCGGAAACCTATTTCCGTTTTCGCGTCCACAGCTTTCCCTTTTTGAGCGGGGGAGTTGCAGAAAGTTGCATCCTATCCCTGTGCACATTTCGCCTGCAACGCCTAAATAGCTGAAGACAATGCACTAGCGCCGCGGACCATGATGGCGCGCAACTTGCTCGGATTGTATTGTATGTCTACTAATATAATAGACATTATGGTATTATCACGGGCATGAGGATCTCCCAAAAAGGTTTGTACGCGCTCCAGGCCATGATGATGCTCGCCCGCCACTACAACCAGGGCGCGATTCGCATCCGCGATATTGCTTACGAAGAAGAGCTGCCGGAAAAGTTCCTGGAGCTCATTCTTCTCGAACTGAAGAACGCCCGCATGGTGGAAAGCGTTCGCGGCGCCAAGGGCGGGTACCAGCTGCGCCGCGCGCCGGCGGAGATTCGCCTCAGCGAGATCATTCGCTTGATTGACGGGCCGCTGGCGCCGCTGGGCGATGCCGATCAGCTTCGCGCCCTGATCGACCGCGATGCCGCGCACCGTGCTCTCTACCAGGTATTTCTTGATGTGCGTGACGCCGCGGCCAAGATCCTGGAAAGCACTTCTCTTGCCGACATCGCCGACGGCACACCTCGAAGCAAGCAAAGGGGGCGCAAGAAGAAAATGGAAGCTGCGGTGCTGCCCATGGTGGTGAGCGGGGGAAGAGGCGGACATGAGCATTCGTAGGTTTGCAGCCGGAATCGCCGCACTGCTCGCCTCGACGGCCTGGGGACAAGTTGTGGTGCGGGTCGGCGCGTTTCCCAACGTCACCCACCCGCAAGCCATGATTGGAAAGGCCAACGGCTGGTTCGAAAGGGCGATGGGAGCGCAGGTCAGAGTCGAGTGGAAAAGCTTCAACGCCGGGCCGTCCGCGATCGAAGCCCTTTTCGCCGGGGCGGTCGATATGACCTACATTGGGCCCAATCCCACGATCAATGGCTATGTGCGGTCGAAAGGGGAAGCGGTGAGGGTGATTGCGGGAGCGACCAGCGGCGGGGCTGCCCTGGTGGTGCGCAATGACTCCGGGATTCAGAAGCCGGAAGATTTCCACGGAAAGAAGGTTGCATCGCCCCAGATGGGCAACACGCAAGATGTCGCGCTTCGCTCGTGGTTAAGAGCGCATGGACTGAGAACCGCCGACAAGGGCGGCGATGTACAGGTCATACCCATTGCCAATGCGGACCAGTTCGCACTTTTTCTCAAAAAGCAGCTCGATGCGGCGTGGGCGCCGGAGCCCTGGGCCTCAAGACTGGTGCGCGAAGCGAACGGCCGCATTTTTGTCGACGAGCGCAGGTTGTGGCCGAATGGGCAGTTTGTTACGGCCAACCTGATCGTCAGCACAAAATTCCTGCAAGCGCATTCCGACCTGGTGAAGAGCTGGCTGCGCGCGCACGTCGAGCTCACGGACTGGATCCAGCAGCACCCCGCGCAAGCCAAGCAACTTCTGAACCAGCAGATTCAGCGGGAAACCGGAAAGGCCCTCTCGGCTGAGGTGCTCGATGACGCTTACGGACGCATGCAGCCGACTTACGATCCGCTGCGGGCCTCCTTGCTGAGCGCGGCGAAATCCGCGTTTGACGCGGGATTCCTGGGGCGGCAAATGCCCGACCTCTCCCATCTCTATGCCCTGTCGCTGCTCAATCAAGTGCTGGCCGAGAAAGGGAAAAATCCGATCCCATGACGCCCTTGCCGAACTCTTCTGCGAATCTGGTCCAGCATCGCGGCGCCTTGCGCGTGATGGCGGCGCCGACCCACACGATGGCCGCAAATCATCCGCCCGCTCCGGTTTTCCCCAAGGTTTCGCTGCGGCAGATTTCGCTCTCCTATCGAACCAATTCCGGCGAGCGCTTGACCGCGCTTGAGAACATCAGCCTGGATGTCCGCCGGGGCGAGTTCTTGTGCATGGTTGGTCCGTCTGGGTGCGGAAAATCTACGCTTCTGCACCTCATCGCTGGCCTGCATCCACAGAGTTCGGGGAGCATTTGCGTGGATGGCCAGCCGGTTCACGGTACGGGGAGCGACCGCATTCTCATCTTCCAGGAACTCGGTTTGTTTCCCTGGCTCACGGTGAGGCAAAACGTCGAATTCGGCTTAAAGATGAAGAGCATCAGCAAGGCGGAGCGGGAGTTGCGGGTTCGCGAGTATCTGCGCCTGGTGCAGCTCTCGAAATTCGAAAACAGCTACACGCACCAGCTCTCGGGAGGAATGCGGCAACGCGTGGCGCTGGCTCGGGCTCTGGCCACTCAGCCCGACGTGCTACTCATGGACGAACCGTTCGCCGCGCTGGACGCGCAGACCCGCGACCTGCTGCACGACGAACTCGAACGCATCTGGTCGGAGACCGGAAGCACAGTCATCTTTGTCACCCACAATGTGCGCGAAGCGGTGCGGCTCGGGGACAGGGTTGTGCTGCTGACGTTTCGTCCCGGCCAGGTGAAGCGCGAATACGTTGTCGATCTGCCGCGCCCGCGCCACATCGAAGAAACCGAAGTAGCGCGAATGGCGGGCGACATCCTGGCATGCCTGCGCGAAGAAATCAACAAATCGCTGGAGGCGGAGTACGCGCATGAAGAAAATCGCTAAACAAGTCTTCTTCTACGCCGTCCTGCTCGGCGTTTGGGCGCTGCTGGCAAAACTGCAACTCTGGCCTCCGTATTTATTTCCATCGCCGTGGGATGTCGGCGAAGCGCTCCGAACCGGGTTTGCCGATCACAGCTTCCTCATCGGAATCGTCGTCACCATGAAGCGCATGCTCATCGGCTATTCGCTATCGGTCGCGCTGGGAATGGCCCTGGGACTTGCGCTGGGCAGCAGCAAGCTGCTCGAAGAAACGGTTGGCGGCCTGCTGGTGAGCCTGCAATCGTTGCCGAGCATCTGCTGGATTCCCTTGGCCGTCCTATGGTTTGGCTTGAGCGAGAAAGCGATCCTGTTCGTGGTGCTGATGGGGTCGTTGTTGTCAGTGACCATCGCCATGGAGGACGGGCGCAAGCAGATGCCGAAAATCTACAGCATGGCAGGACGCAACCTCGGCGCCAGTGGCTTCCGCCTGTTTTGGTCGGTACTGCTGCCGGCCAGTCTGCCTTACATCGTTTCCGGGCTGAAGCAGGGATGGGCATTCGGGTGGCGATCACTGATCCAGGCGGAAATGATTTTTCTCAGTTTAGGACTCGGGCAGTTATTGATGATGGGACGCGATCTCAGCGACATGAGCCAGGTGATTGCCGTGATGATCCTGATCATTGTTCTCGGCTACCTGGTCGATGGCCTGGTATTTAAGGCCATCGAACGGCGCCTGCAGCGGCGCTGGGGGCTGGCCCCGGCGTCGTAACCTGCAAAGTCGCAAATGTGCTGCACCGGTCCAACCAAAATACCGGCACAATGGCCGCGCAGAAAGAAACAGTCGATCAAGTCTAGTGATGAAATCGAGCTAATGGTAATTGGTTTGTGACAAGGATCACGAACGATAACTGGGGTCCTAGACAAGCTATTTATGCCGGGCGAAGGAACACTTGAAGGCGACGATGTGATCAGACCCGCAGCGGTGCAAAGCGAAACTCGTTCGCACCGCTCGGCACAAGGAGAAGCAATGCTTACGCCTCGTTGGCTTTGGATGTTTATATTTCCACTCATCTTAGGGCCGTCATTATTGGCGCAAACCAGTGCGCACGCGAAAAAAACGACTTCACGGGTGACTCCCGGTGCGGCCGCTTCGCAACAGGACGTACAAGCGCTGCGCGATCTGGTCGAGGCGCAGCAAAAGCAGATTCAAGAACAGGGCCAGCAGGTGCAACAGTTGCGGGAGCAGTTGCACCAGGTGCTCGACGCGCTGCAACAGTCGAACGCAAATGCACAAAAACTCCAGAGCGGCGCTGAGCAGGCGCAATCGACTGCCGCTCAGGCCCGGCAAGCGGCGTCCCAAGCGCAGATAGCCGCGGACGCGGCATCGACGAGCGCAGCCTCCGTCCTGACTGCAACCACCGCCCTGCAGAGGAGCGATAACAACCAACGAACACAGATCACAGCCATGCAGAACATCCTCGGCCGATTTCGCCTTTCGGGGGACGTGCGGCTGCGCGGCGATACTTTTATGCAGGACGGCACCCAGGATCGTAACCGCGCGCGCCTCCGCATTCGCCTGGGCCTGGATGGACAACTGAACGAGGACTTTGTCGGCAGTGTGGCACTGGCGACCGGGCCTCTCGGCAACGGGGCGAGCACGAATGAAACCCTGACCGGCGCGTTCGATCGCAAGACCATTGGCCTGGATCGGGGGTTCATCACCTACAACCCGGTCGCGCATAGTTGGCTCTCTCTGACCGGAGGCAAGTTCCCCTATCTGTGGCAACGGACATCAGTCACAGGAGATCCCGATATCAATCCTGAAGGTTTCGATCAGAAGATTTCTTTCAACTTCAACGGCGTGGTGAAGAACTTCACGGCGCAAACAATCCAGCTGCTATACAACGAGAGCTCGACGGGGCAAGACTCTTACGTTCTCGGCGCGCAGGCGCAGGTGCGACTCGCAGCCGGCCCGTGGAGCACGACCGCATCGTTCCTCAATCAACACTGGAACCGGCCAGACGCACTGCTGCAGGCGAGCGCCTTTACCGTGGGAGCGACGACCACCGGCGGCACGGTTACGGTGGGCGCGAGCGCTCCCGTGACGGTTTCCTTTCCCGTGCCTGGCGAAGGTCCGGGTTGCGCCGCGAATGGCAGCCTGCCCAAAGTTGCACCTTGCGCGTTCGCGCCTTACGGCATGACCAACGCCACCTACATCGACGCGAATAAAGTGCCGCACTTCTTGTCAGGATTCGATATCGCAGACGTGATTCTCAACAATCAGTTCCAGACGGGCAATTCTCGGTTGCCGCTGAACCTGGTGTTGGAATTCGAACAGAACCTGCACGCGGCGTATCACCCGCTATCGGCGGCAAAAGGCAACCCGGTGCTGAGCAATCTGGGAAGCCAAAACAAGGCTTACGGCGGCGACATCAGCCTGGGACAAACGGTGCGCAGAAACGATATGCAGTTCGGGTATTCGTGGTACCGCCAGGAGCAGGACGCGGTGCTCGCCTCGCTGGCCGACAGTGAGCAGCGCGCCCCCACCAATGTCTTGCAGAGTCGCGTTTATGCGTCATGGAGACTGCGCTCCAACACTCTGGCCACGTTTACCTGGTGGCGTGGACGCACCCTGAATACCTGGCTGGAGAACAACGAAGCTCTGTACAACAACACCAACTGGGGCGGATCGGTTGTGAACGGGGTCATTGCCGGGAAGAGCACCATTACAGCGCTTGGCCAGCAGGAACCGTGGCTAAACTTCTATCAGTTTGATCTACTCTATACATTCTGAGCGAGGGAACGCATGAACGATCGAAAGATTGGATTTCTACTTTGCATTTTCCTAAGCGCGAACTTCCTGCTCGCTCAGCAGAGTGCGAAGCAGCCTGCTGCGACGGGAACAAAAGAACAGAATCAGGTGACGGTTCGCGGCTGCCTTCGCGGCGAGCGGGGCAACTACATCCTGGTCACGGACCAGACGGGGCTGGTTTACGTTTTACAAGGGGTGGGACACAAGCTTGATCGTCTCTTGCGAAAAGAAGTAGAAGTGACCGGTGACGCAAAGCCGGGGACGGTGCGGACCGGAGTTCGTCCGGAACGGGCCGGCGAAACTCCCAGCGACGCGGCGCGCGGAGTGGACGGCGTGCCGCTGCAGATCAAGAACGTGAAAACCGACATCAAGGTGATCTCCAAGCACTGCAAAGCAGCGGATGCGCAATAGGCTAGCTCGCCAGGAACGGAGCTGCACGGCGGTTGTACGCGCGTCTTCTCGATGTGTTTGAGGCTCAGACTTCAACGGCGCTGGAATCCTGTTGCACACCCCAGCGCTCGCCCGCCTCAAGTATCATGAGACGCTAGTCATCCAGAGGAGGGACTTTGGCCGTTCTCGTGGTTGGGGGAGCCGGATACATCGGCAGTCACGCCGCGCGCGTTCTCCAGCGCAAAGGCTACGAACCGATCATCTACGACAATCTTTCCACCGGCTATCGCGAGTTGGCGGAGGAATTCGAACTCATCGTTGGCGACATTGCGGATTCGGCAAAGATCGCGTCCGCCTTGCGCCGCTGCGACGCGGTCATGCATTTCGCAGCCCACGCATATGTCGGCGAATCGGTCACCAACCCTAAGAAGTACTATCGCAACAACGTGACTTCGGCACTTGCGCTGCTGGATACGGTGCTCGAATCCCGCGTTCGCAAGTTCATCTTTTCGTCGACTTGCGCGGTTTATGGCAACCCGGTAAAAGTGCCGATCACGGAAAGCAATCCGCGCCAGCCCGTCAATCCCTACGGCGCCACCAAGCTGGCATTTGAAAATGCGCTGGAAGCTTATGGGCGCGCCTATGGATTGAAGTACGTCAGCTTCCGGTATTTCAACGCGGCCGGAGCCGACGACGGCGGCACCATTGGCGAAAGGCACGAGCCCGAGACGCACCTGATTCCGCTGATCTTCGACGCCGTTCGGGGCAGGCGCGCGGCGCTGGAAATTTTTGGCGACGATTATCCCACGGCCGACGGCACCTGCATTCGCGATTACATTCACGTTAACGATCTCGCGGAAGCGCATGTGCTCGGGCTCGAGTACCTGACGAAGGCGGATTCCGCCGCCATGAACCTGGGCACGGGCCAGGGATACTCGGTAAAAGAAGTTGTCGAGAAAGTCGAGCAGGTCACCGGGCACAAGGTCCCGACGCATATCGGGCCGCGCCGCGCGGGCGATCCCGCCGAACTGGTGGCCGATCCATCGTTAGCGGAAAGACTGCTGAAGTGGAAGGCGCGGCGCTCGCTGGAGGAGATTATCCGCACTGCCTGGCAGTGGGCGCAGAAAATGCATTGAGGTGGCTAAGGCGGTGCCAACTGATGAAGGACTCATTGCCATGTCTGAGGTGGGAAGTGATCCGCTACCCCCATCAGGAAGGGTTTCGCTCGCAGCCCTGAAAGGTGCTCATAACTCTGAGCTACCCTTCGGATTTCGGCCACCAGAGAAGCGATCCTGAGCGCATTTGGCGGCGCTGCAACAATTTCATTGCAATTCCGATCGCCGTCACGTACATGACGAAGCACTCGAGCGCGAACGGCAAGAAGCCAAGATAGCCGGGAGCGGGCATTTCAAAAATCTTGTATTGCTGAAACATGGGAAAAACGTAGTGCCACTTCGCGGCTGCCCAGTAATTCCAGAACTCCCAGAACCAGCCGCACACAAATCCGGATATCAGCAATGAATAGAAACGGGAACGGCGGCCTTGCTGGAAGTCAGCAATGAAGGAAGGCAGCTCAAGCCGATCATTCAGCGGGTCGAGCAGGAAGAGAAATCCGATCCACACCAGGATGAAAAGGCGCGATGCCATTGCTTGAGGAGCGATGCACGGCGCCAGCAGGCAGGCTACTCCGACAACCACCATTAACGTCCGCGCCAGGGAAGAAAAGTTTACAGCGTTCCCAGGTGGAAACCAGCCGAAGGACTCGATCAGATCTGCCGTTTCAAAGATGCCCGGCGTAATGGTTGCAAAGGACCACCCATATCCCAGCAGCGCCAGCGGCCAGGCTTGCGGCACGCCGACATAGGTCCAGTTTTGCAGACGAAGATTGTAGGCTTCGAAAATCAGCCAGAGGGGAATTGAGAGCAGCGCCACAACGGTAAACTGCAGGGGATGATCATGCAGGCGCGATTCTCCCCGAATTGCGAGAACGGCAGCGTCAACCAGCAAGATGTAGCAGGTCCAAGCGATAGGCGTGAAATAAATCGCCACTGCACGAACATGGAGAAAGAGCAGCGCCTCTGCACATCCAAGAAAAACCAGCCCGAACCAGCCGTACAAGGGCAGACGACGACGTTTGTGTCGTAGGAAGGCGATGACCAAAATGGCAGTTTGCGCGAGTGTAATCGCAATTCCCAGGTAGGTCAGCATTGGGGGGGCGGCTACAAGCGGGCTTGAGCTCTCTCAACCATTCTAGTGAGCCATGGATGTCTTAGCGGGCGAGCGATTGGTTGTTATTCGCGAAAATGCCTTAGTTGACCTCTCGCGCCTTACGAACAGCGTGGTCGGAACTGCCTTTTTAAGCCAGGTCATTCCGACGCCCGCAACCCCGTAAGCAAGGAGTAACCCCCTGCTTTCTCGCAGGCACTGGGCAGTGATTCATGCTGCCCAGTTTTGGATTTTCAGTCCCCGCACACGCTGGAATTCTTTGGCATTGTTGGTGACGAGGACGTATCTCGCCGCCATTGCGTGCGACGCAATCCACAGATCATTGTTACCGATGATTTCACCTCGCGATTCCAGATCGGCTCGGATTTTGCCGTACGCTTGGGCCGCGTCTTCAGGTATGGGGAGGGCGGGAACAAGTTGGACGAAGGACCGGATGCGTTCCAGTGCTTCCCAGCGATGAGCGCTTTTTTCGGCGCCGTAAAGAAGTTCGCCATATGTGATGATCGAAATTGCGGCTTCACCCGGGCGCAGCCTCTCAAAGCGGCGAAGGAGATCAGCAGGCTTCTTCTGGCGGATGTAAATACAGATATTGGTGTCGAGCAGAAAGCGCGTTTCCACTTACAGTCCTTTGCGCCTTTGGGGCGGGTCGCTTTCACGACCAGAAACCTCGAAGTCTTCAGGCAGGCCCGCAAGCAGGCCGAAGGCTTCGGCAAGATTGGCGGGTTTTTCGCGCAGCACGAGTTCGTCGCCGCGGCGGAAAATGTCCACTTCCTTGCTCGTCAGCCGGAACTGCTTGGGCAAGCGAACGGCTTGGCTGTTTCCGGAGCGGAAGACTTTGGCGGTGGGCATAAGCGCCTCCTGCAATGTATACACTTATTGTATATACATACGCAGGCCGAGTCAAGGCCGCTCCGACCGCAAGGATGAAACGGCTTCGCCTCAGCCATCCGGCTACCAGAAAAATTGTGGCGTGACTTGCTAAGCAGTCCATCGAGAGGCGATTTGCTGACCAAACCGCGATCTATTGTTCAGTGAAGAACTGCGCCATGCGGCGGAATTTATCGTAGCGCGCGGCCAGCAGGTCTTTTACGCTTAGCTTTCTGACGTCTGAGAGGTGCTGCTGCAGGGCAGCGTCCACCAGTTTGGCGGCAGAATCGGGGTCGCTATGCGCCCCGCCGTCGGGTTCGGAGATGATCGCGTCGATACAGCCGAGTTCTTTCAGATCGGATGCGGTGATTCGCAGGGCTTCGGCCGCCAACTCTTTCTTGCCGGCATCGCGCCACATGATGGAGGCGCAACCCTCGGGCGAAATCACGGAATAAATCGCGTTCTCCATCATCAGCACGCGATCGGAAACCGCAATTGCCAACGCGCCGCCACTACCGCCTTCCCCCGTAATAATGGTGATGATCGGGACTGGCAGTCGCGCCATCTCCCGCAAGTTGAGAGCGATGGCTTCAGCCTGGCCGCGTTCTTCCGCCCCCAGCCCGGGATTGGCTCCGGTGACATCGACAAAAGTGAAAATCGGCCGCGAAAACTTCTCGGCAAAGCGCATGGCGCGCAGCGCCTTGCGGTAGCCTTCGGGATTGGGAAGGCCGAAATTGCGATAAACCTTCTGTTTGGTGTCGCGGCCTTTTTGCGTGCCCAGCACCAGCACTTCCTCGCCATGAAAGCGCGCCATGCCGCAGACCATGGCCGGGTCGTCGGCAAACCGGCGGTCGCCGTGAATCTCGCTGAAGTCGGTGAAAATTCTTTCGATGTAGTCGAGAAAGTAAGGACGCTGCGGATGGCGGGCCAGCTCGGTCTTGATCCAGGCTTCGCGATGGGACATTTCGTTGCGCAGCGCGGCAACGCGCTCGCGCAAGTCTTCAATTTCTTTGCGAATCTCGTCGCTCTGGCCATCGAGCGACTCCAGCTTGCCCAGTTGCTTCTCGATTCTCTCCAATTCCTCTGGCGCAGAAGCATCTCCATTGCCGTTGCGGGCCGCACGACGGGTCTCCACCATGGAGAGCAGGAACTGGGCGCCGCTGAGCACAGCGGCTATGTCGGCCGACTTCATGGGATGTACTTTCGCCGTGGCGATGGCTCCGCTCCTCGGAACGATTCGGACCAGAAGCTAGCAGATAATGCGGACAGCATCGCGACCGCAGAGTTCCTGTACGCGTGCAATGAAGTTGCGGTCTGGCAGGACATTATAGCCTTTCGCCTCCATTACTACCTGAAAATCTCCCTCGCGTTCCACGTCGAACAATACCAGGGCCTCGCCTTTGTGTTGGGAGAAAAGGAGATGCAGTTCATCAACCGTGGATTCAGAGGCGCGATCGAGGGGAATGCGGATGCGTAGTTCGCGCGGCAGCGGGACCTTGGCCTCTTCGAGGGAACTCAGTTCATTCACGGTGAGCTTGGGATTCGCGCCTTCCTCAATGCGCACGCCGCCGCGTATGAGAACGGGAACCTCCGCCAGCGCTTTCAACTTGTCTTGAAGCTTTTTGTACGCCTCAGGAAAGACCAGCATGTCCATTGAGCCGGAGGTGTCTTCGAGCGTGGCCTGGGCATAGAAGTCGCCCTTTTTCGACTTCAGCACACGCAAGTTCGTGATCATGCCCGCGGTAGTCAGGTTCTCGTCCTTGTTGGTGGAGGACTTCATCGCGCACAGTTCCTGGACCGAAAGCGCGCGCAGGTCCTCCAGCTTCTCGCGATATTTTTCCAGCGGATGGCCGGTGATGAAGAAGCCGAGAATTTCCTTCTCGAACGCCAGGCGCGTGTGCTCGTCCCAATCGGGAATATCCGGCAGGCGGTCTTCCTGGAGCTGAGCTTGTTCCTGCTGGAAGATGCCAAACAAGCCGTGCTGGCCGGATTCAAGATCGCGCAGCGTTTTCTGCGCGTGCTCGATGGCCTTGTCGAGCACGGCCATGAGTTGAGCGCGTCGGCCGAGCGAGTCCATCGCGCCGCTCTTGATCAAGGATTCCAGCACCCGCTTGTTGAGCAGCCGCAGATCGACCTTCTCGCAGAATTCGTAGATCGACTGGAAACGGCCCGGTGTGGCCGGTGAACCCAGGACCTGCCCGGAGCGAGAGTCGAAGGGGGCCTCGCTCGCCAGATTCTTCCGCGCAGCCACAATCGATTCGATCGCATTGTGTCCGACATTCTTCACCGCCGCCAGGCCGAATCGGATCGCCTGCCCGTGCGGGGTAAAGTTCGCATCACTCACATTGATGTCCGGAGGCTCAACCGCAATGCCCATCTCGCGGCATTCGTTGATGTACTTAACCACATCATCGGTATTGCCCGTAACCGATGTCAGCAGGGCCGCCATGAACTCGACGGGGTAGTGCGTCTTCAGATAAGCGGTGTGGTAAGCGAGCAGAGCGTAGGCGGCGGAGTGCGACTTGTTAAATCCATAGCCGGCAAACTGCGCCATCAAGTCGAAAATTTTCTCGATCTTCTTGGGCGGGTACCCGCGCTGGGTGGCGCCCTGCACAAAGCGCTCGCGCTGTTGCGCCATTTCCTCGGCCTTCTTCTTGCCCATGGCGCGGCGCAGCAGGTCGGCTTCGCCCAAGGAATATCCCGCCAGGCGGTTGGCAATCTGCATCACCTGTTCCTGGTAGACGATGACGCCCAGCGTTTCTTCCAGGATGCTTTGAAGTTCCGGCAGTTCGTACTCGATCCGCTTGCGCCCGTGCTTGCGATCGATGAAGTCGTCGATCATACCGCCCTGGATCGGGCCGGGACGGTAGAGCGCATTCAGGGCGGTGAGGTCTTCGATGGTGTTGGGCTTGTACCGGCGCAGCACGTCGCGCATACCGTGCGATTCAAACTGGAATACGCCGGAGGTCAGGCCGCTGTGAAAGACCTTTTCATAGGTTTCCTGGTCATGCAGCGGGATCGAATGTAAGTCGGGCGGCTGTGTGACCTCGGCCTGTGTGGCGCGGGCGCCTTCGCCCGCGTGTGCGCTCGCTGCTTTCTGCCGGATCAGCTTGAGCGTGTCGTCGAGAATGGTGAGCGTGGTCAGGCCCAGGAAATCCATCTTCAGGAGGCCCATTTTCTCGACCGCCACCATGTCATACGCGGTGACGATTTCGTCGTTCTTGGTGCGGTAAAGCGGAACCAATTCGTTCAGCGGACGCGGCGAAATCACCACCCCGGCCGCGTGGACGCCGGCGTTGCGCACCAGGCCTTCCAGTTTCATTGCGGTGTCGATAAGTTGCCGGACCTGGGAATCGTTCTCATACGCCTGCTGCAGGGCAGGGGATTCCTTGATCGCGTTTTCCAGTTTGATATTGAGTGTGGTCGGCACCATCTTGGCGATGCGATCCACATCGTTGTAGGGAACGTCCATGGCGCGGCCCACGTCTTTAATCGCCGCCTTGGCCGCCATGGTGCCGAAGGTGATGATCTGGGCCACGTTCTCGCGCCCGTACTTATGCGTGACGTAATCGATGACCTCGCCGCGCCGGTTCATGCAGAAATCGATGTCGATGTCCGGCATAGAAATCCGCTCGGGATTGAGAAAGCGCTCGAACAGCAACTCGTGCTGCAATGGGTCGATGTCGGTGATCCCCAGCGCGTACGACACGAGCGAGCCGGCAGCCGAACCACGGCCGGGTCCTACGGGAATGCCGCGCTCCTTCGCGTAACGGATAAAATCCCACACAATCAGGAAATAGCCGGAAAACTTCATCTGCTGGATGATGGCAAGTTCCCGCGCCAGGCGCTGCTCGTAATCCGTGATCGCATGTTTTAACGCCCCAGCCGACGAGAGTTGTCGCAAGGTCTCCAGGCGGCGAGTGAATCCCTCGCGTGTAACCTGTTCGAAGTAGCTGTCGAGCGTGTAACCGTCGGGCACGTCGAAATGGGGAAAGGGATTGCTCACCTTTTCCAGGCGCACATGACAGCGTTCGGCAATATCGAGCGTGCGCGTCAACACCTCGGGCGAATCCTTGAAGACGCGAGCCATTTCCTGGTGGCTCTTAACGTAGAAGTCCGTGCCCTGGAACTTCATCCGGTTGGGATCTTGAATGCTCTTGCCGGTCTGAATACAGACCATCACGTCCTGGGCGTGGGCGTCGTCTTCGCAAAGGTAGTGGCTGTCGTTAGTGGCGACCAGCGGTAGGCCCAGGTCTTTTTCCAGACGAAATAGGCCGGGGTGAATGCGATGCTCCATCTCCAGGCCCTGGTCCTGGATCTCGAGAAAGAAATTCTGCTTTCCGAAAATGTCGGCGTAGGTCGCGGCGGCGTTGCGGGCAGCTTCGAACTTCTGGTCCGTGAGCAGTTCCGCCACTTCACCCTTCAGGCATCCCGAGAGCGCGATCAATCCCTTGGCATGCTCGGAGAGGAACTGCTTGCTCACCCGCGGCTTGTAATAGAACCCATGCAGTGAAGCTTCGGAGGTGATCTTCACCAGGTTGCGATAGCCTTCTTCGTTCTCGGCGAGGACCAGGAGGTGGTTATAGGTGTCGCCCTCGGGCGGGGTACGGTCGATGCGATGGTCGTCCTTCTTGCAGACGTACAGCTCGCAACCGATGATCGGCTTGACCCCCGCTGCTTTCGCCGCATTGACGAAATGCACGGCGCCAAAGATATTGCCGTGATCGGTCATGGCCACGGCTGGCATGCCGAGCTCTTTGACGCGATGGCAAAGCTTCTCGACGTCGCAGGCGCCGTCGAGCATGGAGTAATCGGTATGGAGATGTAGGTGGACGAATTGGGACATGCCGGTACTTCGATTTTACTGTGGGGTAGTGAGCAGGGAAAGCGCGGAAAGCCGCGATTTGCACAGGATTTGGTGGAAAAAAGGGCAGAGTTCCGGTTATTTGGAACGGAAAAAAGAGGCAGCAACTAGCGCTGCCTCTGGTCCTGTCCCATGTTCGCTCGACCGCAAGCATGGAGCCAAGAGCCTGACGCCTGAAGCCGCCGTTATTTCGTATACACAAAATGCCCGCGGCGATTCTGCTGCCAGCAAGCCTCATTCGACTCGGTGCAGAACGGTTTTTCTTTGCCGAAGCTGACCGTCTTTATGCGATCCGCGCTGATGCCGGCGGCCACCAGGGCGTTCTTCACCGAGCTGGCACGGCTGTCGCCGAGCGCCAGATTGTATTCCGTGGAACCGCGCTCGTCGCAGTGGCCCTCGATGGTGAACGTGATGTTCGGGTGCTGCTGCAGGAAGGCCACGTCCGACTGAATGGACGCCTGCTGGTCCCCGCGAACATCGGACTTGTCATAGTCGAAATAGATGTCCTTAATGTTCTGGCTGAACATCTGCTCATCCGTCAGGTTCTGTGTCGGCGGCGGTGGCGGCGGCGGGGGAGCGTTGACCGTAACCCGCGCCGTGGCGCTCTGGGTGCCGCCGTCGCCTTTGGCGGTCAGGGTATAGGTCGTGGATTCGGTGGGGCTCACTTGGCGTGACCCGGTGGCCTGAACCGCGCCGATTCCGTTGTCGATGCTGATATCGGTGGCGTTCGTCGTCTGCCAGGTCAGGGTCGAGGACTGGCCTTTGTCAATGGTCTCGGGACTGGCCGTCAGCGACGCGGTGGGCGCGGCCGGCGGTGGAGGCGGCGGTGGTGGCGGTGGAGCTTGTTTTTTATGGCATGCGCCGAGTAAAAGAATCGCACCCAGCGCGAATACGAGGGCGACCCAACGTGGTGTCAATTGCTTCATCTTCTCTCCCTTTAAGATGGCTGCTAGCTTGTAGCACTAGCTCCTAGCAAGCATTTGGTGGCTAGCAGCTAGTGGCTGGCAGCTCAAAGCTCATTTCACAAATAACAAGACTTACACCCGAGTACAAGTATCTAAGCTACTTCCAACTCCAATCTGGTTCGGAGTTGCTTCCCGAATTGGTCAAGGGGTGCTGGTTGCTGCCGTCCGCCAACATGCTCCAAATCTGCAGCGATCCCGAGCGGTTCGACTGAAAAACAATGTGCCGGTTATCCGGCGCCCACGAGGGAAAGTCGTTTCTGCCGCCGTCGTGGGTCAATTGCACCCAGCGCTTGGTGGCTACATCCATGATGTAGATATCCTCGGATCCCGGCGCACCCGGTCCGTAGTGGCGCATCCAGGAGAACACCAGGAATTGCCCATTCGGCGACCACGCGGGCGAGACGGCGTATCCCTGATCCGTGACCTGCTGAATGTTCGTGCCGTCAGCTCCCATGGTGCAAATCTGCGGCAATTCGCCGCGGCGGCAGACGAAGGCGATTTCTGTTCCGGTTTTGCGGTTCCACACCGGCGACACATTGGGGCCCTTGGAGTTGGTGACGCGATGCAAATTTCCGCCCGAACGGTCGACCGTGTAGATTTCCGGAGAACCCGCGCGCGATGAGGAAAATGCCAGGCGGGTGCCGTCCGGAGACCACGCCGGCGTGAGATTGGTCGCGCCAAAACGGGGAAATGCGACCAGGCGGTTCAGGTCGAAGGAGAACATCTTGATTTCCCAACTGGCGCCGGTGAAAGAACTGAAAGCCAGGCGCGATCCGTCAGGGGAAATGTGCGGCGAAAGTGATAGGGAGCCGATCGTGGTAATGGCGTGCTGATTGGCCCCGTCATAGTCCATGCCCCAGATTTCTTTGCGGCCGCCGCGGGCGCTGACATAGTAGATCTGCGTTTCGGCGATGCCGTTCACGCCGCCGCCCAATCGGAAAATGATTTCGTCGGCGAACTTGTGAGCGATGATGCGGACCGCCTGGGAATTCGCGGCATCGGTGTATTGCTTGCCCAGAACCTGCGGCGAATTGGTGTTCTTCACGTCATATAACCAGCCCTGGACCACGGCATTGTTTCCCGTGGCCTGCAGGTTTCCGAAGACCAGCATGGCGGCGTTGGGCGGAGGCGAACTCCAGGTATCGAACTTCACGTCGGCGGGGGCGCCGACCTGGCCGAGAGGATAGAAACTCTTGGAAACCATGTCGAAAATGCCGGCATTGTTCAGGTCGTTCCAGAGCGTGTCATTGAAGGTCTTGAGCAGTTCGGGGTCGCGCGGGTCCTGATTGGAGGCCTTGAAATCGGGGACGGCAATACGGACTCTTTCGACGCCCAGGCCGGTGCCGGTCTTGATCCAGTCCTGCGCGGCGGCTGGCAAGGCGGCCAGGAGCAGTAGAAGGGCGGCCGTGACGGCCAGCCGATGGAAACGGGAGTTGGCCCGCATCTGGTGAATAGAACATATCGTATGACGATATAACTCCGGATTCAAGCAGCTCTCCTGATGTTCAGATTGGTTCGCTTTGCGTTCTTCGCGAATCCTTAGCGGACTTTGCGGTTGAAGGCTTTGGACTTTTAACCACAAAGGTCCTGAAGCACGCGCAAAGATCGCAAAACGAACTTTACCGCTTGTAGTCAAACCAGAACTCTACGCTCACCTTGCTTCCCGAATAATCGGAAGGAAGCGGCCCAAAAGAATCGACGCGTTGCACCGCGCGCACCGCGGACATATCCAGGGATGGAACTCCGCTGGACTGCTCGATCTGCACATGCGAAGGCCGCCCACTACGATCAATATCAAAAGTCACATAAACACGGTTGGCCGATGTAATCCGTGGATCCACTTCGTACTTCAGCCAGTTCTCCGAAATTCTCTGGTTTACACCCCGGACGTAGTAGGCGTAACGGGAGCCAAAGTCGCCCCCGCCACCGTTGAATCCAAAGCCTCCCTTGGCTGCTCCAGCAGCAAACATCGAATAGGGTCCGCTGACCGGCCCGCCTTGGCCGAAAGGAACGACATTGCTCGCCTCTTCGGTCGGCGGCGGCTGTGGCTTGCGCAAGGTTTCGCTGGTCCGGGGCACCGGCTTCTTCTTCGCATTCTTTTCGGGAATCGCGATTGCCTGCTGGTCCTCAACCTGCGGCTTGGGCTCGGATTTCGAAACGCCCTTCGATTCCGTCGCCAGCACGTTCTGCGTCTGCGTGGGGTTGGCCGGCAGCGGAATATTCGCGACCAGGCTCACGCCCATGGCGTCCCCACCGCCGCCCGCGCCCCAGTTGGCGCCGTTGCCCCGGCCTCCCAGCCAGCCGTAGAGCACGATGGCGACGATGAAGCCCACATGCAAAATCGCTGAGCGCGCCAGGCTGGGTCCCCAGCGCTCGTGTTCAAAGAAAATCTCAGCGCTGGCCATGAGATTCCAGCGGCTGCGTCACGATGCTGACGTTGATGATTCCCGACTGCTTCACCGCGTCCATGACGGTCGCAAATGCGCCGAAAGGCACGTCTTCGTCGGCGCGCAGGTAAATCGACTGGTGCTGCGGGTCGCGCACCTTCTGCTTGAGCACCGAGGCAATGGAGTTGATGTTGATGGGATTATTGCCAAGAAATACGCGCTGCTGCTTGTCGATGCTGATGACGAGCCGCTCTTCGGTGACCTCTTTCACCGTGCGGGTCTTGGGCACGTTGACCTCAATTCCCGACTGCAGCACCGGCGCCGTCACCATAAAGATGATCAACAGCACCAGAACGACGTCAACCAGCGGGGTGATGTTGATGTCGGCGAGAGCAATCTGCGTGCGGCCATTCGGTGCGGTGAAGGCCATTACCGCCGCACCTCCTCAGGGATGCGGGAGGCGGCCGGCTGGCGCTCGACCGCGTTCAGCATCTCGAGAGAGAAGTCATCGCAGCGGGCGGCAAAATCGCGAATAGAACCGCCGATCAGGTTGTAGGCGATGACGGCTGGAATGGCGGCCGCCAGCCCAGCGGCAGTTGTGATCAGCGCCTCCGAAATACCAGGCGCCACGGCGCGCAGGGTTGCCGCACCGCTGGTGCCCAGTCCATGGAAGGCGTCAATGATGCCCCATACGGTGCCGAATAACCCGACAAACGGGGTGACGGCGCCGGTAATTGCCAGCCAGGGAAGATTACGCTCGAAGCGGGTCATCTCCTCGGAAGATGCGATCTGCATGGCGCGCTGGACGGCGAGGGGATTGCGGAGGCCGCCCGAGGAGCCGACCTGGCGCTCGAACTCGCGAAATCCGGAATGGAACACGCCCACCAACGGGCTGGGGCGGAACTGCTCCGAAACTGAGTTGATGTCCTGCAACCGCTGTGCTCGCCGGAACGCCCGCAGAAAACGCCCGCTCTGGACGCGCGAACGGCGGATGGTGCTCCACTTGGCAAGAATAATGGCCCAGGAGATCAGGCTGAAGGCCAGCAGAATCAGCAGCACCACTTGCGCGACCGCGCCCGTTTCCCGGACGAGATCGACGATTTCGCCGCCGATAAATAGTGCAGGGAAAATATACAAATCCATTGTTTTCAGGGAAGCGCCAGAACTCGATTATAGACCAACGTTTTCCTGTATTCGCCGGACGTATTCAATCCATAACTGTGGAAAGGACATGTGCTCCGCAGCTCTGCTTTTCGCATCCTAAGGGGGACGAGCAAGCACACCCAGCCGGGGAACTCGGATGTGAGTTCCTCGCAGGAGGATGTATGGCGCATTACGGCTTACTTCGCGAGTACCGCTTTGACGACCAGGGCACCGAGGACGATATCCGCGGGGCCAACATTTACGGCCGGAACGACGAGAAGCTCGGAAAAATCGACGATGTGATTTTCGACCATTCAACCGGCGCCATCCGCTACGTAGTCGTGGATACCGGCGGCTGGTTTTCACACAAGAAGTTCCTGATCCCGCCGCACCGGCTGCACACCTCGGCGGAGCACAAGGACGACTTTTCGGTGAATCTCGACAAATCGCAGATCGAGACTTTGCCCAAGTACAATGAATCGGACTTGGGCTCGGACGAAAAATGGAAGCATTACGAGAAAGAATATGATGCTGCCTGGCACGCGGGGCCGATCCAGCACCGCAGAGGCTCGGATCACGACATTACTCCTACCCCGGACGAAATGCCCGCACAGCCTGGCTCGATTGGCAGTCAGCTGAGCGCACACCAGCAGGCAGAACTCAGTTCCCGAGTGATTCCCGCCGGAGCCGATGAAGTCACGATTCAGTCGAGCGCGATGGGCATAGGGCCGCGCTGGTTGAATTTCGAAAGCCGCCTGAGGCAGCGGCGCCGCGATCTTACGGAATCCTGTCCTACGTGTACCGTTGGCCCAGCGTCGGACCGGGCTGCGGAAAGCGTGGATCGCGAACGGAAAGCAGTTTAGAGACAGTATCCTCGAAGCGTCAGGGCCAGGGCGGCAACGCAGCCGCCCTTGTTTTTTCAGCCTCCAAAGCAGTTCTTCCCATCGATTTTGCTCGATTTCTCGCAGTCATCCCGTATCCATCCTGGCTGTGCCTCTTCCCCGAAGCCGATTTTGCTGGCATTATTTGTTGTACGCAGTTTCGCGCCATGGCTGCCCAGACCATTATCGGCCCCATTTCCGGCATACAGTCCGGGGTCTTCCCCAGCCTGATTTTTGTCCAGGGCACCGAGCAGCGCACCTTCTACCTCGACCACACGCCGTTCACCATCGGACGCAAGATGGAAAAGGACCTGGCGATTGCCGATCCCCGGGTTTCCCGCGACCATGCCCTGATCACCTCCGAGAACGGCAAGTTCTACGTCGAGGACCAGGGCAGCAAGCACGGGACGTTCGTCAACGGCGAGCGCGTTCAGCGCAAGGTGCTGGAACGCAATGACCGCCTGGAGTTTGGCGCCCGCGACACCATCTACGCTGTCTTTCATCCTCAGCACGTCACCACCAATACCGCCCGCGACTTCCTCAGCCAGATTTCCGGCATTCAGATCTCGAACGAGGTTACCGATCTCGAGAAGCTGACCATTTTTCTGGAAGCGGCCCGGAAGCTGAACACGACGGGCGTTCTGGATGAAATCCTGCTCACGCTGCTGGATGTGACTCTGCGGCTCACTGGGGGTGAACGCGGATATGTTTTTCTAAAGATGCCCGACGGCAAACTGCGGCTCGCAGCGGGACGGAATTCCAAAGGCGAGATCCTCCTCGACGACAAAACCATCTCGCACTCCATTCTCGAGGATGCGATGCGGGCCAACTCGGAATTCCTGTTGACGGATACCAGCCGCTCGCTCGATCTTTCCGGGCGCCAGAGCATCGTGGCCTATGACCTGCGCACCGTCATCTGTATCCCTCTTCGCAAGCTGCAGGTGCAAACCAAGGGACGCAGCACGGATGCGGCTCCCGCGGGCGAGGCCATGGGCGCGCTCTACGTGGATTCGCGCTTCGCTTCGCGCGATATTTCCAAGGTCAGCGGAGATATTCTGCACGTGGTCGCGACCGAGGCCGCGTCACTCATTGAGAATGCGCGCCTGGTCCAGGCCGAAGAAGAAACGCGGCGTTATCAACAGGAGCTCTCGATCGCCGCATCCATCCAGCAGCGGCTCATGGCGGTGACCATTCCCGAAGTCCCGTATGCGCGCATGTGCGGCAAGAATATTTCCTGCAAAGAGATCGGCGGCGATTTTTTCGACGCTGTGAACACCGAGGACGGCCTGACCGTCGTGCTGGCTGATGTCGCCGGCAAGGGAGTTTCTGCCGCCATCCTGGCTTCAACCTTGCAGGGGATGATCTATTCCCAACTGGTCGCCCACACCCCCCTGCCGGAAATCGTAGCCTCCGCCAATCGCTACCTGACCAGCAAGCATATCGGCGAGAAGTACGCGACCGTCATTATTGCCCGCCTTCGCCGCGACGGCGAACTTGAATATGTCAACTGCGGGCATGTTCCCCCGCTGCTCGTCTGCGGCGGCGAAGTGATCCGCCCTTCGCATGGCAATTTACCGGTCGGCCTCCTGCCGGATGCCAGCTACGAGAGCGACCGCTACAGCCTGCATACTGGCGACCGCCTGGTGCTGGTGACCGACGGAGTAACCGAAGCGGAAAACGAAGAGGGCGAGTTCTTCGACAATCCTCGCCTGGAAGTCGCCGCACAGAAAGGCACCATGCAGCACATTTTCGCCGCAGTTTCCGAATTTTGCGGCACGCGGCCCCTCAGCGACGACTGCACGGTTGTCGAAATGGTCTTTACCGGCGAGTAGAAACACAGCCGTTGCTCGCCTTTTTTCTCTGCATCATTGCAAGCTGGACTGGCGTTCGGAGAAATTCTGCCCACGTCAGTGGGGTTTTATCGAAATCCAATGCGTATCTTCGCAGCTACTTTCTTGCTCCTGGCATGTGCCGCGGCACAGACGAAATCAGTGGACCCGCATTCTCCGGCCGCTGATGATCGCATCGCCAGCATTATGGGCCTGGCGTTATCGCGAGGCGGGGCCTCTGATTTTCTAGAGACCTTGAGTGACAGCATCGGAGGCCGCATCACCGGCACTTCTGAGTCGCGAGCCACCGCTGAATTAATTCTCAAAACCTTGCAGGATGCCGGATTCAAGAACGCCCACTTCGAGGAATACGATCTCAGCTCCGCCTGGCACAAGGGTCAGACAACGGGGGAAGTGATCAGTCCCGTGAAACGTCCGCTGTATGTGGGAACGTACGGCTGGGTGCCAGGCACGCCGGGCGCGATTGAAGCGCCAGTTGTCGACATGGGCAATGTCGACGGTGGCCAGTTCTCCATTCCCGGCGCGGTGCGCGGTGCGGCGGTGTTGGTGGACTTGAAGAGCAACGCGCTGTCCACCTCGTATGTGGCCATCCGGGCCTCCATTGCTCAGCAACTGATGCAGGCCGGGGCCGCGGCCATGCTGATCGTCTCCGATAAGCCCCATCGCATGTTGTATACCTCGGCATTTTTGTTTTACCCTCGCGGTCCACTGCCGGTGCTTTCCATTGCGCATGAAGATGCGGCATTTCTGCGCCGATTGCTGGCCAAAGGTGAGGTCAAACTCCGCCTGGACGCGCAGAGCACGTTCGGCGATAAGCCTGTCCGCGAAAGGAATGTAGTTGCTGACCTGGAAGGCTCTGATCCCAGCCACACGGTGCTCCTCACCGCCCATTTTGATTCCTGGGATGTCGCTCAGGGCGCCAATGACAACGGTTGCGGCGTCGCCGCCGTGCTCGAAGCCGGGCGGATTTTGAAGTCCTTAAATATTCGCCCGCGGCACACGCTCCGTTTAGTGTTTTTCTCCGGCGAAGAGCAGTCCGACCTGGGCTCCAGAGCTTATGTGGAGCAGCACAAGGCGGAGCTAGATAACCTGTGGGCTGTGATCAACACCGACTCTGGCGCGCAAGCCCCGATTGGTCTGCAGCTCTATGGCCGCCCCGACCTCAGGCCCGCGACCGAAAGAGTGTTGCAGCCCCTGGCTTCACTGGGCGTCAACAAACTGGTTCCGGATGCTGACTTCGACTCCGATGAAGAATCCTTCATGGTGGTGGGCGTGCCTGTTTATTCTCTCGCGGTTGAGCACGGCGACTACGATGAGCGCCACCACACCATCATCGATACCTTTGATCACATCGACCCGCGCATGCTCGCATTGCAGACGGCGGTGATGGCCGTGACGGGATACTCCTTTGCTGACGCGGAACAGCGCCCTGGAAAGCGGTTGTCCCCGGCGGAAGTTCATGAGCTTTTACAGCGCAACGGATTGTTGCGGCTTTATGAGCTCGATTACCCCGGCACAAAGCCGTACTAGCATCTCCCGCGACCTTCAATCCCTGCAATCGTGCTTTCGAGGAACCTTTTTCCTCAAAAAGACGTATCCTGCTTCGTACCCATGGCAACCGTCGCGTCGCCAACCGTGCAGAGCACCCCACGTTCGCGCCTGATGACCGGCATGACCGTGATCTGGGCCATCGCGTTGGCCAAGTTCCTATTTCATCTCTATTTTAACAATCGCTACGGCTATTTCCGTGACGAATTCGACTACATCGCCTGCGGAAATCATCTCGCCTGGGGTTACGTGGACCAGCCGCCGCTCATCCCGTTCCTGATCCGCATCTGCCAGGCGATCTTTGGAGAGTCTCTCCGCAGCATTCGCCTGATTCCGGCGATTGCGTCTTCGTTGCTGGTGGTTCAAACCGCGGTGATCACGCGCGAACTGGGCGGCAAATTCTACGCCATGCTGCTGAGTGCGGTCGCGGTGGTAATCGCGCCACAGTATCTTTCGAATGGCAGCCTGCTCACCACCAATTGCCTCGAACCCAACCTGTGGATGGCCTGCGCCTTTTTCATCATTCTGGCCATCAAGCGCGAGAACCCGCGCTATTGGGTATGGTTTGGAGTGTTCGCGGGGTTGGGTCTCGAAGAAAAGTATTCGATTGCATTGTTCGGTTTCAGTATCGTGGTCGGCCTGCTACTGACCGAACAGCGGCGGTCCTTCCTGAATAGATGGATCTGGCTGGGAGGTCTAGTGGCGTTCCTCATCTTCCTGCCCAATCTGCTCTGGAACATTCACTATCATTGGCCCTTCGTTCAGCTGATGCATAACATCCGAGCCGAGGGGCGCGATGTGGTGCTGCCCGCGGGTGAATACTTCCTGCAACAGATGCTGCTGATCCATCCATTGACGGCGCCGATCTGGATTACGGGACTGGTTGCTTTTCTGTTTTCGCGGCGGCTCAGGCCGTATCGCTTGCTGGGTTGGAGTTTTCTCGTTTGCTATGGAGTCTTCTTTGTGCTGCACGGGAAGATTTACTACCTTTCCCCCATTTATCCCATGCTGCTTGCCGCGGGCGCAATGGTCATCGCTTCTGCGCTCCAGCCGCCAAAGCTGGTTTGGGCTAAGGCGGCAATCGTCGTCGTGCTGTTGATCGGCGGAGCATACATCGCGCCTATGGTGGTGCCAGTACTCTCGCCGGACGGATTCCTGGCATATATGCACTACCTGCCGATGAAGCCGCCGGTCATGGAACATGCGCACGCGCGGGCCGCGCTCCCGCAGTGGTACGCCGACCAGTTTGGATGGAATGAAATTGTGGAAGGAACGGCAGCTGCCTGGAATCAAATTCCACCCGATCAGCGGCGCGACTGCGGAATCTTTGCTCAGGATTATGGCGCAGCGGGCGCCATTGACTTTCTCGGACGTCGTTATGGTTTGCCGTTTTCGCTGAGCGCGCATCAGACCTGGTGGCTTTGGGGACCGCGCGGTTATTCCGGAAACTGCCTGATCGTGCTGGGGGATCGCCGCCCACGCCTGGAGCAGTTTTTCACTGATCTGCGCGACGTTGGTACTACTCCGGACAACCCCCACGCGCTTGAAAAGCAACTGTCAATCTTCATCTGCCACGGCGCCAAATTCGGCACGCTTCAAGAGGTGTGGCCTCGCCTGAAACAGTGGCGCTGATGCCTTATTGGAGCGTTAATCCGACCTTTTGCAGCTTGGCGTCAAAGCCCTGCTTTTCCTTCCGAATGGCAGATTCCGGACGCGAGCTTCAGGCGGGGTCAGCGGATGTCACGAACGCCGCTGTTTATTGCGCCTTCTCCTCTGTGCCTGCCGCGACCTCGGTGGCCATTTCCGCCAACGGCAGCCGGAACCAGAAGGTTGAGCCGTGTCCCAACTCGCTTTTGACCCCGGGTTCGCGCCCATGGTTCAGCACGATGTGCTTCACGATCGCCAACCCCAGGCCGGTGCCGCCGGCTTCGCGGGAACGCGCCTTGTCAACGCGGTAAAAGCGTTCGAAAAGCCGGGGCAGGTGTTCTGAAGGAATACCGGTTCCAAAATCGCGCACGTAAAACTCAACTTCTTCCCCGTGCCGTACCGCGCCAATTTCAATCTTCTTTCCGTTGGGCGCGTACTTCACCGCATTGTCGATCAAGTTGGCAAACACCTGATGAATGGCCTCGCGGTCGGCAAAGACCTGCACATCGGGCGAGTCGACGATCTCGATGGCGAGGCCTCGATTCCGGGCGGTTTGGTTAAACAAGATCTGGGCGTCGCGCAAAAGTTCGTTGGCGGAAACCGCTGCCTGCTCCAGCGGATATTCCCCCGACTCGACACGCGCCAGCGTAAGCAAATCTTCTGTCAGCCGGCTCATGCGCTGGGCGTTGCGGCGAATCACCTCCAGGAATTCCCGCGACTTGCTGTCCGTGGATTCATCGAGCAGCGTCTCGGTGTAGCCGAGCAGGGAAGTGAGGGGTGTGCGCAGCTCGTGGGAAACATTGGCGATGAAGTCGCGCCGGGTGCGTTCGACCCGCGCGATCTCGGTACTGTCCCGCAGTACGCAGACGGCGCCGCCATCCGGCAAGGGAGCCGAGGTCATGCTGAAGGTTCGTCCCGGCTGCACAGAATACAAGGTCATGATTTGCGGCTTGCGCTGCTCAAGAACCGTGTCGATGGCGCGCAAAAAATCAGGATCTCGCACCGTACGAATCAGGGGCGTGCCCACTGCTATCGCACTTGCCGACATGCGTTTCATGGCACCGTTGAACCACGCCACTTCGCGCCGGGGCGAAACTGCGACCACCGCGTCTTCCATGCTGTTCAAGAGTGTTTCCAGCTGGCTGCGGCTGCTCTCCAACGTGCGGAAGTTAGCTTCGAGTTGCCGGGCGGTCTTGTCGAGCGCCATCGCCAGCACGCCGATTTCGTCGGTGCCGGATTCAGGCAGGCGTGCTGACAGATTTCCAGCTTCGATCTCCTGGGCGAAGCGAACCATCTTATGCAGGCGGCGGGAGACGCTCTCCGCGCCGATCAGCGCGATAAGGAAACCCACCAGGAGCGCAATTCCGGAGGCTTCCAGCAACTGCTTGCGAACTTTGCGGACATCCGCGCGGATGGAAGCCAGGGGATAGGCGAGGCGGACTGCGCCGAAGGAAGTGGGCGCGGCCACATAGCGGAATTGGATTCCCAGGGTGTGACTGGTGCGGGTATTGCTCCCAAGTTGCCCGTGTTGAAGGGCGGCAATGAACTCAGGGCGAGTAGCGTGATTCTCCATCTCCTCGCTGTCCGCCTGGGAATCGGCCAGGACCTTCCCGGAGCGCTCAATAATGGTTGCCCGAGCTCGGGCAGCTTTCCCGATTTCGTCGGCCAGTTGCTGGTAAGGAATTGTCCCGTGTTCGCGATCGGCGCGTGCCGCGAACATGCGAACCTTGTCTTCGAGGTTCAGCTGCAGTTGGGTGGATAGCGATCCTTCCCAGCTGCGGCGCACAAAGAGATCAAGCGCCGTAGTGGAAACCCCGACCACCACGAAGATCAGAAGAAATAGTTTGAAGAATACACGTTGCCGCAATGGGAGAACCCGAGGTACTAGCTTTTGGCGCTTAGTTTTTAGCGCTTGCTTTTAGCTCTTAGCTTTTAGCTAAACAAAACCCAGTGACGCTTGTGGAAAGGTGACGTCCCTGGTGGGACGCAGCCTCTCGGCTTCCAGCGCTTACGCGCTGGGAGCTAAGAGCCAAGGGCCAACAGCCAAAAGCTAAAATCTAAAAGCTAAAAGCTAAAAACCTCAGATTCTATTTTCTCACCTCGAACATGTAACCCGCGCCGCGGACGGTGTGAATGTGGTGCGGCTTTTCGGCGTCCCGTTCAATTTTCTCGCGCAGACGTCGAATATACACGTCCACGATTCGCGGCGTGACAAAGGCGGTGTCGTGCCAGACGGCATCGAGCAGGCTCTTGCGGGTGAAGACGCGGCCGGGGTGAGAGGCCAGGAACTCAATCAGGCGGAACTCGGTCGCGGTGGTGACGACCGGCTCGCCGCGGACGGTCAAGCGCATAGCGGCGGTATCGATCACCAGATCGCCGGCGCACACGGTTTCTTTTTTCAGCGGCTGATCGAAGCGGCGCAGAACCGCCTTCACCCGCGCCACGACCTCCTTCGGGCTGAAAGGCTTGGTAATGTAATCGTCGGCGCCGATTTCGAAGCCGCGCAGGCGGTCGGACTCCGCGGTCCGCGCGGTGACAAAAACAATCGGCGTGCCTGCGAGCGCGGGGTTATAGCGGATGGCTTTGGCCACGTCCAGCCCGCTGCCGCCTGGGACCATGATGTCGAGGATCACGAGCGCCGGCCGGCGGGCGTGCATCTCGTCCATGAATCCGGCGCCTGTCGGGAACCAGGACACACCGTACCCCGCCGACTGCAAGTGGTGCTTCAGCAGGCCGGCAATATCGGGATCATCCTCAAGGATGAAGATCGCCGGGCTGAGAGGTTGGGTCATGCCGTTTTCAGCTCCCCGTAAGGCTCTGCCCCGCTCCGTGGCGAACGTCAGCCCCGCGTACCCAGAAAATGACATCTTCGGCAATGTTGGTGGCATGGTCGGCAACTCGCTCCAGGTTTCGTGCTATGGAAAGCGCGCCCAGCGCCTGCACCGCGCAATTCGGCGTCGCCTGCATGAATCTCGACAGTTCGGCAAAAGCTTCGCGGTTAATGCGGTCGATCGCGTCGTCGGCTTGGAGCACATGCTGCGCCAGCTGGGGGTCGCCTTCAATGAAGGATCGCAGGGCGTCCCGCACCATGGCGCGCACTCGCGAGGCCATGGCGGGAATGTCGACTGGCAAATCGACCGCTTCCAGTTCGATCATGTTCATGACCCGCTGCACGATGTTGACCGCCTGGTCGCCCACGCGCTCCAGGTCCGCATTGATCTTGATGACGGCGAGGATGAAGCGCAGGTCGATGGCCATCGGCTGCTGCATGGCCAGCAGGTCGACGGCGAACTCGTCGATCTCGCGTTCCGCGCGGTTGATGGCGGATTCGCCATTCACCACGCGCTGGCAGAGAGACAGGTCGCGTTGCGAGTACGCCTTCACGGCGAGATCGACGGCCTGCTCCGCCATGCCGGCCATGGCCAGAATGCGGTGCTTGAGTTCGTCGAGTTCCTGGTGGAAGCGAATGCGCGTCATCCGAACCTTCCGGTGATGTAATCCTCCGTCCGCTTGTCGGACGGGTTGGTGAAGATTTTTTCCGTCCGGTCGAATTCGATGAGGTTTCCCATCAGGAAAAATCCTGTGAATTCGGCGACCCGCGATGCCTGCTGCATGTTGTGAGTAACAATAACGATGGTGAGCTTCTGCTTCAACTCGAAAATCAGATCTTCAATCTTGGCGGTTGAAATCGGGTCAAGCGCCGATGCCGGCTCGTCCATCAGCAAGACTTCAGGATTGACCGCCAGCGCCCGCGCGATGCACAAGCGTTGCTGCTGCCCGCCGGAGAGGCTGGCGCCCGACTTTTTCTTCAATACGTCCTTGACTTCATCCCACAGCGCCGCCTGCTGCAACGAGCTTTCGACCGCCTCATCCAGCAGCTGCCGTTTGCGCATGCCATTGAGCTTGAGTCCGGATGCGACATTGTCATAAATCGACATGGTGGGGAACGGATTGGGCTTCTGAAATACCATGCCGACGCGGCGGCGCACATCGACTGCGGGTATCCCGTAGATATCCATTCCCGCTATCTTGACGTCGCCTTCCGCCCGGGCCTCAGGATTGGTTTCGTGCATACGATTGAGGCAGCGGATGAAAGTAGACTTCCCGCAGCCGGACGGGCCTATCACCGCGGTCGCGTGGTTCGATTCCATGGCGATGTTGACGCCGTGCAGGGCTTCGGTCTTGCCGAACCAGGCTTTCAGATGGCGAACCTCGACGGCGCTGGCCATGTTATCGCGCGCCTCCCAACATGCGTCGCAGGAAAAGGAAACGGACCAGCGTTGTGGTGCCAACAATCAGAATGACCAGCATCAATGCCGCCGCCCAGGCTTGGCGGTGCCATTCATCGAACGGTGAAATTGCGTAGGTGAAGATCTGCAAGGGTAGTGCCGCGATCGGCTGGCTGGGATTGAGATTCCAGAATTGGTTGCCCAGCGCCGTCAGCAGCAAGGGCGCAGTCTCTCCGGCCACGCGGGCAAACGCCAGCATCGCGCCGGTAATGATGCCGGCACGGGCGCTGGGCAATGTGATCGATACCGTGGTCCGCCACTGCGGAATACCCAAGCCAAAAGCCGCCTCGCGCACCGATTGAGGCACCAGCACGAGCATCTGTTCCGTGGTACGGGTCACGATCGGGATCATCATGATGGCCAGGGCAACTCCGGCGGAGAATGCGGAGAAATGCCCTTGCGGAAGGGCAACCAGGCCATAGGCCACCAAGCCGATCACAATCGAGGGCACTCCATTCAGGGTGTCGGCGGTGAAGCGCACCAGATTCCCGAAGCGCCCGCGGCCATACTCGGCCAGGTAGACGCCGGCTCCAATGCCGACCGGAACACCCATGAGGCTGGAGATCGCCAGGATGATCATGGATCCAACAATGCCATTCGCCACTCCGCCGCCTGTTTCGCCAACCGGCTTGGGAGCTTGGGTAAGAAAGGACCAGTTCAGGGCCCCGGCTCCCTTCAGCACCAGGTAGGTGAAGATGGCGAGCAGAGCTCCGACCACGACTACGGAGAGACCCGCGGCCAATCCCGTGAAGAAGTAGTTCGTGAGTTGGCGGCGAAGGCTGACGCGCGAGCTAGACATTTGCCCTCGCAGGCGTGCCCCGGGTTACGGTCCAAACCATGAGGCCGGCGAGAATGTTCACAATGATGGTCACGATAAATAAAGCAAGCCCAATCTCAATCAGCGCGCTGCGATACAAGTCGCCGGTGGCCTCATTGAACTCATTGGCAATCACTGCGGCCATGGAGTAACCGGGCGCAAGCAGCGATTTTGCGATCTGCGGCGTGTTGCCAATGACCATGGTGACGGCCATGGTTTCACCCAGCGCTCGTCCCAGGCCGAGGATCACGGCTCCGACAATACCGGCGCGGGCGTTGCGCAGTACCGCCATGCGGATCATCTCCCAGCGCGTGGCGCCAAGGGCCAGGGCGGCTTCCCGCTGATGCTGCGGCACAACCGCCAGCACTTCCCGGGTGATCGAGGAGATGATGGGCACGATCATGATTGCGATGACCACGGCCGCGGAAAACATTGAGTAGCCATAATCCGGGCCGACGAACAGACCAGTCCAGCCGAGGTATTTCGTGAGCGGCGGATTCACGTACGTTCGCAGCACAGGAACGAGCACGAAAATCGCCCACAGCCCATAGATGACGCTCGGGATCGCGGCCAGCAATTCGGTAGCGTAGGAGATTGTTTTGCGAAGCGGCCGGGGACACATTTCGGTGACAAAGACGGCTACAGCCACAGCCAAGGGAACCGCGATCAACAACGCGACGAACGAGGAAACCAGAGTGCCGTAAATAAACGGCCAGGCTCCAAAAGTTCCTGACACCGGATCCCAATCGCTGCCGAAAAAGAACTGAATTCCAAACCGATGCCACGCCAAGGCTGACCGCTGCAGGAGTTCAGCCACGATCAAAGCGACCACGGCCAGGACCAGCAGAGCCGCCAGGGTCATCAGCCAGCGAAATCCCGCGTCTGGATTGAGCACCGACCGGTACCACACTGGAGCTTTGTTGGCGGCGGTGGTCACAAGCGAGATGTTCGCAGATTCGGATGTCCCCAGGGCTGGTCTGTTTTGCGCCGAACTCGCTTGCGGCGCGGAGACAGAAACTCTTCTCTCGGGTAAGGCTCCCATGCGGTTGCTGCTCCTGCCCACCTGGCTGGATGGGTGAGCGGCATGCGTATCCACCCACCTTGAACCTTAACAGGGTTTTGGTTAAAGGATGATGAATGGGTACAAGGACCGCGGCCCAACCCCTAATGTATGGTGGCGATGACGGCGCGCTCCTTCTGTTTGAGAGAGTCCGGTAGCGCCGCATAGTCGAGTGACGTAGTCATGCTTTGGCCTTTGCCCAGCATCCAGTTGAGAAACACGACGACTGCGTTTTTCTTGTTTTGATCCTTCCAGTTTGTAGGAATCAGCAGGTAGGTAAAAGTCGAGATGGGGTAGGCGTTTTTGCCGGGAGCGTTGGTAATGGAGACGCGGAAATCGCTCGCGCCCATCTTGGCGGAGGCGGCTGCGGCAGTGGTCGATTCCAGGCTCGCCTTGATGAAGCTGCCAGCTGCGTTTTGGACGAGTCCATAGGGGATCTTGTTCTGGAGCGCATAAATCAATTCGACATAGCCGATGGCGCCGGGCGTCTGGCGGATCATGCCGGCTACGCCTTCGTTGCCTTTGCCTCCCAAGCCCAGCGGCCAATGCACTGACGTATTGCTGCCCACGCGCGATTTCCATTCTGCACTGACCTTCGACAGATAGTCGGTAAACACGAAGGTAGTGCCGCTGCCGTCCGAGCGGTGTACGACCACGATGTCGCGACTGGGAAGGCTCACTCCAGGGTTGGCCTTGGCGATGGTCTTGTCATTCCAGTTGGTGATTTCGCCGAGGTAGATGCCCGCGAGCATTTCCGGCGTGAATTTCAATTCCGTCTTCACTTCCGGCAGGTTGTAAGCCGGAACAATCGATCCCAGCACTGTAGGCAGTTGGACGAACGGCGTGGGAATCGTCTTTACCATCTGGTCGTTGAGGGGCATGTCACTGGCGCCAAAATCGACAGTGCCGGCTTTCAATTGCGCGATGCCGCCGCCGCTGCCGATGGATTGGTAGTTGATCTCCACATCCGAGTGCTCCTGGTGAAAGTCGCTGAACCATTTCTGGTAAATGGGATTGGGAAAGGTGGCGCCCGCGGCGTTCAACTTGGTCTGGGCCGTGGCGGGAAGGACCAACAGAAGGAGCGCAAATGCAGGGAAGTACCGGTTCAAGTTTCTCTCCTCTGTTTGCAGTGATCTGTTTTGATTTAAATGGTCTGGCGGTTAAAGGACGATGAACCGGCGGTTAACAGTTCGCTAAATTAACTGCCGGTCCGTCCATCGGCGGGCCTGGAGGCCGCGCCGGCACACAGCACTGAGTCAACTGGCGCGCTCGCCGCCGAGATGCTGCCGCCGCAGGTGATCGAGGTAAAGCTGCTCGGCTGATTTTTCGTTCAGCCGCAAGAGGTGGCGGACAGTGTGGCCGCTGACCAGGTGGCAGACCTCCTCGGCGGTGTTCTTGACGTGGTCGGCGGCGCGCTCGATGGCCTGCGCCATCGAGATCACATGAACACTGTCGGTTCCGCCAGCGCCGGCTTCCGATTCCAGCCGCCGCATCACCACGAGGTTGTGCAGGCGGTCCACGTCGCGGTCGGTGCGTAGCACTTCGAGCGCTCGACCGTGATCGCGGGCCGCAAAGGCGGCGCTGGTCTCGGTCAGCATTCGCGTGAGTACTGTGAGCATGTCGCCCAAGTCCCGCAGGTCCTGCATGTCAAGACGCGCGCGGACGGTGTGGGCACGGACCGCGAAGGAAAGCAGCAGGTCTCCGACGCGCTCCAGGTCGATCATGCATTTCAGGCAGGCGAGTTTTTCGCGGACCCCTTCGAGGGGAGCGTCGGCGATTTCGGCGGCCACTCGTTCGTCAATCTGACGATCCAAGTCGTCCAGTTCGCGTTCGCAGGCCGAAACCGGTTCGATTCCGGATTTCGCTCCTAAGAGCAGATCGGCCGCGCGCTGGGTCGCCTCCATGGCAACGCGATACGCGCGCTTCGTGAGCACGACCAGAGCCTCATTTTCAGCCATGCCGTTTCCTTTACAGGTTTGGCCTGTTGATTTATGCACATGCGGTAAGCGCCCCGCCAGCTCTCGCCGGTGAGGGTCTATTGTGAATGGAGTAGACCGCAGCATTCATTACAACCGATTCCTGTTTACAATCGGGTAAACAGGGAATAAATGTACGAACATTTTTTCCTGAGGTGGGCTTGCCCTTCCGGCGGAAGCACGTTCCCCGCAGAGTATTTAAACTACACAATTGCGTTTGGACACGAGTCGTGTCGATTATGAGACTGCATTTTTGCAAAACCGCTTTCGTTTTGGTCGCGTTGTGGAGCGGCTGTGCCTACGGGCAGCCCAATCCGACAAACTCAGCACCAGCGCAGGATCCCGCGCAGATCGTTCAATTCCTCAGCCAGGCGATCGAGTGGCACCGGCAGCTCGCGGTGGAGCAACAGTTGGCCAAAGAGCCGGCAGACCTGGCATTTCTTCAAGGAAACCGCCAGGTTGCCGATCAGGTCGTGCAGCTAGCCTTTGAGTACGCCCGTACGCAGGCGCAATTGCAGGCCAAACAACCGGCTCCTAAAACGCAAACTACGGCCAACGGCTCCAACACCGGGCAATACCAGCGCCTTTTCCAACTCGCGCAGCAGACGGAGCAGCAGATCAACGATACGCAAACCGAGATGCAGCAAACTCGCGACAAGCTGGCCGGCGCTCCGGCGAGCAAGCGGAAGCTGCTGCAATCGCAAGTGGCGGAGCTGGAAAGTGAAATCGGCCTGCTTCAGGCCCGGCGCGATGCGGTTGAAAGCATGATCGAGTTCGTCAACAGCAGTAGTTCGGGAGGCAAAGGGGCGGGGTTGCGGGCACAAATTGAGGAACTGGCGCGTTCGGTCCCAGGGTACCTCAGTCAGCCGGAAGGGACTGCCGCGCAGCAGTCTCAGACCACTTCGGCAGCGGCGGCGGCCAGGACGCCGGAGCCCGCCGGAATCTGGGGATTATCCGCGGACCTGCTTCACCTCATGGGCAAGGTGCACACACTCAATGCGGAAAATTCGGGAACCGCCTCGCTGAAGCAGCTTGGCATCGCGCTGCGCAAGCCCATCATCGACTATATGCGCGGCCTGATCCATCAGGGCGACCAGCTCTTTGCTGCGGCGGATACAGCCGGTGCGGCACAACTTGGTCAACAGAAACAGCAACTGGACGCGCTGACCACTCAATTCAAGCAGACCTCATCGCAAATGCTGCCCTTGAGCAAGATTTCGGTACTGCTCGACCTGTACCAGCGAAATTTGAGCAACTGGAAAGAAACTGTCCGGGAACGCGAGCGCGACGATCTGCGGGAGCTATCGCTCGACCTCGGCATCCTGATCATCCTGATTGCGGCGGTTTTCGCGGTGGGAGAAATCTGGCGCCGGACGACCTTCCGCTACATTCGCGACGCCCGGCGGCGCTATCAATTCATGCTGCTGCGGCGCGTGGTCATGTGGGTAGCGGTTGCGCTCATCGTGGTACTGGCTTTCGCTTCCCAGTTAGGTTCGGCGGTCACCTTCGCGGGGTTGATCACCGCCGGCGTCGCGGTCGCGCTGCAGAACGTCATCGTTTCGGTGGTCGCCTACTTTTTCCTGATCGGCAAGTACGGGATTCGGGTTGGGGACCGGGTGCAGATTGCCGGGGTGACGGGCGAAGTTGTCGATATCGGCTTAGTGCGGATTCATGTCATGGAATTAGGGGGTCCGGGGGACTCGCAGCCGACCGGTCGGATCGTCGCGTTCTCCAATTCCATTGTCTTCCAGCCTACTGCGGGAGTCTTCAAGCAGATTCCGGGGACCAATTTCATCTGGCACGAACTGAAGCTGACCCTTGCCCCCGAATCCGACTATCACCAAGCCAAGGAGCGTATCACCCAGGCAGTGGATGCGGCCTTGGACCAATACCGCGAGAGCATCGAGAATCAGCGGCTGGTCATGGAAAAGAATTTGAGCACGATTTCGCCGGCAGAGCTTCGCCCCAGGATACGGCTGCACTACACGGCCGGCGGAATCGATGCTTCGGTGCGTTTTCCGGTGGAACTGGAGAAGGCCAGCGAGATGGATGACCATCTCATGAAGGAAGTTACGGCTGCGCTGGCTCGAGAACCCAAACTAAAGCTGATCGGCGCGGAGATGCCGATGGTCAAGGCCGGGTAAGGTAGACAAGCGGCAACGATCTACTGGAGGCTGCTGGCTACGTTCGAGAATGTGCTGTTCGCATTGGTGCCGATCAGCTTGATCGTGCCCACCACCAGCAGCAGAATCACCGCCAGCATCACGGCGTATTCCGCAATGTCCTGACCTTGCTCGTCGTCACGAAGCTGGCGCAAGATCTCAAGCATAAACCCTCCCTTTTTCCCTGGCACGCCATGATGAACGTATGTAGGGCAATTGTCAAATTTCTGGAACCCATTCTCACAGTGTGACTGATTTCTAGGGTCCCGCGCACTCTTTTTTTAAAGCCCGATTAGCGAACCAGGTCCACGGCCCGGCCAGCGTACTGCAGCACCCGATTCGGAAGTACGCCCAGGTAAATCGTTGCCGCAAGGCTGAGGCCCAGTGCTATGCCTAAACCAGCGGGCACGGGCGCGATCGGAGCGTCCTCCCGCGGTTCCCGCATGTACATGACGACCATGACGCGCAAGTAGTAGTAGGCCGCCACCGCACTATTAATCACGCCAATGATCACAAGGCCGACGAGGGGATGGCTCCCCTGTAAGGCGGCGCTGAAAACGTAAAACTTGGCGAAAAAGCCACCCGTGATGGGGATGCCAATCAGGGAGAGCAGGAACATGGTGAGAATCGCTGCCAGAAGAGGAGAGCGACGGCCCAGCCCGGAATAGTCTTCCAGGGTGACGTAACGCTCGCCGGCGCTGGCGAAATGCCCAACCACCGCGAAGGCGCCGACATTCATCGCGGCATACGCCGCGGTATAGAACATGGCAGCCGGGATGCCGTTTGCGGGAAGGCTGGCGAACGCAATCAGAAGGTATCCGGCGTGGGCGATTGAGGAATACGCCAGCAGGCGCTTGATGTTGTCCTGTACCAGCGCGGCAATATTGCCGATGGTCATCGATAGCGCGGCCGCCACCCAGATCAGCCAGACGCGAGCCGTATCCGGCGTGTTCGCCTGAAACAAAATTCGGATGAGCACCGCGAACACGGCGGCCTTGGGTGCGGTGGACATGAAGCCGACCACGGGCGACGGAGCGCCTTCATAAACGTCGGGAGTCCAGATGTGAAACGGCGCTGCGGCGACTTTGAAGCCGAGGCCCACGAACATTAATGCGATTCCGAGATACGCCAGAATGGGGCCGCCGCCGTGCGTGTATTGGCCAAGCGACTCCGCAATCACCGCGATGCTGGTCGAACCAGTCGCACCGAACATCAATGCCACGCCATAGAGGAAGAAAGCCGTGGCAAAGGATCCCAGCAGGAAGTACTTAACCGAAGCCTCGCTGCTGATGGCCGAACGCCGCCGAAAGCCGGCCAAGATGTAGGTGGCAATGGAGGAGGTTTCGAGCGCGATGAAGATCAGGACCAGTTCCATCGCCGAGGACATGAGATCCATGCCCACGGCGCCGAACAGGATGAGGCCGTAGTATTCGCCCGCCCGAATCTGCTGCACTTCCATGTATTCGTAGGAGCTGAGTACCACCAGGATCACGACCGCCGCTACCACAAAATGAAAGAAGATGCTGAAAGCATCGACTTTCACCATGTTCCAGAAGCCGAAGCCCCAGAACTGTTGCTGCGCCTGGTAGAGCGTTGCCGCGAGCGCAGCAATTCCGCCGGCCAGCGCGATGCCGCCCAGGGTGCGCTGGCTGCGCCGTTCGTCGACCACTGGGTCCAGAAACATCACCAGCAAGCCGAAAATCGAGAGCACGATTTCCGGCAAAATGCGGATGTAATCCGAAGTGCCCGGTGTTTCCACGATCTCGAGCAGGGCCATCACGGTCCCACCACCTTGCTGGCGAATTGAGTGAAGGGGACGAGCACGTTGTGGACGGCGGGATCAATCGCGTTCAACCACAGCAAGGGTGCAACTCCCATGGCTAAGGCCATAATGGCGGTGGGCCAGAGCGCCACGCGCTCGCGCACATCGAGATCGGGAAGGGAACGATTCTCTTCATGTTGGATCTGCCCAAAGAAGACGCGTTGATACATCCAGAGCAGGTAGCAGGCGCTCCAGATGACCCCGGTCGCGCCGACAATGCCCCACCACATCTTGGCCTGGAAGGCTCCGCTCAGCACCAGGAACTCGCCAATGAAACCGTTGAGCAGCGGCAATCCCACTGACGCGAGCACGATGAATAAGAAGAATGTCGAATACGTCGGCATGGGCGTGGCCAACCCGCCGAACTGGGCGATTTCGTAGGTGTGGCGGCGCTCGTAAATGATTCCCGCCAGCATGAACAACGCACCGGTGGAAACTCCGTGAGCCAGCATCACGAACATGGCGCCATTCAATCCTGCCTGGGTGAAGCTGAAAATCCCCAGCACCACAAAGCCCAGGTGGCTGATCGAGGAGTAAGCGATCAGCTTCTTCAGGTTGGGCTGCACCATGGCCACCAGCGCGCCGTAGACAATGCCGATCAGGGCGAGCACGGCAATCCAGGGGGCGTTGAGCCTGGATTGCGCCGGGAATAAACCCAGGTTGAAACGCAGCATGCCGTAGGTGCCCATCTTCAGGAGGACGCCCGCGAGCAGCACCGAACCCGCCGTTGGAGCTTCAACGTGCGCGTCCGGCAGCCACGTGTGGAACGGGAACAACGGAACCTTGACCGCGAACGCGATAAAGAATCCCAGGAACAACCAGGGCGCGGCGGCCGCAAAACCGGGAACGTCCCCTTTGCCGATGGCGTCACGAATAATGATGAAGTCGAAGCTCCCCACCTTGGCGTACAGCCACAAAATCGCGGCGAGCATGAAAACCGACGCGATCATCGTGTACAGGAAAAATTTGACCGCGGCATAAACCCGCCGCCCATGGCCGTAAACGCCGATCAGCAGCGCCATGGGGATCAACGTTGCTTCCCAGAAGAAGTAAAACAGGAACAGGTCGAGGGAAACAAAGACGCCAATCAAGCCTGTTTCCAACACCAGCAAGAGAATAAAGAATTCCTTCACCCGCTCATGGATCGACTTCCACGAGATCAGCACGCAGAGTGGGGTGAGAAAGGTCGTGAGCAGCACCAGCCACATGGAAATGCCATCAATCCCCATGTGGTAGTGGATATTGGGGGTTGAGATCCATTGGACGTCGCGGTCGAACTGGAATCCCGCCTGGTCGCGATGGAAGTGCGCGGGCAAATACAACGACCCCGCGAAAGTCAGCAGCGAGATCAATAGCGCGAAGATGCGTATATCGCGATCACGGCGCGGAGCGAACAGCAGCAGGACCCCGCCCGCCGCAGGGATGAACGTGACCAGCGTCAGGATCGAGATGTCGAGTCCGTTCATCGTGTCGCCACCCATAGCATGTAAGCGATGACTGCCGTAGCACCGATCGCCACCCATGCGGCATACGAACGCACGTTGCCCGACTGCATGTGGCGGACATTGTCGGAGAGTTCGCGCGCGCCATCCGCGCTGCCGTCGAGGGTGGCGTCGATCACGCCTTGATCGATGCCGCGCCAGAACACGACGGATGAGACCGCGATGAGCGGCTTCACGAATAGCCAGGCGTAGAGTTCGTCAATCCAATACTTGTTGGCCACGGCACTGTACAGGGCATGAATCGACGTCGCAATCCGATCCGGCAAAGCGGGGCGCTTCAAATACAGCAGCCATGCCAGGAACAGTCCCAGCAGCCCGGCGGCAACCGAGATTCCGGTAAACATCAGTTCCGTGGAGTGTCCGGTCTTGGGTTCAGTTCCTTCCGTGGTTTGCTCGGGTGGAGTTGCTTGGCTGGATTCCGCACCATTTGTCGCGGGAGCGGTGGCGCGGAACACCGGCCCAAGAAACTTGTCAAAGTGATCGCCGCCACCCATCGAGCCGGGAATACCGATCCAGCCGCCAACAAACGAAAGAATGGCCAGAATGACAAGCGGGACCAGCATCACTCGAGGGCTCTCGTGAATGCCGCCATGGCCGTGCGGCGCGGGCGACCCCGCCCGCGAGTCGTGCGCCGTTGACGTTCCTGCATGCGGGGCTTCATCCCGGCCCAAATGCGTCCCATGTCCCGCATGCTCTTCATTTCCGTGGGAAGCCCCGGCAGCCCCACGATACTCGCCAAAAAACGTCATGAACCACAGACGGAACATGTAGAACGAAGTGATGAACGCGGTGATTACGCCCACCAGCCAGTACGCCCAACTGGTCTGATAGGCTCGCCACAAAATTTCATCCTTGCTGAAAAAGCCCGCCAGCGGCGGAATGCCGGCAATGGCAAACGTTGCGACGGTCATCGTCCAAAACGTCCAGGGAATTTCCTTGCGCAAGCCACCCATCTTGCGCATGTCCTGCTCGCCGCCGACGGCATGGATGACCGACCCCGCGGCCAGGAACAGCAGGCCTTTGAAGAAGGCGTGCGTCATCAGGTGGAAAATTCCCGCCGAGAACGCGGCAACGCCGCAGGCCATGAACATGTAACCCAGTTGCGAGATGGTGGAATACGCCAAAACTTTCTTGATATCGTTTTGCGCAATGCCGATGGTCGCGGCGAAGAAAGCGGTCAACGTGCCGATGATTGCGACCACCATCAGCGCGCTCGGCGCACGCTCAAAGATCACGTGCGAGCGCGAAACCATGTAGACGCCGGCGGTGACCATCGTGGCGGCGTGAATCAACGCGGAAACGGGCGTGGGACCTTCCATCGCATCCGGCAGCCATACGTAAAGGGGGATCTGGGCCGACTTGCCGCAGGCGCCTACCATCAGCAGAATCGCGATCGCGGTCAGCAGGCCGGCGCCGCCTGTTTCCGGCGCGTAGGGCTGAACCGCGGCAAACACGTGCTGGAAATCCAGAGACTTGAAGTGCTGGATGATCAGGAAAAGAGCGATGAGAAATCCGAAGTCGCCGATGCGGTTAACGATGAACGCTTTCTTTCCCGCCGCAGCCGCCGAATCGCGCAGGAAGAAGAAGCCAATCAGCAGGTACGACGCCAGGCCCACGCCTTCCCAGCCGATAAACATCAGCAGGTAATTGCTCGCCAGCACCAGCGTCAGCATGAAAAACATGAACAGGTTCAGGTAGGAGAAGAAGCGGTAAAAGCCACCTTCTTCCCACATGTAGCCGACGGAATAAATGTGGATGAGGAAGCCGACTCCGGTGACAACCAGCAGCATTACCAGCGAGAGTTGGTCGAGATAAAAGGCAAAGTCCGCGCTGAAATCGCCGGAACGCAACCAGGTGGTTACGGTTTCGAGATGCGGCAGGGAGAGGGAAGAGAACTGCGACGCGACCCAGAGGGCCATGGCGAATGCAGCGCCGCAGAAGAACAGGCCGACGGCAGCAACCGTCCCGCGCGAGAAGCGCTTGCCCAGCAAGCCATTAATGGCAGCCCCGATCAGCGGCAGGATCGGAATCAGCCATAGGCGCAGATTGGGCCCGGCAGCGTGAGGCGCAACGTCTGTCAGTTGCAGCATCATAGCTTGAGTAAATTCACCTGGTCGATATTCAACGTCTCGCGCGTACGGAACACGGCAATAATGATGGCTAACCCGACGGCCGCTTCGGCCGCCGCCACAACCATCACGAAGAAAACAAAAACATGACCGCTCAACTGCTGCCACTTGGCGGCGAAGGCCACGAAGGACAGGTTGACGCCATTCAGCATCAGCTCAATCGACATGAAAATGGTAATAATGTTGCGCTTGATCAGAAATCCGGTCACGCCGCAGGCGAAGAGAATGCCGCTGAGCACCAGGTAATAAGAAAGGGGAACCATCAGCCCTCCCTCCGCGATTCCTGCACCGATTCCGGCCGCGCCGCGAGCACCACCGCGCCCATGATCGCGATCAACACCAGAATCGAGGTCACTTCAAACGGCAGCAGGAATTGATGGAATAGCAATCTTGCGATATCCGGCGCGTTGCCGAAAGCCTTGGAGGCGCCCGGGGTGACATTCAGAGCGACCTTATCCCCCTGCGAGCGCAGCACCGCCCAGCAGATGATGACCGTAACCGCGATCATGCCGGGAATGCCGATCAGCCAAGCCACGTGGCTTCCCTGGGTCTGCTCTTCTTCGCCCGCGTTCAGCAACATGATTACGAAGACGAATAAAACCATGATCGCGCCGGCGTAGACGATGACCTGCACGGCCGCGACAAACTCGGCGCCCAGCAGCAGGTATTCGACCGCGAGCGAACCCATGACCACGACCAGCGAGAGGGCGCTGTTGATCGGATGCCGCTGCGCCAGCAGGTTCACCGCGCCCGCCACGCAGATGACGCCGAAGACCGAAAATAAGACTAAGTGAAGCATGAAGAAGATTTTGGAACCTGGTAATCGGGTAATGTTGTCATCAAAGACGCTCTCCTGCGCGATTGGGCTTGCGCTGAAATTGCCCGATTACGAAATTACCCAATTGCCCAATTGTTGCAGAGCCCTACTTCAAAGCCACGACCAGTGCCGTAATCACCAGATTTGCAATCGCTACCGGCAGCAAAAACTTCCAGCCGAACGCCATCAGTTGGTCATAGCGGAAGCGCGGCAGCGTGCCGCGCACCCAAATATAAATAAAGAGAAAGACAAACACACGCAGCACGAACCAGAACAGCGGCAGAATTTCCTGCAGCCAGAACGGGCCAAACACCGGTCCGCGCCATCCGCCTAAAAATAGCAGCGACGCCAGGCACGCGACCGTGATCATGTTCGCGTACTCCGCCATAAAAAACATGGCGAACTTCATCGCGCTGTATTCGGTGTGATACCCGGCGACGAGTTCGGTTTCTGCTTCGGGCAAATCAAAAGGGATCCGATTCGTTTCCGCATACGCTGCCGTCAAATAAATAAAGAACGCGACAATCTGGCCGCCGCGGAAGATGAACCAGTTGGGAATAAATCCCCAGAAATGCCCGGCCTGCGCATCGACGATCCCGCGCAGGCTGAAGGTTCCGGCAAGAATCAAAACGCCTACTAGCGACAAGCCGAGCGCGATCTCGTAGCTGATCATCTGCGCGCTGGCGCGAAGTCCGCCGAGCAGGGAATACTTGCTATTGGACGACCACCCCGAAAGCGCCACGCCGTACACGCCGAGCGATGTGATTCCCAGGACAATCAGCAGGCCGATGTTGACGTCGGTAATCTGCAGCGGCGTGGCAACATTGCCCACCTGAATCCAGTTGCCGAACGGAATCACCGAAATGGAAGTGATCGCAAAAACCACCGCAATCATCGGCGCGGCGATGTACAGCGGCTTGTAAACGTGAGGCGGCGTCAGGTCTTCTTTAAACAGGAACTTCACTCCGTCGGCCGCCGGCTGCAGCAGGCCGAAAGGCCCGACGCGCGTGGGTCCCCAGCGGTTCTGCATGTGGCCGACAACCTTGCGCTCCAGCCAGACAGTGTAGGCGACCGCGGTCAGCAACACGAAGAGCACGATCACGATCTTGATGACCGAAACGAGAATGAAGAGAGGTATGCTCAATTGGCTTTTATTGAGTAATTGGGAAATTGGGTAATTGCGTAATTGAAAACCGCAAGGTCAATTGCTTTGAGATTTCAACTACCCGATTACCAAATTGCCCAATTACCAAATTCCTTTCAGTCGGCCGGGACTTCCTCCGCCGGCTGCGGATTCTTGTTCTCAATAACCGAGTTGAGAGTCTTCGAGTACCGACCCAGGGTGCCCGAGGTGAACAGATTGTTGTTGACGGGAGTGATCAACTCGGCGTTCTGGCTCGCGCCCGGTCCCATGGCTTCTATGGCAGTGTGTTGATCGTTCCCAGCCAGCAGATCGAGCCGCGATACGTCATATCCGGGCACCAGGCGCTGGATTTCATCGAGCATCGCCATGGGATCAAATGGATTCATCTTGGGCTCCAGTCCGTGCGCTTCCAGCCAGACGCTATGCCGATCCGCCTCGCCCGACTGCGCTCCACGGGACTGGCCCATATCCGCGCGAGTGCCGTGGCCGAACGGGACCAGTTTGTGCACGTCGAAACCGACCGCGTCGGCAATGCGCACGATCATCTCAAAATCCGGCTTGGTGGTGGTGACTTCCCCCGCCTTCTTCAGAATCTGGATGTCACCGCAGGTGTTAGTGAATGTTCCTGACTTCTCGTAGGCATTCGCCGCGGGCAGCACAACGTCGGCGAGGGCCGCGGTCTCGGTGAGGAACATATCCTGAACTACGAGAAAGGTGTTCTTCAATGTCGCCGGTCCAACATCGAGGCGGCCGATCGGATTCGCGCCCACCACGTAAAGAGCCTTGAGTTCGCCGGCTTTCGCCGCATCGAACATTTGCGGAATATTCAATCCGGCTGCCGCGGGCACAGCGCCCCATTCCTCGCGGAATCCCCCGCCAGTGGCCACTGGAACGTAGCCGGGCAACAGGTCAGGATAGAGACCCATGTCGGCGGCGCCGCGCGAGTTGGCGTAGTCCGCCAGGGCGATGAGCTTGGCGCCGGTAACGCCGGCGGCAAATTTCGCGAGTGCATGAATGCCCGGACCATAGACTTCAGCGCCGAAAATAATAATCAGGCCATGTTCACTGCGAATCTGGTCGCGAACCGCGCTCCATTTGTCCCGCGCGCCAGAAGAATTTGCCGCGGCATCGTTACCGCCAAGAAATGCGGCGAAGGCTTCTTCCGACTGAGCCGGTGTGAAGCTGATTGCCTGGCGCCGCAGCTTGATATCCGTGTTGTTCACGACGTACAGCCGCGCCTGGTTGAGGCGAACGTGGTTGCGGATTTGCCAGGCGAGCAGCGGATGCTGATTCGTCGGATCGTTTCCGATGAGCAGAATTGCGGGCGCAGCGGCAACATCGCGCATGCTGGCGGTTGAATCTGTCTTTCCGTGAAGCGCAGCGGCAAATGCCGGCAGGTCGGCGGTGCGGCGGTGATCGACGTTATTCGTGCCCAGCACCACGCGCGCGAACTTCTGCAGCACATAATTCTCTTCATTGGAAGTGCGGGTCGACCCGATCACGCCGATCGCTTTTCCACCGTCGCGATCGCGAATCTCACGGAACCGGCGTCCGGCCAGCTCGAAAGCCTCTTCCCAGCTTGCGGGGACGAGCCGCCCATTCTTGCGGACCAGTGGCTGCTTCAGCCGGTCTTCATGATTCGCGAAATCGAAGGCGTAGCGGCCCTTGATGCAGAGGAAATCGCCGTTGATGCCGCTCTTGTCGCGATTGTCGCCGCGCACGATCTCCATACCGGTGTCGTTGCGGCGAACGCCTAGCGTGGTTTTGCAACCGTCGGCGCAATGCGTGCAGGTGGTGCCAACGTGCTTCATCTCCCACGGACGAGTCTTATAACGATAAGCCCCGGACGTCAGCGCACCGACGGGGCAGATATCGATGCACATGCCGCATTCTTCGCACTCGAGGTGATCTTCCTTGTTGGGGAGGATCGTGGAAACGACGCCGCGGTTCTGAACCCCCAGCGCCCAGACGTCCATGCCCTCGCCGCAAACCCGCACGCAGCGGTAGCAGAGAATGCAGCGTGGTCGATCAAAGTAGACCACCGGCGACCACTGCTGCTCGTCGCGATGGTTTTTCAGATCGATGAACTTCGATTCGGCCGCGCCGTAGGAGAAAGTCATGTCCTGCAGTTCGCACTCGCCGCCGGCGTCGCACACGGGACAATCTAGGGGATGATTTCCCAGCAGGAGTTCGACCATGCTCTTGCGGGCCTGGCGAATCTCGTCGCTGTCGGTGGTTACAATCATGCCTTCGGTGATGCCCGTGGTGCAGGCGGTTTGCAGCTTGGGCATTTTCTCCACGCGCACCAGGCACATGCGGCAAGCGCCCTGCAAAGACAGGTTCGGGTAGTAGCAGAACGAGGGCACTTCTATGCCGACAGTCTTGCAGGCTTCGATCAGCAGCGTGCCCGCAGGCGCGGAGATCTTTTTGCCGTCGACGGTGATATTTACGAGTTTGGGAGCGTCAACCATAAAACCAGCTATTAGCTCTTAGCCGCTAGCTCTTAGCCAAACCAAATGGTTCAGCCAAAAGCTAACAGCTAAAGGCTGAGAGCTTTTCACGCAAACACCGGCAGCCTCTCCACCGCCCCCGCCTTTTCAAACGGGCACGGCTTGCCTTCCAGGTGATCTTCAAATTCCTTTCTGAATTTTTTCACAATGGAAATCGTAGGCAACGCCGCCGCATCGCCCAGCGGGCAGAAGGTGCGGCCGAGCATGTTTTCCGCCAGGTATTGAATGTTGTCAATATCCTTCTTAATCCCGCCGCCGGCGTGGAAACGGATCAGCGTCTTCTTCAGCCAGTCGGTGCCTTCGCGGCAGGGGATGCACCAGCCGCAGCTTTCGTGCTGGTAGAAATGCATGATGCGCAACGCGAATTTCACCATGCACATGGAATCATCCACCATGACGACGCCGCCGGAGCCGAGCATGCTGCCGGCTCTCATGAGGGTGTCAAAATCCATCGGCAGATCGATTTCATCGGCGGTCAACAGGGGACAACTGGAACCGCCGGGAACCACAGCTTTCAGCTTGCGCCCATTCGGAATTCCGCCGCCGACGTCGTAAATCATTTTTTTCAGGTTATAGCCCATCGGCAGTTCGTAGACGCCAGGCTTGGCAATGTTGCCGCTGAGGCAGAACAGGCGCGTGCCGCCGTTCTTGGGAGTGCCAAGATTCGCAAACCACTCTGCGCCGCCAAGAATGATGTGCGGCACGCTGGCCAGCGTCTCGGCGTTATTGATGACCGTCGGTCCGCCCCAAAGTCCCACGACAGCCGGGAAAGGAGGCCGGATGCGCGGCACGCCGCGCTTGCCTTCGAGCGATTCCATCAGCGCGGATTCCTCGCCGACCTCATAAGCTCCCGCGCCGCCGTGCCAATAGACGTCAAAATCGTACCCGCTGGCGAAAATGTTCTTGCCCAGAAAACCCTTTGCGTAGGCATCGGCGATGGCTTTCTGCATGATTTCGGAGAGATAGCGGTACTCGCCGCGGATGTAGATGTATCCACTGTGCGCGCCCACCGCGATGCCTGCAATCATCACGCCTTCAATCACCGCGTGCGGATCGTGCTCGAAGATCAGCCGGTCTTTGCAGGTGCCCGGTTCGCTCTCATCGCCGTTGCAGAGGATGTATTTCGGTTTGGCAGATTGCTTGGGCACGAACGACCATTTCAATCCCGTGTTGAATCCCGCGCCGCCTCGACCGCGCAGTCCCGAGTTCTTGACCTCGTTAACGATGGCGTCGGGCTGCATGCCGAGCGCCTTGCGAACGGCCTTGTAGCCGTCGAGCTCGAGATAACGGTCGATGTTCGTCGCGCCCTGTCCAAAGCGCTTGGAGACGACTCTTACCTCGTCGGGATGGGAAACCAAATCTGCCATTTGGTAATTTCGTAATTGGGTAATTTTGTAAATTAAAAGTTGTTGCCGCCACCTCACGTGAGCAGCGCGTGCTTTTAATCACCATTACCCGATTACCAAATTACAAAATCTTTATTGCGTTCCTCTCCTCTTATATTCGTCCAAAATCTTGTCCAGCTTTTCCGCAGTCAGGTTCTCGTGAAAGTCGTAGTTCACTTGAGCTGCGGGCGCCCAGCTGCATGCGCCAATACATTCGACATGCTCAAAGGAGAAGAGCCCGTCAGCCGTGGTTTGCTTGTGGCCTATCCCAAGTTTCTTTTCGCAGTGTTCAATCAGTTCGTCGGAACCGCGCAGCAGGCAGGAAATGTTGCGGCATATCTGCACGTTGAATTTTCCGCGCGGCTTGCAGGTCAGCATCGAGTAATAGCTGATCACGTTGCGAACGTCGAGCTCGGTCAGGTCCAGGCGTCCGGCGATCTCTGCGATGACCTCGTCGGACAGGAATCCGGCCTCGTCCTGGGCGAAAAGCAGCGTAGGGACAAGCACAGACCGCTTCGTCGGATAATGTGTCAGCATCTCGGCGAATCGTCGTTCGAATTGTTCAGAAAACCGCATTCTTCGTGTTGCGTATTGCTTTCCCTGTGAAACTCTGTGTCCTCGGTGGTTAAGATTTTTCAAAAGCACAACCACAGAGGACACAGGGTTGCACAGAGATCATCGATCAATCTCTCCCAGTACGATGTCGATGCTGCCGATCGCCGCGACCACATCCGCAATCAGCCGGCCTTCGCACATCGTGGGCAGGCACTGCATATTCGCCAGGCATGCCGAACGCATGTGCACGCGGTAAGGCTTGGGGCCGCCGTCGCTCACGACGTAATAGCCCATCTCACCCCGTGGTGACTCGACCGCCTGGTAGACCTCGCCCTCGGGAACGGCAAATCCTTCGCTGATAATCTTGAAGTGATAGATGAGCGCTTCCATCTCCGTCTTCATTTTCTCGCGGTCGGGAAGCACGACTTTGGGTGCATTGGCCTTAATAGGGCCTGACGGCATGCCTTCCAGCGCCTGCTTGACGATGCCGATCGATTCCCGCAACTCCCGCACGCGGCACATGTAGCGATCGAACACGTCGCCCTCTTTGCCCAGCGGCACCTTGAACTTGAAATTTTCGTAGCCCGAGTAGGGCGTATCGCGGCGCAGGTCGATGTCGATGCCGCTTCCGCGCAGCGTGGGACCGCTGGCACCCAGCGCAATGGCATCTTCCGCGGAAATCTTGGCCACGCCCCTGGTCCGCATCACCCAGATGGGATTGCCCGTAAGCAGGCCTTCGTACTCATCCACGCGGGAAGGGAAGCGATCCGCGAATTTCTTCACTCGGTCAAAGAAATCCAATGGCGCGTCCAGCGCGACTCCGCCCACGCGGAAGTACGACGTCATCATGCGCTGCCCGCTGATCGCCTCAAACAGCCGCAGAATGTCTTCGCGCTCGCGGAAGCAGTAGAGGAACACCGTCATGGCGCCAATGTCCATGGCGTGCGTACCCAGCCACACCAGGTGCGAATTGATGCGGGTCAATTCGTTCATCATCACGCGCAGCCATTGCGCGCGTGGCGGAATCTCCAGCCCCAGCAACTTCTCGACCGCCAACACGTAACAGAGATTGTTGGTCATCGGGCAGAGATAATCGATGCGGTCGGTGAGCGGCACGACTTGCTGGTAGAACTTGGCTTCGCAGGTTTTCTCAATCCCGGTGTGCAGGTAGCCGATGTCCGGCATCATGCGCACCACGTTCTCGCCGTCGATTTCGAGCAGCACGCGAAGCACCCCGTGGGTGGACGGGTGCTGGGGCCCCATGTTCAGGATCATGGTCTTGTCCTGACCGGGCTCGAGAACGGGAGTGGGATTTAGGTGAGCCATCAGCTTGTCTGATTGAGAAATTGCCTAATTTGGTAATTGGGTAATCGAAAAACTTCCATCGCGGCTGCACGGTTTTCAATTACACAAGTACCAAATTTCCCAATAGCCAATTATTATCTGTATCCCTCCACGGGGTAGTCTTTCCGCAGCGGATGTCCTTCCCAGTTTTCCGGCATCAGCAAGCGCCGTAAATAAGGATGCCCGTTGAAACGCACGCCGAACAAATCGAAAACTTCGCGCTCGAAGTAGTTCGCGCTTGGCCATACGGGTGTTACCGAATCCAGCGCCGGCATTTCGCCGCTGAGCCGCACCTTCAGGCGCACCCGCTCTTTATTCGGGATCGAGAGCAGGTGATAGATGACTTCAAAGCGCGGGTCCGAAGGATACCAGTCGACGCAGGTGACATCCGCAAGGTAATTGAAAGGACACGCGGGATCGTCGCGCAACAGGGCGCAAGCCTCGCGGATGGCCTCACGCACCACCGTGATGGTCATCTCCTCGCGATCAAATTTCACAGCCTCGACGGCCTGGGCATTCCAGCCCACCAACCGCGTCACGGCTGGATGGCTCTTCAGTTGCTCGATGTCGGTGACCGCGGGTGCCAGGGCCATCAGAGTCCGCCTCTCCCGCTGACCCCAACCAGCCCAGCCTCCGGTTCTTCGACTCGCGGACGGGTTGCGCGATTGCGGTCAAACCGCTTCTGCGCGCCAAAGCCCCAGTCCAGCACGCCTTTTTTCCAGATGTACCAGAAGCCCACCAGCACGATGCCGATGTACACCAGCATCTCCCAGAAGCCGAACATCTTGAGTTCTTTCAGGATGATCGCCCAGGGATACAGGAACACAGCTTCCACGTCGAAGAGGATGAACAGCATGGCCACCACGTAGAACTTAACGGGGAAACGCTCGCGCGCGTCGCCCACCGGCGTCATGCCGCATTCATAAGGAGAGAGTTTCGCCCGCGTCGGCTTGCGCTGCCCCACGATCCAGGAAAGCAGCACGATTCCAGTCGCCAAAGCGCCTGCCAAAATGAAGTGGATCAGGAGAGGCAGATAACGAGCGAAGTAGTTCTCTGGCATAGGGGAGCTAACTAAAATTTCACGTATGAACTAAACGTTCTAGATTAGGGGTTGAGCGGCGCAATCGTCAAGCGAAGTCCGTGTCGAAAACTGATCCACTTCGTTGAGCAACGAAGCTACGGCGTCAGATCGATCGCGGGCGCGATCCGCTGAAGGGAATCTTGGCGCGTTCGTTGGCTTCGCGGACGTTCTCCGGATTCGGCGCTTCAAAAAGGCACACGCACTTGTTCTCGCCCGGAACGAAAGTGGAACGGATGTAGCGCACCTGCTTACCTTCCGCCGACATCTCTTTTCCGGCCTGAATGGCTGCTTTCTGCGCCGCCGCCCGATCCTCCATCTTGATCTCCGGCAGGTCGCGCTCAACCATGTAGACGGGCATAGAACTCTCCTCGTTCCCAGCAGGGTATTGTGCGCCGGCTGAATTGGAAGCAGCGGGAGTAGCCCTCATACGCTATGGCTGTAACCGCCAGCCTCTTGGGACCGCAAAATCTCGCTTGCTTGCGTTGCTGCCAGCTCTGCTGCTCCGCTATGATGGGCTGGATGAGCTTTGCGGATACTGTCGTCCTGTTTGTGCTGGCCTTGCTGCTTTTTGGTCCCAAGAAGCTACCCGGGATCGCGCGCCAGATAGGCAAGGCCCTGAACGAATTCAAGCGGGCTTCGAATGAATTCAAAGCGCAGATCGAATCGGAAATCAGCCAGTTGGAATACCAGGAGCGGCAGCAGAAGAGGGAAGAGGAGCAGAAGATTCTGCCGCCCCAGCCTCCAGAGGGATCCATAGCCTCCAGCCGCTACTCGGGTTTGCCGGAACACGCGCAGCCCTCGCCTCCCGCGTCCGAAGTCGATTCGGCTGCGCATAACACGACCAATGCCTGAAGTCACCAACACCATCGATCCCCCCGAGATCGAAGAAGAACGCATGCCCTCCATGAGCTTCCTCGAGCACCTGGAGGAGCTCCGCAAGCGAATTTTCCACGCGGTGCTCGCCGTCGCCGCGGGCATGGGCGCATGCTGGTGGTATCACCAGGCGCTGTTCGAATTCATTCAGAAGCCGATTCTTGAGGTGCTGAAGCCCCACGGAATTGACAAGCTGGTGGTGCTGACTCCCACCGAAGCCTTCAACCTTTACTTGAAGATTTCTGCTTTGGCGGGTTTGTTCGTGACCTCGCCTTACGTCCTCTACCAGGTATGGCTGTTTATCTCTCCCGGACTGTATCGGCGGGAGAAAAAATATGCCGTGCCCTTCATGTTCTCGACGGTATTCCTATTCTTGGGGGGCGGATATTTCGGCTACCGGCTGGTGTTTCCCGCGGCCTTGAAATGGCTGATCGATATCGGCGGGCAATTCACCCCCATGATTACGGTGCACGAGTACACCGACCTGTTTCTGACGGTAATTCTGGGGCTGGGGGTGGTGTTTGAAATGCCCATCCTGATCTTCTTCCTGGCGCTGATGGGAGTCATTAGTGCCGGTTGGATGTGGAGGAACATCCGTTACGCCATTCTCGGCATCTTCATTGTTGCCGGAGCTCTCGCGCCCACTCCAGACATCAGCAGCATGGTGATTTTCGCCTCTCCCATGGTTGCCCTGTACCTGGTGAGCATTGCGATCGCGTGGTTCGTGCATCCTGCGCAGAGGAAGGCGCGTGCAGCCAAACGAGCAAACGTCTAGTTCGAAACTCCCAGCCCCTGTCATTGCGACGAGGGAAGCGCCACCCGACGACGAGCAATCGGTTGATTGGCTGGCGACCGAAGCTACTTCCAGAACAAGCAGGTTCCTCCTTTTCATTCCTCGGAATGACGTAGGTTTTGCAGGCCTGGTGTTGAGCTGCGTGCTGCTGTTTTTCAGTACCGTCGCGTGCACACATTCAGCGCTACCGAGTCACGCAGCCGAAGGGAGACCGGATCCGTCGACCGCTCCCCAGGTTGCAGCCGCGGCCCCTGCGGCTGACCCGGCGCCTCCCGCGTTCAATGCCAGCCGCGCCATGCAATATGTGAAGGAGATCGTGGCCTACGGTCCGCGTCCGATTGGCGGCGAGCACCACAAGAAAGTCGAAGCCTACATTCTCAGCCACGTGCGAGGCGACGACTCCGAACAGGATGATTTCGAGATCACCACCTCCGAGGGACGGTTCCCCGTCCACAACATCATTGCCAAGTTTCCGGGCACGCGCGATGGAATCATCGTGATTGCGAGCCACTACGACACGAACTGGCCTTTGCGCAACGAGGACTACGTGGGCGCCAACGATGGCGGGTCGTCGAGCGGCCTGTTGCTGGAACTGGCCAATCAATTGCGCGGCAAAAAGCGCGATGGCTACAGCGTTTGGCTGCTGTGGGACGATGCCGAAGAGTCCATGAAGCTGCCCTGGGACGACAACGAGAGCCTGTATGGAGTGCGTCATCTCGCGCAGAAATGGCAGGATGACGGCACCATTAAGAAGATGAAGGCATTTCTGCTGGAAGACATGATCGGCGATGCCGATCTCAATATCGAACGCGACACCCTATCGACGCCGTGGCTCGAAGATCTCATTTACCAGGCGGCCACGCGGGTCGGCTATCAATCCCATTTTTTCAAACGCGAGATGGGCGTAACCGATGACCACGTCCCTTTTCTGCAGCGCGGAGTTCCGTCCGCGGACCTGATTGACTTCGATTACGGCTACAACAACGTTTTTTGGCACACCCCGCAGGACACGGTCGACAAGATCAGTCCCAAGAGCCTTGCCATCGTGGGCACGGTTACGCTGGAAACGGTTCGGATGCTGGACCAGCGTTGATTTGGTCCGGCATAAAAGGCGCGGCTTTCTCTTTCCGCAATTTTCATTTCTAATTCTGTCCAGTCCTGAGACTGCCTCGTGAACGAGACAACCGCCTGGGTGCTCTTCAACGTCTTCGTAGTGGCCATGCTGGCGCTGGACCTGGGAATCATCCATCGCCGGGCAGAGAGCCTCAGCCTGCGGCAGGCGCTCGCCTGGAGCGCAGTCTGGATTGGCATTGCCGCCATATTTGGCGTGTTGTTAGATCGTTGGCAGGGACGCACCGCCGCCCTTGAATTCTCGACCGGCTACGTCATCGAGCTTTCGCTCAGCGCTGACAATCTCTTTATCTTTCTGCTGATCTTCCGCTTTTTCCGCCTGCCGGAGAAGAACCAGTATCGCGTCCTTTTCTGGGGAATCCTGGGCGCGATTCTGATGCGGGCGGCTTTCATTTTTGCCGGCGTTGGGTTGATTCGGAGGTTTCACTGGATCATCTACGGTTTTGGAGCGCTGCTGGTTTATAGCGGCATACGATTGCTTTTCCAGCATGGGGCGCAAATCGATCCCGAAAAAAACCCGGTGCTGCGCATTTTTCGGAAACTGCTTCCAGTAACACCCGACTATGTCGGCAGCCAGTTTTTCGTGCGTGAAGGAGCCCAGCTCTGCGCCACGCCGCTGCTGCTGGTTTTGCTGGTTATTGAAACCACGGATGTCATCTTTGCGGTGGATTCCATACCAGCGGTGCTGGCCATTACCCTGAATACCTTCGTCGTTTACACCTCCAATATTCTGGCGATCCTCGGCCTGCGTTCTCTTTTCTTTGCGCTCTCGTCGTTAATGAACATCTTTGAGTATCTGCATTACGGGATTTCCTGCGTGCTGGTCTTCGTAGGCGTGAAGATGCTGCTGGCGCACCGCTTTCCCATCCGGACGGAGATTTCCCTGGGCATTATTGGCGGGATCCTGTTAACCACAATTGTCGCGTCAGCTTTTCATCGAGGAAAGAAACCGGAGTTTTGAGAAGCTGATCAGGATGTCTTATGGAACTGGAGAAATTTCGCAAGTCTCTATCCGGTGAGAAACCGCCGGCGGGTTTCAGCCCGGCGCTGAGCGGCCTATGGTGGGACGCGAAGGGCGACTGGACGAGAGCCCACGAATCCGCGCAGCAGGACGAAGGTCCCGAAGGGGCATGGGTGCATGCTTACCTTCATCGCAAGGAGGGGGACTCGTCGAACGCGGCGTATTGGTACCGGCGGGCTGGGAAAACGCCGTCGAGGAAACCCCTGCAGGAAGAGTGGGACGAGATTACGACGGCGCTGCTCGGCTGATCACACCCTGACCCCAAAGACTTTCTCCGGGTCAATGGCAATGAAAACGCCTCGGCTGCGGGCGAGCACCATTCCCCGCTGATTGCGAATTTCGGCAACCCGCGTGAGGCGGCGGCCGCGCCGACTCACATGATGCGACTCGACGCGCAAGCGCTGGTAAAGGGGTACGGGCCGGAGATATTCGACGGTCATCTTCGAAGTGACGGCGACGACGCCATAGAGCTTGTTGAGCTTGCCCATCGCATCATCGAGAATGGTCGCGATGATGCCTCCGTGGCAGTGAGCGGGAGGGCCGGTGAAGCGCTTGCCCAGGCGAAAGCTGCAGGAACAACGGCGTCGTGCTTCATCCGTGGTGAAATTGAGGCGCATCCCGTCGACGTTGTCGGGACCGCAGGCAAAACAGAAGTTCTTTTTGGAGGTAGTCCGCACCCGATTTTTTTTCATTGCCTGCATTGTAATCGTTGAAACCTCAGGAACCGCCGGGAGCGAGGCCGCGTCGGTCCGTGATTTTGTGCCATACTCGAATAGGCCGAGCCACTCGGTATTTCGTGGGTTGATTCAGGACGGAGGGACGTGCGTGAAGGTTCGATCGGAAAGGTCAGATGTTCGCAAGGCGTGGTTTGTCATCCTGCTTTTTGCCGCCTGTGCTTCGCTGGTTGCGCAGGAGAGTGCCAAAAGTTCTTCCGGGAAAGCGACGTTCAAGAGCAAGTGCGTGCTGTGTCATGGGCTTGACGGCAGCGGAAACACTCCCCTGGGCAAACAACTGCAAGCGGCCAATCTCCGCTCTAAAGATGTGCAGAAATTGAGCGACGAGAAGTTGCACCAGGTGGTTCATGATGGCCAGGCGAACATGCCATCCTTTGCCGATCAACTCAGCGACGACGAGATCAACCAGGTGATCAAGTACGTGCGGGTTCTTGGTAGATCGGCAAAAACCGCAAAGAAGTAAGTTTGACCGCAATTTCGGCCGCCACTCGTCTGCTGGAATTATGTCGCTAATGTCTGCTCCCACCACGCAGGAACGCCTCGGGCAGGGCGGCGGAGGCGTGCACCCGCCGGGTTACGGCGGAGGCGGCGATTCCGGCCCGGGGGATGGTTTTTCCGATTATGAACGCCGCCTGCATCGCGCCCGGCTGGGTCTGATCCTCGGCATCGTCTCGATCACCATGCTGTTCATCACCGCGACCGCGGTTTTTCTGCTGCGGCATGCGGCCGTGGTGGTCGATCCGCACAGCGGTTTCTACGTTCATCAGTGGTTGCAGGTGGAACTGCCGGTTCGCTTGCTTCTGCTCAACACCTGCGTCCTGCTGCTGAGCAGCTTCACCATGGAATTTGCGCGCAGGTCGGTTGGGCGCGAAATGGTGTTTTCCTCCCTGCGGGCGATTCCCGGTGTAGCCTGGGAACCGGAACGCAGGATCCCATGGCTGGGCATGACCGTGCTCCTGGGCGTGGTGTTCCTGGTAGGACAGGGACTGGCTTGGCAAGCCCTGCGAAGCCGTGGGTTTCACGCCTCTACGGCGGGCCTCAGCACGTTCTTCTATCTCCTGACCGGCGCCCATGCGGCGCACCTGGCTGTGGGGATTCTGGTCCTGTTCTATGCCGGAATGGTGTCGCTGTTCCGAGGCTCCATTGAGCACCGGCGCATCGTGGTGGAAACCGCCGCCTGGTACTGGCACTTCATGGGCGTGCTCTGGCTTTACGTCTTTGCCCTGCTGCAGTTTGGTCGCTAACCCCTTTGTTTACAGCTGAATCGGACTCCACGGGCTTTGGGTCTTATGCCCAAGGTGCGGCATCCAATGAGTGTACAGGTTGACTTGTCCTGGGCTTGTACCTAGATTGGAATCAGCTCTTTGAATTTGGCCCAATTCTCATCTCCCTATGGCGGGGTCCCCAGCGCGGGACTTCAGCCCGCGATGGGGGTGCCTGGGGGCGTCACGGTTTCGACGGGGATGCTTGCGGCCAGAAGGCATGCCGGGGTGCACACACCCGTAATCGCGTGCAAAATGATAATTGCCAATCAACAGATGGCATACGCTGCTTAATTAGTTAAGTAGCCGTCCTCCGCGGCTTTGCCCGTGGGCTGCGGAAGG
>DASVAJ010000064.1:0-7040 GCA_036376415.1 Terriglobales bacterium
GCATCGGGCAGCCAGGTTTGCAGGGGCAATTGAGCAGATTTTCCTACCGCACCGCCGAGCAGCAGCGCTGAAGCCACGATCGCCAGCGTTGAGCCCACGGGCCACTGCTGCATCGCGCGCTGCATGAGCGCTTGTATGTCGAGTGTGCCGAGATGAGTGAACAGTAAGAAGAGTCCGATCGCGAATGCGGTATCACCCACGCGAGTGACAATGAAAGCCTTCTGTGCGGCCACTCCATTCGCGCTGTCCTGATACCAGAATCCGATCAATAGGTAACTGCATAGGCCAACGCCTTCCCACCCGAGGTAAAGCAGCAAAAGATTGTTCGCCAGCAGAAGAGTGATCATCGACGCCACGAACAGATTCATGTAGGCAAAGAACCGGCTGTAGCCTTCGCCTTCCAGCATGAATTCCGCAGAGTAGAGATGGATCACGAAGCTGACGAAGCTCACGACCAGCATCATGATTAGCGAGAGCGCATCGAGATAAAACGCGATTTGTGGCGTGAAACCGTCGACGGAGATCCATGTCCACAAGACCTGTGTGAATGCCCCGCCAGGCGGCGGCGAAGCAAGATAAGCCCCGGTAATTAGCAGAGCAATAACCGTGCAAGCCGCGATCGACCCCACGCCGACTGCGGCTACTGCGTTGCGTGACGTGCGCGGCCCCACGATTGCCAGCCAGATGAAGCTGGCGAACGGGATGGCCGGCACGAGAAAGAGGAGTTCGAGCACGTTAGCCTTTCATCCGACTTGCAGCATCAGCGTCAAGCGATTCATTCTGGTGATACAACTGCAGCACGAGAGCGAGCCCCACCGCGACTTCCGAGGCTGCCATGGCAAGAATGAAGATGAACATCACTTGCCCGTCGGCTTGCGCCCAGCGCGCGCCCGCGGTAACAAAGGCCAGGCCAGCGGCACTGAGCATGATCTCGATCGACATCAGAATGAAAAGCAGGTTACGCCGCACCAACAGTCCGGCCACTCCCAGTGCGAACAGGACCGCGGCCAGCGTCAGGGCTTGTTGCGTGCTCACGATGGACATCTTGCGTCTCCGGTTTCGGTTGTTTGTGCCACCCCAGGTGATAAGCGCCCACCAAAGCCCCCATCAGCAACATAGAGGACAGTTCCACGCCAAGCAGGTAAGGGCCGTAAAGGGCTAACCCGACTTCCCTGGGAGGGATTACATGTGCAGCACTAGCGGCGGTATTCCCACGCGCCAGCAGGTATGCAATTTCTGCCAGGAGGATGGCCGCGAGGATAGTGGGGCCGATCCACATGCGCGGACGAAGCAACGTCGCTTCGGCGGCGGTGGCGCGCTCGCCGAGATTCAGCATCATCACCACGAAAATGAACAACACAATGATTGAGCCGGCGTAAACGATCACTTCCAAAGCGGCCATAAATGGTGCGCCGAGGTCGTAGAAGATGACCGCGACAGAGATCAGCGAAACCGCCAGGTAGAGCAGCGCCTGAACGGCGTTCTTGCGCGTGATCACCAGAAGCGTGGTGAGGACCGCGATAACCGCCGCAATGTAAAACGCAATCACGCTCATTTGTCTTGCCTCATGGCATGAGCTGACGCAGGTCGGTCGGCGGCTCTTCGCGCTCGGCCTGGCCCTTGTCTTTCCCGCCGATCTTCACGCCGGCCACACGCCAGAAGTTATAACCCGGATATTTGCCGGGTCCGTTGATCAGCAAATCCTCTTTTTCGTACACCATGTTCTGTCGCTTGTACTCGCTCATCTCGAAATCGGGGGTAAGTTGGATAGCGTAAGTTGGGCAGGCGTCCTCGCAGTATCCGCAGAAGATGCAGCGCGAAAAATTGATGCGGAAGAATTCGGGGTAACGGCGGCCGGTCGAGTCCTCCGTGGCCTGCAGCGCGATGCAATCGACAGGACATGCAATGGCGCACAGATAACAACCGACGCAACGCTCGCCGCCATCGGGATCGCGGGACAGAATAATGCGGCCGCGCCAGCGCGGAGGCAGATATGCGGGCTGCTCCGGGTATTGCCGGGTTACCCGCGGCTTAAAACTGTGCAGGAAGACATCCCAGAGAGTGCGAATCACACTGAACATAAGTCTCGTCCTTCGCTAGCGAAAAAACGCCAGCATCACAGCGCCGGTCACCAGCAGGTTTGCTAGCGCTAGCGGCAGCATCAGTTTCCAGGCCCATGCCATGAGTTGGTCGAATCGCGGTCGCGGCAACGAAGCGCGCATCAGGATGAAAACGCCAATAAAGAAGAATGTTTTGATGAGAAACCACAGAATCGGCGGCAGCACCGGTCCCATCCAGCCGCCGAAAAACAAAATCGTGATCATGGCCGAGATCAACGTGATTCCGAGGTATTCGCCGACGAAGAACATGCCGAATTTCATGCCGGAGTATTCGGAATGGAAGCCCGCTACCAGTTCGCTTTCTGCTTCTGGCAGATCAAACGGGAGGCGGCGGGTCTCGGCCAGTCCTGCGATCAGGAAGAGCACGAATCCGAGGAACTGGGGAACAATGAACCAAATCCTGCGCTGTGCATGAACAATATCGGCCAGGCCAAACGAGCCTGCCAAGAGAACTACTCCCATCAGTGACAGGCCCATGAAGACTTCGTAGCTGAGCATCTGCGCGGCGGCGCGCACTCCGCCCAACAGCGAATATTTGTTGTTGGATGACCAACCCGCCAGAACGATGCTGTAGACACCCAGGGAAGACATAGCGAGAAAGAACAGCAATGCGATATTGAGATCGCTGATGATGATTCCAGGTGCTATCGGCAGTACCGCAAACGACATCAGCACCGTAATCATGATGATGGCGGGTGCGATGATGAATACCGGCTTGTCGGCAAAGGGCGGAATCCAATCTTCTTTCGCGAGCAGCTTGATGGTGTCGGCGAGCACCTGCAACAAGCCGAAGGGACCCACGCGGTTGGGGCCGTAGCGGTCCTGCCAGAGCGCGAGCAAGCGCCGCTCAATCCAGATCAATCCACTCGCGATACTGAGTACAACGATCAGAATCCCGAAAATTGCCGCAAATGGATATGGACTGGTCATGAGACGCGCACAATCCTGCTCCAGGCTGGTAATTGAATTCCGAGAAACGGCTCGACGCCCGCCGGTACTCCCGCCACGCCCACCGGCAAGTCGGAACGAATTTGAAGCGGCGCGCGGTAATTCGTGTTGTCGATCAAGAACTCAACCATGCTGTTGGCTTCTAACTCGAAGCGCTTGGCGTATTCGCCATTCACCGCGACATACGGCTGCGGCGATAACTGCTTCACGCCCGGCGAATGAAGGCTGAGTTCCTCCGATCCAAAAACGTGATAAAGCGGCACGACCAGCCACTCGCCTTCGCGAGGTTCAAATTGTTTGGACTCAACCTGGAAGTAGTCGGCGACTTGAGCAGGCGGCTCGAACAACCGTACGCCCGGGTTTCCGCCGCGCAAAGATCCGGCGATTTCCTCCTGGAACTTGTTCCACGCCTGATAAGAATTCCAGCCACCTGCCCAGGCAAATGGAATCAGAGCGGCGGGCGGTTGGTCGGGATTTCCTTCCATCGAAAAAGATAGCGCCGAATCCTTATCGTCCGGCGGCCTGGGTTCGCTGACATCCACGTTCGCGTGCATTGCCGTGCGGCCGCTGTAACGATGTGGCTGGCGCGGAATCTTTTCTCCTGCCATGCGGAAATTTGCCGGTGGGGCAGCTTCGGGCACACGTGCCAATTCAGGAATTTCACTCGCCAGCGTTCGAATCACATCGTCCAGATGAACCAATGCTTTGAACTCGTCCCGTCCTGCGGCCGCAAAAATGTCGCGCAACCAGCACCAGCTCTCCTGGATATCCGGTCGCGGCACAAGAACCTGGAAGAAGCGCTGCGCGCGGCCCTCGTTGTTAACGAGCGTGCCATCGCTTTCGGCAAAAGTCGCGGCCGGAAATGCTAATTCCGATGCCGCAGTCGTCCGATTATGCAAGTGATCGAGAGCAATGACGTGCTCTGCTGAGCGGAGAAATGCGTCGACATCGGAGGCGGGCACCTGCCGGTAAAGGTCATTTTCGAGCACGATCGCTGTCGTGCCGCTGTGGTCGCGCCCGGCTGCGAATGCCTGCTCCAATGGTTTTGCGCCCAGCAATGCCAGGCCCAGACTGTTGCACTCGGGAACCGCAAGCGCAACCCGCGCGGATTTCCCGGTGCGCTGCAGTGCTCGCACTATGTTGGCGGCGGCTTTCAGGACTGACTCGCTGCGGCATCCGAGACCGGAAACGACCAGCGGACGCTCGGCGCTGCGCAGGGCCTCGGCAATTCGCTGAGCTGTAGTTTCGGAATCTGAACCGGGCGCTCTCGACGATTTCTTGCCCGAACCTGTTACAGAGCGCACAGCCTGCACGATCCGCTCGACAAAGAACCCGGTAGCGGAGGTCTCGTGCAAAGCCGGTGCACCTTCATCAAGAGAGTGCGCGACTGCATCACCCAGGCGGGCAATTTCGTCCGGGGCAGCGTGATACGTTTCAGCGGCTACGTCGTCCAGGCGCGTAGACGCGACGGTCGCCAGGAAAAGCGGACCTTTTTGGTCCTGAGCGGCTTCGCGCACGGCATGATCGAGCCAGCGCGGGATTTTGAGCTTGTCGGTCGTGGCCAATGGCTGCTGCCGAACCGACTGTCGAAGGCTCAGCGCCATTCGAGGCGCGTAGTTGCTGACGTCTTCGCCCAGGACGAGCACAGCATCCGAGTTTTCTATTTCGCGCAGCGAAGCAGTCGGAGTCGTACGCAGAATCTCGATGGCCAAATGCAGCAACCGCAACTCATCCGCTTTGACGCCGGCAAAGAAACGGTCCGGCCCAACTGCCATGCGCAAAGCGAAGTTTGCTTCCAGGGATGCCCGGGGTGATCCGATACCAATCACAGTTGTGGAACTCGCACATATTTTTGCGGCGTGCTCGACAGCTTCTGCCTTAGCGATCGACTGCACCTGCCCGTTACGCCGCGCCAGCGGCTGTCGAATGCGCTGCTCACTGTTTACGAACTCATAGCCGTAGCGGCCGCGATCACAAATGAAATATCCATTAACATCGCCGTGATAGCGATTCACGATCCTGCGCAGCATCCCGTAGCGCTCGCCCGGGCTGATGTTGCAACCCAACCCGCAATGCACGCAGATCGATGGCGCAAACTGCATGTCCCATTTGCGCGTGTAATGATGCTTGTGGGTGGCGTCGGTAAATACCCCGGTGGGACATACTTCATCGAGATTGCCTGCGAATTCACTCTCCAGCACGCCATCTTCGTAGCGTCCGAAATACGCGAGATTGCGAATGCCAAAGACGTTAAAGTCTTTGCCGCCCGCATGCTCGCGATAAAAGCGCACACAGCGGTAGCACTGAATACAACGGTTCATCTCGTGATTGACGAAGGGGCCGAGATACTGATTGCGGAAGGTACGCTTGGGAAACTCGTAGCGTCGATAATCGTGGCCGGTCATCACCGTCATGTCCTGCAGATGACACTCCCCGCCCTCGTCGCACACCGGACAGTCATGCGGATGGTTTTCCATCATGCCTTCGATGATGCCCTTGCGAAAGGCCACGGCATCAGCATCTTCGATCGAAATGCGCGTGCCTTCAGACGCCGGCGTCATGCACGCCATCACCAGGCGTCCATGCTTGTCCTCGGGATTGCGGAACTGTTTCACCGCACACTGCCGACACGCGCCTACCGAGCCCAGCGCCGGATGCCAGCAGAAGTACGGAAGATTGAAACCAACACTGAGGCAGGCGTGCAGCAGGTTCTGTCTGGCATCCACCTGGTACGGTTTGTTATCTACGTAGATGGTTGCCAATGCCTACCTCCAGGGACAACGCTTCTCGTGCACATGGCGCATAAAGTCATCGCGAAAGTATTTGAGTGCGCTTTGCAGCGGCTCTACTGCGCCTGGCGCCAGCGCACAAAACGTATTGCCGGGCGCGCAGAATTTACAGATCCACTCCAGCTTCTCCAGATCAGCTTCGCTTCCTTGTCCCTGCTCAAACGCCCATAGGATGCGTTCGGCCCAGCGCAGGCCACTCCAGCACGGCGTGCACCAGCCGCAGGATTCCTGGGCGAAGAAATCTTCCAGGTTCCAGACCATGCCGACGGGGCAGGTCTGATCGTCCAAAATGATCATGGTGCCCGTCCCCATGCGGCTACCTGCCTTCTGCACTTCGGTGAAATCCATCTTTACGTCGAGGTGCTCTTCGGTAAGGAAATCAGTGGAAGCGCCGCCGGGGAGCAAGCCACGAAATTTCACGCCGTCGCGCATGCCGCCCGCGTGTTCCTCCAGCAGCTCGCGGACCGTCGTACCCATCGGCAACTCCCAAAGTCCCGGTCGCTTCACCTTGCCGCTGGCGCCATAGAGTTTGGTGCCGGCATCAGCAGTGCGGCTGAGCTTCTTGAACCACTCAAAGCCGTTGTTGACGATATGTGGGAGGTTCGCGAGCGTCTCAACGTTCTGGACAATCGTGGGCTTCCCGAACAACCCGGAAACTTGCGGATACGGCGGCTTGGTACGCGGATTCGCGCGCTTGCCTTCGAGCGCATTCAGCAGGCCGGTTTCTTCGCCGCACATGTATCGGCCTGCGCTGATGTGCAGGTAGAGCTCGAGATTTACATCCGATCCGAAAGTCTTTTCCCCCAAGTAACCGGCCGTGTAACATTCAGCGATTGCGCGCTGCAGCCGCTGTGCCGACAAAACGTACTCACTTCGCAAGAAGACATACGCCACATCAGCTTCGATCGCGTGCGAAGCGATCATCATGCCTTCGAGCAACTGGTGGGGATTGCATTCAATAAGCCAGCGATCTTTGAACGTGCCCGGCTCCATCTCATCCGCATTTGCGACGAGGTATTTCGGATGAGGGGCATCCTTGCCGACAGGAACAAAACTCCATTTCGAACCCGTGGGGAACCCAGCGCCGCCGCGCCCGCGCAGGTTGGACTTGGTTACCAGGTCCGTGATCTCTTTCGGCGCCATGCGCAGAGCCTTGCGTATGCCCTGATATCCGCCGACGCGC
>DASVAJ010000066.1:0-144631 GCA_036376415.1 Terriglobales bacterium
TGCCGCACTGTTACACCGGGCGCTGCACCTGCAGCTTTGTTGACCACCTGCGTCGCGAGGTTCCCGATTCCATGATCCAGACCGCCATCTACACCAAGCACGATGGCATCGTCGACTGGCGCTACTGCATGACCAAGGAAAACGGCAACGACTTCGAGGTTCCAGGCACGCACATCGGCATGGCATTCAATCCAGCCGCGTACTTAATCGTCGCCCAGCGCCTCGCACTTACTCACCGGAAGCAGTGACCGGCAGCTCTAACTAGCTTTTACCGGTTAGCTCTTAGCTCTCAGCCATTAGCGAATTTGAGGGCCGACAGCCAGGAACCGAGACCCGACAGCTACAGCTAACCCGACTCACGGCGCGAAAGTCGCAACCGCACAAATCCGCGAAGCGGCAAAAGAATAAAGCCCACGGCGTAAGCCGTGGGCAGCGTCAGGAAACGAAAAAGCGCCGTTGGCGCGAAAGAATCTTTACTGGGCAGACTCCGACACCAGCGGCAGGGGCGCTGCCACTTTGGAGCCCACCACGCGTTGCCCCGCCATCTCCAGCACCGCGCCATTGCTGGTCTCCAACTGCTCGAGCCATGCGCCGCTGCGCTCCACTCGTACGGTCGCCTTGGCCACGCTGTTGTTCGTGACCTCAAAGCTCCCGGAACAATCGGTGTTCACATACTGCAAGCGATGCAACCCCGAGCCGCCGCCTTCCACGTTTGCCTCCAAGCTCAAGCCATCCGGCGACGAGCAGCGAAACTTCCATTGAAAGCAATCGCGATCGGCCTGAACCGTGCCGTCCCCAAAGCCTTGCAGGTCTTGCAGGTTCCGGAAAACATAGCGCTCCGATTCGTGCCACAGCACAGCCTTGCGAAACACCAGGCCAAAGGGCATGTCATAAACGAGAGCTTCCAGGGTGCTCGACGAAGCGTCTGGCCGCAAAAAATACGCGTGCATCCATTTCCAATACCCGCGATGGCGATACCCGCAATTGTGCCCTTGCAGGCCAAAACCCAGGGGATCGCCGGAAAACCTCTGTCCGTCGAAGGTGATCTCTCCCGAAAAACGCGCATTCGAATGCGGAGTGCGCGAAAAGCCGATCCATCCCTTATTGCTGAGGGTTACGCGGAAGGTCGAACGGTAATGCAAGTTCCAAGTGATCTTATGGCCATCCGCGTTCAGCGCCCCGCGGCATGAATTCTGCTCGATTTCGTTCTCGCCAACGCGAAGAGTGAAGGGATTCTGTCCACGCCCGCTCAGTTCGAGCAGGTCAAGCGGAAACTCTTGAATAAAACTCTGCGGCCTGCCTTCCCGCGGAAACCAGGTGGCCCAGACCTGAACCGGCAGGCCACGCGGCATTTCCGCACAACCTGCGCGCCCGGGATTGGTCAGCAGATAGCGAAACCACCAGGCGCCGCTGCCGTCGGCCAGCCCCATGCGCACAAACCACACTTCGTACCTTCGCCGCGAAGACAGAGAGCTATAAACCTCATTCAGAGTTCTCATCAGTGATCGTGTGTCGCGGGCGGCCTCGCCCGCGAGTCAACGTTTCAATTAAAAATAAAGCTCCCCCACCTTTTCGCGGGCGAGGCCGCCCGCGCCACACACGACGCATCATACGCCACCTGCATCTCACCGTCTGTGATCAGGATCATTGGCACTGGCGCCAGCTGCCGCGTAGAATTTTGACGGCATGGCCACCCATCTCCAGGTCGCCCCCCGCAAGCTTACCTGCACCAATCCCGCGACCGGCGAGATTCTCCGCGAACTCGACTGCGCCTCCGAACCGGACGTTCGTGATGCCGTCTCTCGTGCCCGTGCAGCGCAGCCGAAGTGGCGGGAACTGGGCATCCGCGGACGAATCGCGATGCTCAAGAAATTCCAGCGCCTTCTGTGTGAAAACAAAGCCGAGATAGCCCAGTTGATCACGCGCGAAGTCGGCAAGCCCTATGCCGAGGCGCTGACCACCGAAGTAATCGTGGTCCTCGACTCCGCGCGCTTCTACATCGATAACGCCTATCGCTTGCTGCGGGATGAGCCGGTGCCGCACGGCAACCTTGCCATGAAACAAAAGTCGGGCCGGGTGGTTCACGAGCCTTATGGCGTCATCGGAATTATTTCCCCGTGGAATTACCCATTCGCGACTCCGGCGACAGAAACATTGGCTGCATTGGCCGCCGGGAATGCGGTGGTCGTGAAGCCGTCCGAGTTCACGCCGCTCATCATGCTGGAATTCGCCGCCTTGCTGCACCGCGCCGGAGTTCCAACTGAAATCTTTCAGGTGATGGTCGGAGACGGCGCCGCCGGCGTGGCCCTCGTCAATGCGGAAATTGACAAGCTGATCTTCACCGGAAGCGTCGGCACCGGAAAGCGCATCGCGCAGATGGCCGGGGCGCGGCTGCTTCCGGTCGTACTCGAACTCGGCGGAAAAGATCCAATGCTGGTTTTGCACGATGCCGACGTCGAAGTCGCTTCCAGCGCGGCGGTGTGGGGAGCATTCGTCAACGCGGGACAGGCTTGCCTTTCGGTCGAGCGCTGTTACGTGCACCGCAGCATCCTCGAACCGTTTCTCGACGACGTCGTAAAGAAGACCAGGCAACTGCGCGTCGGCAACGGCCTGAGTCCCGAAGTTGATATCGGACCGATGATCCACCAGCGCCAGTTAGAAATCGTGGAGCAGCACGTCGAAGATGCCAAAGCCAACGGCGCCCGCATCTTGAGTGGAGGAGCCCGGCTGCCCGAACTGGGCGCCAATTTCTATGCTCCGACCGTGCTCGGGGACATCACCCACGCCATGCGCATCATGCGCGAAGAAACCTTCGGTCCCGTGCTTCCCGTGATGCCCTTCGATACCGAAGACGAGGCCATCCACCTCGCCAACGACTCGGAATTCGGCCTGGGCGCGAGCATCTTCACCCGCGATCGCGCCCGGGGCGAAGCGCTGGCCCGCCGGATCGCCACCGGAACCGTGCTCGTGAACGACGTAGTCTGCGGCTTCGGCATCAGCGAAGCCCCGCACGGAGGCGTCAAATCCAGCGGCATCGGCCGCACCCACGGCAGCTTCGGCCTGGAAGAAATGGTCAACATCAAATACGTCGCCTCCGACCGCCTGCCGGGCATGAAAAAGGTCTGGTGGTTCCCCTACGGCGCCGCCTTCACCCGCCAGATCGAAGGCCTGCTGGACATGCAGTTCGCAGGTGCGGTAAAGCGGCGAGTGCAGGGCGCCCTTCACTCGGTTGGATGTTTATTCGCCAAGCGGCTTTGAGCGATGCCATGACATCGCCAGCGCATTGGATTACGACGTTCCCGTCAGGTGCGGTGCGGAAGTAGCTTGACTTTCCCCTCGCTTCCCCGTCCAATACGCCAGATGGCCACTGAAAGCACCGCCCCGTCCCCCCTGCAACAGCTTCGCCGATCGCTCACCCTGTGGGACCTGATCCTCTACGGCGTGATCGTGATCCAACCGGTCGCGCCCATGTCGGTCTTCGGAGTGCTTTCCAACCGCGGCCACGGACACGTGGTCACCACCATCCTGATCGCGATGATAGGCATGCTGTTCACCGCCATCAGTTACGGGCGAATGGCCAGCGTTTATCCGAGCGCCGGCTCGGCCTTCACCTACGTCGGCCAGGAAATCAATCCCGTGCTCGGCTACGTCACGGGATGGAGCATGGTCATGGATTACATGCTCAACCCCATGATCTGCATCATCTGGTGCAGCCAGCAGGCGCACGTGTTCGCCCCTAACGTCCCCTATTGGGCCTGGGCGGTTTTCTTTTTCACCATGTTTACGCTGCTGAACGTTCAGGGCGTGAAGACATCGGCGCGAGTCAACGCCGGATTAGGCGCCGCTATGGGAGCGGTCGTGGCCATCTTTTTTATCGCCGCGGCGCGCTACGTCTTCGGCCATCCGCATGATGGAGTGAGCTTCTTCACGCGGCCGTTTTATGATCCTCAGCTGTTCGACTTCCGCTCCGTGCTCGCGGGAACTTCCATCGCGGTCCTGAGCTATATCGGCTTCGACGGCATATCGACCCTCTCCGAAGAGGCCGAGAACCCGCGGCGCAATATTCTGCTGGCAACAGTTTTAACCTGCCTGGTGATCGGAATTCTTTCCGCAATGGAAGTCTACGCTGCCCAGCTGATCTGGCCGGCAACCCAACCGTTCCCCAACGAGGACACGGCAATCGTCTCCGTAGCCCAGCGGGCCTGGCCGCCGCTGTTTGCGATCATTGGATTCACCCTGCTGGTCGCGAATTTCGGCTCCGGCATGGGCGCGCAGATCGGCGCGGCTCGCCTCCTTTATGGAATGGGACGAAGCAATGCCCTGCCCAAGTCGTTTTTTGGCTCGGTCGATCCCAAGCATCACATTCCCCGCAACAACGTGCTGTTTGTCGGCGGAATTGCTTTGCTGGGAGCGCTGCTGGTGGAAGTGCCGTTCCAGCGAGAATCGGTGTGCGGAGGCAGCCTGTTCTGCTATGGGCTGGGCGCGGAGATGCTGAACTTCGGCGCCTTGATCGCGTTTATGGGAGTAAACCTTGCGGCGCTGGTCCACTACTTCTTTCGGCGAAACGAGAAAAAGGCGACGAACTTTCTGCCGCCAGTTTTGGGATTTCTCATCTGCCTCGGTCTCTGGCTCGGACTCAGCAAGCCGGCCAAGATCGCTGGCGTGATCTGGATGGGGGTCGGCATCGCTTTCGGCGCATGGAAGACAAAAGGCTTCCGGGGCAGCCTGATCGACTTTGAATTGCCCCCAGAGTCTTAGCTTCGCGTGAAAATCAGGTCACCGTGATCGAGGCGGCCTCGTAATCCCCCACGCGCGGGATGGTGAAGCGCAACACATCGTCCTGGATGTGGAATGGAACGCTGCTCTCAGACCGCAGCAGTTGCACGGATTTGACCTTCACCCCAGTTGGCAGCCTCATGCTAACGCCCTGCGGACCTGGCGTGTAAACCGCATCCATCCAGCCGTGATACGCGTGCTGGTTGGTGTAATTGAGCAGGTGGACGGCGTAGCCGGGCTCGGTTTCCCAGGCCAGCATTTCGAGCAATCCGTCTCCCTCTACGCGCACAATGCTTTCATCGCGCGTGAGCCAGCGAATGGTGTTGTGCAGCAGGCGCTGCAGGTCGCCATGGCCGGTGAGCCAGAATGTGCGTTCAATGTCGCCAGAAAAATATGCGATCCGGCTCGGACCCGCTTCGCGCAGAACCACCGCCGGCTCATCCGTATGTGAGACCGGCGGATACGCCAGTTCTGGGGGATAGTTTACGAAGCCGGGAACCACGGTCAGCACCGGCTGCGGCACCGGCTTCAGCGGAACGCGGTTCTGCGCTCCAGGCAGCCAGTTGGTATTCGAAAAGCTGTCAAGAATGGGATGGCTGCGCTCGATTCTCGCATAGTAAGCGTTGCCGTTGGTGCCGATAACGTCGCCGGCCTTGTGGATCCCGAGCAGGTCGGCAAGCCCGAAGTCCACACGCGGCTTGAGGTCCGCATCGTAGAGGCTGGTTTCAAAACTGGCCATGACCGACCCGCCGGAATTCACATAATCGCGAATCTGCCGGCACTGGCGATCGCTGAGCATGGCGACGTTGGGCAACAGCAGCGCGCGGTATTTGCGCAGGCGCTGTGGTTCGAGTCGGTCCTCGTGAACGAAATCAAACGCCCACCGGCCGTTGATTAATGCGGCGTAAATGCCGTGCGTGGTTTCGCGCATGTAATGCTGCGAATGCGCCAGAGCAGGCCCAGGGTAAAACAATTGCGTGCTCTGCCCCATCACCACGCCAATATTTGCGATGGACCGCCGGTTGCGGAAGTGCGCGTCCTGTTTCGCAGCCCAGTCGAAATACTCTGCCCCTGTTTTCTGCCAGCGGCGGTCTTCACAGAATCCGCCTTCCGACCCGATGAAATGCAGGTAAAGCGCCATTCCGCTGGCCTGCGTCTCGTTCAGCCACATCCGGGTCTCATCGGGATTCTTGGAGCCATTGCGCCAACGCACCGCTCCAGTCGAGTACGCCGCGGTGACGTTCGCGGCGAACTTCCCGTCCATGATCGCGTTGCACACGCGCCCTTGCAGGGAGCAGCCCCAGACCACGGGGTCATCGTAACTGCGGCCCTGGTTGTCCGCCTGAAACCAAGGTGCGATTTTGCCCAGCGTGTCCAGGTTCGGCCCGCAACGCACGTTCCCGCCGAGGTTCGCGAAAAAGAAACTGTCCGGGTTTTTCTCTTTCGCGATCCCATCGTACTTGCGCCACAACTCGAGCACCCGGTCGTTGAACACTCGCCAATAAGCCGTAGTATTGGGCGGCGGCAGCTTGCGGCAGATCGCGCAATGGCAGTCAGGCAGTTCGCCGATCGGCGGCCAGCCGTTGGTGTAGAAGCAGTCGACATCATAGAGAGAATTGATTTCGCGCATGATCGCCGGAACGTAATCGTCCATATAGCTGGTGAACATGCAGGTGCTGAACAGGCGTGGATCTTCCTCGTTGAACTGCACCGAACCATCCGCATTGCGCATGGCCCATTCCGGATGAGCGACGAGAGCGTCGTCGCGCCAGTTGAGGTCGGGACTCATGCGCGCGACTGCCCGCATGCCGCGCTTTTTTGCCGCGGCCACGCACTCGCCGAAAAAATCGCGGCCGTTCAGAAATTTTCCATGGCGGTGAAATTTCACCTTGGAGGGATAGAACGCGAGAATTCCCGTCACGCTGATGAAGACGATGTCGGCCTTGGCCGAATGCCAGAAATCGGCCCACTCCTCGATGTTCATGACCGCCGGGTCGTGCTCGGTCATGTTGCTCTGCCCTACTCGGCGGACTCTCTCCTGCCACGGGATTCTGCCCGCGTCGCGCGGCGCGAGACGCGCGGGCAGTGGGGCCAGCGTTGAGTTCGCGCCGGCCTGGGCCGCAGGAATGGATTCCAGGGGAAAGGAGAGTTCTGGATGGAGCGTTTCCCATGCAGCCGTAAGCGGAATCGCGGCCGCGCCTGACTTCAAGAAATTTCGGCGATTGACCATGGCGGCTAACATTATGGCACTACAAGCAGGCCGCCACGGCGGGAGCTTCCGGGTGGCGACATCAATCCGCGGCTACGCAGGTTTCGGCGGGGTGGAATCTCGGCGGATATTTACGCGAGTATACTTTTTTCCCGAGGTAGGACCGGGTCAGTTCCAGATAAATTCCAATGTCGCGTTCCATATCCGACTGTTGGCCGTCGAAATAGAAATTGCGGATGGGAATGCCGCCATACTCGCGGCTCAGTTTGGGATAGATGGACTCGCTGACCACTCCATTCATGCACGTGAACGGGCTGATATCGACAATTCCATCGACTCCGTGCATCGCCAGATAGGCACTGCGTCCCAGGCTCGCCACCATCTCGCCCTCCACCCCGGTAAACGGCAAGTAAGGACGCGCCAGTTCGAGCACTTCCTCGATGCCGGGCTCTTCATAGCCAACGAAATCCTCGTCAAACAAGGATTGCAGGGCGCGCTCATCGGAATGTTGAATGCGCGCGCGCAGCCTGGATTTGATCATCGCCCAGGAATAAGCTCGCCCGGCCAGCCGCAAATTGCGGACTTCTTCGATGTTGGTATACCCGATCCACTCGGCGATGTCGGTCATCCAGCACTCCGCGCCTTGCGCTTCCAGCCGGCGCACCAGATCCTGATTGCTGAAGTTGTTCAGGCGGCAGAAAATTTCTCCGACGACCCCGATCAACGGACGGCTGCGGTCAAACTGGGCGGGCATGGCGTGAAAACGATCGCGCGCCCGCCGCAAGCACGCCTGGATCGACGCCATCTGGCAGTCCACATCCGAGCAACTGTGCTCCAGCGTTGTACAAAGGTCCTCGACCGATTGGCGGAACACGCGATCCCCCGCACCGGGTTCAGTTTCATAAGGACGAGTTTGCAGCAGCAGCTTGCGCAAAATGTCGGCCGACACCAGCGCCCGCCACGCCGTGCGGACAAAAGCATTGTCAAAATCTTCGAAGTCGCTGTAGCCATGCTCTCCGTGAGGCGAAAGCACTTGCACGTCGGGGTAGTTCATCTGGCGAACAACTTTCTTCAGGCACTCGGCATACTGCCCGAAACGGCAGGGACCGTCGGCCGCTCCCATGAAGAAGACCGCGCGCTGGGGATCGAAGCCCGGCTGCTCCATGATCCTGACGAAATCGCCCATGGTGATCTTGGCGGGAAAACACTCGTCGCCGCTGGTGTACTTGCCGCCGAGTTCCAGCGTCCGATCGTCGGACGGCGGCGTCGCAACCGCTTCCACGCCGATCCAGCGCAGCGCGGCGCAGATCGCTTCCACGCTTCCTTCCGCCATGGCGGGAACGTGGATGATTTTCCCGGCCAGGCGATGGTCGGGACCAATCTTCCGGTTCGAGCAGCGATGTTTGCGAATGTTCATCGTAAGAACCCCGTGCTGTCGAGATAGGCTTCACAGCGCGTGACATAGCCCGCATCATTCGAGTGCCCGTCAAATTGCAGCACCAGGCTGGGCTTGCCGCTGGCGTCTTCGATAAAGGATTTCAGGTATGAGTCAGGCCCGCACTTGAAATTGGAAATGTAAATCAGGTGCATGCTGGCAAGCCCTCGCGTTAACTGCGCCGCCGCGAGGATGCGCCGGCCCGAGTGCCAGTACATGTTGCCATTGACGGAAGAGATTTCCTCTTCATCCAGCGGCAGAAGATCCATGGGCAGCACATTGATGCCGTAGAGGGCCCGCAGCTTGCGTGGAATGTCGCAGCAGGCGGAGCGGTCGTACATGTTATAGGGACGCCCCAAAAGCACGATCGCCGGCTCGCCTGTGATCCTCAGCTTTTGCCAGGCCACATCGCCCGCCCGGCGCACTTGACTGTCGAACTCCTTCTGCGCGAAGTACGCCAGTTCGAGTGCCGTGTCACTGCAAATCTTGCTGCGTCCCAGCTTTGCCGCCAGCAAACGCATCTCCTCGCGCACACGGCGAATCCCCTCGCGGAAGTGAACCGTCGGCATCAGCAGGTTGCCATTCAGGCGCGGCTCCAGTTTCTCGATCGCCCGAACCACAAAGGGCAGCGTGACATTCCACGGGCACAGCTTGGACTGCTTGTCCATGAACGGCGTCTCAGCATTGACCGTGTTCGGCAGGAGAATGTAGTCGACGTTCTGATTGAGCAGCGCCTGCACATGCCCGTGCGCCACCTGGATGGGAAAGCACGGTTGCGCGATTGCCAGTTCTTCGCCTTCCGCCGCAGTCCGGCCATCCGTTGGTGGTGAAAGCGCCACGTTGTAGCCGAGTTCTTGCAGATAAGTGCACCAGAACGGAAACCGGTCAAAGAAGAACATGGCGCGCGGGATGCCCACCGTCTTGCGCCCCGCTTGAGGCGGCTCCAGAACGGCTTGCAGCACCTGATCACGCCAGGTGAACAAGTCATCGATCACCGGCTGGCGGTCCGTCCGCGCGCGCTTGCGGAATTTGTCGGAACACTGATCGCCCCAATAAGTCTTCTCGCCATCGATCAGGAATTCCTTCATCTCGCAGTCGTTGGCGCAGGCGCGGCAAACGAAATCGCGACCTGTAAATTTGACTCTCGTGAGATCAAATCCACGAAAGCGGCTGGGTGCTTTCGTGTGCTGCATGCGGTCCCGCGCCAGCAAGGCCGCGCCAATCGCGCCAATGACGCCATTGAAGGGCGGGACCACAATACGCTTTCTGAGGATGACCGAAAACGCGGCAGCCACGGAATCGTTGTAGGCGGTTCCGCCCTGGAAATAAATCACCTCCCCGATCTTGCGTCCGCGCACCACGCGGTTCAGGTAATTCAACGCCACGGAGTACGCCAGCCCGGCGCAGAGGTCGGGCACGGCTGCGCCTTTCAGCAGCAGGCTGCTGACATCTCGCGCCATGAACACGGTGCAGCGTTCGCCCAGGCGTACGGGACTCTTTGACGAAAGCGCCAGTTGCGCAAACTCGCCCTTGATGGCAATGCCCAGTTTCTCTGCCTGTTCCTCGAGAAACGATCCGGTTCCGGCCGCGCACGCCTCGTTCATGGTGAAGTCGATCACCACGCCGTCCTGGATGCGGATGAACTTCGAATCCTGGCCGCCGATCTCAAAAATGGTGTCTACCGACTCCATTCCCACCTGCTCGCACACGCGCATCGCGCCAGTTTTGTGGGCTGTGATTTCGTCCTTGACCACATCCGCGCCCGTGAGTTCACCGATCAGTTCGCGCCCGGAACCCGTCGTACCTACGCCGCGCACCCGAATGCGCGTGCCCAACTCTTCCTCGATCTCGCGCAACCCTGCCGTCACCACCTCGATCGGACGTCCGGCGGTGGGGACATAGATTTCCTGGTAAAGATTGCCCGCCGCGTCGATGACCACCAGATTGGTGCTGACCGAGCCGACGTCAATGCCGAGATAGGCGTCCACGCGCGTGCCCGGCTCGATGGCGCGCGCCTTGATACGGTCCCGCAACAGGACCACGCCATCGAGCGATAGTGCGTCCGTTGTAGGGAATCCTTCAGCCGCCGAACGCTCCTCCAAACTCGACAGGTTAATTGAAGATTTCTTGCATCTGCTTTCGCGCGCAAGAATGCCAGCGCCCAAAGCGGTCAACCAGCACGGTGCTTCGGGAATGAAGAACTCCGACTCCTGCAGCTTGAATACATGACGGATGGCTTCGCGCACGCCCGCATTCAGCGCCACGCCGCCAACGAAGGCGACGGGCGCGACCACTTTTCTTCCTTTCACGATGCTGGATTTGAAATTCCGGGCGACAGCCTCGCACAATCCACGCAGGATCTGGTCGGCGGGGTAGCCGCGCTGCTGGGCATGAATCATGTCGCTTTTGGCGAACACCGAGCAGCGCCCGGCGACGCGGGCGGCGCAAGCGGCGCCGCATGCCGCTTCGCCCACATCATCCACGTCGAAGAGCAACCGCGACGCCTGCTGATCGATGAATGATCCCGTTCCTGCCGCGCACTCCGTGCTGGACTGATAGTCGAGGATGCCCAGGTGCTCGGAATCGTCGGCCTCGCCCAGGCGAATGTACTTCGAGGTTTCGCCACCCATCTCGAATACGGTTCGCACCTGCGGATACAACGCCCGCGTGCCGCAGGCCAGCGCGCGAAATTCGTTCTCGAATTGCGCGCCCAGAGCGCGCGCCATGGTCCGCCCCCCGGATCCAGTGATGCGGATGGCCGTCACTGAGTCTCGAGGCACCGCAGCATAGAATTCGCGCAGCAAGTCAAACGTGGTGTGCTGAGGATTGCCTTGCAGCCGCCGATACGTCGAGAGGACGATCGCAGCCTGCCCCAGCCCATTCCTCAACGGCAACTGCGGCGAAAAAAATATTCCATTTTTCTCAGTCACCCGGGTGAGTGCCTGCTCATCGTCAGACGTGCCGAGCGCGGCCAACTTCACGCTAACCGCGCCAACGTCAATGCCAAGGCTGATGCTCATTGCATCCTCGTGTTCCGCCCAACTCGGCGGGCGGAGCATCCCAAGAATTGCCATGAAACCGTTTTCGGCGGAAATGTTAGAGAAAACGCTCCCGCGCGGCAGTGATGGAAATCACAGCGGAAGGTGAGGGACAGACCGGGAAGGCTTCTGGTTAGGCTAGTTTACCGGCGGCTGCAGCGGCCCGAACACTTGCGGGATGCCGGAGCGCCGGCGCAATTCGGTCAGCAGCGCCTGGGCGGCGTTCTGGTAGGTCTTGTTGGGATCGGATGGGTCTGCCCACACCGCATCATAAACAATCTGCGCGGCTTCAATCACGTCAATGTGCATGGCGGCCTCGAGCACGTCGACCCGCTCCTGCAGGCGGTCGTAGCAACCCTGGCAGATCGCCGCCGGTTCCGGCCCGCCACCGTGGTTCTCGACCCGGTTGCAGTGCTGCTCCGGGGCAGGCAAATCCGGAGGCAGCGGCGACGCCACCACTTGCGACTTGAATTCATTCAAAAAACGCTCGCGTTCCTGCTCCAGTTGCTCGGGATCGGGCAACCGCTCGGCCGGAGCGGCATGCGTCAGCGGAGCCGTTGGCCCCACCCGCTGCGGGCTTTTGCACACCGGACACGAGGGATGATCGGCGGAGTAATACGTCTTGCAGTGCGCGCAGGGAAGGCCATAGCCAGTGTTCCGCGACGCCAGCGGAGTCTCGCTGAAGATGTTGCGGCGCTCGGTCGAGCCAGCCTCAGTTCGCTGCTTCGCCGGAGCGGCGCCGTATGCTCCGCCAGGCCCGTTAGCTGGATTCATGCTCGCCATGCGCTTTGCCGATTCTATGTCTGCTTCGCGCCAAACTTCATCTGACGCAAGTCCATGAACTAGTGCGTTTGCAGCCCGCTGGTCCGCATCAAGCGTTCCAGTTCGTCCTTGCGGCTGCTGTACAACTTCTTTTCCGGATCCAGCCGGCTTGCGATCTCCATTTCCGACAGCGCTTCCTTGTCGCGGCCCATATTCATCAGGCACGCGGCCAGCGCGAAATGATGTTCGGCTGACGGTTCCAGCCGCACCGCCTCCTGAAACTCCTTCAGCGCCGGCGGGAGTTGCTGCAGTTCCAGCAGCACCGAGCCCAGGTAATAGTGAGAAGCCGCCGCATTGGGATCAAGTTCCACCGCAATGCGCAGCTCGCGAGCCGCGTCCTGCTGCTGATCCGCCGCCAGCAGCAACTGTCCCAGGGCGCGGTGTTCAGCGGCGTTCGTGGGTTGCTGCTGCACCGCAACCTTCAACTCTGCGATGGCGCGGTTGTATTCGTCTTTGGCAAGATAGGCGCGAGCCAGTCCATCATGTCCCCCGCGCCAGCCGGGAAACTTGCGATACAGTTCGCCATACTCCGCAATCGCGGAATCGTAGGCACCGGCGTTGTAGTAGGTTGCAGCCAGATCCTCGCGCACGGTTGGCTCATTGGGGGCAAGTTGCTTCGCAACCATCAACTCCGCGACCGCGTCGTTAAACCGCTTTTCTTGACCGAGAACTCCTGCCAGCCCGCTGTGGGCCTGCCACAACGACGGGTTCAGTTGCAATGCCTTGCGGAAATTCTGGATCGCTTCCGGCGCTGAGCCCTGGTCACGCAGAACGAGTCCCATCTCGTAATAAATATCTTCGTCCTTGGGATCCCGCGCCAGCGCTTCCTGGAAGGCATTCCGTGCGGCGGCATACTGCTGATTTGCATAATGCCCCAGCCCCAGCATGCGGTAGGCTTCGGCATCCTGAAAATCCATGCTGAGCGCCGTCCGGGCTTCACCCACGGCGCTGTCGCCGTCATCCGCCTGGTAGAAGACCAGCGCCAGCCGGTTATGGACCTCGACAAAGCTCGGGTCCCCTTCCTTCGAACTGGTGTATTCATCAAACGCGCCGTCCCAATCACCTTGCATCTGGTGGATGTAGCCCAGCAGGAAGTGCAGAGCGCTATTGCGAGGGTCGCGTTCGAGGAGCGATTGCGTAAGTTGGTCCGCCTGGTCGTAGTCTTTTGCCCGAATCGCAGCGGCGGCTTTCCCCAGCGATGCCGGGCAAACGCTCTGACCCGCAGGCTTGAGCGAGCCGACGGCGCTGAGCAATTCGGCGGACGCGTGCATCGGCTTCAGTTGCGATTCGAGCTCCGCAGTCAGCCCGAATGCCACGCCGCGCTCCCGCGCGACCGCAATCAGCTTTGGACTAGACACGCCTCCTGCCAGCCACGCCAGCATGTGGGCGCAATCCACAGGGCCGGAGTCGGCGCCATAAACTGCCGGAACAATCAATAAGGACAGGACCGCCAAGGCTTTAGAGCGCAACTGGACAACTCCGGTTGGAAACTCAGTTCTGCTCCTCACCATAGAGCTTGCAGGTAATCTGGGCTAGGTCACGTAAGTAATAGGTGGCGAAAGGGAAAAGTACACCGAGAGATGTAGTCCCAGGACTGGTAAACGGTCCCCGCCACTTCGTGCCGCAGTTGACGGAAGGGTTACGCTCAATTAAGGTTTAAATAGCTGTTTTTGCGGAGGTTTCCCATGTTTGAAGGTCTGTTACAACCCACCCACCTGCTGATCATCTTCTTCATCGCCCTGCTCGTCTTTGGGCCGAGGAAGCTGCCGGAGCTGGGCAAGGGCATCGGTGAAGGGCTCCGCGCTTTAAAAGAGGGCATGAAAGATAAGCCGGCAGACACGACTGCCGCCAATGCGGCGCCTACCGCCCCAGCCAGCAACGCGCCAGCCGGCAACACGACGGTAAAGAGCTAGCTGTCGGTTTGCTCGGTTGCCCCACACCTTAAGCGAAATACTTTTCACGCCAGCAGTTGACGCTCTGCCTCCTCACGCTCATCTAACCGGATGGATGGATTCCCGGGTGGAAACTATGACCAACAACTTGCGCAAGTCCGGACCCAAGGGCGTTGAACCTCCCAAGAGCGAGCAGAAACCCGAAAACAACCAGCGCGACGAGGGCATGGACAAGACCCTTGCCGACAGTTTTCCCGCCAGTGATCCGCCTTCTTCCATTCCCGATCCGGAAGACGACGAGAACGCGGCATAGTCCATCGCAAAGCGATATACTTTCCTGTTCCGGTGCGCGATGGCATTCACACTAAACGTTAACGGCGCCGAACACCGCGTGGACGCCCCCGAGGATGAAATTCTCCTCTATGTGCTGCGCGACCACCTGCAACTGACCGGCACGAAGTACGGCTGCGGCGAAGGCCAGTGCGGAGCCTGCACCGTCCTGCTCGATGGCGCGCCGGTTCGGTCCTGCAGAGTTCAAGCAAGCTCGCTGGCGGGCAAGAAGATCACCACCATCGAAGGCCTGGCGCGCGGCAAGGAACTTCATCCCGTGCAGCAGGCGTTTCTCGAAGCCGAAGCATTCCAGTGCGGCTATTGCACGCCGGGAATGATTCTCTCCGCCGCCGCGCTGCTTGAGCGCACGCCCGATCCCACGCAAGAGCAAATCATGCAGCGCATGGACGGCAACATCTGCCGCTGCGGCACCTACCAGCGCATCGTCGAAGCTGTGCACAGGGCCGCCGAGTTGAAACGGAAAAGCAAACATGCAACCGCCGGTTGATCCTGAAATCACGCAGCACGACGGCATCTCCCGCCTGCGGCACTGCTTCGACCTCGACCGCCGCAACTTCTTCAAGCTGCTCGGCGGCGGCATTGTGGTGGGCTGCGCGGCCCGGCACGCGCTTACGCAGGAATCCGGCGCTCGCCAGCATCACGGCGACGACATGCCCGACACGCTGGACTCCTGGCTGCACATTGGCGAGGACGGCCAGGTCACCGTTTTTACCGGCAAAGTCGAGATGGGGCAGAACATTCGCACCTCGCTGGCACAGCAAGTGGCCGAGGAACTGCGCGTCCCCGTCGATTCCGTTCACATGCTCATGGGCGACACGGAACTCACGCCCTATGACATGGGCACCTTCGGCAGCCGCACCACCCCGCAGATGGGAACCGAACTGCGCAAGGTCGCTGCCAGCGCGCGCCAAGTGCTGATCCAGATGGCCGCCGCACGCTGGAACGGCGGCGATCCCATTGCCGAGGATGGCAAAGTTCGCGACCCGAAGACCGGGCGAACGATTTCTTACGCCGAACTGACGCATGGCCAGAAGTTGATGAAGGTTGTGCTCGCTGACCCTCCAGTCACGCCCGCCGATCAATGGAAAATTGCAGGCACGGCAGTTTCGAAGAAAGATGGCCGCGACTTCGTCACCGGCGCGCACCAGTACACCTCGGACCTGATTCTTCCCGGCATGCTGCACGGCAAAGTGGTCCGGCCAAGCGCCTTCCACGCCCGCCTGGTCGCTTGCGACACATCGCAGGCGGAGAAAATCGCGGGTGCGGTCGTCGTTCATGATGGCGATTTTGTGGGCGTTGCGGCGCCCGATAAATCCGTTGCCGAGCGCGCGGCGTCCGCTGTCCGCGCACAATGGGACGCGCCCCAGCAGCCCTCGGACCGCGAGCTGTTTTCCTATCTGAAATCCCATCCCGCCGAAGAAAAGGGATTCGACCGGGATGACGAGCATGTGGTGGGCTCGGTCGAGCAAGCCCGCGCCGAGGCGGCAAAGACTCTGCAGCAGACCTACACCGTTGCCTACATCGCCCATACGCCGCTCGAACCGCGTGCCGCCGTCGCCGAATGGAAAGACGGAAAGCTCACCGTGTGGACCGGAACCCAGCGCCCCTTTGCGGTTCGCGACGAATTGGCCGGCGCCTTCCACCTCTCCGAGGACAGCGTCCGCGTTATCGTGCCCGATACCGGGTCCGCCTACGGCGGCAAGCACACCGGAGAATGCGCCGTGGAAGCCGCGCGTCTGGCCAAAGCCGCTGGAAAGCCCGTGAAGCTGGTATGGTCGCGCGAAGAAGAGTTCACCTGGGCGTATTTCCGTCCGGCTGGAGTCATCGACGTCAAAAGCGGCGCTAAATCCGACGGCACCCTGGTTTTCTGGGAATACGACAACTACAACTCCGGCCCAGCCGCCATGCGCACACCTTACGAGGTGCCGAACCAGCGCATTGCCTTCCATCCCGCGGATGCTCCCCTGCGCCAAGGCTCTTACCGCTCGCTTGCGGCCGCCGCCAATCACTTCGCCCGCGAATCGCATATGGACGAACTGGCGCATGCGCTGAATATGGACCCGCTGGAATTCCGCGTGAAGAATCTGAAAGACGACCGCCTGCGTGCCGTTTTTCAGGCTGCGGCCGACAAGTTCGGATGGGGAAAAGAGAAAAACACTCCCGCGCGCGGCTTTGGCCTGGCCGGCGGATTCGAAAAGGGCGGTTACATTGCCACTTGCGCCGAAGTTGCCATTGATCGCGACGAGGCGCGCGTGGTCCGGGTGGTCGAGGCCTTCGATTGCGGCCCAGTAATCAATCCCGATGGTCTGAAAAATCAGATTAGCGGAGCCATTGTGCAGGGACTCGGCGGCGCCATGTTCGAGGCAATCCACTTCGACAATGGCAAGATTGTGAATCCTCATCTGGCCGATTACCGGGTGCCTCGCTTCAGCGATGCTCCCCAGATCGAGGTGGTGCTGGTCGACCGTAAAGATCAGCGGGCAATGGGCGCGGGTGAAACTCCGCTGACCGGCATCGCTCCGGCAGTCGCGAATGCCATTTTCAACGCGACCGGGATTCGCCTGCGTTCGATGCCGCTGGTTCCGAACGGCCTGCGCTCGAAGTCTGCGTGAAATCAAGCACCCGAATCGGCTCGGCACATATCTAAGCTTTCATTAAATCTTGTCACCAGGTGAGACATGAAGCGCAATCTAAGTCTGTCGTCGCTCTTGCAGGCAGTCGCCGTGCTCCTCCTCTTCTCGAGCCTCGTGGCTCAAACCGGCAACTCGGTGTTCTACGACTTTCATGAAGAGAACCCAGGGAAGGTGCACAAGGTCACGATTAGCGATTTGCCGAAGCCATTCGCCACCAAGGCTGCGGTCAATCCTCCCGAAGCAGCCCAGAAACCCGCCGGCGCCATGCCCCATTCGCTTCCCGGCTTCAAGGTGAACCTGTACGCCAGCGGGTTCGACGAGCCGCGTGAACTGCGCGCGGCTCCGAACGGCGACGTTTTTCTGGCGGAGAGCAACAAAGGCGAGATCAAGGTCCTGCACGGCATCTCCTCCGAAGGACAAGCAGAGCAGGTGTCGGTGTTTGCCACTGGCCTGCATCAGCCTTTTGGTATCGCCTTTTATCCGCCGGGTCCCAACCCGGAATGGGTCTACATCGGCGACACCGATTCCATCAAGCGCTTTCCGTACCACAACGGCGATCTGAAGACGCGCGGCGCCGCGCAGACCATGGTCGCCGAACTGTTCCCCGGAGCGGAGGGAGGCCGTGGCCACTGGACGCGCGATGTGGCCTTCTCTCCCGACGGAAAGAAAATGTACGTCTCGGTCGGTTCGGCCTCCAATATCGACGATCCCGACACCCACAAGTCCGAGTTTCACCGCGCCGACATTCTGGAATTCAACCCGGATGGCTCCGGCATGCGGGTTTTCGCCTTCGGAATCCGCAACCCAGTAGGCCTGGCATTCGAGCCCAAAACCGGCCAACTCTGGACTGCGGTCAACGAGCGCGACAACCTTGGCAATAACCTGGTTCCCGACTACACCACCCACGTTCAGGACGGTGGATTTTATGGCTGGCCCTGGTACTACATGGGCGGCAATCACGATCCGCGGCTGCCCGACAGCCATCCGGATTGGCGCGCCAAAATGATCACTCCCGACGTCATCATCCAGCCGCACAGCGCGCCCCTCGGCTTTGCTTTCTACACCGGCGCGCAATTCCCGGCCGAATATCGCGGCGACGAATTTCTCGCCCTGCACGGCTCCTGGAACCGCGAGCCGCGAACCGGCTACGAGGTGGTTCGCGTTCCCCTGCACCAGCAGGGAAAATCGAACGGTGAATACGAGGACTTCCTCACCGGATTCGTGACTTCAGATGGCAAAGTCTGGGGGCGTCCGGTTGGGATCGCGGTTGCGAAGGACGGGTCGCTGTTGGTTAGCGACGATAATTCCGACTCCGTCTGGCGTGTCTCGTACCCGGGCAAATGACGCCCGGGCATGAGCCGGACATTCTTGTCCGGCAGCCTGCGGCAGTGTACCCGGTTCGGACTTAAAGCCCGTTTTCAGAGTAGCTGCGTCTCATGCCTGCGCTGTCGGTTTTTATTGCCGGTGGAACCGGATACATAGGACGGCCGCTGATTCACGCTCTGCTGGAGCGCGGTCACGGGGTTCGCGCGCTGGTTCGCCCAGGCAGCGAGAAGAAGCTCCCCGCCGGATGCAAGGCAGCCATCGGCGACACCCTGCAACCTGCCACCTACCAGGACCGCATCGCTCCCTGCCATACGTTCGTGCAACTGGTCGGGGTTTCTCATCCCAGCCCGGCGAAAGCGGCCCAGTTCCTGTCCATTGACCGTGTGTCGGCCATGGGAGCAATCTCCGCGGCGAAATGCGCTGGCATAAAACACTTCGTCTACTTGAGCGTCGCGCACCCCGCCCCGGTCATGAAGAGTTACATCGCCGTGAGGCAAGAGTGCGAGCAAGCGCTCCTCGCCAGCGGAATGGACGTTACCATTGTCCGCCCCTGGTACGTGCTCGGACCGGGCCATCGCTGGCCGTACGTTTTGTTACCGATGTACTGGCTCTTCGAGCGAATCCCTTCCGCTCGTGACGGCGCCCGTCGTCTGGGCCTGGTTACACTTGCGCAGATCACACACACTCTTGTCTCGGCCATTGAAAACCCCAGTATTGGCGCACGTTTCGTCGATGTCCCGCAAATTCGCGCCGCCTCACTACGTTCCTGAGCATCGCGAAACTCCGCGTCCAGCGCCGGAATTACGAAAGCGCATGCACGTGGGACATCTTCTGCCAGAATGTTTTGGGTGAGATGTTGAGACGTCTTCAGAAAGCGGCAGGAGCATGCCCAAGCAAGACTATCTCGACGATGTTCATTCGCGGATTATGCGAGTCACCGAAGATCTGCGTGCCATCCAGCGGGAACTCAACTGTGCCGCGATGCAGGCGCCGAGCGATCCGGAACTGATGGAAGCGCTGACCCAGCTTCCGGAAATCGAATCCATCGAAGTCCTGAAATCGGCGCTCGATCAGATGCGCCATTTCCTCTGGTTCTACGTGCAAGTCATGACCAGCGACGCGGACCCGGAAGAACAACCTCATTCCACAGCTTCCGCGCCGGCCCAGAACGCGCGCCCCAAGGAACCATCGTTCATGGAGAAATACAGCCAGCTTACGGACGCAACCCTGCTGCGTTATATCGCTGACGCGAAAAACCGCAAGCCGAACTAGAGCTTTTTAGCTCTTCCTGCCAACTCAATTGCAAAGCTAACACTGGCGCTAAGACGCTTCGACCAGGGGCTTGGAGGATAGACTCGTATTGGAGCGATCCAGCCATTGCCCCAAGCCAAGCAGCGCCCGGTCGCATTGCATTCTGTGGCGCTGCTGGCGGTCGCGGATTTTCTTTTCGAGCGGCGGCAGCAGATCGAACGTGATGTTTGCGGGTTGAAACCTCTTCGCATCGGCGTGGGTGATGTAGTACACGAGCGATCCCAGCGCAGTCGCGCGAGGCGGCGCCGTGGGCGTTGCCTCTGAGAGTAAAGTCGCGGCATGAATTCCGGCCAGCATTCCCGTGGCAATGGACTCGACGTAGCCTTCGACGCCGCAGATTTGCCCGGCAAAAAAAATCGAGGGATGCGCCCGCATCTGCTGGGTTTCGTTCAGCAAGACCGGGGAATTGATATAGGTGTTGCGGTGAATCTGTCCGAAGCGCGGGAAGCGGGCGCTTTCCAGCCCGGGGATGAGACGCAGGATTCGGGCCTGCTCGCCGTATTTCAAATGATTCTGGAATCCGACCAGGTTGTAGGAATCGGCGCGCAGGTTTTCCTGGCGTAGCTGAACCACCGCGTACGGCGGCCTTCCGGTCCGCGGATCTTTGAGGCCGACGGGCTTCATGGGACCGAAACGCAGCGTGTCGCGCCCGCGGCGGGCAATTTCTTCGATGGGCAGGCACCCTTCAAAATAGTTCAGACTTTCCCAATCTTTGGCTTCGACCGATTCGGCTGCGATCAGCGCGTCGTAGAAGCGGTCGTACTCCTCTTTCGACATGGGGCAGTTAATGTAGTCGGCGGTGCCTTTGTCGTATCGGGCTGCAAGGTAGACCTTGCTCATGTCGATGGAGTCAGCTTCGACGATGGGGCTGATGGAATCATAGAAATAGAGAGCGGCAGCGTGTGGCGCGGACACTCCTGTCCGCGCAGCTGCGCTCAGCCGGCTAATTTCGCTGGCGAGAGCGTCGGAAGTGAGAGGCCCCGAGGCGATGATCGTGATCTCGCCTTCACCAATGGCAGTGACCTCCTCACGGTGAACGGTTATGAGCGCCTCGCGCGAGATCGTCTCCGTAATTTTCGCGGCGAAGGCGGTGCGGTCAACGGCCAGCGCATGCCCGGCCGGAACTGAGCATTCCCGCGCGATTTGAATCAGCAACGAACCCGCGCGGCGCATTTCTTCCTTCAGAAGCCAGGGTGCTGTATTTTCGTTTTCCGATTTCAGGGAATTGGAACAGACCAGTTCGGCGAAGTCCGCCGTCTGATGTGCCGGCGTGGAGCGCACCGGGCGCATTTCATGTAGGTCGACCGCGACGCCGCGCTGGGCGCACTGCCACGCGGCTTCCGAACCCGCCAGGCCTGCCCCGATGATGCGAACCTTGTTCATGTTTTCAGTTTCTTCGCAGCTGCCTGCAGAGGGTCGCCAATCAGCATCACGGCGCGCCATTCATCGAGGAACTCGGCACCCATCTTTTCGTAGAAGTCGATGGCCGGCTTGTTCCAGTCGAGCACTTCCCAGCGCAGGCAGAAGTAGTCCTCGTCCCATGCGATCTTGGCGACCGCAGCCAGAAGCTGGGTGCCGATGCCATGCTGGCGAAAATCGGCGCGGACAAAGATGTCTTCGAGAAACAACCCCGGGCGCCCTTGGAACGACGAGTAGAACTCGAAGAACAAAGCGTAGCCGGCAATCTGCTTGTCCCATTCCGCAATGAGAGCGCGAAAACGCGGGCGTTCGCCGAAGCCGTCGCGCGCGACGTCCTCTTCGGTGACGGCAGTTTCATGCCCCAGCCGCTCGAATTCCGCCAACTCTTGAATCAAGCGGGTCAGTAGCGGGGCGTCATTTCTGGTTGCGGTGCGGATCGTCAGCATGGCGCGTGTTGCGTGCGTACGGATAGCAAGTCTGTGATGGGCGCCCAGTCGAGCGGATTGGACCGGTCCCTCTAGAGGATATACCGGCTCAAATCCTGATCTTTGACAATGTCGGAGAGCGCCTTAGCAACATAGGTGGCGTCGATGGTAACCTGCTCCCCCTTTTTGTCGGGGGCCGAAAAGCTGATTTCATCGAGCACGCGCTCCATGATGGTGTGCAGGCGGCGCGCCCCGATATTTTCGGTGCCTTCATTCACGCGGAAGGCAAACCTGGCAATCTCTTCCAGAGCTTCGCGGGTGAATTCCAGCTTCACGCCTTCGGTTTCGAGCAGGGCCGTATACTGCTTGGTCAGCGACGACTTGGGCTCGGTAAGAATGCGGATGAAGTCTTCCATCGTCAGCGACTGCAACTCCACCCGGATGGGAAAGCGGCCCTGGAGTTCGGGAATCAAGTCGCTGGGCTTCGAAACGTGGAACGCACCGGCGGCAATGAAGAGAATGTGGTCGGTGCGAACCATGCCATAACGCGTGTTGACCGTAGTCCCTTCGACGATGGGCAGGATGTCGCGTTGCACTCCCTCGCGGGAAACGTCGGGGCCGTGGCCGCCTTCGCGGCCGGCAATCTTGTCGATCTCATCGAGAAAGATAATGCCTGCGTCCTCGACGCGGTCAATCGCCATGCGCGTGACCTGGTCCATGTCGATCAGGCGCTGTTCCTCTTCCTGGATGAGGTACTCGAAGGCCTCGTTGACCTTCATCTTCCGCTTCTTGGTGCGCTGGCCGAAGATGTTGGGCAACATGTCTTTGATGTTGACGTCCATCTCCTCCACGCCCTGGTTGCTGATGATCTCAAACGAGGGGAAATTGCGTTCGCGCGTCTCGATCTCAACCGTGCGGTCGTCGAGCTTGCCTTCCCGCAACTGCTGGCGCAGCTTTTCTCGGGTGCGGGAATACGAATCGCCGGTTGAGGATTCAAGCTGAAATCCGGTCTGCTCCGAGTGCGAGGGAGCGGCAGGCGGAAGGAGGATGTCGAGCAGGCGCTCTTCGGCGTTGAGCTCGGCTTTGTCGGCAACATCTTCGAGCTTCTCGGCGCGAATGTTGTCGATCGCGATCTCGACCAGGTCTCGGATCATCGATTCCACGTCGCGCCCGACGTAGCCGACTTCGGTGAACTTCGAGGCTTCGACTTTTAGAAATGGTGAATTCGCCAGCTTCGCCAGCCGGCGCGCAATCTCGGTTTTGCCCACTCCCGTCGGGCCAATCATGATGATGTTTTTGGGAATGACCTCCTCGGCGAGATCCGGCGAAAGCTTCTGGCGGCGCATGCGGTTGCGCAAAGCGATGGCGACCGCGCGCTTCGCGTCCTTCTGGCCGACAACGTGCTTGTCGAGCTCGGCAACAATCTCGCGCGGAGTCAGTTCGTCCAGCGCCAGCTGTTCTTCTTCGGCGGTAGCGGGGAGGTAGATGGCCATAAACTCGGCTTCAGGCTTCAGGCATTAGCGTTGGAACTTCTTTTTGGCTGAAGCCTGAAGCCGCTTCTAAAGTTCTTCGATCGTGACCTTATCGTTAGTATAGATGCACATTTTGCCCGCAATCTTCATGGCTTCTTCGGCAATCTGGCGGGCGGACAACTGCGTGTGCTCGGCTAAAGCCTGGGCGGCGGCTTGGGCGTAGGGGCCGCCGCTGCCAATTGCGGCGATGCCGGCGTCGGGCTCGATCACATCGCCCTGGCCGCTCAGCAGAAACGTTTGTTCCTTGTCGCTGACCAGCAGCAACGCCTCGAGATGCCGCAAGAACTTATCGGTGCGCCAGTCTTTCGCAAGTTCGACCGCAGAGCGACCGATATTGCCATGATATTGCTCCAGTTTGGCCTCAAAGCGGCTGAAAAGCGAGAAGGCGTCGGCGGTGGAACCGGCAAAGCCCGCAAGAATTTTGTCCTGATACAGACGCCGAATCTTCTTGGCCGAGTGCTTGATGACAGACTCGCCCAGCGTTACTTGTCCGTCTCCGGCCAGCACCACATGGCCATCCCGGCGAACGCATAAAACTGTAGTGGAGCGAATCAGGCGCTTCTGGGGCATGAGGGCAAACTTTAATTATAGCAGTCAAGAATGCCCCAGATTGGGACGCCTTGGCGCGCAGGGCATCGGCTGAAAGGACTTTTCCAGCCTAAATTCAAGTAAATTACATGGCTACCCCTTTAAATGCACGATTACGACCACCAACTCCCGCAGGACGACACTCGCGACGTCGCCATCGACGCCGCTATCGACCGCTTACGCGAGTTCTTTGACGAGTCGCCGACCCGCCTTTTCTATTCCATCCAAATCGAACCCACATTTGAGAGGGAATTCTTTCACTGGATTACGGGAAAGGCTTTACTTGAACCTGCTAATGTCAAAAGGATTCGGCGCGTTCCAACCGTCGTTCAGGACAAGACGATCAATTTCTATGCTCATCCGAAGCACCGATACTGGAAACGAGAACTGAAGGAAATGGATGGATTGTTGGAGCGCATCTTTGATGCCGACTTCACCCACGCTATTGACAGGCATGGTGAACTGATGTTCGACGCAGCACTCGGACGTCATGGGTTCCGCGTGGAAGCAAGAAATTCGAACACATGGAACGGCGTTTCCTGGCCCGGCACAAATTACAACCTAGATCGAATCATCACTCGCGACGGCTGCGCCTACGGAGTGGAGATAAAGAACACCCAAAACTACATTTCACGCATGGAACTACTGATAAAGACACTGATGTGCCGCCACCTAAATCTCACTCCGTTATTCATTATGAGATTTGCTCCAAAATCCTATATACACGAAGTGAACAAAGCAGGTGGTCTCGTTCTGCTGTTTGAGAGTCAGCTCTACCCGATGGGGCATACTCGCTTGGTTGAAGAGGTTCGAACTAAGTTAGGCTTCAAAATTCACTCGCCAAATGACACTATGGAAGGTCACATGCACCAGCCTCCTCAACTGGCAGAGCCGTCGGCTGGACCGATAGCCCACTCGTATTCAGGGTGTACCGCAGAACGACTTTGTTATCACGGACTGAAATCCCCTCCTCTGTGAATTTCTTCCAAATTCACAGCCACGCTATGCCTCTACCGTTTCCCTGCTCCCCGCCAGCAACTGCCGCAGCACGTAATGCAGAATTCCGCCATTGGCGTAGTAAAGCGCTTCCTGCGGAGTGTCGATGCGCAGCAGCGCCTCGAACTCCTTTGCGCCTGACTTGGCGGATGCGCGAACTCTCACCCGGCTTGCTGAGGCGTACTTCTCGATCAGCGGCCGGATGCCGCCGATCTCGAAAACCTCGTCTCCGGTCAGGCCCAGCGATTCTGCATTCTGCCCGGGCAGGAACTGCAGCGGGAGAATACCCATGCCGACTAGATTGGAGCGATGGATGCGTTCGTAGCTCTCGGCGATGACGACGCGAACTCCCAGCAGCAGCGGGCCTTTGGCGGCCCAGTCGCGCGACGAGCCTGAGCCGTATTCTTTTCCGGCAAGAATCACCAGCGGCACGCCTTGAGCAAGGTATTTCTCGGACGCTTCGAAGATCGTCATCTCCGCGCCGTCGGGAACGTGCCTGGTGAACCCGCCCTCAAGGTTGGGGACCATTTTGTTGCGCAGCCGGACATTGGCGAACGTGCCGCGCACCATCACCTCGTGATTCCCGCGACGTGAGCCGTAGGAGTTGAAGTCCGCGGGTTTGACGCCGCACTCCTGCAGGTACTTCCCAGCCGGGCTGTCCCTCTTGATGGCGCCGGCGGGAGATATATGATCCGTCGTAATGCTGTCGCCAAGCACGGCGAGAACGCGCGCGTTCTTGATGTCCGCGACGCGATCCGGTTTTGCCGACATCTCGTCGAAATACGGGGCGCGGCGAATGTACGTTGAATCCGCTTCCCAGGCGTAGGTGTCGCCCTTCGGAACCGGGAGCGAGCGCCAGTGCTCGTCGCCGGCGAAAACGTCGCCGTAGCTCTTGCGGAACATCGCCGAGGAGATGCCGCGCTCGGCTTCTTCCACCTCGCGCTGCGTGGGCCAGACGTCGGCAAGGTATACAGGTTGACCGTCTTTCCCCGTGCCCAGGGGATCGCGGCGGAGGTCGATGTCGATTCGGCCCGCCAGCGCGAAGGCAACCACCAGCGGCGGCGACATCAGGTAATTGGCCCGCACATCGGGATTGATGCGCCCTTCGAAATTCCGATTGCCGGAAAGCACGGAAGCCACCACCAGGTTCTTGCGGTCGATTTCGTCCGCCACCTCCTGCGGCAGCGGACCAGAGTTTCCGATGCAGGTGGTGCAGCCGTATCCGACGATGTGAAACTTGAGTTTCTCAAGATAGCCGATGAGCCCGGCGCTTTCGAGATAATCCCGCACGACTTTTGATCCCGGCGCCAGCGAGGTCTTCACCCATTCGGGAACTTCCAATCCGCGCTCCACCGCCTTCTTGGCAACCAGACCGGCGGCCAGCATCACAGAAGGATTCGACGTGTTGGTGCAACTGGTAATGGCCGCGATCACCACGCTTCCCTGGTGCAGGTGGCCGTTGCCGGAAACCGCAGCCGTTTTCGACGGTTTCATGAGCGTGGGCAGGGCCTTCTCAAACGATTCCTTAGCCTGGGAAAGCGCCACGCGGTCCTGGGGACGCTTGGGCCCCGCCAGGCTCGGTTCTACGGTCGCCAGGTCGAGCGTGAGCAGTTCCGAGTACTCGGCTTCCGGCGTGCCTTCCTCATGAAACAGGCCTTGCTCGCGGCTGTAGGCTTCGACCAGCGCGATCTGCTCGTCGGAGCGACCGGTGAGGCGCAGGTATTCCAGAGTCTCCTTGTCGATCGGGAAAATGCCGCACGTGGCGCCGTATTCCGGGGACATATTGCCGATGGTGGCGCGGTCGGCGAGCGGCAGGTCGCGCAGCCCGGGACCAAAGTATTCGACGAATTTTCCCACCACCCCGTGCTTGCGCAGCATCTCGGTGATGGTGAGCACGAGATCGGTGGCGGTCGCGCCCTCGTGCAACTTGCCCGTCAGTTTCACCCCTATAACCTGCGGGATCAGCATAGAAACAGGCTGGCCGAGCATGGCGGCCTCGGCTTCAATTCCTCCCACGCCCCAGCCCAACACGCCCAGGCCGTTGATCATCGTGGTGTGCGAGTCGGTTCCGACCAGCGTGTCGGGATAGGCTTGGCGTTTTCCTGGCGACTCCTTCACGAAAACCACGCGCGCGAGGTATTCCAGGTTGACCTGGTGCACAATGCCGGTATCTGGCGGCACGATGGCCAGGTTGCGGAAGGCCGTCTGTCCCCAGCGCAGGAAGGCGTAACGTTCTTTGTTGCGCTGGAATTCGAGTTCGGCATTCAGCGCGAAGGCCTGGGGCTTGCCGAATTCATCCACCTGCACCGAGTGATCGATCACGAGTTCCGCCGGTTGCAGCGGATTGATCAGCGCCGGATCGCCGCCCAGCTTGGTCATGGCGTCGCGCATGGCGGCAAGGTCCACGACCGCGGGAACCCCGGTGAAATCCTGCATGAGCACGCGGCTGGGCGTAAAGGCGATTTCTTTTTCGGATTTCGTTTTGCCGTTCCAGGAGGCCAGAGCGCGAATGTCGTCGGCCTTGACATTCCGTCCATCTTCGGTGCGCAGCAGGTTTTCCAGCAGAATGCGCAGCGAATAAGGCAGATGCCTGGTCGAGACGCCCTGTTTGTCCAGCGCATCCAGCCGATAGATTTCGTACTCTTTACCGCCTACCTTCAACTTCGAACGCGAATGAAAGCTGTCCATGAATGCGCCTTCCGGTGAGTTGTTTTGTTTTACTTAGTTTAGTCGTTTGTGGAGGAGTTGTGGGGAGCGTTGCTGATGCTCACACGGCTATTCCGAAATGCTGAGAACTGAGTGCCTGAACTCTTCTGCGCGAGGGCCCCGGTGCTGGATGCCAGTTGCTAAGTCCGGATTTCACCTCGCCCGCAGCAATAGCACCGGCACACTGATCGCATGCTGCACTTTATTCGCCGTGGTTCCTAGAAATAAGTCGCCGAGAAAACGGTGGCCGTGAGTGCTCATGGCAACGAGTTCGCAACCCTTTTGCTTGATCCAGCGGATGATTTCTTCGGCGGGATTTCCGTAGGCCAGTTCCGAGTCGGTAGAAATTCCGTCCGACTGGAATTCCTCGCGAACCTTCTGCAAATAGGCGGTGTCTTCGGATATCTCCGGGCTGACCGCATCCGAGCCATAGGTTCGCGCGGCCCAGCCGTCGGCCACATGCAGCAACACCACGCGGCTGTGCGCCAGTTTCGCGAGCTGCTTAATGTGGTCGATGATGGCGCGGTCGCTGGCGGAGCCATCCAGCGTCACCAAGATTCTCTGGTACATGGTCACCTTCCTAGCCGCCGGCAATCACGTGCCAGGCGGTTCGTAAAGATTCAGGCAATCCCCACAGATCGAGCGCGGTGATCAGGATGGCGCTGCCCCATCCGGCGAGCAACAGAAACACTCCGCTGCGCCACTTCCCCATGCGTCGGCGGGAACTGGTGAAGTGCAGCAGCGGGAACATGGCGAACGGAAGCTGCAGCGCCAGTACCACCTGGCTGAGTGTCAGCAGATCGTTGACGCTGGCATCGCCGCGCGCGCCAATGATCAGGATCGCGGGAATGATGGCCAGCGCGCGCGTGATGAGGCGGCGGAGCCAGGGCTGAATGCGCCAGCGCATGAAACCTTCCATCACCACCTGGCCGGCCAGCGTGCCGGTAATCGTGCTGCTCTGCCCGCTGGCGAGAAGGGCGACGACGAACAAGATGCTGGCCAGCGAGGTGCCCAAAAGAGGCGCCAGCGTCAGGTAGGCGATGCGAATCCAATCGGAATCCGGGGTGAAACTGACGATGTGCCCGCCCGGAACGCTCACGCTGGTTTTTCCATAGAAGACCATGGCCGCCAGCACCAGGATCGCGGCATTCACCAGGAATGCCACGGCTAATGCGGTGGTCGAGTCGATGGTGTTGAAGCGAATCGCGCTGCGGATGGAGGCGTCGTCCTTCTGCAGCTTGCGGCTTTGGACCAGGGCGGAGTGAAGATATAAATTGTGCGGCATCACCGTCGCGCCGATCATGCCGATGGCGACGTACATCATCCCGAACTGGCGGAAGTTGGGGGTGATGAGCGCTTTGCCCATTTCCAGAAATTCCGGGTGGGTCTGCGGCAACACAAAAATTTCGATGAGATAGCAGACGCCAATGGTCGCAATCAGCACCAGCACCACGGCTTCGATGGTCCGCATGCCATAGCGCTGCAACCCCAGCAGCAGTAGCACGTCCAGACCGGTGATGATCACCGCCCACAGCAGCGGGATGTGAAACATGAGGTAGAGCGCGACCGCGCTGCCCAGGACCTCGGCCAAATCGCAGGCGGCAATGGCGGTTTCGCAGAACAGCCAGTTCGGCCAGCGCGTCCAGCGGGGATACCAGTCACGGCAGCATTGCGCCAAATCTTTGCCGGTCACCACTCCCAGTCGCGACGCGGTGACTTGCATGAAAATGGCCATGATGCTGGCTAGCGCGACCACCCAAAGCAGTCCGTACTTGAATTGCGCCCCACCCGCCAGGTCTGTCCCCCAGTTGCCCGGGTCCATGTAACCTACGCTCACCAGAATCGCCGGCCCGATGAAAGCGCGCCACTGCTGCCAGAATCCGGCGTGATGATGCGGGACTTCCACTGTCCCATGCAGGCCTTCCAGGGAGACGTGGTCGTCTTCGCTCACCGTTTCTCTCGGCGGCGTGCTGACGCCGTCTGGATCGGACTCCGGAGTCATTGTTTTCTAAGCGACGCGAAGTACTATCTTACTGAAATGCGGCTGCGGTTCGGTGAGAGGGTTGCGGCGAACGGTAGGAAATATCGCACGGCGTACGCTAAGGGCAGTCCGCGAACTGCTAAGCGAGGAACGAGGCGGCTTCGATCGGACGGCGCCGCAAGTCACTGCTTAACTGGCGGCCGACGAGTTAGCCCCGTGCACAATCCGCAGGGGATCTGCTTTCAGGATGCGCTTAATCTGGGTACGCGCGTGCGTCGACCAGGGGCCGATGGAATCGAGCTTCACGTAGGCTTGCCAGTGCTTGAGGGCCTTGCGCGGCTGCTTGATCTTTTCATACGCGAGCGCCAGGTTGTAATGCGCGTCGGCATAAGTTGGGGCCAGTTGCAGGGCGGTGTGGTACGTACGAATGGCATCTTCTACACGGCCGGTCTCATCGAGCACGTTGCCGAGATCGAAATGCGCCAAAGCATAACGCGGGTCGACGTCGATCGCCGACCGGTAGTGCTGCTCGGCGGCTTTGTAATCCTGGCGGTTGTAGTAGAGAGTCCCCAGGTTAATATGCGCGGCGGCGTGCTTGGGATCGAGTTCCAGAACGCGCTCATACACCGCAATCGCCTGCAACTGGTTGCGGGGATCCTCTTCCAGCGCGACTCCGCGCGAGAAAAGTTCCGCCACATCGCCTGAAACCGGAGCCGCGGGGGCCGGCGAGTCGGAGGCCTTGGCCACCGGCACGCTGGTCACAACTTTCTCCTGCGGAGAAAAATCAAACATAAATTGACCGGCGACCGGTTCCAGCAGGCGGCCGTCATGACGAAACGCGACCTTGTGGCGCCCGCTGATGAACGCGCTGGCTTCGAGCAGAGGATTCTCCATCCCCGCAGCCTGCTTCTGCATGGCGGCCAGCGACTGGCGGATTTCCACCGGCCGCACGTGCCGCGAACACAGGTCTCGTACTTTCTTCACCTGGAGAAGATCGAAGAACGTATAGCTGTCGGCCACGGATAGCAATCCGCTCTTTTCCCATGCGGAGAGCTGGCGCGCGCTCACCCGCAGAATTCGCAGCAAATCATCTCGCGTGTATCGGTGCACGATGTGCTCTCGCAACATTATCGGAAAGGCGCTCTGGCGCACGCAAGGGGAAACTGCGCCTTTCGGGTACCTTTTCCGGCAATGTTGCCGCCAGATTGGTGCAACTTCTGTTAACCGCTGTGGAAGACAGGGTTGTTATTGGGCGAAACAGTCTGGCTCTGGCCAGGACGGCTGGGGCGCAATCCGCCTGAGTTCAGCCGCGCTCCGCGGTCGATTGGCGAAGGATAACCCGAGGCACCAGCTTGCGGTGGACCGTGCTGATTTTCTGCTGTTGATGAATGGCATTGATGCGCTCCGCGATGATGGTCACCGCCGTGTGCCCCATTTCCGCCAGAGGCTGGCCCACGGTGGTCAGCGCCGGGGTAAGTACGCTGGAATCGGCAATATCGTCGAAGCCGATGACCGAGCACTGCTCAGGAACCCTGATGCCGGCTTCGTGGAGCGCGCGGATCGCGCCGAATGCGGTCATATCATCGAACGCCATCACCGCCGTGAAGCGCTTTTGCTGCTGGAGCAAATTGGAGATGAGTTTCTGGCCGGCGTCGAAACTGGAGAGCGGGTCGCTTGAGTCCGGCAGGTCGACCACCAGGTCCGAGTCGATTTCCAGCCGGTTGGCGGCGGCGAATGCGCGCACCCCCTTCCACCTGGGAGCCGTGTCGGTGATGTGGCGCGGTCCCCGGATGAACACGATTTCGCGATGTCCCAGCGAAAATAAATGTTCGAGCGCCACGAACGCTCCCTGCTCATTGTCTACTGTGACTGAACTCACGGAACCAGCCTTCAGTTCACTCCCGATCATGGCCGTGGGAACATTGCTTTTTTCCAGATCCCCAAGCACCTCAACATCCACAAACAGCCAGTTTGCGACCACGATCAGCGCTTCGACGCGGCGGTCCAGCAGCATCTCCAGATACCGTTCAAAACGCCCGCGCTCATTGTGCACGTCGGTCAGAATGGGGAGAAATGAAGCCTCGTAGAGTGTGCTTTCGATGCCGCGCAGGATGGGAATGCAGTACGGGTCGGTCATGTCGAACACCATCACGCCGACCGTGTGCGTGCGCTGGTTGCGCAGGGTGCGCGCAAAGACGTTTGGACGATAGCCCAGCTTTTTGGCGGCGCGCTCAATTCGCTTCTTGGTGATTTCCGGGATGTAGCGGGCCAAAGGCGCGTTGTTGAGGACAATAGAAACGGTGGCGGACGCGAAGCCGCTCTCTTTCGCGACTTCGCGGATGGTCACTGCGGTCCGCTGCCGCCTTGTGCCGACGTCGGCGATGCTTCTCTCCCCTGCCACTTTGAGCCACTCTACTCGGTGTTCCACCCCTTTACTTCGACCACCGGTTTTTCCGGTCCCAGTTCGCTGGCGCGGTATTCAGCCGTGATCTCGCGCTTTTCCCCAGGCAGCAGGGAAACGTAATTGTCTTGCCACAGCACCGGCAGAATTTCCGGTCCCTGGCTACCTTTGCTTACCTTCAATCGCACAAAGAAAGCAAGATGATTGCTCGGGTTCTCCAGGACTACATGGGTGAGTTCGCGGTCGCCGTTGCGTTCGGAATGATCGGACACCCTTAGTTTCACCCTGGGCAATTGGGAGAGAGCGGTGAAGTCCGCATAAGAAGCCGTCGGCGTCATATACCAGGTTGATTTCGCCCAATCGAGAGTCTCGGGCTTGCTCGAGAGCCAGTAGAAGTTGGAGCCGAGCAGCTTGCCGCCGGCATCGGACACCTTCAGGGCCACAAAATAGGTCGATGAGAGGTCGGGGATGTCCGGCAGCGCGACCACCTTCGCCACCCCATCCGCAGGCACATCGATCGTGCTCTGGTTGGAGAACTTCTCGGTCATGTCCAGGTTCAGGACCTTGATGGACACGCGTGCGCCGCTGACGTCCGAGTAGCGGCTGTTCACAAGGTAGATGGCGTGATCGTCATAGCCGTAAACCGGGTCGAGTGGCTGCAAGGCGGTTTTCGCGCCGAAGTAGCCGCCGCCCGGCCGCAAGTAGAAATCGTACAGATGCCAGATAAGCGAGGGCCAGGCGTTGTTCAGCATCCATTGGATCACGCCGCCGGAGGTGTACTTATTTCGGCTGTACGCCTCGAACATGGCGCGAATCCCTTCATAAGCTTGCGCTTGCGACTTGCGGGTGAAATCTTCCAGCGTGTTCGCGGTGCCGTAACGCTGGTCCAGAGCTTCCCGGAACACATGAATGTCTTTAAATTCCCCGCCGCCGGCGTGATAGTCCCACCAGTCGTCGATCGGCCACCAGTGTTCTTTCGGAAGCATGGTTTGAATGCTTTCGATGGGCGGAACGGCGGGGCCGGGGCTGGTTTCGGTGTTGAAGCCATAACCGCCGCCGCAACCGCCAGGGTTGCATCTGTCGGGGTGATCCGAGCCGGGAGAATCTTCGGTCCAGTAACTCGGCGCCACGTATTCGTAAGGCCCGGTCATCTTGACGCCGCTCTCGCCAGTCACGGATGTGGGCTTGGCTGTCGCCGAAGAGATCACCGGATTCGGCCACAAAAGCTGCTTTTCGATGTCCAGGTACGCTTGCTCGACGTTGGGCGGCGGAGGATTATCGCTGCCGTTCAACCACACCAGGAGGCTGGGGTGACTGCGAAGCCGATACATCTGATCGCGCAAAGACGCCTGGGCAATCGGCAATTCTTCGGGCGTCCACTGGGGCCAGTGCTCCCAGGCATCGCAGCAGCACCACCCCGCCATCACCAGGATGCCCATGCGATCCGCCGTCTGGAAAAACTCGTCTGATTCCAGTTTTCCTTCCAGGCGCACGGTGTTCAGGCCCATGCCGCTGACGTAATTGAACTGGTCCTGCAGATGGCGCGGATTGTCGCGCAGCATCATGTCGGGAGTCCAACCGCCTCCGCGAATGAGGATTTTCTTCCCATTAACCGAAAACACGCGTTTGCCTGCGGGATTCAGCTCCGACGTAACTTCGCGAATGCCAAAGTTGGTTTCAGCGTGGTCCGAGAGCGTGCCCCCAATTTCAAAACGCAGCTTCAGTTTCTGCAGGTCCGGCGTGCCCATCTGCGCCGGCCACCACAGGCGCGGGTGCTCCAGGTTCAACTGCGCGACTTGTGCGGGATCGAAGACGACGTCTTTCTCTTCCTTGGGATTCAACGTGACATCCTGCGAGAACTGGACGTCGCCGATTTGTCCTTGCAACTTGCCCGAGACGTTCTGGTCGGTCCCGTTCTTCAGCAACGCGGTAACCGTAAGGTGCGCCGATTGATTCGAATCGACCTTGGAGAGGACTGCCGGATACCGGATGGCGACCGGACCACTGGTGCGAATTTCCACATCGCGGAACAAACCCATGTCCTTGTCTGGAGGCATGGGGTTCCAATCCACGAAGGTGATAGCAAGGTCTTTTTCGGTGGGCGAGAATATTTCAACGGCTAGAACGTTCTCTTTGCCTGGCAAGGCCGCGCCAGTGATGTTGAATTCGTAGGCGCGCCAGGCGCCGGCAACCTCTTCGTATTTCCCGATCTGCTTGCCGTTGAGAAAAATGTTTGCCCGGTAATTGATGCCGCCGAAATCCAGCCACAGCGTTTTTCCCTGGTAGCTGGCGGGCAGCGTAAAGCGCTTGCGGAACCACCAGGGCACCATGAAGGGGCTGTCCTGGCGCATGGGCTGGTTTGAAAAATTCGATCCGATGGGATAGCTCACCCCGGGGAACTGGCGCAGGTTCATGCCGAAGTCGGGATCCGGGTAGGCTTTCAGCTTCACCAGCGCCGCCACCACGGTTGTAGGCACGCTGACCGAATACCAGGAGGCGTCGGAGAATGCCGGGCGGGATAATTCAGTTCCCGGCTTGTCCACTTTGCAGGAGGACTGCATGCGCCATCCCCCGCCGAGTTGGAGGCTTGCGGCACTTGAGGTTGAGCTGACCTGGGCCGCGGAACTTAAGCACCCAATCAGCAAGAGGACTGTGAAGGAAACGCTATGAAGGCGTGTCATGGCCAATTCACAAACAGCTTGTGTGGTTCCCGTGACGCGCTCACATGTGTATCATGATTTATTAATACGTTTCAATAACCGAATTTAATCGTCCATTTGGCGTCGGGCGAAAAGGTTCCCGGCGAACTGTTCCAGGCAGGAGCGCCGCCCGCCACTGCGGGTATTTTCCGGCAATGCGGCGAGCCGGCGCGAATAAATCGAGCGAGCCCGGAAAGAAATCATTGCTGAAGGACCCTCGGATGTGCTATATAGCATTATGAGGCCCGCTCTATTCTTCCGGACTGTGCAGCGAGTCAGTTCGTTCGGCTCGCGAGTGGCGGTGCCGGTCGAAATTCGGGGACACAACAACCAGCCAGCTATATAGCAGGAGACGGACAGGAAATCTGAATCGTGACTCAAGCCGCCCCATTCGCGCATTTCATGCTGCGGGAAATTTTCGAGCAGCCCGAAGCCATCGAAAACACGATTGCTCCCCGCCTGGCCCTGGCCGACTCTCGCATCAATATCTCCGCTGAGGTGAGAATCCCGGTGGAGGAACTGCGGCAACTGAATCGAATCAACATTGTCGCGTCGGGCACGAGCCGGCACGCCGGAATGGTTGGGCAATTCATGTTCCAGGAACTTGCGGGTATTCCGGTGGAAGTGGATTATGCCAGCGAGTTCGAGTACCGGAACCCTGCGATCGGCGCGCGAGAGATCACGATCGTCATCACGCAATCTGGCGAAACCGCCGACACCATGGCCGCGCAGCGGCTGGCCAGGCAAAAAGGCTCGCGGACGATCGCCATTTCCAATGTGGAAGGCTCCACCATCGCGCGCGAAGCCGATGGCGTGCTCTACACCTATGCCGGACGCGAGGTCAGCATTGCTTCGACAAAGGCGTTCAGCGCGCAGATGTCCGTGCTTTTCCTGCTGGCGGCCTATCTTGGCGAGGTACGGGGGCAGCTGTCTCGAGAGGCGCTCAAGCGGTGGATTGAGCAACTGCTTCTTTTACCGAAGGAAGCGGAAACCACTTTGCGATCCGCGGAGCTATGCCGGCAGTTGGCGGAGAAATTCCAGCACGCGGCGGACTTTCTTTTTGTCGGCCGCGCCATCCACTACCCCATCGCCATGGACGGCGCGCTCAAACTCAAGGAAGTCTCCTACGTGCACGCGGAGGGCTATCCTACGGGCGAGACCAAGCACGGACCCAATGCGTTGATCGATGAGAGCTTGCCCATCGTGATGGTCACCACGCACGACCCCGACGATCCCGGTTCCGTTCTGCGCTACCAAAAAAATGTATCGGCGCTGCGCGGGTTTAAGAAGCAAGGAGCGCAGGTGATTGCGCTGGCGTCAGAGGGTGACAAGGAAGTAGCGAGCCTCGCCGACCACACCATCTTCATTCCGCAAACTCCGGAACTGCTGGCGCCCATCCTGGAAATTATTCCGCTGCAGCTCTTTGCCTACTACGTGGCCGTGATCAAGGGCCTCGATGTCGACAAGCCCAGGAATCTGGTGAAGAGCGTCATGCAGGAATAGCATTCGTTCCGATGTCGGCTACGGAACGCGTGCAACCTGCTGGTGCGCAAGCGACTCCTTCCCCGACAGGGTTTCCCATCCGCGACGCGACAAATCCCAGAAGATCAAATATCCGCAAACCGCCGCGATTCCGAGCAGCAGCAAGCCCCAGCCCCATTCTCCGAAGACCAGCTTGCCGATCCCGAAAAGGCAACCATAAACCAGAAGAATGCCCATTACGCAGTCGAAGGCGTTGCTGCCGAAATCGCGAACTTCCGGGAGTTCGGGCACAAGCCGGGCGATGCGGCGCCAGCCGTAGACGCTGGGGTGCACGCGGCGATAAAAAGAGGCCAGAGTTTGCTCGGATTCCGCCGGCGTGATAAAGGTCGCGATGATCCAGGCCAGAGTGGCGATCCCGCCGGTGATCAAACTTTTTTTCGCATACACCAGAGCGTCGTTTCCGGAAAACGAGACGTCCTTCAGTCCGATCGTGACCGCGGCCGCGGCGATCATGGCGGAAATCTCGCTCCAGGCGTTGATGCGCCACCAATACCAGCGCAGGATGTACACCGCACCGGTGCCGAAGCCGATGCCGAGCACGAGTTCCCACCCTGCGCCAATGGACTTCAGTTGTGCGGCCGTGTAACCGCTCGCCAACACCAGCAGAACTGTGATCCAGCGGCTCACTAATACATAATGCCGCTCGCTGGAATTCCGCACCAGGAAGCGCTTGTAAAGGTCATTGACGAGATACGAGCAGCCCCAGTTCAGCTGCGTTCCAACCGTTGACATGAACGCCGCAAGGAAAGCGGCGACCATAAGGCCGCGCAACGCCGGCGGCAGGTAATCGCGCAGCACCATCACGTAGCCTTGTTCAGGATTCTGCACAAACGCCGCGCTGGGATGCAGTCCGCCATTGGGCGAGTACACGACGATCGCAACCAGCGCAGTCACAATCCATGGCCAGGGGCGCAGCGCGTAATGCGCGATGTTGAACCACAGAGTGGCGCCGAGTGAATTCTTCTCATCCTTCGCGCTGAACATTCGTTGCGCGACGTATCCGCCGCCGCCCGGTTCCGCTCCCGGATACCAGGCCAGCCACCACTGCATGCCCAGGTACACGATGAAGGTCAGCAGCGGCAGAGTCCAGATAGCATTGCTCGTCAAGCCGTGGCTGAAATCCGGAAGAAACGCCATGGGGTTTGAGGTAACCGCGCCGCCTGCGTCGGCGTTCGCCCGAATGATCTGCAGATGCGCTTCCAGCGCGTGCATACCGCCGATCTTGGCCACCGCAACCCAGGCCAGCACGATGATCATGGCCATCTTCAGAATGAATTGAAAAAGGTCGGTGACCAGCACGCCCCACAGCCCGCCGATGAACGTGTACAGGCCGGTGAAAGGAATGATCACGAAGATGCAGATGGCCAGCGCGGTGTTCTGGGGATCGCCGAGCACGTGCTGAAAAGTGTGCCCGAAAAGCTGTAGCTGGACGACTTGCCCCTTGGCGATCACCGGACCCAGCAGGACCGTGATGATGCTGACCATGGCCTTCGTGACCCATCCCAGGATGAAGCAGTTCATGAAGAGCCCGAGATAAATCGCCTTGAATCCGCGGAGAAATGCGGCGGGCTTGCCGCCGTAGCGAATTTCCACGAACTGCACGTCGGTGAGAATTTCGGCGCGCCGCCAGTAGCGGGCAAAGAAGAAGACGGTCAGCATGCCGCCGACGCAGAAAGCCCACCAGATCCAGTTCCCAGCGATTCCCTGCTTGGCGACAACGCCACAGACAAACAAAGGAGTATCCGCGGCGAAGGTGGTTGCGACCATGGAGGTGCCGGCCAGCCACCAGGAGACGTCGCGGCCCGAGACAAAGAATTCTTCGGTATTGCCGCCGGCGCGTCGGCGATAGTAAATGCCAATCGCCAGGTTGACCAGCAGGTAGCCAACGATCACCACCCAATCCGTGGAAGTAAGCGGCATCAATCCTCCCTATCAGGACCTGAGCATCTTAGCGCAGATTTTTGGTAAGGGCCTGAACAGGACTATCCCAAAGCAAGCAGGGAATTCGTTCGAACAGCTATCCCGCGCGCTCGCCTCCACCCGGTTGTGGCGGAGCTATGTGCTATATAGCTTATTTGAGTCAGAAAGTAAAGCGCGGCCGGCGCTTTTTTGGGTTTACGGCTGCTAACAATCCAGCGGGGCCCGTTTTTTCCCGGCGAGAACGGCTGGCGAAAGGCTCCTGGGACTGCTATATAGCTTTTGCGAATTGCCCCGCTCGACAAAATTGGGGCGACCTGGCCTAATCGGAAACCGGGATCAACTTCTGCCCGCGCAATTCTCCTGGCACCAGCGAGTCCACGTAGCACCAGACCCATGCCTCACCGGGCTCGATAGATCGAATCAGAGGATGAGTGGTGTGGTGAAAGTGTTTTGTCGCGTGCCGGTTCTTGGAGGAATCGCAACAGCCGACGTGCCCGCATTCCAGGCACAGACGCAAATGAACCCAGGTGTCTCCAGTCTTCACGCAATCCTCGCAAACGTGCTTGTCGGTGCTGGTGAGTTTGATTTGGTTGAGGTGAGAACACTTCATAGGTCCTCCTGCATTCAGGATTGAAGCTCATCACAGTTCCGCGAGCGTGCGATGCACAAGGTGGACGGAAATGGCGCCTTCGCCCACCGCGGAAGCGACACGCTTGACATTGCCGGCGCGAACGTCACCCACGGCAAAGACCCCAGGCAAATTGGTTTCGAGCATTTGCACTTTTCGAACGTGCCTGCATTACGGGCGCGCGCAATCTCATACTAGATGATTTGCAGGTGTTAACGGGTTCAAGCGAAGGGGTTCGAGGAATTGACAGCTCAGCGGCGAGAGCGCAACACTGAAATGTGGCTGGAACTGCTTCGTCATCTATTCGAAACCTGGCTGCACCCGCCGCGGAGCTGGCGTGAAGCTGGACAGCGATCAACCGCCTCCTCGCCCGGCATCGCCCAAGCAACCTTCGAGCGCGAAATCCTCGCCCGAAACTGACCGCACCCTCAGTTGGTATGCTGCGCGGGAACCGCTTGTGGTTCTTGTCCTCTCGGCTGTCGCAGTTGTGTCCTTATTTGGAGTGGGCGCGCTGTCGCGGCTCTATCGACATCGACTAGCCCAGCGGGGCAGCGCGTGGCACCAAAGTGGCGTTCGCGACCTGCAAGCGCGTCGCCTCGATAAGGCAGTCACGGATTTCGAGGTGGCACTGAGCTATTCGCGCGGCAACTATGGCTACGAAGTAAGTCTAGCGCAGGCGCTGATGGCACTGAACCGGACGGAGGAGGCGCGGGCATATCTCATAAGTCTCTGGCAGCGCCAACCGGAGAACGGCTCGGTGAATCTGCAGCTCGCGCGCATCTACGCCGCGAAGAATGACATTACCCAGGCGTTGCGTTTTTACCATAATGCTATTTACGCGGTTTGGGACAGCGATCCTGAAGGCCATCAACGGTCGGTGCGCCTGGAATTGATCGCATTCCTTCTCGATCACCGGGCCCTGAACCAGGCGGAATCGGAACTGATCGCGATCGGTCGGGACCTGCCGGACAATCCTGCCCTCCACCTCCAGATCGCAGATTCGTTTATGAGGATCCCTGACTACGACCGCGCACTGGGGCAATATGAGGAAGCGGTCAAGCTCCAGCATCATAACGCCGAGGCGCTGGCAGGAGCAGGCCGGGCTGCGCTGCAATTAGGACGATTTCCGATCGCAGAACGTTATTTGAGCGAGGCCGTGGCTGCGAATCCCTCGGACGCAGCGGCATCCGATCTGCTCGCGACGATCAAAACGGTTCGGAAGATGGACCCCTACCATATCGCCTCCATCGCGCAGCGCGACCGTGCGGTGCTCGATGATTTCAACATTGCGGGAGAAAGATTGAATGCCTGCGTGAACGCGCAAGGGCAAAACGCGGCGGCGAATTCGTCTGTGCAGCAACTGTATCGTCAATGGATGGAGATGAAAACCACCCTGAGCGAGCGCTCGCTGCGGCAGGGCCCAAACAACCTCAATACGGCAATGAACCTGGTGTTCAGCATCGAGAAGCAGACCAGCGAAACCTGCGGCACGCCGACAGGAAGGGACCTGGCACTTCTTCTTATTGCCAGGCGGCATGAGGGCGGCTAGCGTGGACAGCATGCCGCCGCCCAGGGTTCCGGAAACCTCTCTCGAAAACGCCGAGGGAAGCGCTGTCGCACCCGCTCCCGACAGCACACGGAGGTCCTCCCTGCTGCTTACGGTCTTTCGCGAAGAACGCTTCTTTCTGTTGCTTTCAGTTTTCATCGGGATTTTTTCCGGGCTGGCGGTTGTCTGTTTTCGTTATGCGATTGATCTGAGTCACATGTACTTGCTTGGCTCGGAAATTGCCGCCTCTCCTCTACGCCTCATCCTGGCGCCTACCCTCGCGGGTTTGGTGATTGGGGCCCTGGTGCTGCACGTTTTTCCCTTGGCCCGAGGCAGCGGCGTCAACCAGACCAAAGCCGCACTGTACATCTACAACGGTTGCATCCCGTTTCGCACCGCGATAGGAAAGTTCATCACGGCGGCTCTGGCCATCGGTTCGGGGCACTCGCTCGGACCTGAGGATCCGTCGTTGCAGATCGGCGCAGGATTGGCCTCGGCCCTCGGCCGCAGGCTGCACCTGTCGCGCGACCGCATGCGGTTGATCGCTCCGATAGGCGCTGCGGCGGGTCTTGGAGCCGCCTTCAATGCTCCCATTTCCGCCGTCCTGTTCGTGATCGAAGAAGTAATTGGACGCTGGAGTGCCGCGGTTTTGGGATCGGTAGTGCTTTCGGCCGTTTCCAGTGTCGTCGTGATGCGATGGTTTCTCGGTTCGGAACCGCTGTTCCGCATTCCGCCTGTCGAACCGATTCGACCCGGCGAGTTATTGGCCTACGCGGTTCTGGGCGTAATCGGCGGCTTCGCCTCCGTCGTTTTTTCCGGTGGTATTGCGATCTTTCGCCCGCGACTGAAGGCTATGCCGCGCTGGACACAGTATTTTCAGCCCGCCCTCGCGGGGCTGATCATCGGCGGCATCGCGGTCGCGGGCGCGCCCCAGGTGATGGGAGCGGGATATGACTTTATCGATCAGGCCATACACAATCAATTCACCTGGCAGATGCTGGGGGTGCTGGCCGGGCTGAAAATCCTCGCGACCACGATTTCATTCGTGAGCGGCACGCCGGGCGGCATGTTCGCGCCAACCTTGTTTATCGGCGCCATGCTGGGCGGGTTTGTGGCCGGGGTAGAGCATCTGTTCTTGCCGCATTTGGCGATCTCTACGGGAACTTATGCCATGGTTGGCATGGGAGTTTTGTTCGCTGGATTCTTGCGCGCTCCCATGACCTCCGTCTTCATGGTGCTCGAGGTGAGCGGGAATTATTCCATCATTCTTCCCGTCATCATCGCCAACACCTTCGCCTACGTGATCTCGCGAAGCCTCCAGCCCACGCCGATTTTCGATCTTCTCACGCGTCAGGATGGACTCGAACTGCCTTCGATGGAGGAGCAGAGGGAGCAAGGCATTCTGCGCGTGGAAGATGCCATGCGGGCGATCTCCGGGCCGGTGCTCGATGCTGAGCAGCCGTTGCAGCTAGCAGTGCAACAGCTGGATGGACCCTCCGCCGAGAATCTGCTGGTGCGAATGCATCCCGCCGGGTGGAATGTCATCAGCGCGCGCGAACTTCAAACCACGTTGAGCGAGGGCAAAGGACAGCTGAGCCTGCGAGCCATCTTGCCTCCGCAGCAGGTCCCTTATCTTCACCCGGATCACTCGCTTGATGTTGCCCTGCGCTATGTCGGACGATGGCCGCTCTTGCCCGTCGTCAGCCGCGCCGACCTGGGTAAACTCGAAGGCGTCATCTGCAAAGATGACGTATTGAACAAATATCGCGACCTTGGCGAGGAAGTCGACGAGCATCAGGACTGACGGGCAGCTTTCACCCTGCAGAAGCTTGCTCGGTGTTCCGAATACCGCGCCGCAGATGCCCTAATTACTAACAGGTACAAACTTTTTTTGGGTAAGGTAGCGGCAAGATTCCTGCTGCGAGGAACGGCTTATCGCGGCCGCTCTTTTCGCAACTGCAACCCAATCATGTTGGTAAAGAGGAGTACGCAGATGTGTGCCTTGTTGTCGCCTACTTGGAACTCGGCCAAGCCTTTCCTATGGATCGTTGCGTTTACGATTTCGGTTTCCCCTGCCGCATTCGCACAAGGCTCCGGTTATTGGCATACCAGCGGCAACCAGATCATCGACTCGACCGGCCACAGCGTTCGCATCGCAGGCATCAACTGGTACGGATTTGAGACAACGGACGAAGTTGCCCATGGCCTGTGGGCGCAGGATTACCACTCCATTCTCAAGGCAATCAAAAGCAACGGCTACAACACCATTCGCCTGCCTTTTTCCAACCAGATGATGGAGAAGCCGGTTGTGCCTTCGAACATCTCTTACGCCAATGGAACGGGCCCGATCAATACCGATCTGAAAGGCCTCAACGCCCTGCAGATCATGGATAAGATCATCTCCGCTGCGGGTGCGGATGGGTTACGCGTAATCCTCGACAACCATCGCTCGGACGCCGGCAACAGCGCCGAACAGAATGGGCTGTGGTACACCAGCGCGTATCCCGAGTCGGCGTGGATCAATGACTGGAAGACCCTCGTAAGCCGCTACGCCGGATACAAAGATGCGAGCGGCAATCCGATCGTGGTCGCAGCCGACCTTCGCAACGAACCCCATCTGATCGCCAATGGGTCGAGAACCGGGGCGTGCTGGACGGGTGATACCTCGACCGGCGGATGTCCAACTAGTCTCACCTCCCAGAATTGGCCGGCAGCCGCGCAGCGCGCCGGCAACGCGATTTTGTCGGTGAATTCGAACCTGCTGATCATGGTGGAAGGTATCGATTGCTATAGCGGCAGCTGCGACTGGTGGGGCGGCAATCTCGAAGGCGTTTCCAGCCATCCGGTGGCGCTCAACGTGGGCGCCCGGTTGGTCTACTCCGCGCACGATTACGGTCCGAGCCTTTACCAGCAAAGCTGGTTCAACAGCAGTACGAGCTTTGCGACTCTGTCGGCGGTCTGGAACAAGTTCTGGGGATACATCAGCGCCAACCACATTGCGCCGGTGTATGTGGGCGAATTCGGCACCGACAATAATGCGTCGGACATTCAGAGCGTTACGCCGGGCTCGCAGGGTCAGTGGTTCGAAAGCCTGATCAATTTTCTGCAGAATGATCCGTCATTGAGCTGGGCCTACTGGGCGCTCAACGGAGAAGACAGTTACGCGCTGCTCGATAATAACTACGATTCGACGCCAGCCAGTTCGCTGAAACAGAGCGAGCTGGCATCGATCCAATTCGCACTGAGCGGCGGAGGCAGCGGCAGTGGAGGCGGAGGAACGTGCTCGGCCATTCCTTCCACTCCAAGCGGGTTAACTGCATCGGCGGCCTCGTCCAGTCAGATCAGGCTGGCCTGGGCCGCGGTTGCGCCGCCCAGCAATTGCAGTGTCAGCTACAGCGTGTTTCGCAGCGCGACGAGCGGCTTCGCGCCATCCTCAGGTAACCGGGTGGCGAGTGGCCTGGCGGCGGCGTCCTTCACGGACTCTGGTCTTGCGGCGTCAACGAGGTATTACTACAAGGTGGAAGCGGTGGATGCAGCGGGTTCCTCCGCGCCTTCAATCCAGGCAAGCGCAACCACGCAATCAACGTCCGGGGGATTCGCCTGCCACGTCGGGTACAGCATCGTGAACCAGTGGAACACCGGTTTTCAGGTGGCGCTCACACTTAAAAACACTGGGACCGTCGCGATGAACAGTTGGACCCTGAAGTGGACGTTCCCCAATAATCAGCACATTACGGATTTGTGGAACGGCAGCTACACGCAGAGTGGCGCGTCCGTCACGGTGAACAACCTGAGCTACAACGGAAGCATTCCCGCGGGCGGCAGCTACAACGGAGTCGGCTTCACCGCCAGTTACAGCGGCCCCAATGCGGCGCCGTCCAGTTTTTCGGTCAACGGAGTTACCTGCAAATAAGTTGATCGAATAATGCGCGCCAGCCGAGGCAACTGGCGCGCTTTTTTCCCCCCGGAACGGATCAGGGCTCGATCCCAAACGGCTGATCGCCTCGCCAATCCGGCACCGAGTTGACGTGCAACCCGGTGTCCGTAGGCAGACGGTGAGCGAGAATCTTGATGGAGAAGCCCACGGTCTGCATGGCGTAATTGCGGGTGTTATTGGCGGTGGCGAATGTGTCCAGATAAAGGTGCGGCGCCAGCCGATAGCCAAGCCGCCCAAGGAAGTAGTAATTCGGACCGGTTGAACTGGTGCTCGCGTAAAAGCCCGAGGCCGGCAACGCGACGTTGATTCGACCCGGGTAAAATGGCGAGGCGTCCTGTTCAATGTACTGCGCGCCCAGGTTGGCCCGGATCTCATATTCGAAACGCTTGTGGCGCGAGAACCAGGTGATGGGGATGGCGGCAAATCCGTACTTCTGCGGGCTGAAATAGCCTCCCTGGCCGAGGGAGAAGAAGCTGAGATTCTTGTCGTAATGCATCGCGCTCGCGCTTAGGCCGACACTCAAGCCCTTGGCCACGATCACATAAACACCCGCGGCTCCGGAGGCATTCCAGTTCGTGGGCACATTTTTCCCCGTCAAATACGAAAAGCTGGCATTCACCCACTGACCGGCGCGCGAATTCTTATGATCGAGTTGTAAAGTCCCGGTATTCGACACCACGCCGCCCCACACGACTCCGGTGCCCGGATCGCGTGTTCCGGCGTAAGAGAGCAGGCTATCCTTCACAGCATCGCGAACCGCCAGGAATGTAAAGGGCCCGCCAAAAGGCCGAAAGCGAATGCCTCCGGTCACATTCTGAACCGGAAAGGCGCGAGGGGTCGCGCTGAAGTCTAGCCCGAAAGTAGCGGTCGAGATTTGCAGCTCGCCGGTCAGGCCCCCGGTGGACTGTCCCGCAAATGTGGTTCCCGCCGGAAGCGTGCCAAACTGCGACTTGGATTGTCCATTGGGCGTGCCGCTGTAGAGGTACAAGCCATGGGCCAGCGCGGTCAGGCGAAGACGATTCCACGCGGTTGCCGAACCTCCGATGATCCCATCTTCCACAATGAGGCGGTCGAAGCCGGGATCTCCTGCGCGCCCCGAAGCAACGCTGCCAATGTCAGTGAACGGGGTATTGCGGTCCTGCACGACATCGATCTCGTCCTGAATGCGCTGCTGTTGCTCCCCGTTGTTCTGACCTTCGGGCTCGTCCTGGATCGCATCGCTCAGATCTGGATTGCCGGAAGCGGGCGTGGCGTTGTTGTTCTTCTGCGATTCGGCCTGCTGCGAATCTCCTTCCACGTAGCGCGCGCTGACCAGCTTGACAGAAAAATCATCCGGCATCCGATAGCTGATCGTTTGGTGGCACGCCGGTTGTTTTTGTGTGGTTAAGCCGGGACGGCTGCTCATATCGACCTGGTTGCCGGTGCTTCGACGCGGGGCGTTGCCGTGCGGCATAAAGCTGCTCCGCGGCGGCGCAGGATTTCTCGCCGCTCGCAATGCCATCTTTAAGTAGCCCTGTCCCTGCGCATAATTCCCGTGGGCGATGTCTTCCCTGCCCTTCGATTCCAGCAAATCCGGATCGTCGGGGAATCGTTGCAATCCCTGCGTGAGATAGAAATCGAAGAGCTCAGGCTTGTGCGCCGCCTGGGCCGTTCCCGCAGCTGCGCGATAGTCAGCCGCGACCGCGCCCTTCATTCCCCAGGCGTCGTACACCTGCAAAGCCTTTTGGTAATTGTGATCGCGCGCGTAAACGGACGCCATTTCGGCGTAAAGTTTTGGATTATCCGGCAGGTTTCGCTGGGCTTCGCTGAGGACAATGATGGCACGGTCGGGCTTCTTGTCATTTACAGCCTGTTCGGCGCTGCGAATGCTCCAGTCCGTCCAAACGTCGGCGATGGCCGCGCGTTGCTCCGGGCTCAAATCGCTTCGCGCCCGCACCTTTTGCAGAAAAATAGTCGGGTCGCTTTGCTGATCGTTGAACATCGCCCAGGCAAGTTGCACATCCAGATCAGCCGGCGGCAATTGTCCGCGCGATTCGTAGATTCTTCGGGCTTGCTGCAGTAACTGTACGCTCTGGCTGTTATGCCCCGCGGCGGTTTGGGCGCTCGCCAGCAGCACGAGGAAATCGGGTTGCTTCTCGAGTTGCGCGCCGATGGACGCCGGAATGCGTTGCCATGCGGTGAGCACGTCGCCGTGGCTCTGGTGAAGAGCGATGAGGTACCCATGCCATGCGTCCAGCGAGTTGGGGTCCTTTGCAATCACCCTCTCATAACCCTGGCGGGCCTTCCCGTAATCGCGTTCTTGCAGCCACAGGTCTGCCAATTGCAACTGGGTGTCCACTGCCGGCGGCCGGCCAGCGGCTCGGTCCAGGCTGAGCGAGCGGTTGAGAAAATCTTCGGCTTCGCCGCACTCTCCATCCGAGGCGTAGACGGCCGCAACCGAATTCAGAAAACCCGGACTCTTGCTGGCATCGCCGTATGTGCTCTGCGGCATCGAGCGCACCAGGGCCTTCGCCTGCTCGAACTTCTGCTGGCGCGCGTATTCGCCAACCAGCGCCTCCCAGGCAAGCACGTTTTCGGGATGCAGCTTCGTGGCTTGCTGGTAAATCTGGACCGCGAGATCGTTCTGCCCTGCCTGCATCAGCACGTGCGCCAGGTCAAGACGCGCATTCAGCGCATCGGCAGGTTCGGAAGCGGTGGCTGCACTCATCGCCCGCTGCAGCGTGCTGCTTCCGTCTTTGGGTTGTTGCGCGCTATAAAACGCAAGCGCCAGTTCCGACAAATAATCCGGGCGCGTCTCCAGTTGCGGCTTCACAGCTGCCGGAATGCGGTTAGCGGTATCGATCACGCCTTTGAAATTCTTTGCCGCGATCTGAAGTCTTATCAGAGCCAGCCAGCTTTGCGGGTTCGCCGAATTTGTGCTGGTCAGCGTCGCATACGCTTGTTGCGCTTCTGCCGATTTGCCGCTTCGCTCGGCCGCGCCCGCCAGGCCGCGCAAAGCGTCCACGTCTCCCGGACGAATCGTGAGCGCCTGCTGGTAATCGGATAGAGCTGTGTCGGCGCGATTCTGAGTCAGCGCAGCCTGCGCCTGCTGCATCAGACTCCAGTACTTTGCGTTTTTGTAGGCCTGCTCGACTTCAGGGCGGTTGGGCACCAGACGCCGCGCTCGTTCGAAAAGTGCAACCGCATCGTCGAATCTTTTCTGATCTACGCGAATGAAAGCGATTCCGAGAATGGCATCCGGGTTATTGGAGTCTTGATTCAGGACTTGCTGGAACTGCGCCTCCGCGTCCGGGTACCGCTTGGCATGAACATCGGCCTGGGCAATTCCGAGCATCGCCTGTTCATCGCCTGGATGGAGAGCGAGCGCGGCCTGGTAGGCGGCAATGGCGGAGTCGCTTTGCCCCTGCTGCAGCGCGCTTGCACCTTGCTGCATCAGCGACCAAAATTTCGCGGTGTCGTATCCCTCGCGAATGTCGGCGCGATTGGGCGCAAGCGTGCGCGCCTTCTCAAAAAGACTTGCCGCTTCGTCAAACCGCTTCTGATTCAGCCGCACAAACGCCAGGCCAGCAACCGCGTTCGGATCGTTGGGAGAGCGCCGCAACACATCTTCAAACTTGGCTTCGGCAGTGCTCAAGTCTTTTCCCCGCAGCGCCTGAAAGCCCTTGGCTTTGTTCTGCTCCTCCGTTAAGTGCTCCTGCTTGGCCTGCAGCGATTTCTGAATTCCCTGCAGCTCGGGGTCGGGATAGCGCTGCAGATAGGCGTTGAGGTACGGCAGCACAGCCGGGTCTTCTTTGTCCCAAAGCAGCGCCTGGTGCCACTGGGCTCGCGCCTGTTCCGCCGCGCCGGGAACCTGGATGGATTCCAGTTTCTGCAGTCCTTCCATTCTGGTCGCAGGATTCGTCACCAGAACCCTGGCCAGCCACAGACGGTAAATTTCATCCTTGGGATCGCTGGCGCAAAGCCGCCGCAACTGCGCGATGGCCTTTTCGCGGCCGCCCGTGCTCGCCGCTTCCGCCTCGTAATACGGCTCCGCCCATTTTCCTGAAGGCGGTTGATCGCCGAAAACCGAAAGGTAGATCTTCATCGCCTCATCGGGCTTGTGCTGCATGGCCAATCGCCCGGCCTCATCGAGCCGGTCACGTTCCGCCGGCGTAAGCACGTGCATGTTTTCTATTTTTGCGATTTCGGGATCCTTCGGATTGATCTGGCGCAAGTGTTCGATGTAATTGCGCTCCTGGTTCACATCTCCGCTCTGCTTGGCGAAGCGCGCCAGTCCGGCGATGGCTTCCGTTTGATTCGGATCCACCAGCAGAACCTGCTTCCAGTTCTGGGCCGCAAGATCCATGCGGCCGCGGGCTTCCAGCGATCTCGCTTTGCTCAAGAGCAGTTCAACTCCTGGCGTCTGCGCCAGGAGCAGCGAAGCGACCAACAATGTACTTAGAAAAGCTGCCATCAGCCGGATGAGTCGACTCATAGTGTCCACCTAAAATCCAATTCTTTCGTAGGCGAGGCGGCGCGCCGCCACTCGCTCTGTCGTTCCCCTAAGCCATACCGCGACCAGCAACGAAAACAGCACGATCGAGATCGGGATAAAGAAGTAATGTTCCAGCAGAAAAACCTCAATTCGCTGGAATCGATCGAGATAGCCCGCGTGGTATGCAAAGTCGCCAACCAGAAACGAACGAAAGCGGCCATTCTCCGCGACCGCTACCCCGCCATAGATCGGTCCCTTTTCCAGGGCGGGCGTAAACATGGCGGCGATGGCGTCAGCGCTGCCTTCCCCGCGCGGCACGATCGCTACCACCGAGCGATCCGGACGAAACGGCGACACGAAGTCCTCCACCAGGACATTGAGGGGGGGATGGGATGCGAGCAGGGCATCCAGCCGGCTGCGGTCGCGGAGGCGAAACGGCCATTCAGGATGGATCACCCGCATTTGCCAAGGCATGGCAGTGATCGAATCGGTGGCCGCGTTGACTGGCATGTTCCCAGCCCATTGCGTCAACAGTTGCTGCGAGTTTGGGTTGCCAAGAAGGAGTAAATCCTTGTCGCGCGCCACTTCCAGATAGCTGTCATCCGTGATGGTTATGCCCATCGCCGTCGCCCCAGTCTCAGCGCCGAAAAAGCCCATCGTGTCCAAAAGGGTTTCGTATTCGCGGGCATCCGGCGCTTCGGACAATACCGCTGCGGTGCGGCTGAGGTCAGGCCATGCGGTGAACGGATAGCCGGAATCGGCGAAGAGCTCCAGCCTCGGCAAAATCACGGAATGCGGCAGTCCACTGAGGTTAATGGTCGAGTCGCGGTGAATGGCGGCGTACCGCAGGGCCGCGCCACCCGTGCTGGGGCCGAAGTCCACGTCGATGGTGAGCACGTTCGTGTATGGCTGAAAGCGCCCCGTAGGCAGGCGCACCATAGACTGTGCATCGACGTTCGACGACGCAGGTTGCAGGCGAATGCTGTCCACGTCCTGATTGTTGAGGCGGATATGCAGCCACGCCGGTTGGTTGTGGGACACGCCTGCATATGAGTACTTCAAAACCAGCGGCACCGAATCTCGCGCTTCCAGAAAAAGGTCGGGCGGAATGCGGAAATAGATGTTGATCGAGCCCGCGCCTTTCAACCGCAACCGTTCGTTGGTGGTGTACGTGCCAATGGCCGCCGGCTTGCTGGAATCGAGCCAGCGCGGAGCCTGGTATTCCGGGCGTGGTCGAAGGGCGGCCGGCTTTGCGTACGCCGCATCGGCGTGAGCTTGCGCATTGTTGCGAGTCACCAGTGCCTGCGCGGCAGTGAACAGATCGTGCGTATTGTCGCCAGCAATGATCAGCAGCTTCCCATAGGGATCGAGTGGGTTGTCGCGGATCGCAAGCAGCGCTCCCGGGCGCGAAGGCAGGGACAACTGGCGCGCAACATCGGAATCGCGAAGCAGGAAAACGACTGCATTGCCGTGAGGAAGCTCGCCGATGGAAACCGGGAATCGCACCCCGCGGTAGTCGGAAAAGATACCGAACCAGGACGTAACCGTCGAGGCCGCTCGCAATTCTTCAAAGTCGGGACGGCCGGAGAAGACCACCGGCAGGCTCCAGGCGTGCTGGAAAGCCGGATCGAAAAACGGCACCGGCAACAATGCGAGGTCGTTGGGCAGCGGCAAACGCGTTCCGTTCAACCCCAATTCGCTCTTCGGATCGATTGCCACCCATGAGCGACGCGCGCGTTGGCAGGCCGCGCATTTGCCTTGCAGCAGCAAAGTTAATGTGTTGTTGGTGGTGAGCAGATCGGCGGGAAGCGCGACATCGGTTTGCTGTGTACCGGGCAGCAGCGGCAGCGAACCAACGGGCGTGCCATTGAGCCACACATCCAACCAGGCTTCGCCGGAGCGAACCAGCGGCGCCTGGTAATGCAAATTGAGGCTCGCGCTGCTGATGATCTTGGTCAGCGGCATGTCCAGAAAAAAATTCTGGGCTGAACCGGCGCCGCTCATGGACACGGTCTTGGTCCCGGCAATCGAACCCAGTTGATACTGATCGTGAAAATTGAGTGCAGGTGCCGGCTCACGTGGGCTTTCAATACGCGATGCAGCTTCATCAATGGTCCCTGGACCGGGCGGGCTGGCCTGCAAGCGAGATGGCACAAACGCCAGCACCAATGCCATGAGGATGCAGGCAGCCACAGCCGGCGCTCGCTCTTTTCCCGCAGTTTCGTTGGACTCGATGTCCTCCGGGTGACGACGGGTGAAAAACCCCGTGAGCACCACGCCCAGTCCGCGCAGCGCCAGCCAGAAAATCTGTCCGAGGCTTCGCAACGGACGATCACTGGGACGCTGGCGCTCCCACGCCACCCAGGCTTCGGGGCGGCAGTAAATCAGGCTAACCAGATATTTCTCTTGCGCCAGCGAAAGCTCGGGGAAGAACAGGTTCAGCCGGCGCCTCGATGACCGCGCAACTACTGCGGAGATCTCGCACGGCGGGTTGCTTTGAAGGGCTACCTGCACCGACGCTCCTCTTGGCAACTGCAGCGCGCGGCTCAGGCGTGCCATCCCACCGCGAACCGAGAGTTGGGACGAAACCCCGGCAACCCGCTCGCCATCCGGAGTAACCAGCATGAGCGGAACGTGCACATTGACGCGCACCTGCCGCCGTCTTTGCTTGCGCTCCCACGCCACCGATGTCGCCACCGACAGAATGATGATGTTGTAGAGGGTCCAAGCCGCGTTCATGATGATGGTGTCGTGATGCAAAGGATCGCTGACCCAGCGCTGCTCCGCCATGACCAGTCCCGCGAGGTTGAGCCCCAGTAAGAACAAAAACGGCAGCGCGATGCGGCGATCGAAAAAAGAACGGCGGACGACGCCACCTTTCGCGGTTACATTGAATTTGCCTAAGCGTGGGTTGATGAGCGCCAGTAGCGTGGGATAGAGAATGTACGGCGCCAGCACCGCCTCGTAAATTTCGTTCCAGAACGAAAATCGGTGACGACCCTGGACGCGCGAGTTGGTCAGGTCCGAAAGCACGATGTGCGGCAGGGCATAGGCAAAAACCGCGAGGGAGTAGCCGTAAATGTTCACCATCCCCAGCAGCAGGTAGACCAGAGGGGTCACAAGAAAAATCAACCGCGGAATGGCGAACAGAAAATGGGTGGTGGCGTTGAAGTAGCAGAGCCGCTGTGAAAAGGTCAGTCCCGAGGCGAAGAGCGGACTCTCTGTTCGCAGGATCTGCACCATGCCGCGGGCCCAGCGAATGCGCTGGCCAATATGCGCCGCCAGGCTCTCCGTTGCCAGGCCTGCCGCCTGCGGCACGTTGATGTAAGCCGTGTTCCAGCCGCGGCGCTGCATGCGTAATGCCGTGTGCGCGTCTTCGGTGACGGTCTCGACGGCAATGCCGCGAATCTCCTGCAAAGCCCTGCGCCGCAGCACAGCGCACGACCCGCAGAAAAAACTCGCGTCCCACAGATCATTTCCGTCCTGCACCAGGCGGTGAAACAACTCGCCTTCGTTCGGAATTTTGCGGAACTGGCCCAGGTTGCGCTCAAACGGGTCCGGCGAATAGAAGTGGTGCGGAGTTTGCACCATGGCCAACTGCGGATCGCGTTGAAACCAGCCCAACGTGGTTTTCAGAAACGATCGGGTTGGAATGTGATCCGAATCGAAGATGGCCACGCATTCGCCGCTGGTGCGGCCGAGCGCATGGTTGATGTTCCCCGCCTTGGCGTGGGCATTGTTGGTGCGCGTGATGTATTCCGCTCCAACCTGCGCGGCAAAGTCCGCGAACTCTTTTCGTCGTCCATCATCGAGCACAAAAACTCTGAACTTCTCTGCCGGGTAGTCGAGCCCCAATGCCCCCAGGATAGTCGCACGCACCACGCTGAGTGGTTCATTGTAGGTGGGGATGAAGACATCCACGGTTGGCCAATGTTCAGGGTTGCCAATCAGGGGAACCGGGGGGCGGCGCAGAGGCCGCAACGTTTGGAAATATCCCAGCGCAAGCGTGGCGAACGCGTAGAACTCCGCCGCCAACAACATCACGACGAAGATTGTGTCCCATTGATAAAAATGCCCCGCGCTGGTTAAGCCCTCCCGCGTCTGAGTCACGCGCCAGTAGCCGTAGCGAAAGGTGCAGAACAGGGACATGGCCATCAGCGCCATCGTGACTACGCGAGCGCGGCTGGTCCATTGCAAAAGGATCGCTGCGACAATGAATCCTCCACCGAACATGGCCTGCTTTTTCCAGGTCAGCGGCAACGTTCCTAGCGCCACCATGGCCACCATCGCCGCCATGGCCAGCAAGGCCCAGAAAAGCCGCGTCGGACTTGAGTTTTCCTGTGCTACGGACGCCTCGTTCATGGAACTGCCTCGCCGGAAACGAAATGCGCGGGTGGGGGGAAGGGCAGGAATCCCTTGTGTCCGATCAGAGGGTGTCCTCCACGTCGGCATCTATAGGCGTGTTCATTTGGTTTGAACAGTCGGGTCATACACTTTCTGGAATCGCACGAACAGACGAGGGCCTGTGTTTCAGTTCTGATGCTACTCGGCGCGATCGCGCTGCCCGCGCTGCATCTGCCCTTTGAGGTTAATCACAAGTTCATCTATGGTGGATGCTTGCCATTTGAGACTTTTGCAACGCTGCAGCCGCGTGATGAATCTGCATATCTTGTGCATCTCGCCTCGGCCGGGAATGCATCGTTGAGAGCAACGCATGCACGCCCGCCAATCCGGGCAGCAGCAGATCGCACCAACTCCGCTGCCATTTTGTTTAAAGAGGTTCGTGGAAGGAATCATGAAGCTGGGTTTTGCTTTGTCTCTAATCGCCGCTGTATCGCTTGCGCCAACTTGTCACGCGCAGGATTGGCCATCACTCTGGAAAAATTACTCCGGCAAATTCCTGGACAACCAGATCCGCGTCATCGACCACGATGCGGGCGACCGCACCACCTCCGAGGGGCAGGCGTATGCAATGTTCTTCGCCCTGGTGGCCAACGACCGCAGCCGTTTTGACCGGCTGCTTCATTGGACGGAAACCAACCTCGCATCCGGCGATCTGACCGTCCACCTTCCTGCCTGGTCGTGGGGAAAAGGGCCGGGTGGCAAGTGGGGCGTGCTCGACAGCAACTCCGCGTCCGATGCCGATCTCTGGATGGCGTATGCGCTGCTCGAAGCCGGCAGGGCGTGGAAAGAACCGCACTACACAGTACTGGGCACGGCGCTCGCGAAGCAGATCGCCAGCCAGGAAACCGCGCAACTCCCTGGCTTCGGCATGACCCTGATACCGGGGCCAAAAGGTTTCCGTGATGGCGACGCTTACCGCCTGAATGCCAGCTATCTTCCGTTGCAGCTGTTCCTTTTTTTGGGGCACGAGATTCCCGATGGGCCCTGGCAAAGGATTGCGGCCCGGGTTCCGGCGTTGATCGCGGGTTCTTCGCCAAGCGGATTTGTGTCGGACTGGTCCGAGTTCCGTCCCGGTAAAGGTGTGACGCCGGCGGCGGCATGTAGCTACGATGCAATCCGCGTTTACCTATGGGCAGGAATGCTTGACCCTGCCACTACGGGCCGCGCTGACATTTTGAAATCCCTGACCGGGATGGCTCGCGCGCTGCACGCCAATCCGGTTCCGCCCGCCCGAGTGAAATCGGATGGAACGGTGCTGGATCCGAAAGGTCCAGTGGGATTTTCCGCCGCGCTGCTGCCCTACTTGTCTGCGCTGGGCGAGAACAATCTCCAGAACGAGCAGGTGGCGCGAGTGCAATCAGAATTCAAGAACGGCCTCTACGGCACTCCGCCCCGCTACTATGACCAGAACCTCGCCATGTTTGCGCTGGGATGGAAGACCCACCAATTCTGGTTTGATCCGCAGGGATCGTTGCGAACCGCGTGGCAGAAATAAAAAAGGACCACGGCTCCCGTGATCCTCAGTGTAAGTTGAACCTGCTCAAGCGCTAGAACTGGTTCCACAGATACTGGTTGTAGACCTCGTGGTGATACTGCACCTCGGGGGCTTTCACGAAAGTCCCAAGCAGGCGCGGGCAGCGGTCGGCGGAGGCCTGCTTCAGATCGGCGTAGCGGCCTCTCACATCCTCGCCCAGGATTTTGCTGATCCACTCCGATTTGCGGAAGTCATCGAGCGCGGTGTAGATGTTGTCCGGCAGGTAGCGCTCCGCCTGGCGGAGGTTCTTGATCTTCGCCGTTTCGCCGTCAATGCCGCTCTTGAAAATGGAGTACATCACCAGGTAGGGGTTCGCATCCGGAGCGACCGAACGAACTTCCACGCGCATGCTGCGCTCGTTCCCAATGGGAATGCGCACCATCGATCCGCGATCCACCGGAGAAGCCTTGATCTGGTTGGGCGCTTCAAAGTGCGGATCCAGCCGCCGATACGCGTTTACGCTGGCATTGAGCAGCAGGCAGATGTCATTGCCGTGGGTGAGAATGCGGTCGACAAACTGCCATCCCAGTTTGCTCAACTTCTCTTCGCCCTTGGGATCCCAGAACAGGTTCTTGCCGCCTTTCGTGATCGACACATTCGTATGCATGCCGCTGCCGTTCACCCCCACCACCGGCTTGGGCAGGAACGACGCCGTGAGGCCTAACTTGGTCGCCACTTCGCGGCAGATCAGCTTGTAAAGCTGAATCTGGTCCGCGGCGGCAACCACCTCGCCATAGCCATAATTAATTTCAAACTGCGAGGGCGCGACTTCCGGATGATCTTTCTCGTTCTGAAAACCCATCGCACGCTGGATTTCAGCGGTCGTGTCAATGAATGTGCGCAAGGGGTCGCCGGGCAAGGAATGGTAATATCCGCCCGTATTCACGTATTCGAACTTGCCGGTCTCGTGAAAGCGGCGCTCGGCGTCCACGCCTTTGAACAGGAATCCTTCAATTTCATTCGCCGCGTTCAGCGTGTAGCCCTGCTCGTCGTAGAGCGTTTCGGCATAATTTTTCAGCACGCCGCGGATGTCGGCCGCGTACATGCCGCCCTGTTTCTCAATCACGTCGCCGAAGACCATCACTTTGCCGGGGCCGAAGAAATCCGCCGGCGCCCAGTAGAATGACGCCCAGTCAATGCCCAGGCGCAGATCGCTTTCTTTCTGCGCCGTAAAGCCGCGAATCGAGGAACCGTCGAAGGTCAGGTTGTCCCAGCTCTTCAGCAGAAATTTTTTGTCGTAATCGAGCATGTGTAAACGGCCTTCGAGATCGCTGAACAGCACGGTCACGGCCTTGATCCGCTTCTCGTCGGTCAAATACTTCAGCCGCTCTTCACGGACTTTGTCCGGAGCCACCCGCTTCTTACGCTGTTCTTTCGCCCCCAGGTTCATCTCTTCCAGTTCTTCATACGACAACGCGAGGAAATTCCGTAGTTCGTTGGACATTGATCTCCTTGTTTGCAGGGATGGACGCGGGCGAACGGGCCAGCCGTCCAGGTCTTGTGAGACTTACTAGACTACGCGTTACACCTGCCCCAGCGCCAATCAAAAGCAATGATAGCGATCATCAATCATTGTTATGAGTTACTGTCCCACCCGAAATACCTGGAATTCGCGAATGTGAGCCTCGGCCGAACTGGAGAGAATATTGAGGCGGATGCGCGAGGCCGTCACGGACGGGAAGCTGTCAATCTTCTTATGCCCGATCGCGCGGCCTTCCACAACCCGGGTCCACTTGCCTTGCACCCAGGCCTCAATGCGATAGTGCTCGACGTGCTGGCCGTCGTTCAGCCACTCCATGGTCAGCGCGTGATCGAAGGTGATGGGCCGCCGCAGGTCCGCTTCGAGGATCGCGTGATGAGATCCGCTTGGCGCCGACCAGAAGGTGTCCGGATCATTGTCCAGGGCGGCCTCCGTAGCGGCGTTTGGAATGCGCTCTTTGGCGATAAGATTTACGGCATATCTCTGCCGAATTGCGTCCCCAAATTCTTGCAGCCGGCGCACGTCTGCATCGGAGAGTAAGCCGCTTTTATCGGGAGCGATTCCCAACATCAGCTGCCCGCCGCGCCCGATCGAGTGCTCGTAAATCGACACCAATTCATCCACTGGCTTCAGCGTGGACTCATCATTCGGGTGCCAGAACCAGTGCGCTTGGTGCAAAGGCGTGTCGGCTTCGACCGGACGCCAGCGCAGATAGCCGTGGCGATCGAGAACATTCCAGTTCTCGTAAGCAATTGTCCCATCTTCATTTCCCGTCCAGCGGATGTCGCCATACTCGAACAATGCAGCATCGGCGAAGACGAGCGTGTTGGGTTGTGTCATGCGCAGGTTTTCGATGAAGCGGGGAAAATCGTAAACGTGGCCGGCGCTGCCCGCGCCGTCAAGCCAGAACTCCACCAGATCGCCATAGTTTCCCGCCAATTCGTTCAACTCGGCGATGTAGTAATTGTCATAATCGGCGGAGTTCTTGTATCGCGGCTCGTGCCGGTCCCAGGGCGAAAGATAAACCCCGAACTTGAGTCCCAACTTGTGAGCGGCATCGGAGACGCTTCGCACCACGTCGCCATTGCCATTCTTCCAGGGGCTGCTCTTGACGCTGTAATCGGTCTGGGCGGTCGGCCACAGGCAGAATCCGTCGTGGTGCTTGGCCACCAGCACCACGTACTTTGCGCCGGCAGCTTTCGCGGCGCGCAGCCATTGCTCCGGATCGAACTGCGTTGGGTTGAACACCTGCGGGCTGGCAGTGCCGTCTCCCCATTCGCGATCCAGGTAGGTGTTGGTGCCGAAATGAATGATGACGCCGAATTCAAGGTCCTGCCACTCCACCTGCTGGGGCGAGGGTTTGATGTCAGTAAAACTCTGGCCCCACGCGATGGATGGTGTCGAAGCCAGAACCAGGAAACTTGCGAGGAGAAGGACAATCCCGTACGGGTCTCTGAAAATGGGGAGCAGGCGTGCCTTTGCCGTTCGTCCAGAAAGAATCAGTGGAGCTGCCTCCAATCGAGGATCACTTTCCCACAGTTTCCCGAATGCATCGCCTCAAAGCCTTTCTCGTACTCGAGACAGGAAAACCGATGGGTAATCACCGGGCGTATGTTGAGTCCGCACTCCAGCATCATCGTCATCTTGTACCAGGTCTCGTACATCTCGCGACCGTAGATGCCTTTGATGGTGAGCATGCTGAAGATCACCTGGTGCCAGTCGATGGACATCTCCTGCGACGGAATGCCCAGCAAAGCGATTTTTGCCCCGTGACTCATGTTCTGAATCATGTCGCGGAAGGCGGCAGGATAGCCGGACATTTCCAGGCCGACATCGAAGCCTTCCTGCATGCCCAGCTTCGCTTGCACTTCTTTGAGGGGCGTGACTCGAGTATCGACCGCGATCGTGACCCCCATGTTCTGCGCGAGCGCGAGCCGATAGGGATTCACATCCGTGATCACCACGTAACGCGCGCCCGCATGCCGTACCACGGCGGCAGCCATCATGCCGATCGGGCCGGCCCCGGTAATCAGGACATCTTCACCCAAAACCGGGAACGAGAGTGCCGTGTGCACCGCGTTGCCGAACGGATCGAAAATGGCAGCGACTTCGAGATCGATCTTGGGATCGTGCCGCCAGATGTTCGACATGGGCAGCACAATGTATTCGGCAAATGCTCCCGGACGGTTCACGCCGACTCCCTTGCTGTGGGCGCAGAGGTGGCGACGGCCCGCGAGGCAGTTGCGGCAGCGGCCACAGGTCACATGCCCTTCCCCGCTGACCAGTTCTCCGGGATGAAAATCCGCTACGTTGGAACCTACCGAAACTACTTCACCCACAAATTCATGGCCGACGACCATCGGTACAGGAATGGTGGCTTGGGCCCAGGAATCCCAGTCGTAGATGTGCACGTCCGTGCCGCAGATTCCGGTGAGCAGAACTCTGACCTTGACATCGTTGATGCCGGGTTCGGGCTCGGGCACGTCGTCGAGCCACAAGCCGCGCCGAGCCTCAAATTTTCCCAGAGCCTTCATCCAGTGATTGAAAAACTTGAGCGGATTCCTTGCATCTGAAGTTGCAAGTATACACACCGGCGGGAAAGCTGAGTCGAACTGATACGTCGCTCGCTGATGTGCGCCTATGGCGAAGCCCGGCCAAAAGTCACGCGCAGCGCATACGCGTATTTGCTTGGAGCTTGCGCTGGCAGTTGCACGTGCAGACCGTCCGCACGCTGCTGGAATTCCAGTTTGGCATCACCGCCCACTAACGTGACGCTTTCGACGCGTGCGTCGCCGGCGGTGGGAGCGAGTGAGTGAATGACGGCTTCGCGGTTAGCCGGCCAGTCCAGGCCGATCGCATACAGCGCGTCCCCTTTGGTTGTGAAGCGGAAATCCTCAGCCGTGTAGTTCGCCGTGTCGGTGTCGTGGAATGAGCCGGCCGCGACCTTCGTCGGGCCCTCGCCGTAAATTCGCCACGGGCGCGTGCCGTAGATGGCCTCGCCACTCACACTCAACCACGCGCCAACGTCCAGCAACACTTTCTGTACTTCGTCTGGAATCGTGCCGTCCGACCGCGGCCCGATGTTGAGTAGCAAATTGCCATTCTTGCTCACGATATCAATCAGTTGATCGATGACGAACTGGGGCGACTTGAAGGTGTCATTGTTTATATAGCCCCAGGACTTGTTGCTCACGGATGTGTCGGTCTGCCACGGCAGGGACCGAGTCTCGCCCAGTTGCCCACGCTCAATGTCGAGGACAGCGGAGTGACTCTGCATGGCGTAGTCCTTGTAATTGATAACGCCGACGTGATCGCTATACTTTAAAGAGCTGTTGTAGTAAAAGGCGGCAAAGCGCGTCAGGTTCGGCCGGATGGACGGCTGCCCGATCCACCAGTCGAAATAGACCACGTCGGGATGATATTTTTCGACCAGTTCCGCAGCCCGCGCCAGCCAATCATTCGCCCAGGCCTGGGAGACATTGGTGAAATCGTTGCTCAGCGGGGTGCTGTCCGGGTTGGTTAGCCAGTTATGGGCAGGGCCGTACAGCATCGCGTATTGCGGATCGTTCACATCCGAGGGAATCTGCCGGCCCACGCCCAGAAAGAAATTGTGTTCGACCCGATGCGACGAGAGGCCGAAATGCAATCCGGCCGCGCGCACGGCTTTCGCCAGCTCTCCGGTGGTGTCGCGATGCGGACCCATCTTGGCCACCGTCCAGTCGCTCAGCCCGCTGTCGTACATGGCGAACCCATCGTGATGTTCCGCAACCGGAATGACGTACTTTGCGCCGGCTTTCTTGAATAAATCCGCCCAGGCAGCCGGGTCGAAGTGCTCGGCGGTGAACTTGGGTATGAAATCTTTGTAGCCGAACTTGTCCTGCGCTCCGTAAGTAGCCATGTGGTGCTTGTATTCCGGAGTCCCCTTCTCATACATAAGCCGCGGATACCATTCGCTGCCGAAGGCCGGGACCGAGTAGACGCCCCAGTGAATGAAAATGCCGAACTTGGCGTCGCGATACCACGCCGGCGCTTCGTATTTCTGCAGCGATTCCCAGTCGGGGCGGTACGGGCCTTGATGATCGGCTGCCTCGACACCCTTCAGCAGCGCGGCGCGTTGCGCGTCGTATTTGCTGCTGGCCTTCTGCCAGATCTGATCAATGACTTCCGGATCTTCAGAGGCGGTGGGAGCCGTGGGACTCTGTGCATACAGCAGGGACGACAGCAACAAAGCAGCGATCACATCAATGACTGGAAGAGAACGATGCGAGAGCATGAAGTCCTTTCGTCAACTGCTTACTGGGTTTGCGACCGCGCCGCCCGTGCCGCGGAATCTTGCCCCGGCGAACGCATAAGCTGCAATCACGACGTAGGCGATCAACGGCACAACATAAGCCGGAGCCATGCTGTGCCGCGCGTCGGCAATTTTGCCCATGAGCGGAGGAACCAGCGCGCCGCCGACAATCGCCATCACGATCAGCGAGCCCCCAATCTTGGTATTGGGCCCCAGGCCTTTCAGTCCGAGAGCGAAAATCGTCGGGAACATCAGCGACATGAAGAAACTGGTCAGCAAGATCGACCAGAGGCCTGCCCACCCCGGATGCAGTACGCCAAACGCCACCAGCGCGACATTCACGACCGCATAAACTCCGAGCAGCTTGTAAGGCGCGATGAAGCGCATCAGGTAAGCGGTGCTGAAGCGCCCGACGCCAAATGCCACCAGGGTGCCCGTCAGCAGATAGCCCGCAGTTTTTTCCGGCTCGTGCGTGAACTCCTGCACATATTGAATGAAGTAGCTCCAGGTTCCAACTTGCGCGCCCACATATAAGAACTGAGCGACGACCGCCATCCAGAAGTGCGGGTAACGGAATAGCTCAGAAAAATGTCCGTGGTCGCCGCCTTCTTCATGCTCGCTTTGGATGGGAGGAAACTTTGTCCGCAGAATCAGGATCGCCCAAAGCACCGCAAGCGTACCCAGGGCTAAATAGGGCTTTACCACCCGCAAAGTTTCCGAGCGCATGTAGGCGTTATAGAGATGCTGGGCTTTCATAACATTGATTTGCTCGGAATTCAGCTCGATGCCGGAGAATATGAATACGGTCCCGATCAGCACTCCCGTAATCGAACCGATGGGATTGAAAGCCTGGGAAAAGTTCAGCCGCCTTTCCGAACTGGCGGGATCGCCTAACTGCGCGATGAAAGGGTTCGAGGCAGTCTCCAGGAAGGAAAGCCCGCACCCGATGATGAAGAGCGCGACCAGGAAGAAGCCGTACTGTGCCACCACGGCGGCTGGCCAAAAAAGAAACGTGCCCAAACCAAAAAGCCACAGCCCGGCCACGAATCCGTACTTATAGCCAAACTTGCGCATGAAAAACGCTGCCGGCATGGCCATCACGAAATATCCGGTGAACTGGGCCGACTGCACCAGCGCCGCCTGGAAGCGGGAGATCGCGAATGACTTCATGAACTGCCGGATCAGGACATCGGTCAAATTGTTCGGAATTCCCCATAAGAAAAACAGGAATGTGACCAGGACGAAGGGCACCAAATGCCCTCCTGGAAATAGCGGCGCTGCCTTGGCATTGCGCTCGATCCCTACAGGCTTGTCATTGGTAACCTGCATCGCGGATGGTCCTCGTTGATTACTGTTCGATCTTCAGTACATACGCATAGCGCCCGGGAAGGCTGGAAGGCAGTGTGATGCCGACATCCGCGCCACGCTGCACCCACGAAAGCGGTTGGCTCACTCCCAGCATAAAAACCTGGGAACCCGGCTTCGGAGACAGATTCTTGATAACCACATCCTTTGTTTTTGGCGCGCCCATGAGCGTCGCGTAAAGCGTAGAACTCCTCCGCGTAAAGCGCACAGGGATGCCCTCTGCAGTTTCCCCCTCGGCGCGAGTCCACGGGCGAGTGGCGTAGATGGCTTCCCCGTTCTGCTTCAGCCATGTCCCCAGCGCTTCCAGGCGGCTCATCTGCACGGGTGGAATGGTCCCGTCCGCCTCGGGACCAACATCCAGCAGAAGATTGCCATTCTTGCTGACGATGTCGACGAGAAGATAAATGAGCTTATCCGGCGCGATGGTTTCCGCTTCCCCTTCGGCGCGGTTATAGCCGAAGGAACGTCCCAAGCCGCGGCATTCTTCCCACTTGGTTGGGCTGATTTTCTCGAGCGTCTGATACTCCGGCGATTTGAAATCCGAGTGCTTCACGCCGAAGCGGTCATCAATCACGCCGTCAGGAACCGTGTTGTAATACTCGGCCATAATCTCCAGGGGGTGGCCGGACTTGGGGTAATCAATGTCATTCCACAAAAGGGCGGGGCGGTAACGGCGGATGAGTTCCCGGTATTGCGAGTCGACATACTTGCCGTAGGCTTCGCTCTGCGGCTTCACCTTCTGATAATCCGCTTCCTGCGCGATCGGTCCCGGCACAAACGTCCAGTCATAGCCGCCGGAATAGTACAGTCCCATGCGCAAGCCCTGCTGTCGCACGGCATTCGTCAGTTCGCCCACAATATCGCGAGAGGCGTGTCGGCGGTCTGCGGGAAGATGGGAATTTTCGACCGCGCTCGGCCATAGTGTGAATCCGTCGTGATGCTTGGTGGTGAGCACAACGTACTTCGCCCCGGCGTCGCGAAACACTTTCGCCCACCCCTCGGGATCCCATTTCTGAATATCTTGATCAAACCTTGCAGCAAAATTGTAGTAATCGTAGTTCGCGCCGTAGTGCTCGCGGTGATAGGCCTGCGTGGGCGAGCCATCCAGTCGCATGGTATTCAGATACCACTCTGCGTAGGGATTGTTGCGAATGTAATCCGGCGAGGTGAAGTCGTGCGTCGGGTGCACCAGCGGCGCCCAACCGGGAACCGAATACAGCCCCCAATGAATAAAGATCCCCAATTTCGCGTCCGCATACCAGTGCGGAAGCGGGTGTCGGTTCAGGGATTCCAGCGTGGGCTGGTAATGCCTGGGTGCTGGTGATGAAAATGCCCAGAGGGCCATCGCACAGAGGCCCCACCCCAACCACAACCATCCACGGGAAATCCTGATCATCCGATTGCTCCCTGAATACCGCGAACTGAAATCACCGATGCACCGAGTTGCGGAATCATAACAGGAACCAAGCCTCAAATTCAGGTGCTCGCATTGCGTAAAGCCTTCCTGCTCAGATTAAAACGCAACCCTCCCGCGCTGGCGTCCGCACCAGCCGATTCTGGCATCTGAGTTGCACAATGTTGCGGCCGCTCGCACTGCTCGTAGCTGCCTTGGTCCTGGTCTGCGCACCCGCCATGGCAGTCTCGGTCCTTTCGCACGAGGAAATGGTCGACGTCACCTGGACAACAGAGATTCTGCCGCTCCTGACCGCGCGTTTTCCCGATGCCACCCCCGGAGAACTGAAAAAAGCGCACTCTTTCGCCTATGGCGGCTCCGTCATCCAGGATGTCGGCTACTATCCTCTGGGCAATAAGTTCTTCACCGACCTGTTGCACTATGTTCGCAGCGGCGATTTCATCCTTTTCCTCCTCCGCGATGCTCGCACCCTCGACGAGTATGCTTTCGCGCTGGGAGCGCTCAGCCACTATGCCGCCGACAGTTGGGGACACCAGTCGGTCAACGCTGCCGAGCCTGCGCTTTACCCCAGACTAAAACGCAAGTACGGAAACTACATTACTTACGAAGACAATCACGAAGCCCACCTGCGCACCGAATTCAGCTTCGACGTTCTGGAAGTCGCGAAACATCGTTTCACCGGGCTGCAGTATCACGACTTCATCGGCTTTGACGTGAGCGAGGACCTGATGGAGCGCGCTTTTGCCGACACCTACGGCATCTCCATGGACGACCTCCTGCACTATGACGACCTGACGCTGGAAACATTTCGTTTCAGCGTAGCCAAAGTGATCCCGGAAATGACCGAGGTTGCGCTGGCCACCAATCGGCCGCGCGTCAGCCATGAACCCAACGATAAGGCAAAGCAGGAGTTCATATTCCATTTGTCTCGCGCCGACTACGAAAAGCAATTTGGAAACAAGTATCGCCGCCCGGGAATCTTCGCGCGCATACTCGGATTCCTCATCAAGCTGCTCCCTTTTGGCCCGGCAAAAGTTCTGGGGTACCGCAACCCCAGCGCGCAGGCGGAAGACTACTACTTTCGCAGCATGGACCAGGCCATCGACAATTATCGAAGCATGCTGCATCAGCTGAAGAGCGGCCAGCTTCAGCTCCCGAACCGCAACTTCGACACCGGCAAGCTTACCCAGGCTGGCGAATACGGCCTCTGCGACCGGACTTATGCCCAGCTTTTATTCAAGTTGACCAAAGATCATTTTCGCCATATCACGCCCGGCGCCAAGGCAAGCGTTCTCGCCTTCTTCGATCGCGGTAAGCCGTCGGGCAATGCCATTCGCGGCCGCGATTGGAAGAAAGTGCAGGCTGATTTGATTCGCTTGCAGAGCGCCGAACCCCCGGCCGCGAAATGAGGCTCACTCCCGCCCTCCGCGTTGACGGTTGGAACGAGCGGAAGAGTGGTAGTCCACAACCGAAAGCTTATTTTCGGATTCACGCACCGTGTAAAACTGGTCACCGTGAACGTCGTGGAACACCTGCGTCTGTCCGCTTGGCCAACGGATCTCGACAGTTTGCGCCGATGTCGCTTTCCCCAAACCAAAGTTTACGCGCAGGTCGCTTTGGGAAAGGTAACTGCCTCCTCCGCTGATCTCCCGTATTTGAGAGGTCCCGCCGCTGACCATTCGAATGCGCGCCCCCATCGCATCGCGGTTGCTCTTCGTTCCCGCCAATTTGAAATTGATAAAGTGATTGCCATTTCCGCTGTTGCGAAGCAGCAGCGGCGGATCGCCGTTATTTGCGACCAGAACATCGACAAACCCATCATTGTCAAAATCCGCAAACGCAACGCCCCGCGCGGCATGCGGCGTTTGCGTGGCAACCCCCGTCTCCGCTCCTGCTTCCCGGAACCTTTGCCCTGCCTCGTTGTGAAACAGCGAGTTCACCTGCTTGTAGCGGGTCCCCGGGGAAGCCTGTTCGATCTCGGGATAAACATGCCCATTGGCGATGAAAAGGTCCAGCCAGCCGTCATTGTCGTAATCGAAGAAGCCGCCGCCAAAGCTGAGCACATGCTGCGTCGGTGCGGTGACGCCGAGAGCTTCGCTGACTTCATCGAAGTTGCCCTTGCCGTCGTTGTGCCAAACGTGGTCAGACGAGCCTTGGAAATCCGAGATGTACAGGTCCTGCCAGCCGTCGTTGTCATAATCGCCAAGCGAAATGCACATGGCCGCCATCAGGCGCCCGCCGGCCGAGTAGGCCATCCCGCTGGGCACCCCGATCTCCTCAAACCTCTTGCCCTGCTGGTTGTGGTAGAGATACGCTTCCACCCCGTCATTGGCGACGAATAAGTCCGGCCAGCCATCGCCGTCATAGTCGGCAGCGCCCACGGAAAGATTCTTTCCATTCGGCTGATACATATTCATGGCGCGGGTCACGTTGGTGAATGTCCCGTCACCATTGTTGTGGTAGAGCGCGTTCGCGCTTCCTTTGTAGGCGCTGGGAGGGCAACTGCTCTTCACGGTGCCGATGTTGCAGTAGCGAGGCCCCTCGGGATCGAGCGCGACATAACTGCCAACGTACAGGTCGAGGTAACCGTCCCGGTCATAGTCGAAAAACGTCGCGCCGCTGTGGAACGCGCCCGACTCCAATCCCCCCACTCCGGCTTTGTCGGTCACATCCGTAAACGTGCCATCACCGTTGTTGTGGTAGAGCACGTTGCGGCCGTACTGGGTCACAAAGAGATCGGGGAAGCCATCGTTGTCATAGTCGCCCCAGACACAACCCAGGCCGTAGCCGGTTCCCGGGACGCCGGCATGATCGGTTACATCGGTAAAAGTGCCGTCGCGGTTATTGCGGTAAAGAGCGTTGCGGACCGAAATGCCGCGATTGTAAAGATCACGCCCGTTCACGAAGTAAATGTCCGGCCAGCCGTCGCCGTCGAAGTCGGCGACGCACACCCCGGGACCAAACTCTTCGCGGTTGATCGAAATGCCGTTATTGCCCTTAAAGTGAACGAATTTGATTCCCGCAGCTTCGGTTACATTCGTGAAGTGGATGGAGTCGGACGCGGATGGCGCCTGCGCAACGGCTTTGCAAATCAGCGAACCCGTTGCAAAAATCAACAATATGGCGAGAGCACAAAGCAAGCCGGTGACCACTTTGCGCCTGCTCACTTCCATTTACCTTGGCCTTCAACAATCGTGATGTAGCGGTCCAGCGGCAAGCCGGTAAACCGTTCCGTCGCGCCACCCGGCTGCGGCCATTTGATTTCGAGCCAGTCGATCTTCGTGCGTTTGCCAATGCCCAATACCACGCGCGGATCATGGTCGGAGAGAAAGCTGCCTCCGCCAACTTTCATGCGGCTGCGCTTCAGGTCTTGCGCCTGGTAGGTGATCCGTGCGCCCACGGCATCGGGATTGGATTTCGTGCCGGCCAGCTTAACCCCTAGCCAATGATTCCCCCGCGCGGCGTTATTGCGCAGCAGGATTGGCGCGCCATTGTTGACCGAAATCAGCACGTCGGTGCTGCCGTCGTTATTGAAGTCGCCAATCGCCATCCCGCGGGCCGAAAGCGGCTGCGAAAAAATCGGCCCCGCCTGCCCGCTGATATTCTCAAAAACCTTGCCGTTGCCTCGAAACAAAAGCGGCGGCTCTTCATACTTCACCTGGGGCTGAAGCTGCTCAATCAGATCGTCAGGGTTGCCATTGGCGAGAAACAAATCGAGGTTGCCGTCATTGTCGAAATCGAGGAACTTCAATCCCCAGCCGCTCATCAGCCGGGTGGCCGAGGCAATGCCCGTCGAACCCGCCTGGTCATCGAAGCTTTCATCATGGTTGTTCCGATAGAGGGAGTACATTTCGCGATCGATGTTGGCGACAAACAGGTCCATCCATCCGTCCTGGTCAAAGTCGCCTGAATCCACGCCCATTCCCGATCTCGGACGTCCCTCTGTGCTGTAAGCGACTCCGGCGACTTCGCCAATTTCGTCGAACTTTCCGTGTCCGCGATTCGCGAACAGGAAGTTGGCAACGGTATCGTTGGCGACGAATAAGTCCATCAGCCCATCATTATTAATGTCGGTGGCGACGACGCCCCAGGCCTTGCCCAGGTGAGCCGCAATTCCGGAAGACTTGCTGACATCCGTAAACGTGCCATCGCCGTTGTTGTGAAACAGCCAGCTCGCCATGGGACGGTACACGTGCGGAATGCAGTAGCCGCGTTTCGCATCCTCTCCGGTGCGACAGTCTTTATTCTTTGCTTTGGAAAACTCGACAAACTGGCACACAAACAGATCAAGCTTGCCATCGTTGTCGTAGTCGAACCAGACCGCGCTCGACGACCAGCCCGGCGCCGCGACTCCCGCCTTTTCCGTCACGTCGGTAAACGTGCCATCACCGTTGTTGTGATACAGAATGCTGCGGCCATACTGCGTGACGTAGAGATCGGGGAAGCCGTCGCCGTTGTAGTCGCCCACGGCAACGCCTTGGCCGTAACCGCCCCCCGCAACCCCGGCTTTCAGCGTCACATCGGTAAATGTGCCATCCCGATTGTTGTGATAGAGCGCGTTGCGCAGCGGCGGATTGGGATCAAAGAAGTCGCACTTCCCGCTGTTCACGAAATAGATGTCCATCCATCCGTCATTGTCGTAATCGAAGAAGGCGCAACCGGCCCCGGTAGTCTCGGGAAGATAGTGCTCGGGAGACTTTCCGCTGGTGTGCTTCCAGGTGATGCCGCTGACCTGGGGGGGAATGATTTCGAAAAGATCGTTTGAACTCGCCCAACCGAGGGCCACTCGCGGAAGACACGCCAGCGAGAGGCCACTGGCCAGAGAAGACAAAAAGTCCCGACGGGAAAAATGGCCGCCTCTACGCAAAGTCTCTCGTTTCACCGGGTAAGCACATCATGGTTGCGGAGCGCTCTGGGCCTGCGGCGGCGGAGTGTCCAGCGGCTGCTTGCTCTGAATCATTTGGCGATGCACCGCGAACTCGCGTTCTCCCTCCTGCTTGCGGCCGGTGCGAGTATAGGCGATCGCCAGGTTGTAGTGCGCCGCCGGATTTTCGGGCTCAAGCTTCACCGCTGACTCGAGCGGCGCCACCGCTTCCGGAAATTTCTTCACCGAAATCAGCGCCGAGCCCCATCCGAGGAAGGCCTCCCCGAAGCCTGCGTCCAGCTTGGCGGCGCGGCTGAAGTGCTGAATCGCGTCATCCCACTGCTGCGCCTGGCCCGCCAATTCCCCGAGGACGTATTCGGCCCCGGCATTACTGGGATCGATCTGCAGTTCCTGCTCGAATTCCTTCTTCGCCTGGTGGGCCGCGTCGGCGGGAGGATTGGGTTCCGAAAGAAGCAGCCGGCCCATCTTGAAATGAATACCCGGCAGATGCGGGTCCATTTGCAGGATCTGCTGATATTCCTTTGACGCCTGATCCCACTTCCCCTGCATTTCGAGCGACTCGGCTCTCAATTCGTGCGCCTGCGCCGACTTCGGAGCGCGCATAGCGAGTTGCTGCGAGGCCCGTGTAGCCAAGTCGGAGTAGGTGTGAACTGCTGTGTAGAGCACTTCGGGATCGTCGGGGAATTGCCGCGTCAGCTGTCGCAGGAAATCGTCTGCGGCGTCAAACTGATTCTTCACCATAGCGCAGCGCACGCCCGCAAGTCCGGCATCGTGACGGAAACCTTTATCAGTGCTCGTTGAGATAGCTTTCTTGAGGAGAGGAATGGCTTCGCCACAGCGGCCCGATTTGGCAAGCTCAAGCGCATGGTTGCCGGAGGGTAGGGGAGATTTAGAGGCCTGGGCAAAGCCTGGTTGAGCAAAACACATCCCCAGTACAAACCACGAAAGCCCGAGAGATTTGACCATAAAAAGAAGAAGGCAGGCGCGAACGCCTGCCCTAATCATAGCCGCAAAAGCGGTCAATAGTAGAGTTTGAGTGCGAACTGAATGTTGCGGGCGGGCTGGGAGCTGGAGATGATGCCCATCCCAGATCCCACGGCCGTGAAACAGCAGTCCGTATTCAGGTTCGTGCGGTTAAAGGCGTTGATAAAATCAGCCCGGAATTGCAACCGGACACTCTCTTTGATAGGAAAGTTCTTCTGCAGACCCAGGTCGGTATCGAAGTAACCCGGCCCTCGAACGGGTCCCTGCGCCGGGCAGTTGCCGAAACCTTCCTGAACGGTTGGTAATGAGTAGGGGGATGGATCGAACCACTGGTAACCGATGAATTGGCCGCCCGAAATCGCGGGTCTGCGGCCGAATACACGGCCCGAACCAGGTCCGCAATCAGGACGAGCTCCTCGCGATCCGGTGCCAGAGGGATCGTTGGTGAAATTGTACAGAGCCAACGGGAATCCGGTATGGAGCTGCACAATTGGAGCAACCGACCAACCGCCCAATATGGCGTTGGCTACAGGATTCATGTCATGCCCTAAACGCTTGCCGTGACCAAACGGCAGTTCGTAAACGGCATACGCGCTCAGGATGTGCTTCGAATCGAAATAGCAGGGTGCATAGTCAGCGTGCGGATTATAGAGGTTCTGGTAATAAGGATTGGCCGGTACACCCTGTGAACTCCCCCACGTGCCGTAGTAGCCGCTGTTGTCGGTCATGCATTTGGAGTAGGTGTAAGCGACCTGGTATTCCAGACCTTGGCTGTAGCGCTTTTGGAAGACTGCCTGGAGCGCGTTATATTTCATTTCGCCTACGGAGGCAGTCCCGGAGATTTGAGAGATGTCAGACTGAAAGGTTGGATTTCCTGAGAGGAAGACACTGGGCGCCGTTATCGGTGCACATGGACTTACCGAACAGTCCGCGCCCAGAAATCGCTCTTGTAGATACGGCATGGGAACCATCAGATGCGTTCCGTGCTGGCCGACGTAGCCAATCTGAAACGTCCCCTGGTTAAAGAGCTGCTGCTGGATCGTTATGTTCCATTGTTGGGTGAGAGCGGGTTGAACGTGCGGATCCCAAACTCTGACCAGAGAGCCCGCGAATGGATCGCTCGCGGAGCCCACAGGAACTAGCCCCTGATCGGTAGTTGTGGTCGGGAATGCCAACGTATTGTAGTTCACAAACGTTTCCGCGGGAGTAAACGGAGCATTGATAGGTAGTCTCAGGTTCGTCCCAGTCCCTTCCATGTAAGAAGAGATCGTGAACGCGCCTCGCACTACGGTCTTGCCGTCGAGCGATGCCGGCGTCCAGGCAAATCCAACACGCGGCTGGAAGTCCTTTCCGCCGTAAGTGCCGTCGTATAGCCCCCGGCTGCCCTGTTTGCATGTCACCGGGGCCGTACCCAGCAATGGCGTAACTCTGGAGCAGTTCGGTGCGATCAGTTGGCCGCTGAACAGATCAAAGTTAACCTGACGATCATGTTCTTCGATCCATGGTGTGTGCGCTTCATAGCGCAGACCCAAATTCAGGGTCAGGTGGTTCGTGACGCGATAATCGTCCTGCAGATACGCGCCAAAAACGCTCTGCCGCTGGCCCCATTCTCCGCCGCTGATCCCCCGACCATAGTTCGCGGGCAGACCGAGGTAGAAGTCGGCTCCTCCGTAACCTCCAGTACCATTCGGCGGTGCGTTCGTAGTGAAGATGCCGGTAAAGTTAATGCTTCCCAGCGAACCATTGTTGCCCGTATAGAACGTGTTGATCCGATTCCGCCAGAACTGAAAACCAGTGTGGAACACGTGGCGGCTGCGGGAGATGATCAGCGCGTCAGACGCTTGGATAACTGCGTCATTAAACTTCTGTTGAACACCGATATTTCCAACGCTGCTCAGGTTTGTGTTGAACCCGATGGAAAGGAGTCCTGGGAGACCAGCCGGGTTGCCGTTACCGATCCCAAGTTGGGTTCCGAGATTCCCTACGGAGCTGGCAAAATCGGTTCCGTTATTCAGCTTGACATGGTTGACGCCAAATCGAAGGTCATTCAAAAGACTGGAACTGAAACTGTGGCTCCAGTCGCCGACGATGTTGTCAATAGGCGCGTCCGAAAAACCAGTGCCGATGATCGCCAACGAATTGATCGTCGGGTTATGTTGTTTGGAATGTGAGTAGCGTGCCGACAGGTGGTCTTTGGTGGTCGCATTGTAATCGACCTTTACATCGTACTGGTTATTGTCGAAAAGCGCGGTCTGCGTGTAACTAGCATTCGGGACATATGGGTTAGTGCCGGTGGCTTGTGGATAAAGGGAAGAATTGAAAAGGTTGGCGGCAACCGGATCGATCGCCTCGGTGATGATGTTGTTGGCATACGCGGCGTGATTCTTGCCCGGAAAGGGATCATACAACTGCTGCGCAGGATTGTTGCAAAGCCCACCAGTAAAGCCTGAGGTACATAGATCGCCGAAGTCTCCCGTCCGCTCTGCGGCGGTAAATACCGTCATGGTTTGCGTAGTGGAGGGGTGGTCGAAGCGTTGGCCCTGGTAATCGAAGAAGAAGAAGAGTTTGTCTTTGACGATAGGGCCGCCAATCGTTCCCCCGAACATATTCCACCGGAGCGTTGGCTTCGGCAGCGGCTTGCCGTCCTCGTTAATCCCCTTAAAGCCGTTCTCCCACTGATTAGAGTTCAGCTTGTCATTGCGGAAATACTCCCACAAGTCGCCGTGGAAGCTGTTGGTTCCTGATTTGATCGATGTGCTGACGATTCCGCCCTGGAAATTGCCGAACTCAGCAGAGGCGTTGCTGGTAATGAGGTTGAATTCCTGAATAGCGTCAGGAGCGGGGGTGTAGCCGAGCAGGTTGTCAGATACCTGGTTGTTGTCCATTCCATCCAGAATGAAGTTGTTGGCCTGCTCGCGGTTGCCATTGATATAGGGTCGAGCGCCGCTGGCGGTGTTGTCGCCATTGTTGAAGTTTGCGGGATCGGGCGAAACGGAACCAGGTGCCAGTAAGGTCAGTTCGACGTAATTTCGCGTAGCCAGAGGCAATTCATCATTGGTCTTGGAATCGATGATGGTGCTGACCTGCGTGGTCTCGGTTTGCAGCACCGGAGGGGCGCCCGTCACTTCCACGGTTTCGCTCACTTGCCCGACTTTCATCTGCATGTCTACGCGAGCGGTCTGGTTCAGCACCAGGGTGAAGGCCGGCTTCACAGCCGTGTCAAATCCGGTAGCGGACACCTTGACCGTATAGGTGCTGACAGGGAGCCGGGTGATGTTGTAGGCGCCAGCGTCGTTCGTTTGTGCCGTATACTCGGTGCCGCGCTGGGTGTCCGTTGCGGTGACGGTTGCGCCCTTAATTGGCGCGCCGCTTGGGTCGGTGACCGTGCCCACGACCGTGGCCGTCACCTCTTGGGCGTATGCCGCGTGATTCACGCTCAACAGCACCGCAAAAAACGCGAGAAGAGATACCAGACAGATCAGCCTGCTACTTGTGCCCATCTCAGAACCTCCGGGAGAACTGGTTTCGAACCGTTCAATCCACAGTGCCCAATGCTATATAGCAGGTGAATGACATTGGTCAAGCAAAAAATTTATTGCAATGTAAATTTTTTTTGGGCAGTCGCTCCGACCGCTCTATAAAACCCTGAAAACGTTTACCCGGGGCTGCTGGCCCGTCACTCTGGCTTTGACTCCAGAGCACTTTGCCTTTACCTGCGTTTTTCTCTGAGAACTCGCCTAGAGCAGCTGTTTGTTCACTGTCGAACGATCTTCCGAGGCAATCTGACTGCTATAGAACAATGTCCCGGTCCGGGCACTTCCTGCCTTTACTTTTTCTTGCAGATGAGCTATATAGCACAGTTGGCGCTCAACTCCCCGGTATCACCAGCCGTATCTTGCTGAATCTCTTTGGTGAATACGAAGGGAGTCCGCTGAGGACAGGACGGATGGGAGCTAACGGCCATACCGGCACGCCGGCGTATCAGCGCATTCAGAGAATGATCCGGGCGCAGATTGAAGCCGGCGAGTTGAAGCCTGGGGATACCGTGGCCTCCGAACGCGAGCTCGCCAAACTCCATGGCGTAAGCCTGATGACCGCGCGGCACGCCCTGGGCAGCCTGGAACACGAGGGCATCGTGGAACGGCGCCGCGGCGCCGGGACCTTCGTGGCTCCGCCGCGCATTCACTTCAACAAACTCATGAGTTACACGGAGCAGATGGCCAGCCGGGGACTTGCGGCCGTTTCCAAGCTGATCACCGCCAAAGTAGTCGAGCAGGAAGAAGAAATTGCCGCGCGATTGGGACTTCCGGCCGGCAGCAAGACCATCAAAATTGAACGCGTGCGGCATGCTTCGGACGAGCCCTTCGCGCTTGAGACCTGCTATTTGCCGGCAGAAAAATTTCCCGGGTTAGAGCGCGAACCACTCGGCCGGGAATCATTGTTCGCAACCCTGGAGCACGATTATGACATCCATTTGACCTACGCAGATGAGGAAGTGGACGCCACCGCCGCCGAAGGCCGCGTGGCGCAGGCTCTACACGTCCCCCAGGGCGCGCCCGTGATGCGAATCCGCCAGATGATCTACGGCTCCAACGCGAAACCCGTCATCTACGTAATTGGCTTCTATCGCGCCGAGCGGCATTCGCTTTTTATCCGCCGCTTTCGATAGGCCTTTACAGGAACGATCCCCCGTCAATTCGATAATGAAATTCCGCGTTCTTGGCGAAGCCTTTGCGATCTTTGCGGTTCAAGGCTTTGAAAAGCTCTGAACCGCAAAGACCGCGAAGAACATCCGCCAAGATCGCAAAGCACAGCTTACTTCGAGGCGCGCGGAATTACTGGCAGCACCACTGCCGACGGATGCTGTGCGTCATGCAGGATCGTGTTCTTGGCGGACACGAAGTGGCGCGCCATTTTGATCTCTTCGCCGGTGTTCAGATTGCGATCGAAGCGCGGAAAGTTGCTGCTCGAAACTTCCAACCGCAGCGTATGCCCGCGAAGGAACACATTGCTGGTTGACCACAGGTCGACGGAAATCTGATACGTCTGCCCCGGACTCATCAGCGTCGCGTGCTCTCGTGAATCGCGGTAGCGCATGCGGAGAATGCCTTCCGCCACATCCATAGCAAAACCGTCCGGCGCAACATCGACCAGCTTTCCGGTGAAATCCGTATCGACAGCTGAAGATTTCACAAACAGCGTCATCGTCACGGGCCCGGTGACTTCGAGGTCTTCCGCCAGCGGCCCCGTGGAATAAACCAGCACGTCGTCGCGGTTTTCTACTGAGCGCTGATCGCGCGGCCCAGGCTCCATCAGTTCCTGGGCGCAGCACAGGGGGCCGCCCATGGTAGGAGCGGGATTGCCGGGATCATACACATAGGAGTCCGCGGCTTCGGTTTTCGGCGCAGTGGTTGAAAGCGAACCATCGCCGCGAAGCGAGTTCGCTTTCCCTGTCGAATGCAGGAAGTATTTCGTGTAACGGGCTTCTGGCGGCGGCCAATCGTCTTCCTGGCGATATTCATTTGCGCCCATGACGAACAAGTTCACCGGCTTCTCGGTCGCGAAGCGGTTGCGGGCGCCTTTGAACAGGTAGTCGTACCAGTCGAGAATCACGTCGGTGTAGGGATTCTCCAGCGCATGCGGCCCGAAATCCACGTCGCCAATCCGGCGTCCAAAACCGGCATGCCCGCCGATCTGCATTAACAGATGCTGCAGCGTGCGCGCGGCTTCGGTCGCGCCATGCGCTTTCACGCCCATGTAGTTGTGCAACGTTCCGTTGCTGAAAATGTCATACCAGCCGCCCACCTGCAGCATGGGCACGGCAATCTTCGAAAAGTTTTCCTCAATCGACCACTGCTTCCAGTACTCGTCGTAATCGGGATGAGCCAGCCAGTCCTCGTAATAAGGCGCGATGGTCGCGGTGAGCTGCGCGTCGGCCGGCAACTGGCCGAAATTGAAAACCGGGTAGTCGGCCAGCGGCAGGGTGGGCGCGCCGACGCGAGCGTCTGTGTTCCGGTCGATAAACCGGTCGAGGGTATCGCGCGCGAGTTGCGTGGTCCAGTTCTGGTCAAACCATTGCTCGAAAGCGCCGCCCTGGTAGGTCCAATTGTCGTGGTAATTGCTCGCCGTCACGTCGGGCGCGATTCCCGCCAGATGCGGAGGCGTGCTGATGGCGGCCAGCATCTGGGTCGCTCCAACGTAAGACGCTCCGATCATCCCCACCTTGCCATTGCAATACGGCAGCGACGCTGCCCATTCCACGGTGTCGTAGCCGTCCGCCTGCTCATGGCGAAACGGATACCATTCGCCTTCCGATGTGTAGCGCCCGCGAACGTCCTGAATGATGAACACATATCCTCGCGAGACGATCTTGAGAGCCGGCGCAACCGCCCAGCCGACACTCTTATCGTAGGGCGTACGCATGAGAATGACCGGAAACTTGTCCGGCGAGTTGGGACGATAGATGTCCGCATGCAGGGTGACTCCGTCGCGCGTCTTCATCGGCACATCGCGCTGGGTGATGATGTCAACCGAAACCGCCGCGGGAACGGCTTGCGCGAACAGTGGTGCAGAACCAACTGCGGGACTAAGTGTGAGAATCAGAATGGCGATCGAATAGCGCAGACAGTCTCTCCGGATTTGCATCCCCCGTGATCTCCTGCCCTGGAACTCGGCGACAGTCCGTCGCCTCCATCGGCGGACGCAATTATTTTTGATTTCCGGATTGTGCGCAAGTCGGAAGCGCGAATCACCTCAATACATACGAGAACTTAGCGAAAATTTTTCACCAGCATTACGTTGGCTTCGGAGAATTCACTCTGCACATAAAAAATAGACTTGGCATCGCGGGACATCGAGAGCCCCCAACCTGCGCCTTTCGGCAGAGACCATATGGGAATGATTTTCTTGGAGGCAAAATCCAAAAATTGAACCGCATCGCGGCCGGGCTTATTGGTTCGCAGGAAGTAGATGCCGCGATCGCTGAGTGCCCAGTTCGGCCAGCCAGCGCCACCCGACTGGTCAAGGACTTCGGTCTCCTCGCCTCCGCTGAGCGGCATTCTCCAAATCCCACCGCCTTCGTACTTGGCGTAGTAGAGAAAACGTCCGTCGGGGGACTCAACGGGAGAAATCCCTCCATGCTTTGTTACTTGCACCGGGGAGGCGCCGCCTGGCAACGACATTTTCCATATCTGAAAAGGTTCGTCGCCGCGCTTGGAAGCAAAATACAGCGACTGGCCATCGCGAGACCAACCGGGAGAAAGGTTGTCGGCGCCGGGAATTGTTGGCAAGAGGTGCGGGACGCCGCCGGGCACGTCCACCACGTAGATTTCGCTTCGCTCTCCGGGATGAAACTCAAAGGCAATATATCGCCCGTTAGGCGACCAGCGTGCCCGTCCGGCGGTCCCATGCAAGTCCGTAACCTGATTACAGCCCGACGCATCAATGGCGCATGTCCATATATCCCAGTGGCCGAGGCGATCCGATTCGAATGCGATCTTCTTCCCGTCGGGAGACAACTCAGGCCGCATCTTGTTGCCCTTTTCCGATACCAAAGACAGGGGCGCGTTCTGAAGGTGCCGCGGATCTCGCAAATTAAGGCGCCAAATGTCGAGCTTGGCAATTTCTTGTTCATAGACCAGTTCGTTTCCCCGCCAGGGAATAGACGGCCAAGTTCCTTCTCCAATGGGACCGGCTATGGGCCGAGGTTCGCCTCCCGATGCCGAGATTCTCCACAAGCTGTCGCGGCCTCCGCGGGTGGAAGAAAAAATAATTTCTTTGCTGTCAGTAGTCCAAGCTGGTACTCCCATGATGGGACGGTGATCAAAGGTGAGCCGTGCTGGGCGCCCACCGGATGCCGGAAGGACGTAAATGTCATTGCTGACCCCGGCGATGGTGGAGCGGACAAAAGCGATCTGCGAGCCATCCGGCGAGAAGGACGGCTGGCTATCCATCCATGCGGCGGGTGGTGTGGTCAGCCGCCGATGTAGTTCCATTGGCAATGGAGAGCAAAGACACCCAGGACAGGGAGGGATCGAATTCGCTGCCCTCTGCGAAGGCAAGAAGTTTGCCGTCGGGTGACCAGGAAAGTCCTCCTCCCATCGAGTCAGGTCCGCGGTATACCCGTCGTTCGGTCCCGCCCAAGGCCGGGATCACAAAAATGGAAAGCGTCTTCCTGGAATATCTCGCAAATGCTATGTGGCGGCCGTCCGGAGACCACGTCGGACAACAATCTCCCGGATTCGATGTAAGTTGCAGCGACTTCTCGCCGCCCGCCATGGCGCTATAGATCCCGTTGTGGTGCAGGCCATCACTCTCCCGAAACGCCACCAACTTTCCGTCCGGCGAAGAGGCGGGAGTGACCTGAAACCCATGTAGGGCGGCTAGCGGCACAACCTCAATCGAACTCGACGCCCGTGCGTTGTCACTGTTTCGGTAGAAGATAAGGACCCCAATCAGGAAGACAAGAACCGAGAACGCCAGTGCCGTGACCGAAAGTCTGTCCCGGGTGCGGTTGCTTACGGCCCCTTCTTGCTGCTCCGGTCGTACCACAACGGAGTCCATTTCGCGATGGCCGTTCGCATCAATGCTGCCGACGAAGCGGTATCCCTTTCTCGCAACCGTCTCAATGAAGCGTGGCTTCCCCGCCGAATCCCTTAAGGCGTCACGCAATCTCGCGACCGCACTGTTTAATCCATGGTCAAAATCGACGAAAGTGTCCGCCGGCCAGAGCATCTGGCGAAGCTCGTCTCTTGTCACCAACTCGCCCGGTCGGCGGACTATCACCGAGAGAATACGAAACGGCTGTTCCTGAAGTTTGACCGGGCGGCCATCACGGCGGAGAACCCCTGCACGGAAATCCACTTCGAAGGCGTCAAAGCGAACGGTGGGAGACGAGTTCGGACCTTGCATGTTCATTAGACGCGCACCTGCGATCCCGGTTAGACGCGCTGCAGACCCCAGTCACTTCCGCCAGGATCTTCCGCAAATTCAACTGTATGAATAAGTTGCCAGGTGTTCCACGCGTGTTGCACTCGTGTGCTCCGTTGCATTGCCAGCGTCTGCGTTTCCGGCGAAGTTGAACTGGAAAGCGACAGGCGCTTCGCTAGCTTTTCCGGTTCTCTCCGCGCCTGCTCCGAGGACAAGCATGAAGTCGCATACCGTCTCTCTAAGTACGCTGTTGGCTCTGATTTTGTTCTCCGGTTCCGTGGGCGCGGCGCAGTCGGAACCCAAAGCAGGCCTGCCGAACGTAGATGATCCTACTGCCCTCAGGAACAGGGCCGAGAGCGGTAATCCTGAGGCGGCGTACCAGTTGGGTTTGCGGTATCTGACCGGGCGCGGCGTTTCACAGGACTTTAACGCAGCCGCAACATGGTTCAAGTTTGCCGCCGAGCACGGCTCGGCCGACGGTCAATTCGGGTTGGGATTCCTTTATGAGCAGGGCGAGGGCGTCGCCCGCGACCGTCGTCAGGCTATGGTTTATTACAGCGCGGCCGCCAGGCAGGGACAGTCCATCGCACAAAACAACCTCGGCTCTATGTACGAACGCGGCGAGGGCGTGAAGCGAGACCTGAGCGCCGCGGTTCGCTGGTATCGCGCAGCTGCCGTGCAAGGAAATGTGACAGCGCAATGCAATCTTGCCTCGTTGTATTTTCGCGGAGCGGGCACGGCGCTGGATTATTCGCAGGCAGCCACTTGGTTTCGAGCCGCCGCCGAACGAGGCTTCGCCCCGGGGCAGGAGAACCTTGCATTCCTTTATTACAAGGGCAGAGGTGTGCCCCTCGATTACTCCGAGGCTGCCAAATGGTCCCGCCAGGCCGCTCAACAGGGCTTCGCCCGTGCACAACTGGATTTGGCTTACTTATACGAACACGGCAAAGGCGTGCCTTTGGACTACGTCTCCGCCTACGCATGGTACAAATTGGCCGCCGACCACGGCGAATCGCGAGCCCGAACTCAACTGAAGAGCCTTTCCGCTGTGATGACCCGGGAACAGATTCGGCATGCCATCACCGCCGCACAACAACTGCACACGCCCTCGTCCTCGGAAAATCAACATTCGAACTCGCAGGTGGTTGGCGATGCATTCATCGACAGTCACTAGACCGGTCCTCAATCACCGCGCACCTCAAACTTGTACTGGCCCGAGCCTGTCTGCACGACGTATGAGCCGTTTTCTTCGTGAGCATCGACAACGGCTCCATCTTGCCACACCCGCGCATTTGGGAGCGCCGGAAGATAAACGGTTGCAGAAGCGTTGGCCGGGATCGTGGCTTGCAAGGCAAACGAGTTTGGCGTCGCGGTCCAGTTGGTGGCAATTTTTCCGTACGCTGACTCGTATTGGCCGCCGGCGTGACTCATGGCAGCACTGAGATGGGGGTGGATCACGATGTGATGGAATCCAGCGCCGTCGGGTGCGGTATCAATTCCCGCGACATCGCGGTAAACCCAGGCAACCACCGAACCGAAAGCATAGTGGTTGTAGGAATTCATCGCGGGATCACCCGTGTCGCCGTTCCACCGCTCCCACCAGGTGGTCGCTCCTTTGGAAAGCATGTAGCCCCAGGAAGGATAGGTTTCATTCAGCAATAATCGATAGGCGACATCGGCGCGCCCGTGATCGGCGAGCGTGAAAAGAAGAAAGGGAGTGCCTAGAAAACCGGTCGAGAGATGTCCGTTGCGCGCTTCAATGTCTTTCACCAGGTTGTCCAGCAACGCCGACTCGAGAGACGGCGGCGCCATCTTCGTGTACAGGGCAACCACGTAGGAAGTCTGCGTACCGGTGCCGACCTCGCCATCATCCTTTATGTACGCTTTCTGAAACGCTGAGCGGATCTCGTTCTGGAGAGTGGCGTAACGGTTCGCGTCATCTTCCTTGCCTATCGCGTGCGCCATCTGCTCCATCATCTGCGCCACCAGCGCCCAATACGCCGTGGCGAGCAGGTTCTTGTCTGTGCGGTCGTCAGGAGCCAGCCAGTCGGCGAAGTTCGGGCCCACGCCGTTCTTGCGAATGAAGTCCGGGTTGACGCGGGCTATAAACTCCAGGAAGCGCTGCATGCTCTCCCAGTTCCGCTCGATAATGGAGCGGTCACCGTACTGCACCCAGGTTGTCCACGGGATGATCACGCCCGCATCCGCCCAGCCGGGCGCGCCTTCGCTGCCCAAGGGCCGCATGGAATCCGGAGAGACGTTGGTGAAATCGCCTTCCGCGGTCTGCCCGTCGGTGACATCGTGCATGAACTTGTGCGAGAACGCGTCAATGTCGAAGTTGTAGGCTCCGGTGCGCCAGAAGACGCCGGCGTCGCCCATCCAGCCGAGGCGTTCGTCGCGCTGCGGGCAGTCGGTCGGAATGCTCAAGAAATTCCCCCGCTGGCCCCAGATGCCGATCGACCACATGCGATTGACGAGATCGCTGGCAGTGTCGACGTGCGCGGCAGGTTCTCCGGATACGCTGCTCGCGACCTCGCCCGTGATGTTCGCGGCAGTGGGTATGCCGGGGAAGCCCGTGACTTCAATGTAGCGAAAGCCGTGGAAAGTAAAACTGGGAGCGAAAGACTCTTCGCCGTCTCCGCGCAAAACATAGGTGTCGGCGGCATCGGCGTTGCGAAGGTTCGCGGTGTAGATGGTGCCATCCGGATTCAGGCGCTCGGCAAAACGCAGGCGGACGCGGGTTCCGGCCTGGCCGCTCACTTTAAGCCGCGCCCACCCCACCATGTTCTGCCCCATATCGAAGACATACGCGTCCTTGACCCGGTTGACGGCTGTAGGCGTCAACCTCTGCACGATGCGAACGGGAGTATCCAATTGCGCGACAAGTTCAGATGCTGGAGCGGCGGCGGCGCTGGCCTTCTCCCATTTGCCATCGTCAAACGCAGCCCTGTCCCAGCCGGGCAATGCATCTCGCGCATCGTACAGTTCCCCGGAATAGATTTCCGAGCGTTTGATGGGCGATGCTGTCGTCTTCCACGAATCGTCGCTGATGACTATGTTGCGGGTGCCGTCTTCATATTGAATTTCCAGTTGAGCCAACAGCCGGATTGGCGGAGGTTGAAAAAAGTAGGCCAGCCCACTCCAGGTCATGCCGCTGGCAAACCAGCCTTCGCCCAAAAGCGCGCCAAGCACGTTCCTTCCGGACGCGAGCATTCCGGTGACGTCGTAAATCTGGTACTGAATCCGCTTGCTGTAGTCAGTGAACCCGGGCGTGAGCAGGTCTTCGCCTACCCTCTGCCCGTTGAGAAACATGCGGTAACTGCCCAGCGCGGTGACGTAAAGCCTCGCCGACCGCACAGCTTTGGAAACGTCGAAGCCTTTGCGCAAAAGCGCTGCGGGCGGGGGCAACGGAGGCACGGCATCAAAACCTTGATCGCCTGGTTCGGCCACCTCCATCGCTTTTCTCCACTTGGACTCCTTTTGTGCACGCGACTTCCACTTGCGGTCGATAAACACTCGCTCGATGCGGCCATTGGCACGAGTGATCTGAAGAAATCCGATTAAGGCGGCCTTCGAAGTCTTTGAGGACGCATCCGGGCCGTTTGCCTCGGCTACAGTCACGGTAATATCCAGCGAATTACTGCCGGGCTTCAGGCGATCGGTTACATCTTCACGGTCAAACTCATGCCAGTCGTGCTTGGCTCCGACCTGCTGACCGTTGATGTCGGCTCGGAAGTCACCACGAGCCATCAGGTACAGCGCGGCATCCTTGGGTCGTTCGTGCAGCTTGACCTTGGTGTGGAAAACAAAAACCGTCGCGGGGATTGCCGTTAGCGGGTTCTGTCCCGCGGCCCATATCCAGCGCATGCGCCCGCGAACGGCGTCGTCTTCTGGATTGCTGCGAGTAATCCATTTGGCGGACCAGTCGGAGTTCTCCAACAGCCCCATTTCCCACCAGGCGCTCTCGGACGATTGCGATTCCTGCCCGTGGTCATCCCAGACGCGAACCGCCCAGTAATATCGCTTGCGCGATTGTAGCGGCGGTCCTGCATAGTGAAATCCTACCGACTCGGCAGAAGTGTGCTTGCCGCTGTCCCACACATCCGGCGTTCCCGGCAGTTTTTCAGGAGTGCTGGCAATCAGGAGCTGATATGCCGCCTGGCGCCAATTGCGTTCCGTGTTGTCGCTTTGCCAGGAGAATTGCGGCGAGCGGTCATCAACTCCCAGCGGGTTCTCGCGGTAATCGCAACGCAGGTGTACCGGCTTGGCATGCAGCATTGCGACATGCAAAAAACATACCGCTAAAATGCCGTCGGACTCTTCCCCATTCAGCAACTCCCGGATATAAAAATATTGACTGCACGATCCTTTCGAGGAAACCCTTGTCGCTCTGGATCACCTGCACGGGATTCAACAGGCCAGCGGCCCACCCAGGTGACCTGGTGCGGTAGAACTTCGGCGGCCTGAATGCATAAGCGTATAGAGCGGATGGAAACTCATGGTTTTGGGAAGGCCGCTGCGGAGGGCAGTTTCGAACGGGAGCGCTTCTCCCGCCGGCCCGAAAGCCGGCAAGATCCTGGAGGAATGAACGGCCGATTTGACGGGATAAGGGTCCCGGCCGACACTGTCCTGGCTCATACGCGCGTACTATACCAGTATCGCGCTTGCTCCGCTACGCGAAACCCTGATGTGAACCTGACCACAAAATCGTGGCGCACTGTCTAGCCTATGTGTAATCTCCCGGAATGGTGCCAACAATGAGTTCAGCAAGAACCGCAATCATCTTTCGCGCTCTGGAAGCGTTTCGAGTTGAAATCCCGTCCTGGGGATTTGCCAATACCGGCACACGTTTTGGCAAGTTTCTGCAACCGGCCGCTGCCACCACCACCCCGGAGAAAATCAACGATGCGGCGGAAGTGCACAAGGTAACCGGCATCTGTCCGACTATTGCGCTTCACGTCTTATGGGACTTTCCCGGCGGCATGCAGAGCGTCGAAGAGATTGCGGCGCTGACCAAGCGCGCCGGAATCCAGGCGGGATCCATCAACCCCAACGTGTTTCAGGACCAGATTTACAAGTTTGGGTCGTTCGGCAATCCCGACGCTCAGGTGCGCGCGCAGGCCTTGCGCCATGTGCTGAACAGTATCGAAATCGCACAGCGCCTGCACAGTCGTGACGTCTCGCCGTGGTTTGCCGACGGCTCCAACTATCCGGGGACGGCAAACATCCGCCAGCGTAAATCCTGGTTCGAAGAGTGCTTGAAGAAGGTGCATGCCCATCTCGCTCCGGAACAGCGATTGCTGATCGAATATAAGCCGTTCGAGCCGGCTTTTTATCACACCGACATTGCCGATTGGGGCATGGCGTTGCACCTGGCGCGCTGCGCAGGCCCGCAGGCCAAAGTCCTCGTAGACACGGGCCATCATTATCATTCGCAAAACATCGAGCAGATTGTCGCCTGGCTGCTTTCCGAACGCATGCTGGGCGGATTTCACTTCAACGACCGGCGCTATGCCGACGATGACCTGACCCTCGGGTCGATCGATCCCTATCAGGTGTTTCGCATCTTCCATGAGATTCTTTATTACGAATGGGAGACGGGGCAGAAAGCCGATATCGCCTACATGATTGACCAGAGCCATAACCTGAAAGGCAAGATTGAAGAGACCATTCAAACCGTCAGCATGGCGCAACAGCTGTTTGCCAAGGCTGCCCTGGTCGATCACGCTGCCCTGGCGCGTGCGCAGGCAAACTGCGATCTCATCCCGGCGGAGTCTTTGCTCCAGGATGCGTTCCATACCGATGTTCGGCCCGCGATTCAGGACTGGCGCGATTCCAAAGGCTTGCCTCGCGACCCGCTGAAAGCGTTTCTCGACAGCGGCTACCTGGAGCGCATCACCAAAGAACGGAGCGCGCGCAACCTCAATAACGTTTCTTCCTATGCCTGAAGCCGGAAAAGCATATCTCGCCTTCGACCTGGGCGCGGAGAGCGGACGTGCAGTTCTGGGCCGGCTCTGCTCCGGCGTGATCACCACCCAGGAAGTCCATCGCTTCCCCAACGAGCCGGTCGAGTACGCCGGCGCTTTGCACTGGGATGCCCCGCGCCTGTGGCTGGAAATGTGCCGGGCGCTTTCGCGGTTAGAAGATGTTGACCTGGGTGGAATCGGCGTAGATGCCTGGGGCGTAGACTATGCGTTGCTCGGCGAAGGCGGCGAACTGCTGCAGAACCCGTATCATTATCGCGACAAGCGCACCGACGGCGTGATGGATCTGGTTTTCGCGAAGCTTCCAAAAAAAGAAATCTACGGCGAGACCGGAATTCAGTTCATGCCGATCAATACGCTGTTTCAGTTGTTCGCCGCGAACCGGAATTCGCCCGCGCTGTTGAAGGCAGCGCGAAAGCTGCTCACAATTCCCGATCTCTTTCACTACTGGCTGACCGGCAATGCGGTCTGCGAATTTACCAATGCAACCACCACGCAGATGGTCAGCGCGCACACCCGCGCCTGGGCTCGCGGTTTGATGGACAAGCTGGACTTGCCTTCGCAACTGCCGGGCGAAATTGTCCAACCAGCAACCATGGTGGGAACCTTGTCGGAGAACGTTGCACCAGCTGCTCTTCGAAACACGCCCGTAATCGCCCCGGCGTCGCACGATACCGGTTCCGCGGTTGCGGCCGTCGTGGCACGTGACGGCACCGCCTTTCTGAGTTCGGGAACCTGGTCGCTGCTTGGAATCGAACTGGATGCGCCCCTTATTAATGATGAAACCTTGCGCTTGAATTTTACGAACGAGGGCGGCGTTTGCGGGACGACCCGTTTTCTGAAGAACGTGATGGGCTTGTGGATGCTGCAGTGCTGCCGCCACTCATGGGCGTCGCGCGATGGCGGCTATGATTACCGCGAACTGATGGATTTGGCCCAACGCGAGCCTGCATTCGGCCCCCTCGTCGATCCTGATGACGAGTCGTTCCTGCATCCCGTCGATATGCCCGGAGCCATTGACGCTTTCTGCGCCAGAACCCAGCAGCCCAAGCCGTCTACTCCGGGCGCCTATGCACGAAGCATTCTCGAAAGCCTGGCCTTCAAATATCGCCAGGTCATCGATCGCATGGAGCGGCTGGTTCGCCAGCCCATCCGGCAGCTTCGGATCCTTGGCGGCGGTTCCAGGAACCATTTGCTGAATCAGTTCACCGCGGACGCAACCGGTCGGCGAGTTCTGGCCGGCCCCGCCGAGGCAACTGCCCTGGGCAACCTTGCCATGCAAATCCTGGCAACCAGCGCCGCCAGTTCACTTGCCGAGGTGCGCGCCATGGTGGATCGTTCGTTTCCCACAGAAATTTTTGAGCCAAGGGAAACCGACCGCTGGGAGCGCCATCTGGCGCGCTTCCAGCAGTACACGGAGACGGTTTATGCCTGAAATTCAGGAGCTTATTCAGCTGAAAGATCTTTGGGACCAGCGGCACGCGTCCAGCCTGGACCGCAACCCATTGGCCCTGCTGCGGTACCGCTCCAACCTCCTCGGCGCCGACCTGCGCATTACCAATTTCGGCGGCGGCAACACCAGTTCAAAGTTCGAATTGCCCGATCCCTTCACCGGCAAGCCCGTGCGAGTTCTGGCCGTGAAAGGCAGCGGCGGGGATATCGGCTCCATCAACGAGTCCGGCTTCGCGATTTTGTATCTCGATCGTCTGCAGCAGCTCAAGAGTTTGTATCGCGGCGAAGCCTACGAAGATGAGATGGTGCGCTACTACCCGCTCTCCGCTTTTGGCGAGAACAAAGTTGCCGCCTCCATCGATACGGCTCTGCACGCCTTCCTTCCCTTCGCACACGTGGACCATCTTCATCCCGACTGGGCGATTGCACTGGCCGCCAGCGCCAACGGCAAACAGAAGCTGGAACAATTCAATCGCGAGTTCGGGCGCAGGATCGTGTGGTTGCCATGGCAGCGCCCCGGCTTCGAACTGGCGATGCAACTGGAGCGGGCCGTTGCCGCGAATCACGGCGCCGAAGGCATCATCTTGGGCGGCCATGGATTGTTCACCTGGGGCAACACCCCGCGGGAGTGCTATCTGAACAGCCTTCGCACCATCGATCAGATGGGCGAATTCGTGGCTGCGCACCAGAAAAAGAAGGGCGCCTTCTTTGGCGGCGCGGTGTTCTCCCCGGCAGCAGACCGGAAACAGATCGCCGCGCAGATCCTGCCGGCATTGCGCGGTGTCGTCTCCTCGAACCGTCGGATGATCGCGCACTACACCGATCACGAAGATGCCCTCGCCTTTGTCAACTCGAAATGGGCGCGCGAACTCAGCGCCCTGGGAACCAGCTGCCCCGATCATTTCTTGCGGACCCGCGTGTCTCCAATGTTTATTCCCTGGGACCCGCGGACAGGGGATGCGGCCGCGCTGAAAGCGCACATCCGCGAGCAGATCGACAATTATAGGACCGAGTACAGGAAGTACTACGACAGCTTTGCCGCCCAGGACTCGCCGAAATTGCGAGACACCAATCCCTCCGTCGTGCTGATTCCCGGGCTCGGATTGTTCGGCTTCGGCAAGAACAAGAAAGAAGCGCGCATCACTACGGAATTTTTCATCAATGCCATTCATGTGATGGCGGGCGCCAACGCGCTCGAGGATGGAACTCCAACCGGACCGCTGCCGCAAGCGCGCAACCCTGAACAGTCGAAGCAATTCACCCAGTTCCACAACTACGTGGCCCTGCCGCGCTCTGAGGCCTTTCGCATTGAATACTGGGCCCTGGAAGAAGCGAAGTTGCAGCGCATGCCTCCCGAGGCGGAATTCAGCCGCCAGATTGTCCTGGTCGTCGGCGGCGGGAGCGGAATCGGCAGAGAAGTCGCGCTGTTGCTCGCGAAGAAAGGCGCGCACGTCGTCGTCGCCGACTTTGACGCTGAGGGCGCACAGGCGACCGCCCATAGCGCCGCCTCGGTTTCCTCCAAAGAACAGGCCGCGTTCCTAAAGACTGATCTCAGCAAGCCAGAAAGCCTGGCTGAAGCCGTAAACTTCACCGTCTCTCTGTTCGGTGGAATCGATTGCCTCGTAAACACCGCCGCGATCTATCCCGTGCCTGGAGCCGACGGCGAATTAACCGAAGCGCAATGGGCCAACACATTCCTGCTCAACGTCACCGGAAACTACTGGCTCGCCCGCCAAACCGGGCCGGTATTCCAGGATCAGAATCTTTCCGCTGCGATAGTCTTGACCGGTTCCGCCAACGCGGTGGTCGCGAAAAAAGGCAGCGAAGCCTACGACACCAGTAAGGCCGCTCTGAATCATCTTGTGCGCGAACTGGCCATCAACCTGGGACCCCTGGTGCGTGTAAACGGAATCGCGCCGGCCACGGTTGTGGCAGGTTCAACCATGTTTCCGCGTGACCGAGTCATGCAGTCGCTTGCCAAATACAAGATTCCCTGCTCCCCCGATGAAGACACCGAGCAACTGCGTTCGAAGCTCGCTGACTTTTACGCCCAGCGCACGCTGCTCAAGCGGCCCATCCTGCCGCTGGATTGCGCGCACGCGATTGTCTGGCTGCTCGGCGATCACAGCGCGAAGACGACGGGTCACATCATTCCCGTGGACGGAGGACTGGCGGAAGCCTTTCTGCGCTGAACCGGGAAGAGCGAGATAAACATGACACCACAACGCGTTTGTTTCATTCTTCAGGTGAAACCCGAACGGCTGGAGGAGTACACGCGGCGGCATCGCAGTGTCTGGCCGGAGATGTTGCAGGCCCTCAGGGAAACCGGATGGAGCAACTACTCCCTCTTTCTTCGCGGCGATGGCGTGCTCGTCGGTTACTTGGAGACGCAGAACTTTGAGAGTGCTCGCGCCGGCATGGCTGCCCGTGAAGTGAATGAGCGCTGGCAGCGCGAGATGAAAGATTTTTTTGTGCAGCCCGCCGGTCTGCTTCCCGACCGGGCCATGCAACCGCTCGACGAAATATTCCACCTGGACTGAATGCGAGGCGAAAATGCCGGCGAATCCCGCAATTGGCGTTGTTTATCACTGGCTGGGCGGCCTTGCATCGGGCAGCTTTTATGTCCCTTATCGCGGGGTCAAGCGCTGGGCCTGGGAAACCTACTGGCTGGCCGGGGGATTTTTCAGCTGGATTATCGCACCCTGGATCCTGGCGGCCTTCCTCACTCGCGATCTCTTCGCTGTGCTGGCGCAGGCCCCGCCCACCGCGCTGTTCTGGGCTTTTTTCTTCGGCCTTTTGTGGGGAGTGGGGGGGCTTACATTCGGTTTGACCATGCGGTACCTGGGACTGTCCCTGGGAATGGCGGTAGTGCTCGGTCTCTGCGCCGCCTTCGGCACCCTGATGCCGCCGATCTTCCGCGGGCAATTCATGGCGCAGGTTGCCGGTACTACCTCGGGGCGGGTAATCCTATTTGGAATTTTTGTCTGCCTGGTGGGAATTGCGGCGGCCGGATTCGCCGGCATTGCCAAGGAACGCGTGATGTCCCCGGCACAACAGAAGGAGGCAATCGAGGAATTCGATCTGCGCAGAGGCATCGCCGTGGCCGTCCTTTCCGGGGTGATGAGCGCATGCTTCGCCTACGCCCTGGCCGCAGGCGATCCCATCAAAGCGCTCACTCTGCAACACGGCACTCCAGAACTGTGGCAGGGCCTGCCGGTCCTGGTGGTCGTGCTGATCGGCGGTTTTCTCACCAACTTTGTTTGGTGCCTGATCCTGCTGGCGCGCCATAAAACCGGGCATCAGTTCTTCCATTCCCACGTGCATGCCGCTGGCCGCGCCCATGACACCGTCATCGAAACCGCGGTGGATGCGCCCAGTCGTGAACTGGTCGAGCATATGGGTTCCGATGCGAGCGTCACCAAGACCGCGGTGATGGTTGAGGACCCGCCCCTCACCGTGGCGCGCGCTCCCATGCTGCGGAACTATCTCTTGTGCGCTCTGGCTGGCACCACCTGGTATTTTCAGTTCTTCTTCTACACCATGGGCGAGAGTCAAATGGGTCGCTATAGATTCTCCAGTTGGACGTTGCACATGGCCAGCATCATCATCTTCAGCAGCCTGTGGGGCATCGGCTTCCGGGAATGGAAAGGTGCGGGACGCCGCGCCGGCCAACTCTTGGCCACGGCGCTGTTGCTCCTGGTGGCATCGACGGTAATCGTCGGCTACGGCAACTATCTGGCGTTGAAATAGTGACTGCCACATTGCACCAGAAGACGGGATGCCCCCCGCGATTATGACGAGGAATCCTATGACCAACTGGTTCGCGCGCCCTGTCCTGCACGTCGCAGACGTTGAGGCCTCGCTGCGCTTCTACATTGACAAGCTCGGATTCACCAGTTCCTGGCACTACGACGAGGACGGCAGAGCCAGTGTCGCACAGGTCGAGCGCCAGGGCTGTGTGCTGATTCTCGCCAATCACTGGCCGAAGAAGGTTGGCAAAGGCCTGACGTTCATTTCTTTGAATGCCGGGCGCGAGGCTCAGATCGCCGCCTTGGACGCGCTGCGCGTGGAACTCGAAGCCCACAGCGTTCCCGTCAAGGAGAGTTCCTGGGGCTACCGGATTCTGGTGGTCACTGATCCCGACGGCAATCAGCTCTTCTTCAACTATCCCAACGAGACGCTATCTTGATTTTCGTGCGGGTGCCCCATCCTGTGGTTGGAACTTGAACTCCACGCTTCACCCAGCCAAAATCTTGTACTGGCTCTCGGTCAGCGGCACCACGCTCAACCTTCCCTGTCGCACCAACGGCGAATCCGCGAAACCCTTATTCGCCTTGATCTCGGCTAGCGAAACCGCCTTCGCCAGCGCCTTCCCCGCTTTGATCCTCACCCGTGGATTTTTCGCATCCTTCGCATCCACCGACACCACCGACGCCGTCCCCACCGCGCTCTTCACATCGCCAGTCTCATAAATGACCAGGCGGTCCCCAGGCGCCATCGCGCGCAAATGCTTCAGCGCCACCGGATTCGAAACTCCATCCCAAATCGTCTCTTTCTCGCGCTGCAAATCCGCAAACGAATATTCCGAAGGTTCCGTCTTCAACAAATAATCCACCGCGCTCCTCCTTCAAAGCGACGTAATGCTCCACATTATTAATAGTGACGGGCGCTCACCGGTTACATTGGCAAGAAAATCGCGTGAGCCGCACCCGTTTCTGAGTGCTGACGGCTGAATGCTGAGGGCTATTTCGGCGAGCCGTCCTGCTGTGGCTTATTCTCCGGCTGCGCCGGATGGTCCTCGTAAATGGAGTACTGCTTCGCGGGCCGCTTCAGCTTGACGGTAATCTCCATGCTCGGCTGGCCGATATCAAAGTCCTCGCCGTAAGTCTGGAACCCCGGCGCCAGCACCTGGATGCGCAATTTTCCATAGGGCACACCGTCATAACTCGCCTTGCCCTCGGGATTGGTCTTCAGCTCGAGCCCGCCCCGGTCCTGCTTCCCATCCTCATCCACTGGATGCAACACCACCGCCGCATTGCGCACCGGCTTGCCATTCTCATCTTTCAGCACAACGAAATAGAGGGTAGAGAGCGGCTCCTCCGGCTTTTTCTTGGCAAACCCGGGCAGCGCAAACCACAACGCCAATACCAGGACCATCGACACACGCAAGGAAGATTTCATCCCAAACTCCCTGCCGCAAATTCTACTGCGCCCGCAACAAGCTGTCACCACATCCCCGGCCGCCCCTCCTGAACTTCGCCCCGGGTGCGATATTCGACTCGGCGACGCCACCTCACACAAGCGGGTGCCCGATCCTTAAATTTCGCGCACTTTGCGAAATTTTAGGGTGGGGAATTTGACTTTTTCTCACCATGCGGTGCCGATCAAGGGCAGAGTCCTACGCGTTAGTTGGGGTATTTGACTTCACGCATGCCGCACAGCCTCCATCGGGTCCGCGCTCAACCAGGGCCGGGGTGCCCCATCCTAACCGCGCGTTCTGTGCGCCGTTAGGGTGGGATTCCAACTCATACCAGCCTCCCCGCTCAATGCACATCCCCATGCATCTCCGCATGCGGCCCCTTCAAATACTCTTCCACTTTCTTCTTCTGATCGTCGTTCAACAACGCCATCATCTGCTCATGCGCCTTCCGACGCGCTGGCTTCACCTTCGCAATCTTCTCCTCATGCGTCAGGCTCTTGTCCGCCATCACGTTCGTTGTGAAATCATGCAGGTCTTGGAGGATGGGTCTCATCTTGGCCTGCTGGTCCGAGGTGAGATCAAATTTCTCAGTGAAAAACTTCAATTGCGCCTCGGGCGTGGTCACGCCTTTGTGCGTGTTTGACTGACTCTCTTCGCTCTTCCCCTGCGCTGCCTGTTGCCCAGTCGCCGTAACCGCCATCGCGAGCACCACCCCAAACACCGCCAGCCGAAATCGATTCATCTAAGTTCTCCTTTTTTATTGACGCGTATCTTATGATTCGCACTGTAGCCGTCGCCTCTCGCGCCGTCGAGAACATTTCCGCGTTGTTGAACAAAGTGGCCGCCCATGTCCAGAAATGAGCGCTCCGCGCCGAAGAAACAAAATGCAGCAAAGAAGAAGCGTAAGACAGACGCACGCATCCGCCGCACTCACCAGCGTCTGGGAATGGCTCTCATGGAATTGATACGTGACAAATCGATGGAGAACATTACATTGCAGGAGGTGCTCGATCGCGCCAACGTCGGCCGCTCCACCTTCTATCTCCACTTCCGCGACAAGGATGACCTGCTGCTCAGCCAATTCGAGCAGTTTTTCGACTTTATGAGCACAGCGTTAATCAGCTGCAAGGAACAATCTCTTCGCGTGCTTCCGGTGGCCGAGATGTTCGCGCATATTGCCGAACAGAAGAAGCTCTATCGCGCTCTCGTCGATTCCGGCCGCATCAACGATTTCTTCGATCTGGCCCCAGGTTACTTCGCCCGTGCAATCGAGCAGCGCCTCAAAAACTCCGAGCGCATTGCGAATCTCCCCGATCGCGAACTGACCGCCCGCGCCTACGCCTTAGCCGGAGCCCTGATATCCCTGCTCCGCTGGTGGCTCGACCGCGGCGGCAAAGAATCCCCCGCCGAAATGGACAAAGTCTTCCACCGCCTGGTCTGGAACGGGTTGCCTTAGCCGCCGCCGAGAACTGTGCTCGCCTCGAGGGCGGTCCTCAAACCAGCGACTGTATCCGGGCACAAACCAGCGAATGTATCAGGGCACAACTTCAGTCGTGCCGAAAAACCAACAGAACAACCCGGCTTTAGCCGCTGACTCCTCAAGCCGCCAAATTGATGCGAAGAAACTCGCCGATCTCCCCCGTCGCTATACGCTTACGAAGAATCCGCTCTCGCGTTAGGGTGCCCCACGTCTCCCGGAAGCTTGAGAGATGGAACAGGCACGTACATATTCCCCCGCCATCCCCCACCCATCAGCACGCATCAGAGTCTCGGACGAGAAAGGCGAAGCTTTGCCTACGCAGACCAGGACTGCGCGATCTCATCGCAAGGGCCACCACGGCGATGTGATCAAAGAGGAGTTCGATCGCTCCGAGGCACTGCGCATCATTTCCCTCATTGCCATTCTTGCGCTCGCCCTGTTCTTTTTCGCGGGCCTGTTCGCGCCGGGCCTGAAATACTCTCTCGTCGTTGCGCCGCAATTCCCCGTGGATTCACCCCGCTTCCTCGAGGAGTTGGAGCCGCTGGTCAATTCCAAGATCACCCGCAACAACAGTTTTGACGTGCTCGAGAATGGCGATGCCTTCTACGCCGCAGAACTCGACGCCATGCGCCAGGCGCGGCATAGCATTGACCTTGAAGCTTACATTTTTCATAAAGGCCAAGTTACCCGGCAGGTCGTAGACGTCCTCACCGAGCGCGCGCAAGCCGGCGTACACGTGAATCTCGTCATCGATTCCATGGGCAGTTTTTCCACCCGCAAGAGTTACTTCAAGCGTTTGCAGGCCGCGGGCGGCCACGTCGGCTGGTATCACCGCTTGCGGTTGCACAACTGGTTCCTCAGCAACAACCGCACCCACCGCGAGATCACGGTCGTCGACGGCACCACCGCCTTCGTCGGCGGCGCCGGTTATGCCGACTGGTGGAGATACCCGTCCGGCCATGAGCCGCGCTGGCGCGACACCATGGTGCGCGTTCGCGGTGACGCGGTGCGCGGCATCCAGGGCACCTTCAGCGAAAACTGGCTGGAGGCGTCGGGTCAGATCATCGCTGGCCCCGATTTTTTCCCGCCGCTTCCCAATGACGCCGGGCATGACACCGCACTGGTCGTGACCAGCACGCCATCGTCCGGAGGATCCACCCGCGCGCGAGTCTTGTTCCAATTGATGCTGGCCGCAGCGCGGAAATCCATCCTCATTAATACCCCCTACTTCCTTCCCGACCGCAGCATGCGTGGCCAATTGGAGCGGGCGGCCAGGCGCGGCGTCAGCGTGAAAATCGTGGTGCCCGGCAGGTACGCCGACCACGCCTTGACCCGCAGTTCCGGGCGCAGCTTCTACGGCGGCTTGCTCAAGGCGGGGGTTGAGATCCACGAATACGAGCCCACCATGATCCACGCCAAGATCGCCATCATCGATGGCGTATGGAGCATCGTGGGATCGACCAACCTCGATTACCGCTCGTTCGGCATCAATGACGAGATCAATGTCGCGATCTTCAGTCCCGAGGTCGCCTCGCGCTTGACCCAGGCGTTTGAAGATGACGTCTCACACTCGCGGCATGTCACTCTGGACGCGTGGAACCATCGCGGCATCTTCGAGCGCGGTTTGGAAGACATTGGCTGGGTCTTTGAACATCAGCAATGAGCCACTCGGTTCGGGTCGCCACTTACAACGTGCACAAATGCCGCGGCCTCGATCGCCGCACCAGTCCCGAGCGCATTGCCCGGGTCATCCTGCAGCTCGATGCTGACGTTGTCGCTCTGCAGGAGATTCTCGACGCGCGTAACGGCCGGCCGGAATTCGACCAGGTGCGGCGCATTCAGTCTCTGCTGAAGAATTACCAGAGCTGCTTTGGCGAAAACCGTCCGCTGCACGGGGGACGGTATGGCAATCTGACCCTCAGCCGCTTTCCGGTCAAAGTCTGCCAGAACTACGACATCACTTGGCGACATCGCGAGCGCCGCGGATGCTTGCGCACCGATATGACACTTCCCGGCGGATCTGTGTTGCATGTTTTCAATGTCCACCTTGGAACCAGCTTCGTCGAGCGCCGCCACCAGGCGCGCCTACTGCTCAGTGACGAGGTGCTTAACCGCCGCGAGTACCGCGGCCCCAAGATCGTGGTGGGCGACTTCAATGAATGGACGCACGGGCTGGCATCGCGCCTGATGGGAGATGCATTTCAAGCCCTCGAACCCGGCAACTTTTTACGCTATCCGCGAACCTATCCGGGGGTCTTCCCTGTGCTTCACCTCGACCATTTCTATTGCGATAAGCAGCTCCGCCTGAAAAGCTTCCGCGTCCATCGAGGTCGCCCCGCGCTCTTGGCTTCGGACCACCTCCCGCTGGTGGCGGAGTTCGACCTTCCAGCTTGAACTCGCGAAATACCTGGCCTCTCCTAAGTACAAGCTATATAATGACTTAGATGGTGAGGCGAGCGCGTTCCACAGTGCGAACCTTGACAGCAGCTCACCCACTTTTTTAGAATTAGCACTCGAAAAGGCTGAGTGCTAACAATCAGCGATCCCGATTTACGCAATCAACAACTCAAATCCAGAGCACCCAAATTCACAAAGGAGTCTGAAAATGGCTACAAAATTCACCCCGCTGCACGACCGCATCTTGGTCCGTCGCATTGAGGAAGGCGAAACCACCCGCGGCGGAATCATTATTCCGGATTCGGCTAAGGAGAAGCCGCAGGAAGGCGAGGTTATCTCGGTTGGCAAGGGCAAGATTAACGAGGAAGGAAAGGTTCGTCCGCTCGATGTGAAGGATGGCGACCGCATCCTGTTCGGCAAATATTCCGGGACCGAAATCAAGCTGGACGGCGAAGATTTCATCATCATGCGGGAAGAAGAAGTACTGGGCATCCTGAGCGGAGCCGCCAAGCGGGAAACGGCAGGATCAAGAAAGTAAGTCGTCGGCCGTCGGCCAGGCAGGTTCCCTCGACTGCGCTCGGAATGACAGAGTTTAGCGATTTGAGATTCAAGCTAAGAGCTAAAGGCTAAGAGCTAAAGGCTAAGAGCTAAAAGCCAGCCAGGATTGCCGACAGCTCGCGCTCACAACTCTTAGCCAGAACGAAATTCATAAGGAGCTTCGAAAATGCCAAAGCAAATCGTACACGGAGAAGAATCCCGGCAGGCGATTCTTCGCGGCGTCAACGTGCTCGCTGACGCCGTCAAGGTCACGCTGGGCCCCAAGGGCCGCAACGTCGTGATCGACAAGAAATTCGGTTCGCCGACCATCACCAAGGACGGCGTCACCGTTGCCAAAGAAATTGAACTGAAAGACACGCTCGAGAACATGGGCGCGCAGATGGTGAAGGAAGTCGCTTCCAAGACCTCCGATGTTGCCGGCGACGGCACCACCACCGCGACCGTGCTCGCGCAGGCCATCTATCGCGAAGGGGTCAAGACGGTTGCCGCCGGCGCGAATCCCATGGCCCTGAAGCGCGGCATCGAGAAGGCCGTCGAAGTGGTCGCCGGCAAGATCAACAAAGAAGGCGAGCGCGAAAAAGGCGAACTCGACAAGCTGTCGAAGCCCGTCTCCGGCGAGATGATTGCGCAGGTGGGGACTGTTTCCGCCAATAACGATGAGACCATCGGCCGCATTATCGCCGAGGCCATGAAGAAGGTTGGCAAGGACGGCGTCATCACCGTGGAAGAGTCGAAGACGCTGGAAACCCAGCTGGACGTGGTCGAGGGCATGCAGTTTGACCGCGGCTACCTCTCTCCGTACTTCGTCACCGATCCCGAGCGGATGGAAGCGGTGCTGGAGAATCCCTACATCCTGATCCACGAAAAGAAAATCTCCTCGATGAAGGACCTGCTCCCGCTGCTGGAGCAGATCGCGAAGGGCGGCAAGCCGCTCATCATCATCGCGGAAGATGTCGAGGGCGAAGCGCTCGCCACTCTCGTGGTCAACAAGCTGCGCGGCACGCTGCACGTGGCTGCCGTGAAGGCTCCGGGCTTCGGCGACCGCCGCAAAGCCATGCTGCAGGACATCGCCATCCTGACCGGCGGCAAGGCCATCACCGAAGATCTCGGCATCAAGCTGGAGAACGTGCAGATCAGCGACCTTGGCCAGGCGAAGAAAGTCACCATCGACAAGGACAACACCACCATCGTCGAGGGCAAGGGCAAGCACAGCGAGATCGAAGGCCGCGTGAAAGAAATTCGCAGCCAGATCGACAAGACCACCAGCGACTACGACCGCGAGAAACTGCAAGAGCGGCTGGCGAAGCTGGTGGGCGGCGTGGCCGTCATTAAAGTTGGCGCCGCGACCGAAACCGAAATGAAGGAAAAGAAAGCCCGCGTGGAAGACGCGATGCACGCCACCCGTGCGGCTGTCGAAGAAGGCATCGTCCCGGGAGGTGGAGTTGCACTGGCCCGCTCGGCTGCCACCCTTGACAAGCTGAAGCTCGAAGGCGACGAGCAGATTGGCATCAACATCGTGAAGCGCGCCATGCAGGAGCCGCTGCGCCAGATCGCCGAGAACGCCGGCGAAGAGGGCGCGGTGGTGCTGGGCAAGGTGCTCGACGCGAAAGAAGCCAACTTCGGCTACAACGCCTTCTCCAACGAGTACGAAGACCTGGTCAAGGCCGGCGTGCTCGATCCGACGAAGGTGGTCCGCACCGCGCTGCAGAATGCAGGCTCGATCGCAGCGTTGATGCTGACGACCGAAGCCCTGGTCAGCGAACTGCCGGAAGAGAAGAAGGCAGCTCCAATGCCGGGCGGCCACGGCGGCATGGGCGACATGGGGTACTAAGGACTAGCCGTCCAGGCGTTCGCGCCTGACGGCGCAAAGTGAAGCCCCGGCGAAAGCCGGGGCTTTTTCATTCCCCAGAAATCCCGTTTCGGGAAATGCACAGCCGGTGTTGTGACATCTGTCACAACGAAATACGCCGACGGCGCTTAGATTGTTGCCGTGGCATGCGCGGCTTTGGAGGACACTCCCGGTGTGGGTACTGGGCACGCTTGCCAAGCGTTGGACGGCTGGAAGCAGCCTGAGGGGTTCGATTCCCCTGTCCTCCGCACCACCGTCCATCCAAAATGGGAAGTAATCGGCGAAATACTCTCAGTTACCTTGACGGCACATTGTTAGCGGCGTAACCTGAAGTTGCTTGGCAAGCGTGCCCATCAGGCACTGAGAGTTACAAAGCTCCGGCAACCGCCGGGGCTTTTTGTTTGTGGCGTTGAGTGCTCAATCGGACCAAAGTTGTGCGCACCCGCTGCAGAACGCAGGTCTGGCGACATGTAGTTACGCTGCATTTACCGCCGGTGCGTACTTGATTGCCACCGTTGCGATCGTCACGATGGCCACGACTGCAACAAGCGTAATCGCTATCATCGCTAGTTGTTCCGAGGACAGGCCGAAGGCTTCGAGCGCGGCATTTGCAACTCTTGAGTTGCTTATCCCTACTCGCAACCTCAGCCTCAAGAAGTCCTATTTCGTCCTTGTGAGTAACCTTATCGTACAGCTCTTTTCCTTTTCCTATCAGGCTAAAACCTTCGGCAATAGTCTTCAAATCCACGTACGTCCTCCCTTACCCGAACTCATAGAGTTGACTTCCAAAACTGCAGCCGTTGCGCGTCACTGCACCGGTAGTTCCGCCTTACGAGCGGACCAAGCTGCGTTCAACCTGGCCTGAAGAAGTTTGTAAAGGAATGCTGGCAGTGGCGCCGTCGCCGATAACGCGCAGTTATACTCGCCGAAAAGAATGATTGTGGCATCGCGATCTACACCCTTTGATTCCAGAAGCGAGGAGGCGCTTGTCAAAATGCGGCTGGCTTTTCCTGCAAGCGCGAAGTAGTCGAGGGAGAGGAGCAGCATTTCTCCGGCGACTACAAAAGCAAGCGTGACCACAAAGGCCTCCGCGCCGATCTTTACATTCGTGGCAGCAACGCCAGCATTTAGCAATCCTAACAACGCAAAAATCGAGAACATGGCCCCAACCAGAACTAGCACTAGCAGCGCACGTCCTGCACTGCGCGCGACCTCGCACGTCCAAAATGCAGATTCGGACAGATCATCTAGAAATCTCAGCACCCCTTGAGGGGCCTCAGACGCGAAATACTTGCCTACGAAGATTCTTTCCGGGGCTCTTGCGCCGCCGACCCGAGATGCGATCTCCGTCTTGCGGAGCTCTGAGGGCGCTATACCCAAAGCGTCTTCGAGGAATGCAATTCTCCGGATTTCTTCTGCTGATTCGTAACGTCGAGTGGAGCGGTATCTCAGAACAAGGCCTGTACTCTGCAGAACAAAAGCAAGAATAGCAAGGCTTTCGGAGAACTGATGCTTCGAAACAACATCGCCCAATGCGATTAAGTAAAGGAAGGCCCCAAGAGCAACGGAGGAGTACAGCGCACGTCGGCTCCTTCGATACTCAACGCTCATTAGGTCCAACAAGTTCATATCGTTCACTCCGCTGTCCCGTTTATTCGGCGAAGTCGGCGCCGAAAATACTCTTCCAAGCGGAAATCGCCTGTTCAACCCGTCCGCTGTTTTCGTGAGCAACGGCAGTCGCCGAATTCGCGTAAGCATCCGTGAGTTTCTGATCTTGAGCCGCAGTTAGAACACCGAGTTGGACAGCCGGTGCGTCAGACACCGGGGAGGGAATGTCGCCCTCGATCCTTGCGCGGCGCAGCGCTCCGAAGGCGTAAGCAACTCCTTCACTCAAAACAGTTATTCTCTGGCCACTCGATCGCATCATCGCAAAGTAATTCGCAATGGATAGCTCGATGTAGTAGGAACCAAAAGCACCGTTTAGTTTGTAGGCGTTCCACCACTTCACGAGCTTGACTACTTTCCGGTAGATACGCCCGTGAAATTCGTTCAGCGATGCACACGCAGCTTCGTCCAGACGCGGGTTCGTGTGCTTCCACCCGTTATGGCCGTCCGGTATCAGGTAGAAGCTGGGAGTACCGTTGTAGGGATTAAGCCGAAAGCAAGGCACCACGTCAAAGCTGACACCGTCACTCTCGGCGGAAGCCCCAAGTGCCAACTGCACCGTCACAGCCTCTCCATTAATAGAAACATCAGAGCGGGGATAGCCACGCTTGAGGACCTGGCAGAAATTACTGACCAACAGATCGGACGAAATTGTGCCTCCGGTCGCCCACCGAGAACCTAGCAGCGGATTGAACATAATGCCGCCGTCCGAAACGACGGTGTTCGGAGTAACGACTCCGTTTCTCCAATACCACAAGTCGTACCCATCAAGCGGAAACAGAATGTCAATGTCATCCAGAGGCCAAATCTTTGTATGCCTGCCAAAGGAGCCCGAGATGAAGTCGCTATCATTTCTTTCCAAAATGCGTGGGAATGTCGAAACGCGAGAGCTTTCTTCCTGCAAGAATTCTCTGATGTGCTTCTGGCTAGTGCTTGCATCAGACCGAATCCCAAGAGGTATGTTGATGTAGGTTTCCAGAAATTGTTCGAAGAGGTTGTTAATCCTGCCAGCCGCAGCCGCCTTGATGGCTGACGAAAGAAAAGGATTCAAATGGAGAGTACTCATTCTACGGTTCCCTACCTTTGTGTGACGTCTTCCTGGAAGTTGGGGCGGGACTGGCAGGGACTGCAGGCTGGGTCTGCAAATCGGAGCAGTACGTCTCAGCTTCTTCTCTGGTTACAACGGTACTGCTGCATATTGTGCATGTCAACAACTAATCCCCATATATTGTACCGCCTTGAATCCAAAGCTCATGCGCCACTTTAGCGCCTTCTTTTCCACAAAGTTGCGAAGAAAAGGCGAAGTTCCGGGTAGAGGCTGGGATCTGCTCGATTCTCGAGGGCGGGACCTGACGCCGGAAGAAGCAGGCTTTTATTTAGGGCGATACCTGAAGCTTTCAGGTCGGCCTGCGTTCAGGTCGAACCTTTTGCCTTGCAGCTTCTAGTAGTTGCCGTTTGGGTCCGTGTGATCCGTGCGGAAGCGGAGGACGGCGCCGGCGTATTGGGAGAGAATCACGACGACATCGCTGTTGGTGGGGAGGGTGTCCACGTCGAATTGGTCGAAGTCGGGAAACGGGCGGTAATCGGCGATGAGTTTGTTGATGCTCGCAAGAGTGGCGTTGATGAAGTTGAGTTTGAATTTGTTGACAGGGCCGTCAGGCTTCTTGCTGGAGAGGGCGGACATTTCGTCGAGGAAGGAGTGAAGCTGTTGTTCCAGTTTTTCGAATTCCCAGACGTCTTCTTTGGTGTTCATTGGGATGATTGTAGCCGGAAATAAGTGCATAGGTCCTTCGACTCCGCCGGATGATTTGCGAAGCAAATCATCCGGCTGCGCTCAGGATGACAGCGTTAAGTGGGCAGCTCAGTGCAACGCTGAAGCGTTGCTCCACCCAAAAACAAACACCGCGGGCGAGGGCGCCCGCGCCACACGGGCATTGCTAACTTGGGCAGGCGCGGATGAATTCCACGTACTTTTTCTTGAGCACGTCGATTGGGTCGCGCTGCTTTGATTCAAAGAGCTTGACTATCAGTTCCAGATCGACATCATCCAGGATTACGATGCAGCGGCGCTGGCCTGCCCAGAGATCGATTGTATTGCGAAAGACCTTGGGCAGGGGCATTCTTCGAGTGAGAATTACTCCGAAGCGGCCGAACTGGTCGGTCATGTAGCGGTTCAGCTGATTGATGTGCTCGCTCTGAAGCTCGTTGACGTTCTTCATCTCCATGACAATCTGACGGCACTCGAACTTCTCGAAGAGGTCGGAGAGGAATTCGTGCGAGCGGTTGTTGTAGAAGACTAGGTCGCGAATGAGGACACCGGACTCGGTACGGGACTGGGCTTTGGCGAAGTCGAGCTGAGGATAGAGAGCCGAGGCGAGAAGCCGGGAAAGCTCGCGTTCGTATTCCTTGTCGTGCTCGTTCTTGTGGCCGCGCGGCAGCGCCTTTATGACTTCGAGGCTCTTCTTGGCTGACGCAACGGGAATCTGGCTGAAGAGCGGATCATTCTTGCAATCCTCGGCGGTGCGCTCTTTCGCGGCAATGTAGTCGCGGACTGCGCCGTAATTCTGGCGATTGTAAGTGAGGACGGCAATGCGTCCATCGGTTGAGGCCGAGGCCTTCTCCTTGGGAAAATACTCTGTGACGTACTCGCTGAAGTCGAGCCAGGGATGGAAACGGAGCCATCGCTTGGGAACGAAGATGATGGGCTTATTGTTCTCAGGATTGGTTGGAAGCGAGATTGCCGATTCCGTGAGCAGCTTGTTTTCGCGGTAACTATAAACCGCGGGGACGGAAACCTTCGTCGTAGGAATGCGGTGCTGCTGGCACTGGTGAATGGTGTAGTCGATCAGGAAAGACTTGAGGAGATTGCAGCCGATATCGCTGATGCGGTCTCTCGAAATGTGATCGACAAAGAACTGGATTTCCTCGAAGTGGGTGAAGCCGCGGCGGTCGTAGTCGGGAATGGTGCGGAATAACTGCAGGATTTCTTCAGCCTGGGATCGGCCGATGCGGCGGCCTTCGCGAGTGTGGGAATGACCGAAGCCGACCTCGTCACATTCGGTGAGAGTGGTGAGGATCTCGACGGCTTCGGCGTGCTTGCCTTGCTTCTCCAGATAGCCGAGATGGTTGAAGGAGTTGATTATGGCGGTGTGGAGAGCGTTGTCCTGCTGGGAGGGAGAGCGCCAGAGCAGGAACGGGTCGAGATAGAGCGGTATGTCCTCGTCGAGGAAAGGAATGGCGAAATCGGCCTGGGCTTGCGGGAGCAAGATGCCGTGATAGTCAGTAAGTCGCGGGCGGACGATGGGCACGGGAACATTTTAGGGGAAAGAGGGCGTACCGCAAGACGAGCCTGAATTCGTTGAGGCAGTTAAAGCCGCAAATCCGAAAATAGCTCCGAGTGAACTAAAGGAAGTGATTAAGCAGTTTCGCGACGTCGTTTCCGAGCGGCAACAGCACGATCTAGGGCGGCGCTGAATTTCTTCTCGGAATCCTTACGCTCTTTCGGTGTCATTCCGCGCGCGCCGTCCTCGATGACATCCCGCATGGTGTTCAGGAGCGTGTCCAGCGCAGACTTCTGCTTTACGGAAGTAGCCATTCCAAATCCTTTTTTGCGGTTCGTGTTCGGCATTGCAGTGTACTCTACCTCGTCCAAAAGCGGTCCCACAGGTAACCGATGTACCAATCCTTAAGACGGGCGGAAATTAGCGGTGCGTTGTACGCCATTTGCAACCCGGTGGTTTTCTTCAGGAAAACGTCTAGGTGGGTACCGCGTTTCCTATATTTTAACAAGCCCTCGATTTCCCCGCTCCGCGGGGAAACCTCAGGGGCTAAAGCCCTCGTCTCTTTACCGTCTTTTCGGCACGGCGGAATAGGTGCGGAAGAACTAGAGTCAGAACGAGCTTTGAAAGGGGCGGGTGCCCCATCCTTTCGCGTTCTGGAACCGGGGACAGACGGGACGTTCCCCCGATTATCGATCAACCGAGACTGGTGAGCATCCCAGTTGGTGTCAAATTGTTGCGGTCTTATCACGCGGCCATTCTTTCGCCCCGCTGGGGCTTCGGATTTCGGTGCTCCTGTCCCACAGCTCACGCTGTGGGCTGCATTCTAGCGCCGCGCTGCGGCTGATCTGCCGCCCGCGCCGCGGGCAAGCGCCAGACACGCTCCTGAATTTCAACTAGCTATGGCACTGCACTCGTCATATACTTGCGCGCAAACCCGGAAAACAGATTGTGGGAGGGTAGGAATCGTCGCCCAAGGAGGGGCATGCGCATGAGGACACGTTTGCGTCAGCTATCAAGTTTCGCAGTGGGACTCCTCGCGGTGGTAACGCTTTCTGGCGCCGCATTTGCGCTCGACTCGGATAACGCGGCAGCCGCCGCCATCGGCAGCACCATCCTGCTCTTCATTTTCGGCCTGGCCCTGGTCGGCTATGTGTATATGGCGCTGGCGCTGCAGACCATTGCCCAGAAAACTTCCACGCGCAATGCGTGGCTTGCCTGGATTCCGATCGCCAACATCATTCTGATGTTAGACATCGCCAAGAAGCCCATGTGGTGGATTCTGCTGTTCTTCATTCCGCTGGTGAATGTGATTGTGGCGGTGATCGTATGGATGGGGATTGCCAAGGCCCGCAACAAACCGGATTGGTGGGGCATTCTGACCATCGTGCCGGTGGCTAATATCGTCGTGCCGGGCTACCTCGCCTGGGCGGACTGATCGGGCAGGTCGCGTAATTAAGGATGGCGCTCCCATGTCCCGCAAGGCCGCGAGACATGGGGCATCACCACGGGACGAGGCTTCTCAGGCGGCCGCGCTGCCGAGCGCTTTCGTGCCGGATCCCTTCAGGTCACGCGCAGGCTCGCGCCACTTGCTCGCCTGCGCGATCGAGATCACGTGAAACATCAGGAACAGCGGCACGAAAAACGTGGGGATCAGGCTCAGCGGCAGAACCGTCATCAAATACATGGTTGGGCCGGAGGTGAGGAAGATTCCCGCGGTCACGCCGAGAGCTACCGCGCTTACCAGGTCAAGGATGCCGAGCGCCTGCCAGATAATGAACAGCGCGCGGTTCGCAGGCTTGCCCAGCCGGGTCGCCGCAAACCAGGCGGTCGCACCGATGAACACATCGCCATAGCCCGCCGAGAGGGCGAAGCGTGCCGGCAGAAGTTGCCGCGCCTCAAGGATCACGAAAACGATGCCGATGATTCTGAACGTCTGCAACGACGTCAGGGTGCGCGGGCTGAGGGACAGGGCGAATTTGCGGAAGTTGTCTGAGGCGGCGAGCCAGGTAAAGAAAGCAATGATGGGCACGCCGGCCGCGAGAGCAACGCTGAGGCCGACCCGCTGAGCGGTGTTGACAAACAGGTGCGAGATCGAGGCTGACAAGGCAAAAACGAACCAGGCCGCGATCAGGCCGGCGGTGAGTTTTCCATAATTGGTCATAAATTCCTCCTTAGTTCTTGCAGGGTTATTCGCGAGGGGTGGTCGCGAGGTTGGTCAGTTGGTCGGAGAGGCGGAAGAGTTCCTTCCAGGAGTGCTCTCCCAACTCGCGTTGCAGTTGCGATTGAACTTTTTTCCAGGCGGGCAAGGCGCGATCGAGTTGCGCTTTGCCGGCTAGCGCCAGGCGGAGCCATCGTTGGCGTCGGTCTTCTTTTGGCGGAGGATTTCCCCCGGGGCGAACTTCGCCGCCGCGCCGCCCCGCCACCCATCCCTGGTTGATCATGATTTGCAGCGTGCGGGTAAGGGTCGTGCTGTCCATCGCCAACATTTCGCCGAGTTGGCCCTGCGGAACCTCGCCCGCGATCGCCAGCACCTGCAGGATTGTGAACTGCGTGGCACGCAGGCCAAAGGGGCGAAGTGTCTGCTCGTAGCGCTGCGTCAGGGCTCGGGAGGCGCGGCGAACGCTGCTGCAAAGGCAGGGCAGGGTGGGCAATTGAGATTGGCTCATGTCGAAATAGATGTATATGCATCTATTTCGATTCAGAGATTTTTCCGGGCGGCGCGGGGGAGTGCCGGCCCGTGCTGGACTCGGTTTTGGGGCACGACGGGCGCCGCTGCCCTTCAGGTCAGGGCGCCCCCAGAAATGTTTGTGCAATACCGAAGCGCGCCATCGATCCAGCCGCCAGGGGTGAATGGGTTCACGCAGGAACATTCCGCATCGTTCGTTGCTTGGCTTTGAGATTTCTTCCGCCGAGAGCAACTACTTCCCTGGGCGCGGGTTGAAGGAAGCAGGCCAGCTTCGTCTGCGCCCAGATTTTTGCCGTAGTTCCGCGCGCGAAATCGAGTAGCCCGCGGCGGTGCGGCTGGGCTCGCGCATCTCACTCCCGGGAGTTAAAACCACAATGAAGAGACTCGCAATTCTGCTCGGCCTGGCTGTGTTGCTGGCTGCGTGCGGCGATAACCATTCCTCCATCAATGGCACGTGGACCGCGGCTCTGACCGGCACCCAGCAATTCAACTTCAGCACCACGCTGACCTCGATCAGCAACAACGGCCTGAGCGTTACCAATTTGAGCTTCAGCACCCAGTCACCGTGTTTTCCAGGCACATCGACTGCCACGGGCGCGTTCGTGGTGTCCGGCACCTTCAATGGCGTGAGTGCCGGCGGATTTCAACTGACGGTGACTTCGAGCACCGGAGCCAATCAACTGCAGATGAATGGAACCGTCCACAACAACACGATTTCCGGCACGTGGACGCTGACCGGCACGGGTTCCGGCTGCAGCGGAACGGGGACGTTTACGATGAACAAGGGATAAATAGTCGAGAGGTTCAGAATGAGGCCCTGGCGATAGCCGGGGCTTTTGCTTTGCGCCGTACCAGCTCAGCGCGCGTTTCGCCGCGCGGCGCGGGATGTGGCGGCGCGACATTGTGCTTAAGCATCGGTTGTCGCTCCGCACTGATGGAACACTTCGCAGGTGAGACGTTGGGAAGCTTTCCCACCCTTTGAAAATCACAAAGGGTGGGGCACCGTGCTGGCAGTTACTGCACGGTCGCGCTTCCGTCTCTCCATGGATCGAGCACAACCTTTATGCAACGATCCTGCTTGTCGCGGAAGATGCGGTAAGCCTCTGGAGCGTCATCCAAGGTCAGCCGATGCGTGATCACGAAGGAAGGATCGATTTCCCCCTGCTGAATGCGCTGCAGCAGCGGCTGCATATAGGACTGAACATGGGTCTGACCCATTTTGAATGTCAGGCCTTTGTTGAAGGCAGATCCAAAAGGGATCTTGTCCAGAAGCCCGCCATAGACGCCAGGAATGGAGACCGTGCCTCCCTTACGGCACGCCTGAATGGCTTCGCGCAGCACTTTGGGGCGATCGAAAGACAGCTTCATCTTCTGCTTTGCTGAATCATAGAACGCGACAAAGTCGTGGCCGTGCGCTTCCAGGCCCACGCAATCGATGCAAGCGTCGGGGCCACGGCCACTGGTCATTTGCTTAAGTACTTCCACGACGTCATCCTCGTCGTTGTAATTGAAGGTGTCGGCCTTGCCCTGGCGCGCCATTTCGAGCCGCTCGGGTATGCGATCGATGGCGATCACCCTTTCAGCTCCGAGCATGAAGGCGCTGCGGATGGCGAACTGTCCGACCGGACCGCAGCCAAACACCGCAACCACGTAGCCCGGGCGGATCGTGCAGTTCTCCGCCGCCATGTACCCGGTGGGAAAAATGTCGGAGAGAAACAACACCTGATCGTCGCGGAACGAGTCAGCGATTTTGATTGGCCCAACATCGGCAAACGGCACGCGCGCGTATTGCGCCTGGCCTCCGGCGTATCCGCCCAGCATGTGCGAATAGCCGAACAGACCCGCGGGAGAGTACCCGTAGAATTTCTCCGCCAGCCAGGCGTTCGGATTGGTGTTATCGCACAAGGACCAGAGCTGGTTCTGGCAGTAGTAGCACTTACCGCAGGAAATGGTGAACGGCACCACGACGCGATCGCCCACCTTGAGGTTCTTGACTTCCCTGCCGGTCTCCACGACTTCGCCCATGAACTCATGGCCGAGGATGTCGCCGGGCTCCATGCTGGGAATGTAGCCGTCATAAAGATGGAGGTCGGAGCCACAGATGGCGGTAAGCGTGATTTTCACGACCGCGTCGTGCGGATTCAGAATTGTGGGATCGTCGACGGTTTCGACCCGCAAGTCATTCTTCCCTTGCCAACATAGTGCCTTCATAAGATCTCTCCTTGGATTTTGACGCAGATATTTATGACGCGACTCGCTGCGGAGGTATGCGCTGAGGCCGGCGCCTGCCCTGTCCCGCATCGACGCTCTCGCGGAACATCGCGCGCTTGACTCGGCCTGTCGCTCCCCGGCTTCCATGAGACTGGCCATCCGTGGTCGCGAGTTCTCCGGCTTCCAATAGCTGTTTGATGGCGCGCAAGCTCTCGCGAGCGCCTTGCTCCATGCCGGATCCGTAGGTGCTGCGCAAGATATCTGCCAGCAGGTTTTGCGGAGCTTGGGCGCGAAGCCGCCAATGAACTTCTGTGCCCCGGTTGCCGGGAGCGGCATTGAGTTCCACTCGGCACTCGCGCCATTGGTCGTCGGACTGGAATGTCCACTGGAGAGATTCGCCGGTTGAGCTGTCGCCAATGCTGGCGTTCCAGTTGCGAGTACCGTCTGACCAGCGCAGTCTGTCGGAGCCCGCAAGGTCCAACTCCCTTGCGTCTTTCAATTCGCGCATGAAAATCGGCCAGTTATTGAGGTCGCGCAAATACGTGTACACCTCAGACGGGGAGCGATGGATGGTCTGGCTGACTTCGCACGAAAAGTATCGCGAGACGCCTTCCGCCGCAGCCCGCGCCAGGAGGGCGGCGCCGCCGATCAACGCCGGCCAGCCGATCCGGCCGCGCTTCCAGAGTCCAAATGCAAGCGCGGAACTTCCAGTAATCAGAAACGCATTACGGCGCTTAGCGCTGGATGAACTCTTGCCTTGGCGCTCGCGATCGGACGTACGAGATTCGGAAGAGGTGGTATCGAAAGTCTCATTAGGCATAAATTTTTCCTTGTGAGGTTAAGCAATCTGATTGTTGTTTCTGGCAGCTTGCTCGTTGAGAGCCGTAGCCCAAGACGGAGAAACCTTGGAAAAACTCTCCTTCCCCGTTCGCGCCTCAGCACCAATGCCTCCGGGAGGAGGCAGCAAGCGATTGACGATGCTAAGAAGATCGGCAGTGGCGCCGGGAAACAGCCCGTGTATCCGGGCCGCAAGTTTCGCCGGCACCGAAAGCACTACTTCGGCATCCCCGCGAACGCAGGCATTCACAATCTGGCGAGCCGCGCGATTAGCGCTCATGGAGATCAGCGGCATGGAGTCGCTGATGCTGAACCAGGCGTATTCGGCGCGATTGTTTCCCTTGAAGAACGCGTTGCGCGGGCTACCGGTTCGCATCAGGCCGGGGCAGACGGTGGTGACATAGACGTTGTCCTTCAATAGCTCGGAGCGAGTGCCTTCAGAAAACGCGGTGAGCGCGAACTTTCCCACGCTGTACGGCACCAGGTGAGGCACGCTGATCTTTCCGCCAATGGAAGAAATGTTGACGATGCGCCCAAACCTTCGCTGCTGCATGGAAGGAAGCACAGCCGAGATCGTGAAATACGGTCCCCAGAAATGCGTCTGGATGGAATTCTCATAATCCTCGGCGGTCATGGTCTCGATCGGACCGACGCGGATGGTTCCCGCGTTGTTGACCAGCACATCGATGGGCCCAAATTCCCGGCGCACTCTCTCGATGGCTGCTTCAGCTTCTTCGCGCACGGTCATGTCACCGGCAACCGTGAGCACATCGTCGCTGATGGAACGAAGCTGCGGCTCGGCGCGGGCCAGTTCCGCGGCATCGCGGGCACTGATGGCGACTTTGGCGCCTCGCCGAGCAAGTTCCTGCGCGATCAACAGTCCTAAGCCGCGCGATCCGCCACTTACAAAGCTGACTTTGCCGCGGAGGTCAATACGTCTTCGCAGCAGGATGAGCCTGGCTGCGGTCATGCCGGCAAAGACTCCGGCCGCGATCATGAGGGTTGGGCGCTGCATAGTCGCAGTGGGTTGGACCTATCTCAGATGTTGGGGCGGCGGGCATGCGATGCATGCCCGCCCGAAAGGAATGAGGGCTGGAGATTGTGCTTACTTACCGGGGCCGACCGGGAGTTTCTGATTCAATTGTTGGATGATGTCCTTGCTGGGTTTCCCACCTTTGCAGTCGGGATGGCCGAAGCCGCTCTGGCTGACTCCATTCTGGATGTCGAAGATCAGGTTATCGCTCGGGCCGGGAGCCACTCCCATGGGAACGGCGTCGAGGCCGAGCGCATGACGGGTCTTCCACGCGATCACGTGATCGGCGCAAGCAGTGTCTCCGCTGACTCCGAGCCCACCGACGAGTTCGCCCTTCTTGCTGTAAAGGGCAAGCCCGCCGCCAAACACGATGACGCCGCCGATGGCTTTGCCGACCAGGGGATCGTTCTGCTGGCCGAAGTTTTGCGGATTGCCGGCGTAAGCTGCAGCCGGATTAGGGGGAGAGTTCAGGCCGTACAACGAACCGCCGGGTTGCGCGCCGGCGTAGAGATTGCCGCTGGAAAGCGCGAAATCGTTGGTGCTCAGGGCGTTTACCGTGTTGGCTTTCATCGCGGAAATGATGCGGCTGCCGGGCCACTCGGCGGCTCTGCTTGGCCCGGTGAAGACCACGGCGCACACGATTCCATCGCGATTGACCACGGTGCCCCATTCCTGATTGCCGAGGCCACCATTCGCCTCTTTTCCTTCTTTGACTGCGGCGGTGAGGGCCGCTTTCAATTTCGCGTGGTCGGGCAGCTTCGAGCAGTCGTAAGGGTTGGGGTTGTCGCTCGATTTCTGCGCCAGGGCCGGAACCATCGCGACCAGCAGCACGCAACAGACTTTCATCATTTGCAAGCGCATGTTCTTTCTCCCGTCAGTGGTTGTCGCCCAGGGTGTACAGATACGCCGCGATGTCGCGGCTGTCTTGCTCGCTCACATTCATCTCGGGCATGGCCGTATGCGGCTCGACCGCGTGAGGATGCTGAATCCAGCGCATCAGATTGGCCGCGGTGTTTGGCAGCTCGCCGGCAATATACTCGCGCGTAGCCAGGCCATCGAGCGGCGGCCCGACCAGTCCATGGGCTCCTGCGACTCCGTCGATGGTGTGGCAGGCGTAACAGCCGTACTTGCGAATCGCATCCCGTCCCGCCGCTGCATTGCCGCCGCCCGTGGTGACGTACGCGGCGCGGGCGCGATGCGAGTCGATGTCGTTGCACGCGAGCAGGGTGGTGCACGCCGCCAGAGCGATTATCGAAGTGAGCCGCAGATTCATTCCGCGGCTCCTTGCGAAGCGCGCAGCAGCGCGGCGGTTTTCGTGTATTCCCAGCGGAGCTCGGAGTGCCGGATCCACTTTGCCAGCAACACGAGCGCCACCATGGTCAGCAGAGTTCCAGCCGGAATCCACATGATGAGCCCGCCGAGTTGCTGATCCTGGATGGCGGTGAGATTCCGCAGCGGCGCGGTGCTCACGTAGGGTGCGTACCAGGCTTGCGGCGAAAACGTGAGCCAGGCGCCGAGAACGCTGGTATGAATGGCGGTGGTGAACACGTAAAGGATGGCGGCGCCGTAGCCCAGGCGTCCGCCATGGCCGTGAAACAGCGTCCACCAGAACACAAGCGCGGTTCCCAGGAAACTAATGTGCTGGGCGGCATGAATGGCATCGCTTTCGAGCGCAGCTACGAACAATCGCGGCGCATGCCATGCCCATAGCGCGATCGCGTGCAGCAACCAGGCGGCGACCGGGGCTGAGATCAGCAGCCAGGTGCGCCTGAGGAGACTCAGCTTGCCCAGGCGCGCAATAGGCGAGCGCCAGCTTTCCGGCAAAGCCCACAGGAGTGTTGCGGCGGGCTCGCTCACTACCAAAAGCGGCGCGGAGACGAGCATGAGAATCTCATGCTGGGTCATGTGCACCCAGAACAGTTGCTCGCTGATTTCGTGAATGGGCGAATCGAGCGCAATCAGCAGCGACAGCCATCCCGCGGCGAAGCATGCGGCGCGGAGGTACTGCACCGGGGAGACCATGCGCGGCATGCGCGCAATGCCGAGGATGTAGAGCAGAGCGGTCGCAAACAGCGGGACGGCGATGTACGGAGGCCAAGTCCAAGCGGCGGATGTGTTCGGAAGGTGTGACTCGGCGAACAGTGGAGTGGCGCACGAGAACAGCGCGGTCACTATCACCCCGAATTTCAGCGAGCACCTCATGCTAATCACACGGACTCAAAATCCAGCGCGGGACTGCGCCCGCAATAATCACCACTGTGAATGCAATGCTGAACACAACCCCGAACAAGATCTGGAAATAGGTGCGATCGAGGGGACGGCTGCCCTTGTCTTCAGCCTCGTGACTGGGCACGCGCTGATAGGAGAACCACGCAGCCGCAAGGCCGCTGAGCGCGATCAGCCCGCAAACGATGCTGATCACATGCAGTACATAATGATGGCCGGTTGAGCAGGTGTGCTGGGTCAGCACATAACTGAACCCCAGGTCCGCGCCCCATGCCAGCGGCCCGGCACACATCGCCCACCAGATAAGACTTGGGGCTTCTCCGCGGCGCACGACTTGTTCGGATTGTGCCATTGGACTGCCGATCACTCCTCAGCGTTCAACTCAAATCAGCCTGTCATTCCGCGGAATGACAGTTCTTACAAAAACCGCGTCGTCCCATAAATCACAAAATCCATCAGCACCGCGCTTACCACGACGAAGTACCAGTAGTCCGAGTTGATGGCCGCATCCGCCAAGCGCGTTCCTTCCATTTTCGAAGTGAAGCTCACGCCGAGAATGGTCGCGGTTTCCAGGAACTCGGTGATCAGGTGCCCGGTGTGCAGGCCGATGAGCGACCACACGATCGAGCCGTAGGCATTTTCGTACCACCGGCAGTTGAGGTTGGCGAGTTCGAATCCCCGCAGCACCATGTTGATGATGGCGAAAGCCGCCAGCGCCGCCAATGCCAGGCGGATTTTGCCGCGATCGCCGGTGGGCGCGACTTTCTGTGCGTAGCGCGCTGGGATGAGGCTAAGCAGAAAGACAATGCCGTTGGCGATTCCGTACCACAGGTAGGGCGGCTCCTGAAACGGAGGCCAACTGCTGGTGCGCGTTCGCAGGTAGAAATAACTGGCAAACAGGAGGGCAAACATCGTGCCCTCGATGGTCATGTAGAAAACATTCGCCAGCCAGGTGGTATTGCTGCGGCCGAAAGCGACACTGGGAAGGCCGGAGACATCGAGGACAGGACGCTCCCTCACCGTGTCCATGTGCCCTCCGTGCGGGTTTCGAGTCGCGGCGCGGGAGAATGGCCGCGCGGCCACAGCCATCCGACCAGCGTGATCACGACGGGAATCGCTCCGTACGCAATCCCCCAGGGGCTGAAAATCGACCAGATGAATGCGATCGAAACCGTGATCGAAGTAAGGAACGGCCAGATGCTCGGCCCCGGCAGTTCGTCCTTATGTTGCGGCTCCGAATCGAGGCTGTTGGTGACCAGAACTTCGGGGATGTCATCGCGAACGCCAACCACAATGGGCTGGTTGGGGAGGGCGTCCCACAAAGCTTCGCGGCCATTCACGGTCGGCAGCTCAAGAAAGTTGTAATGTGGCGGCGGCGAAGGAACCGCCCATTCCAGGCTTCCTGCCGCCCAAGGGTTCGGACCCGCCAGGCGGCCGTTCGCCTTGCTTTGAAAGAAGTTGATGATGAATATGATCACGCCCAGGGTCATTAAGATCACGCCTGACGAGGCCAGCGCGTTCAGACCGTTCCAGTGCATATCGGGCGGGTAGGTGTAGACGCGGCGCGGCATGCCCCGCAGCCCGAGGAAATGCATGGTGAAAAACGTGATGTTGAAGCCGACAAAAAAAAGCCAGAAATGCACCTTGCCGAGCACGTCGTTCATCATCCGGCCGGTGATCTTCGGAATCCAGTGATAGAGCCCGGCGAACATGGGGAACAGCGCGCCGCCGATCAGCACGTAATGGAAGTGGGCGACGACGAAAAACGTATCGTGCACCTGCCAGTCCACCGGGACAGACGCCAGCATCACACCCGAAAGCCCGCCGATCAGGAATACAAAGAAGAAGCCGAACACCCACAGCATGGGCAGTTTCAGTTGCAAGCGCCCGTGCCACATGGTGGCCATCCAGCAGTAGAACTGCACCGCGGTGGGGATCACGATCATCAGGCTGGCCGCGGTGAAGAAACTCTCGCTCATTTGCGGCAGTCCCGTGGCAAACATGTGATGGACCCAGACGCCAAAGCCGAGGAATCCGGTGGCGACAACGGAGGTCACAATCGGCACGTAGCCGAAGATGTGCCGGCGCGTGAAGACGGGGACCAGCGTGGAAATTATTGCCGTTCCGGGCAAGAAAATGATGTACACCTCGGGATGGCCGAAGAACCAGAACAGGTGCTGATACAAGAGCACGTCGCCGCCGACCGAAGGATTGAAAAATTGTGTGTTGACGGTGCGATCCATCAGCAGCATGGAACTGACCACCATGACCGCGGGCATGGCAAAGATCACGGCCATCGAGATGACAAGCTTTTCCCAGAGGATGATGGGCATGCGGTTGAGCGTCATGCCGGGGGCGCGGTGGCGCAGAATGGTTGTAGCGATGCAGATGGCGACGCCTAAGGCAGAAACCTCGGTGAAGGTGATCATCTGCGCCCAGAAGTCCGTGCGCTTGCCGGGGGTGAACTCCGGCCCGGAGAGGGGAACGTAAGCGAACCAACCGGCATCGGCGCCGGTCTTGATCAGCAAGCCGATCCACAACAGGAGGCCGCCGCCCAGATAGATGTAGTAACTGAAGGCGTTCAAGCGCGGGAAGGCGATGTTGCGGGTTCCGCAAATCAGCGGAACCAGGTACACTCCGAATCCCTGGAACATCATGGGCACGGCGAACAGAAAAATCATGGTGCTGCCGTGCATGGTGAATACCTGGTTGTAGAAATCGGGCCCCATCATGTTGTTTTCGGGGCGCGACAACTGCAGGCGCATGAGCGCGGCCAGAATTCCGCCCAGCAGAAAGAAGATGAAGGACGTGACCATGAAGCGGACGCCAATGGCGGTGTGGTGCACGTTCATGAACCATCCCAGGAAGCCGCGGGGCTGGGCCCAGGTCCGGGCCAGGCGCGCCTCGTTCGTGCTCTGCGGAATTACGACTTGTTCACCGATGGCCATGGCGGTTCACTGCAGTGTCTGCAAATATGTAAGCAACGCCTGAAGATCATCCGGCGCGAGCGGATTGGGTGCCATGTTGGTTCCTGGCTTGATGCGTTGCGGATCGACGATCCAGCCGGCAAGCGCGCCCGTGGTGTTGGGCAGAGTTTCCGCGGCAATCATCTTGCGGCTGGCAAGGTGCGTTAGGTCGGGTCCCATGCGGGAACCGGCGCTAGTGCCGCGAATCGTGTGGCACATAACGCATGCATGCGTCAGAAACACTTCTTTCCCATGCTGCGCTTCCGCATCGGTCGGATCAGGCGCCGGTTTCAACTGCTGCGCTTCCCACTGCTGAAAGGTGTCCTCATCTTCCGCGATGATGGAAAATCCCATGTGCGCGTGCTGCAGCCCGCAGAATTCCGCGCACCGGCCGGGATAGACGCCCGGCTTGTCGATCTGGATCCAGAATGCGGAGGAATACCCCGGAAGCAAATCACGCTTGCCGTTCACGCTCGGCGCCCAAAAGCTGTGAATCACGTCCGCGGAGCTGGTCAGGATGACGACCGGCCTGCCGACAGGAATGTGAATTTCATTGGCGGTGGTGATGGTCTGATCGGCCTGCGGGCTGGGATATTGCACCTCCCACCACCACTGGTGCCCGGTGATCTGAATGGTGATCGGGTTCGTCGATGTGCGCCCTTCCACTTTCTTGCCGGTGATCACGCTCATGAAAAGCACGGCAAACAGTGTGAGCACGGTCACGGCGACAGCGGAGCTCACAGCCCACTTGGCGCGCCGGTCGCCCTCCGGGTCGCTGGTGATGGGCAGCATGGCCTCGGCGGAGCTGTGGGTTTTCACCGCTGCCCGGGTGAAGCCGGCAATCATCAACACAAAGGCGGCAAAGACGATCCAGAAAATCACCCAGTACAGCCACTCGATGTCGCTGGCCTGCGGTCCGGCGGGATGGAGCGCGTTGTGCTCGCCAGCGGACTGCAGGAACAACGCGTACACCGGCGCTGCTATGGAGAGCACGCCATTCATTTCTGCGGCTCCCCGGTAATTCCGACCGGCGTCTGCTTCGGCATGGATGCCGGCGGCGGCTTCACGTGCAGTTGATCGCTGCGCGCAGGGGCCACGTCTTTGGGAAGCAGGCCGCTAAGCGAGCGCACGTAAGCAACCAGTTCCCAAACCTGGTATTCAGGAATGCGGTTGCGGAACGACGGCATGCCGTTGGGACGCCCCTCGACAATGGTGGTGAAAATGTTCTGCGGCTGGCTGCCGTAGATCCAGTTGTTGTCCATCAGCGGCGGGCCAATTCCGCCGCCACCGTTGGCGTGACAACCCGAGCAGTTGTACTCATCGAATAGCGTCTTCCCCTGCGAAACGGAGTACGCGCTCTCTTCGTAGATGCTAGGGGTGGGCGGTTCCGGAAGCGGATGGTCGCCGGGATTGATGCCGCTCACCTGCGTTTCATTGATTACCTGCGAGGCTGCGGGCGAGGGACGCAACTCGCGCTCTTCGCGGTTGCAGGCGGCCAGGAGTGCTACGCTGCCGATCACCATCGCAACTGCCACGCGAGAGCGCATCAGTGTCCTCCCTCCGCCGAAGAGGCCAGCGCGAGCTGAGGAACGCCATACTGATCGAGAATCCCGCGAATTTCATCTCTGTGGCGTTGCAGAAAGGTTTCGAGTTGGTTGCGAAGCGCGATATTGCCCTTGCGCACTCCCATCGAAATAGCGAATGTAAACGGCAGGTTGGGAGGATCTACTTCCGGAGTTACCGGCGTGAGTTGGAGCGCGCTGGCGAATCGCTTTGCATAAAATCCGGCCAGCGGTCCCCACACAATCGCGGTGTCGACGCGGCGGCTGGCTACAGCGCGAATGATCGAGTCCGCGTCTTTGCCGGTGCTATCAAAGGGGACGACTTCATTCTGCAGGCCGCGGCGGGCCAGCGCGGTGGCCGGCGGAGTGTAGTCTTCATCGAGCGCTTGAATGCCAATTTTCAAGCCGTGCAGCGATGGATCGTCGAGCGATGCGGGCTTCAAGTGGCTTTCGCGGCGCGTGACGAAAACATACGAGGAGCGATAGTACGGGCTGGTGGTCAGCACCGGCCGGAAATTTGCCGGAACGCCAACCAGCAGGTCGCACTGGCCGGCATTGAGATAGTCGCGAACAAAGCCGCGCCCCATGCGCTGCCATTGGTAAACCAGTTGAGCGTGGAGGCCGTGCGCAGCGAGCTTCGCAATCTGGTTTTCGAATCCCTGCTGCCGGGTGTTGGAGAACGGCAGGTTGTCAGGATCCGCGCAGACGCGGAGGGTGCGAGCCTGCGCCATGGCCGCAAAGCTGGAGAAGAGGATTATCAGAAGTGCGGGTGTCCACACCCGCCATGCGGAGCGAGGCTGCGCGAGCTTGAACTGAACGCTGCTCGACACTGGCGGGCCTTCAGGGCCGCCACCACGGAAGACCGAACTAGGGAAGCGTAAACACATACAACATGCCTCCCTGCGTGGTGTATTGGGGTAGATCCTGCGTGGCACCCACAAAGCCGAGAGCCGCACTCTTGTCGCGCGGATCGAGGCCGCCAGCCACAATGGCTCCCGCCCATCCGCCAACTCCGGACAGCACGGCCACATACTGCTTGCCGTCGGGTCCTTTGTAGGTGATGGGCTGGCCAATAATTCCCGAGCCCGTTTTGAATCTCCAAAGCTCTTTGCCGCTTACCGCGTCAACCGCGTGGAACCATCCATCCATGGTGCCGTAGAAGACCACGTTGCCGGCGGTCGCAACCGCACCGCTCCAGACGGGGAAATGGTCGTGAATGCTCCACACGACCTTTCCGGCCACCGGATCCCAGGCGGTGAACTCGCCGCCGAAGCCGCCGGGCGCGTCATACATGACCACATTGGCGCCGACGTACGGAGTTCCCGCGATGTAATTCACCGAGACGTCTTCCTCATCCATGCACAGGCGCTGGTGCGGGATGTACAGCAGTCCGGTCTTTGGGGAAAACGCGGATGGCTGCCAGTCTTTCGCACCGGGCGACGCCGGGCACAACCCGCGCACGGCTTTTCCTCGCGTCGGCTTTTTCTCTTCGACGTACTGAAGTAATCCTGTTTTTAAGTCAACGCCGCGGGTTGTGGTCACTGGGCTGAACGGATTCGCAGACAGCACTTCTCCCGTGGTGCGGTCAATGACGTACACATACCCGTTGCGATCAGGACGAATCAGGACCTTTCGAGTCTGGCCGTTGATCGGCAGATCAAGAAGCACGTTTTCGTTGACGGAGTCGTAGTCGTAGAGATCGTGAGGACTGGTCTGGTAATACCAGACCGCCTCGCCAGTATCGACGTCGCGGGCAAAAATTCCGGCGCTGAACTTGTTATCCCCGGGACGCGCATCCGAATCCCAGGGGCCGGGATTTGCCGTGCCGTAATAAATCAGGTTCAGGTCGGGATCGTACGAAATCCATCCCCACACGCCGCCGCCGCCGATTTTCCACGCGTCTGGCGGCCAGGTCTTCACTCCCAGATCTTTGCCGCGATCTTGGGCATAGAACGGCTTGAACTTTGGCCCGATCAGTACATCCTGGTCGGGTCCGGCGGTGTAGGCGGTCCACGCGATCTTGCCGGTTTTGGCGTCAAGCGCCTTCAGCCATCCGCGAATGCCAAACTCGCCGCCGCTGTCGCCGACCAGGACTTTGCCCTTTACGACGAGCGGCGCCATGGTCATGGACTCGCCTTTGTTGATGTCGCCGACGCGCGTTCTCCAGACTTCTTTTCCCGAGTTGGCGTCCACGCACACGGTCTGATCGTCGAGCGTGTTGTAGTAGATTTTTCCGTCGAAATAGGAAGCGCCGCGGTTCACGACATCGCAGCAGGCCACGCCCTTCGAAGCCGGCGTCGGCAGCGGCTGATACACCCACTTCATGGGCGCGCCCGGCTTGGTCAAATCCAGCGCATATAACTTATTCGGCCAAGGCGTGACGATGTACATCGTGTTGTTCACGACCAGCGGAGCTGCTTCGTGCCCCCGGGTCAGGCCGGTGGAGAAGGTGAACGCCAGCTTCAGGTTTTGAACATTGCCGGTGTTGATCTGGTCGAGCGTGCTGTAGCGAGTGCTGGCGTAATCCTTGGCCGGGCGGATCCACTGCCCGTCATCCGGCGCCAACTTGCCCTGATAAGGGCGGAGCTGGTACCCCGACTCGGTCTGCGGCATCAGCATTCCCGAGGTGTGGCTCTGGCCTGAACAGAAGGGCGCAAATGTCAGGACCATGACCCAAGCGGTCAGGAATGTCGCGACACGATACATTAGGAGCCAGAGTTTCCGGGCTTGCACGAGGCTGGAGCGATAGCGACGCATCTTTCGCGACGGCGTGTTGGATGCAGGTTTTCGCAAAGAGTGGTCTGCGGCATTTTTCGTTGGGATGGGCTGAACTTTTTTGGCGATGGCGTTTTTTGGCGTTTGCGGAACATGCAACCGCTCAGCACAATTGCGCTTCCCTGCCATCTCATGGGCGTCTTTGTCACTGCCATCGGGGTGCTACTCCTTGCCGCTGCTCTGCTGGATGTGTTTCAAACCCTCTTTCATCCCGCCGGGCGCGGCGCGATGAGCGATTGGACGGCACGCCTGGTTTGGAGAGTTTTTCGCAGGATGGCCGCACGTAAAAGCAAAGTCCTCACTTACGCCGGGCCAGTTTCGATTCTGGCGATCATTGCGAGCTGGGCGGCCCTAACCTGGTTTGGATTCGCGCTTATTTATTTGCCTGATCTTCAAAATCGATTCACGCCTTCACCGGGTGAGAATGCCGGCGCGCGCGGGCTCGCGGAAGCGCTCAGCCTTTCGATCGGAGCCCTGATTACGGTCTCAGAAGGATCCTATGCAATTCCGCACTGGCTTCAACTCCTGCGCGGCCTGGAAGCGGTGATCGGTTTCGGTTTGCTTACCGCGAGTGTTTCGTGGTTATTGTCCATTTATCCGGTGCTCGAATCGCGCCGCTCCGTGGCGCAACGAGCCACTCTTCTGCACGATGCCGAACGCGAGAATCAGCTGGACATGGTGCGCGATTCTCCGCGCCAGGCAGAAGACTGGATTTTCAATCTCGGCGCAGCCCTTGCCGGATTGCGGAACCAGATGGCGCAATTTCCCATCACTTATTACTTCGATATGGGAGACGCGGAGACGGCGTTGGCGGGGACGCTCTCCTACATGCTGGAGTTAGCCGATCGGGCAGTGAACTCTGAGGCGCCCTCGCTGCGCCTTTCGGGCACCGTGCTCGGCGGCGCGGTTCACAGCTTGCTCGAACTGCTGGCGAGGGATTTCCTTTCCATCGATACCGGCGACAAGCAGGCGATCCTGCGAGCGTACGCCAGCGAACAGATGACCGATCTCATTCTGCGCGATCGCACGATTGCTTATCCTCGAAGGTATGATGCTGCGTGATGCCAGCCTGGGGTACTGCCTCCGGAATGCCCATTTGATGCGCCGATTACAGCGTTTCCTGTATTGACACTCCGGCGTCCGGGCACGGTAGCATCTTCTCTGCCCAGAGCGGGAACCTCGAACGACTCGGCGAAGACAGGATAGTTGTGACCCCAGTAAGACTCTTCACTACGTGCCCGGTTCTGGCGGCAACCCCACCCGAAGACTATCTCAACCGCGTGGCCCAGGTCGCGCGCTGGAGCGAGCAGTACGGTGCCACGGGAATCCTCGTGTACTCCGACAACTCCCTGCTTGACCCCTGGCTTCTGTCGCAGATCATTCTCTCGAGCACCGCCCGGCTCGCGCCCCTGGTTGCCGTTCAGCCCGTTTATATGCATCCCTACACTGTCGCCAAGATGGTGGTCAGTTTCGCCCACCTTTACGGCCGCCAGATTTACCTCAACATGGTCGCGGGAGGATTTGCCAACGATCTCGCGGCCTTGAATGACCAGACGCCGCATGACCGGCGTTATGCCCGCCTGACGGAATACACCAACATCATTCGCCGGCTGCTCCTCGAAGCTGCGCCGCTCACCTTTGCAGGCGAGTTCTACAGCGTGCGCAATCTGAAAATGAAGCCGGCGCTCGCAAAGACTCTTTTTCCGGGCATCTTCGTTTCCAGTTCGTCAGCGGCGGGGCTGCAGGCGGCAAAGGATTGCCAGGCAGCCGCGATTCACTATCCCAAGCCGCCCAATGAATGCGCGCAGGAAGCTTTGCCGGAAGAGTTGGAATGTGGCGTGCGAGTCGGAATCATTGCGCGGCCGGATGCGGCAGAGGCGTGGCAGATTGCCGAACAGCGCTTCCCCGCCGACCGCCAGGGCGAACTGATGCACCAACTGGCGAACCAGGCTTCCGATTCGGTCTGGCACAAGACGCTCTCCGAAATGGCCCAGCAGCCGGGCGATTACCAGACCTACTGGCTGCGGCCGTTCCGCACCTATAAGACGTTTTGTCCCTATCTCGTGGGCAGCTACGAGGAGGTGGCGGCTGCGCTCGCGACCTACATGGGGGCCGGCTTCGAGATATTCATTCTCGATATTCCGCCCAGCGAGGCGGAATTGTTTCACATCGCAGAAGTTTTCAAACTCGCGTGTAAGTCAGGGGTTTATGAACAGCAGTCTGCAATCACTGGTAACCTTCCGAGCGGAGCGGCAGCCTGAATCGACCGCCATCGCCTATGGCGAAAAAAAGCTCAGTTATGCAGAACTCGAACAGCGCAGCAGTCAACTGGCCCGCCTGCTGGCCTCCGCGGGATGCCGCAAAGGCGATCGCATTGCTTTTCTGATCCCGAAATCGCCCGAAGCCATCGTGTCGATGCTCGGGATTCTGAAAGCCGGCTGCATTTACGTTCCGCTGGACACGGCCAGCCCTGCTGCCCGGATCGCGAAGATTCTGCAGTCGTGCGAGTGCCGCTGCCTGCTGGTATCCGATCCCGCGCACCCGGCGCTGCGCGAGGCGACAAAGAATGTGCAACTGAAGATCGGGTCAATGAGCGCCGCGCGCCCTGACACGCCGGGTTTCGATTTTTGCCTGGGCGACCTGGCGGCGTTTTCAGCGGAGCCGGTTCAACCGAATACTTCGCCGGCTGATCCCGCGCACATTCTTTTCACGTCCGGTTCCACGGGCGTTCCGAAAGGCGTCGTAATTACGCATCAGAACGTGCTCAGCTTTCTTGACTGGGCGATTCCCTATTTCGGGATCGATTCCTCCGACCGCAATTCCGGCCACTCCCCGCTGCATTTCGATCTCTCCACGTTCGATGTTTACGGAACGCTTGGCGCGGGAGCGGAATTGCACCTCGTCAAGCCGGAACTGAACGTCATTCCCAACAAACTCGCCGGCTTCATACGCGACTCGCAACTGACGCAATGGTTTTCGGTCCCATCGGTCCTCAGCTATGTGGCCAAGTTCGACGTCCTAAATAACGATGACTTCCCTGCGCTGAAGCGCGTGCTGTGGTGCGGCGAGACGTTGCCCACGCCCACTCTGATCTACTGGATGAAGAAACTCCCGCACGTGACGTTCACGAATCTTTATGGCCCGACGGAGGCCACGATCGCCAGCAGCTATTACACGGTTCGTGAATGCCCGCGTGATGAACTCGCGCCCATTCCCATCGGCGAGCCTTGCGGTGGAGAAGAACTGCTGGTGCTGGATGAACACCTGCAGCCGGCGCGGGAAAATGAACCCGGCGACCTGTATATTCGCGGCGCCGGCCTGAGTCCTGGATACTGGCGGGACGAGCAAAAAACCCGCGCGGCCTTCGTGCCCAATCCGGCGGATGCGGCGGATCGCCTGTACAAAACCGGGGACCTGGCGCGGCGCGGGCCGGACGGGCTTTTTTATTACCTGGGACGCGCCGACACCCAGGTGAAGGTGCGCGGATATCGTGTCGAACTCGGCGAAATTGAGGCGGCGCTGCACTCGCTTCATCTGTTTCACGATTCCGCTATTGTGGCTGTTTGCGACGACGCTTTCGGCAGCGTGAAATTGTGCTGCGCTTATGTTGCGCATCCGGAGGCGCCGCTTGCGCCAACTGCCGCAAAGCAACGGCTTGCGACCCTGCTGCCCAGCTATATGATTCCGGCGCTGTGGCACGAATGGAAAGCTTTTCCGCGGACCAGCAACGGCAAACTCGATCGTAAACAATTAAAGCTTCACTTCGAGGCACTCGCAGCGGAAAGCGCGGCCGCTGCCCGACAAAGCGCTTGAGGAAGGTATGAGCGTTGCACCTTTGGTATCTCGCGAGTCGCCGGCGCTGCTCCCACTCGAGCGGAACACGCTGCCGCTTGTGGAAATGTGGCTCAGCCAGGAAGAGAATTACAAGTGGTTGGATTTTTCGCCATTAGTGCAGCCGTTGAACGCAATGGTCCTAAAAATGATGGCGCAGAAACCGCAGCACTTCATTCAAGTGTTCCGCGTAGATACGTCGCCGGCGGGAATCGTCGCGCTCAGCAACATTAATCAGAGTGCCGGGACGGCAACCCTGTGGTACTTACTTGGCAACAAACAATACGCAGGTCAGGGTTACACCACGCGGGCAGTCTCAAGACTGCTGCGCACGGCATTCTTCGACCTGAAGCTCGCTTGCCTGGAAGCTTGGGCTGCGGAGTCAAACACCGCATCCATCGCCATTTTGAAGCGCAATGGCTTCGTCTACGTCGGTACGCGGCGCCAGTGCCACGTCATCGACGGCCGTCGCCACGATCGCCTGTGGTTTGATCTGTTGTCGTCCGAATACAAGGAGATTGCGTAAATGATGGGGACGTCTATCGAAGCTTTGTTGATGGAACTTTTTAGCCGGAGACTGCACCTGGCTGTTCCGTCGCTTGAGACCGACCTGATTGAGACCGGCTTGCTGGATTCCGCCGCCTTCGTCGACTTACTCCTTGCACTCGAACAGGAATTTGGTATCGAGGTATCGCTTGACGATCTCGATCAGTTCCGTTCCGTGCAGAACATTGCCGGATTCATTGCCCTGCGGGCACCGAAACCAGCGGTGTCTGAAGGCCAGCCTCCCGCAGCCATGAAGGCATCCGGCGACTGACTTCATGAATCCCACGCGCCCACTTCGACCTGACGAACTCGACGCGGTGGTCGATCTCTACCTCGGCGTTTACCCCGAAACTCACTTCTGTAAGTCCAATCTGTACGCCTATTTCTGGAAATTGTTTTTTGCCACCCCCTGGACTGACGAGCGCTTCCCCTCGCTGGTTTTCGAGCACCGCGGACGGATCGCCGGGTTCCTGGGGGTCGTTCCACGCCCGCTGTGGAAGGACCAGCGTTCCATCACGGCGGCCATTAGTTGCCATTTCATGGTCGACCCGCAGGCGCGATCGCGCGGCGCCGGGCTGCATCTTCTGCGGCAATTTCTGCAAGGCCGGCAGGATTTATCCATCGCGGAAGGCAACCACAACTCGCGCAAGATCTGGGAAGCCATGGGCGGGAGGACCTCGCTGCTCTGCAGCATGCAGTGGCTGCGCATTCTCAATCCCGCTTCGTTCGCGCGCTTCAAGTTACGGTCCCGCTCCCGGGCCGCCGCCGGCTTGCTCAAACCTTTGGCGACAGCGGCAGACGCATTTCTACGCGCGCGTTCTTCGCAATCGCTTGAACTCGAGGAGGCGCCTTCCGTGGAAGCGTTGCTTTCGGCGTTTTGCGCGGTTAGCCGTGAATACCGCTTGCGCCCGGATTACGACCAGGCTTCCTTCTCCTGGCTTCTCGATATTCTTGATGGAAAGAAAAGTCTCGGCGCACTGAAAAAGGTCATCGTGCATGACCATGGAGCGCCCATCGGGTGGTTCATTTACTACCTTAAGCGAAACCAGATCAGCAAGGTGGTGCAAGTGGGCGCGACCGCCAGCTCCTATCGCACGGTTTTGCGCGAGCTTTTCGCGCACGCCGCAGGCCAGGGCGCTACCGCCGTCACCGGGCGGCTCGAAGCCCGTGCCGTCGAGCATGTTCGCAATGAGCACTGCCTGCTCACGGGCGGGCCCTGGATGCTCATCCATTCTCCCCGCCCGGAGCTTGAGCATGCCATCGACTCCAGCGACGCTTTTTTCACCAGCCTCGACAGTGAGTGGTGGATCAACATCCAGGGCGAGGTTGCTGAGGAAGGTTCGTTATCGCCGGCGCAAATGATTCTCACCCGCCTGAAGCCCGGATTGACGGCCACCGTGGCGCGTGGTGCGACGGTCGATCCATCCACGTCGATAGCTGGGCTCAAAAACAAGACGGAAGGATTTGCTGAGATACTTACTTCGGCTTCCAGTCCGAATAGTACGAACCATCGGCCAGGTAATTGACGAGTTCCGGGCTGTTTCGCGACAGCGAGGTTGACGCCTTGAACACACCCTGAAAAGTATTTTGCAGAAAGTAATAAGCCTTCCCGGCTTCCAAATCCATTTCAAAACCGTACGCATTTTCCGATTGCGAAACCAGGCGATACTTGCCGGGATCGAGATACGCAAAGCTGTAGGTCCCCGGCTTATTCACCGCAATGACGCGATCGTTGGCGTGGAGTTTGAACTGATTGCCTCGGCCCGCCTCGCGGGTGCGCAGCGGAGGGCAAACCACAACCAGCAATGCTTGTCCGGGTTTCAGTTGGGGCCTGGGATGGTTCACCTTATCGACTCTCATCGCGTCTTTCGAATTCAGGTCCGGCAGCTTCGAGAGTTCGATCTCAGCTCCCTTTTCTGGATAATTTGCCACCACGACTTTTGCAGCAAAGACGCTACTGGTTTTTTCGATGATCTTCGGGAACGAGTCGCGCCCGACCTCGAGCAGAGTGTCCCGGTCGTTATTTCCGTCTTTGTATTCGACGTACAACCAGTAGTTCTGAACGTGGTGTGCCCGTGCGACTGGGCCGGCGATGAAGCCCACCGCCGGAACGAATTCGGCAGCTACGGATCCCGGAGTAACGCCCCGCATATGCGTGGTGGTGTCGAAAACAACTTTCGATACCGATGTGTAAGGAATCTCCAGCTTCTCGTGCCCATCGCCTTTGAAGGCAAGCACATGGTCAGCAAAGGTTAGTTCACCGAGCCTGCCGACTAAGACCCGATTCTGCGCACTCTTGTGGCGATGGAGCCTTGCCACAAAGGTTACCGTTTGCCCCGGGCATAGACTGGACAGGGCCAACGCGGAAACCAAAACCAGCCGTTTTCTCATACCCGCAATCAGTTAGCGCCATGGATTGTACCTTGTGACGCATTCAGTCGCCGAAAAAAGCGCAGTCGCTGCCGACCGGTAGACAAAAAACGCAATCCTCGCGCCTGCTTCTCGCATCCTAAACAGGAGGTGACGGGCGGGTGACCTTGGCGTGTCCATACCGCTAAGTTTTTGTTTCCCCGCATGTTATACTTCAAAAAACCAGCCTGCCTGGTATCCCTTCGAACCTGGCCGGAGGAAAATCACAGATGGCCCGCAGTTCTCACCGAACCTCGATTTTCATTGTGGTATTTTTGGCGCTTTGCGGTTTCCTGGGGGTCCTTTTTGCCCAGAAGAATCCCGTAACCGCCCACGACAGCGACTCCGATGTCAGCGACAGCCTGAAGCAGTTCACGCAGGTTTACGACATCGTTGAGCAGAATTACGCCGAACCGGTGAACCCGGACAAGGCCATCTATAACGGCGCCATTCCGGGCATGCTGCACGTGCTCGATCCGCACTCCAATTTCTTCGATCCTAAGTCCTATTCGCTGCTGCGGGAAGACCAGCGCGGGAAGTACTACGGCGTGGGCATGACCGTCGGCCCCCGCAATAATAAGGTGATCGTCATCGCGCCGTTTGCCGGCACGCCTGCGTATCGCGCCGGCATCCACCCGGGGGACATTATCGCCGCCGTCGACGGCAAGCCCACCGACAACATGACCACCACGGATGTGGCGGACCTGCTCAAGGGGCCCAAGGGAACGACGGTGCACATCACCATCATTCGCGAAGGCTCGGATAAGCCGCTTGAGTTCGCCATCGTGCGCGACGAAATTCCGCGTTACAGCGTTGACTTGCACTTTGAAATCAAGCCGGGCATCGGCTACATGCACATTTCCGGCTTCAACGAGACCACGGATAAAGAGGTCCAGGACGCGCTCGACAGCTTCTATCAGCAGGGCGAACTGAAGGGCCTGGTTCTCGATCTCCGCCAGAATCCGGGCGGCCTGTTGAACGAAGGCGTGGGCGTGGCCGACAAGTTCCTGCACAAAGGTCAACTCATCGTTTCGCATCATGGACGCTCTTCACCCGAGCGGCGCTACGTGGCGACGCATGGCAACGGCGGCAAAGACTATCCGCTGGTAGTGCTGGTCAACCGCGGAACCGCCTCTGCCGCGGAGATTGTGGCGGGCGCGATCCAGGACCATGATCGCGGCCTGATCATCGGCGAGACCACCTTCGGCAAAGGCCTGGTCCAGACCGTGTATCCGCTGTCGAACGACACCGGCCTGGCGCTGACCACGGCCAAGTACTACACCCCCAGCGGACGCCTCATCCAGCGCGATTACAGCAACGTCTCACTCTACGACTATTACTTTGACCGCAACGATTCCGACAGCAACAACAACGCCAACCGCGAGGTCAAGCTCACTGACAGCGGCCGCACGGTGTACGGCGGCGGCGGCATCACGCCGGACGTGAAGATTGACCCAACAAAGAGCAACAAGTTTCAGGACACGCTGCTGCAGCATTACGCGTTCTTCAACTTCGCCAAGCACTACGCGCTGAATCACCACGTCACGAAGAACTTCGAAGTGGATGAAAACGTGCTGCAGGATTTCCGCAAGTCGCTCGATGCCGACAAGATTCCTTACACCGAGGCTGACCTGCTGCAAAACAACGAGTGGGTGCGCTCCAATATCAAAAGCGAGCTCTTCGTTGATGCCTACGGACAGGAAGAAGGGCTGAAGGTGAAGGCGCAGACCGATCCTGAGGTGGAGAAGGCCCTGGAACTGCTGCCCCAAGCCAAGCAGTTGGCCGATAACGCGCGAAGGATCATCGCCCAGCGCAACAGCAATACCCTGAACCGCTAGGCTGCAATCGCAATCTACACAGGCTGCGCACATGCAAATTCGCGCAGCCTGACGTATTCTGGCCCAACCCGATATGGGCGCTTCCTCCAAGCTATCGCGGTTCATAATCATCGTTCTGATTTTGTCCGCGGCGCTATTGGTTCCCGTTGTATCTCACGCGCAAGCGCCATCCCGCACGCAACAAAAGAAGCCAACGAAAAAACCGGTCGCGCCCCAAAGCCAGCAGCCCGACCCGAATCACGAGCGGGGGCTTCGCCTGCTGAAAGCCGCGGAGGCGGAAGCCGCGGGACTCCAGCCCGACATGCGAGCTTACGTGCTGTGGCGCGCGTCGTACGGTTACGCCACCACGGATCCCAAAATCGCGGCCAAGATTTCTCGCGACGCATTTACCGCATCGCAGGACATTCAGGATCCCGACAGCAGCAGCGCATGCGGCGGTCCACTGGGCAGCGCCGGCGACATTAAGGGCTGGATTCAGGAACGCGTGCTGCTCGACATGATTCACAAGGACAACGTGCCGGATGTCCAGGCGCGGCTGCCCTACGCCGAAACTGCGGTGCGAAACCGCATCACCGCGGAACTGGTCCGCTACTACATCGATAAAAAGCAGCTGCCGCGAGCGCAGGACCTGCTGTCGCAGCTTGCCGATGCCGACGACTATCCCTTCACTGCCGCCGCGGATCTGCTGCTGGCTTTCGGGCCGGAAGAATCCGGCGACCGCATGACCATCTTCAATCAGGCCTTGAGCAACTTCGACCAGCACCCCAATGAGCAAGCCTTCAAATCGGAAGACATCGGCACCTTCATCGAGCGCACCTGGGACCACGTTCCGCCGGCGCTCGCGCTCGAAGCCGTCGATAAGGTGCTGGAGGCGGCGAAATCGCAGCAGTCGAGCGCGCATTTTTCGATGACCTCGGAAAAGGGCAGCGTGGCGCTGAATTCCACGTATCAACTGCGCCTGTTCCAGCTTCTGCCCGTGCTTGAACAACTCGACAAGGACAGGGCCGACGCCCTGCTGCGCGACAACGCCGAACTGCAGGCGCAATTGCAGAAATATCCCAAGGGCATGCAGTCGCTGAATTCCGACCAGACATTTTTCTCCTACGGGATGAGCGACTCAGCGACTCCGCCGGAGGGAGCGGCTTTGCAACAGGCCAATGCGCAGATGCGCCAGCGCGTGTTTGACACCATCCGCGACGCCGAGAAAGACCCGGCCCTGGCCTTGTCGGAAGCCTTGGGATTGCCGGTGGAGAGTCCCGGCTTTGTTCCGTCACCGCGCGCGCAAGCGCTGATGCAGATTGCCAGCCAGACCGGCAAGAAAAAACCGGCGCTGACTAAGTCGGCGCTCGATGAACTGGTAAAGATCGAAGATCAGTTAACGCCGGAGCAGATGAGGGATGTAGCCAAATTTCCCGAACTGTATCTGGTCCTCGGCGATGAGGAAGGGGCGAAAAAGGCTTTGAAGGCGATGCTTAAGGCAGCCGACAAGGTCTATGCCCAGGATACCAACTCAGACGATCCTAATAAGGCCTTTAAGGGCGTGTGGCCCTCGGTGGACATGTGGCGGCAATGCGTGCAGGTAGCCGGCCGGATTTCGCCGGACTTGGCGGAAGAAATCATCGCCAATATTCCCGATCCGGACATCGTTGCGCTGGAGAAGGTGGCCTTCGCCAGCGCACTGTTGCATGCGCCCGGGGTTCCCAACCTGGTCAACGACTGCCGAAAGAAACAAACGCTATTTACCGTTTCCGACTAGGGCGGCGTCCGCTACCTGTCTGGAGCCGCAAGTGGAGCGATGGCTATCTTCGCCAGTTTCCTGGAATGCAGATTAGTTGACCGTCACCGTCACCGCCGTCGATCCCGAAATCGAGGAATTTGTGGTGTCGGTTCCCACCACGGTTAACGTGTAGGTGCCGGGAGACACGTTCGATCCGGTGGTGTTGTTGTTATTGTTGTTGCTGCTCGAGGATCCGCCACCGCAGCCAGGAAGCCCGAGCGTCAGCGCTGCCAGAAGCGCAATTCCGGCGACGCTGCGCAGGTTTCCGCGCCGGCGCGCAAATACTCCGGCGACTAGCAACCCTCCGAACGCCAGGCCAAGGGGCGCGCCGCGCAATGGTTTGGACCCGTGACTTGCCGCAGCAGCCAAGACGCTGCGCGGCCATCCAGGCGTGCGCATCTGGGCAGCCCCGGCGCATGCCTTGGAACTGGTGTTGATGGAGAGGGTTGCATTCACCGCCGAGGAGTTCGGTACGGTCGCATTGGCCAGGGAGAAGCAGCCGTTAGCGAACGTCGGGCTGCTGGTAATATTCCACGCGATCGATCCCGTATAGCCTTCCTGCGGGGTAATGGTAACGGTCGAAGTACCCGGGTTGCCGGCGAGAATTGTCGGACTGGTGGCGGTCAGCCGGAAGCTCTGATTGTCCACGACCAGCGTCGAAGTCGAAGGTGCGAAGTTGGTATCACCGGAGTACGTTGCGGTGATCACATGCGAACCACCACTCGAAGGAACGAATGTGTAATTCGCGGCACCACTTGATAGCGCGAGCGGCGAACCGCCGGCTGCGACGCCATCCACCAGCAGCGCTACCTTGCCGGTGGGCGTGCCTGATCCAGAGCCCGCAGCCACGGTGATGGTGATAGCGTCGTTGCTGCCGACGGCCGGAGCGTTGGTTGCCGCCGAAAGCGTGGTGGTGGACGAAGTCAGCGAAGAACCGGCCGGCCACGCGCTCAACAGATTGGTGAAATGAATCGATCCCAGACCCGACGCCATGTCGTAGCCGGTTGTCGCCGAGTACTGTGCTCCGCTCGCGCTGGAGCATAGCGCCGATCCCGCAATCAAACAGTTGTTGTTTCCACTGCTGATGTCATGAAAAGCGGAGGCATAGGTGGTGGAGTTGGAAGCGAGTTGGTACAGCGTTGAATTAACCACACCTTGCCCGACAGAACCGTTGGTGGTGGGTTGCTGTTTTTGATTGATTAATGCCACCAAACCGGCAAAGATCGGCGCATCAAAACTCGTCCCGCCGGCGACCGTCAAGTTCACCGTGTTCACATCGCGGAAGCCATTTGTGCAACTACCGGTGATGCCGGTGCTCGGATCGCTGGAACAGTACAAGTATCCCGCGTTGTTAGGAGATCCGCTCAAGGATATGTCCGGCACCAGGCGCATGGTGCTGGAAATGGCTGGAGTTCCGGAGGGCAGGTTGGCCTGTGCCTGCCAAGCGGGTCTCGCAGTCAGCGTGCTGATGCCCCCGCCACCTGCGCTCAGCCCGCCGGGGTTGCCGCCGCTGGGCGCAAAATCGTCGTTCCAAACCTGCTCAGGGATGTACTTGAGTGCGGAACCGATCACGTCAGCGCCATTGGCCGCCTGCCAATATGTCGCCGGTGGTGAACTGCAACTGGATGAGTTGCAGACATCTTGCGCAGGGAATTCGCTGCCGCCCATTGCGGTCACGTATTGGCTGCTGGCGGGAAAGTCGACGGCCAACGCTTCCTGCTGCGTCGTGGTCATTCGTGGGACTCCCGAGCAGTCCGGCGACCCACTGTCTCCCGACGGCGTAATGATGCTTTGCCCTTGCGCCGCGCCCTGTGCCAGCACCGAGTTAATCCCCGAGTACTGCGCGGCGCCGAGCGCCGTTTCGCAAATTCCATAGCTGTCGCTGATCACGGGAGCAATATCGTTGTCGATCGCATACTGGATAGAATCCCAGACACTCTTCAGGGGGTCATCGCCCACGTATACGAAGTAGACGGTCGCTCCCGGAGCCATCCCCTGTGTGTACTCCAGGTCCAGATCAGACTCGGATTCGTCCCCTGCAGACTCGAAAACATTGCCGCTGCCCGGCACGAACACCAGCGTGGGATCCTTGGGTGACTGGATCCCCAGTGCCGTCTGGAAATTATCCATGTCGGTCAACGACACGGACGTCTGCCCCACCACCGCGATGGACTGCCCCTTCCCCGTCAATCCCGCGGCAGTCACGTTATAAATGGTTGCGACATCTTTGGGCGTAAGGAACGTGTGTCCGCTCTGGCTCGAGGTGAAGTTCGCCTTGGGCTTGCGGAATCGGGGCTTGGGCCGGAAGGTCGACAAATTCGACACGTCCTGCACCACCCCAGCCAGCGCCGCAGGGACGCTCAAGTCCGTGGCCGGCGCAAAGTGATTTTCTCCATTCACGCTGTAGTGGTGCAGTTCCGCGCCAAATGCCGCGGCTACCTGCGCCGCCGTGCCGGAAAAGCGGATGCGGTCACGGCTTCGCGAAATTTCGTCAATCGAGAAGCCCTGCTGCTGCAGCCATGCCTGGACCTTCGCCAGGTCGGAATCGTTCATGCCAAAACGCGCGCCGAACTGGTCGGGGGTGAGCCACTGGTGATACAGCGGCGAACCGGGAGTCTGCTGCGCCGTGATCAATGACTGGAGAGCCGCTTCCTGGGCTGCCGAACGATTGAAAACCATGCTCATCCCATGTAGTGGCATGTCGGCGGCAACGGCGCCCATATCCTTCGCGCGGCTGACCAGCGGCGGATGGCTCCCGGCAATCGGGACCCGGGCGCTATTGTCGATTTCAGACGTAATCCGCCCCGCCATCTGCTGGGCGCGAACCTTCGTGATCAAAACTGACGAGCCAGCACCCAGAGCCAATACCACCAACGCCGCACACGCCAATCGCACAAACGTCCTCTTCTGCATAGACGGTTTCCTCTTGTGTTTTCCTGCTTAGGACAGAGCTGGCTTGCAAGGGTAGATTCAGAGTATCGCAATAAAGGATGTATTCCCAAGGCCCAATGCGTAAATTTTTGTAGACATTAGAGCGGAAACGGTAACGGTTACTTGACAACCGGCGGCCTTGGGACTGGCCCTGGCGGCCGCATTACAGCTCTGTTAAGCCCGCCCATGGCTTACACTGTTGCGAACAACTCCCTATGAAACTTTCTGTGGTCATGCCGGTTTATAACGAGAGCGCGACCTTGCGCACGGTAGTCGAGCGCGTGCTGGCGGTGCCGCTCGAAATCGAATTGCTGTGCGTGGACGATGGCTCGCGCGACGGTTCGCGCGAAATTCTCGCACAGCTTGCCTCCGCGCATCCCCAGATCCGCGTCCTCTTGCAGCCGCAAAATATGGGCAAGGGCGCGGCATTGCGGCGCGGCATCCAGGAAGCTACCGGCGATTTTGTCATCATTCAGGACGCCGATCTGGAATACGATCCCGACGAGTATCCCATGCTCCTCGAGCCGCTCATCGACGGCAAAGCCGACGTGGTGTACGGCTCGCGCTTTCTCGGGGGAGGCCCGCACCGCGTGCTCTATTTCTGGCACTCCGTCGGAAACTCCATCCTGACGCTGCTTTCAAATTGCCTCACGAATATCAACCTCACTGACATGGAAACCTGCTACAAGGCCTTCCGCCGCGAAGTGATCCAATCGATCCCCCTCGAAGAAAACCGCTTTGGTTTCGAACCCGAGATCACGGTAAAAGTCGCCAAGCGCCGCCTGCGAATTTACGAAGTCGGCATCAGCTACTGGGGTCGAACCTATGAGGAAGGCAAGAAAATCGGCTGGAAAGATGGGGTGCGGGCGCTGTGGTGCCTGCTGAAGTATTCGATGAAGGAACCGGTGGCCGTTGGCGCAACGGTGTCTTCATCGCCGCAGCTCGAAATCAAAAGGTGAACCATTGCGGCAATGTTCCGCAAGCCAAAAGCGCCGCTGAAGAAGGACCAGCGCGACGCGCCACAGCGTCACTGGTGCGACTGCGAATGCGCATTATGCGATATCGGCGCGCACGAGCGGTGCACATCCGATAAGTGTCACATGCCCAACTGGAAGGATATCAAGAAAAGACTAGCGCCGGTTCAGACCCTTTTGCGCAAACTGCCGAAACTGAAATTCGAATTCTTCGGGCGAGTAAATTCCCTTTTGAACCAGCAGTGTATTCATGGCGTATACCGTGGCTCGAAAACGTTCGTCGCGAGATAGGCTGTTCATTGCTTCTTCGAAACTGATCAAGTCATCCTTCTTTCCCGAGTTCCGCGTTCGTGAAGCCAGAGTAGTCACCATAAGTACCTCTGAGGACACTGTAGTTCTCCCTTGAGAAGCAGTCAATCAGGGCCTGCAACGGCTTTCGCCACCACCTTGCCCGCATCCTAGGTCCGCGTTTCAGTGCCGGAAAGCATGATCCTGTGGCAGCAGGAGTCGCTTGGCAATCCCACAATATAACTCGACCGCCTTGTGCAGTTCCGCTTTGTCCAGGCACTCGCGTTCGGTGTGCGCCACATGAATGGATCCCGGCCCCAGCAGCAGCGGCTGGCCCCATTTGCTGAGAGCGGGAATGTCGGTGGTGAAGGCGGCCACCATGGTGGGCAGGCCCTCGAAGGTGCGCAAGCGGACGAAAGGAATCTCCAGGGTGAATTCCACTTTAGCGAGATCACCCACGGTCTCCACGATATCCCTGCGCAACTGTTCCGACGACCCGATGAGGCGATACAGCAGCAGAGCCTTTGCCTTGTCGGGGATCACGTTGGGCGCGCGCCCGCCTTCAATCATGCCGATATTCAGCGTGCACGGTCCAACTTCCGGATCGGAGGGCAGCTTCATCGCGCGCAGGCGGTGCAGGGCGTCAATCAGCTTGTCAATCGCCGATTCGCCCAGTTCCGGATACGCCGAGTGCGCCATTCGCCCGTTCGCCGTAAGTTCGACGCGCAGCGCGCCCTTGGACGCCAGCGCCACGCGATTGTCGGTAGGCTCGCCATTGATCAGAAACTTGCATGCATTCGGCTTCTGATTCGCAATCTTCGCGCCCAGGCTGTCGCGCTCCTCGCCCACCAGGAACAGGAGCCCGACATACATTCCTTCGTGCTTCAGGCGCTCGGCGGCGGCGATCTGCGCCGCGATGATTCCCTTGGCGTCGCACGATCCCCGGCCGTGGATGCGCTGCCCATCTTCTGACGATGGAATGAAAGGCGGAACTGTGTCCATGTGCGTGGAGAAAACCACGGCGGGAGTCGACTCCTGCGGCGAGGTGGCCAGCACATTCGCGCGCTCGCCTTCGGCGACCGTGCGCTGCACGTCATATCCGAGCGCGCCCAGTTCGCGGGCAAGAAAATGCCCTACCGGCCCCTCGTTTCCGGTGATCGACTCGATGTCGACAAGCTGGCGGGTGAAGGAGACGACGTCCATGCGCAATGAGGATAGCAGAACGCGACTTCACTACAGAGACGCGGAGAAAGGGGGAAACAATGAAAAACATCGCTCTCCGTGACGCCGTGTCTCCGGGTGAATGCGCTTCTGAATTCCGGTGCGCGCATGTAATCTGTCATGTGCCCTTCACCGCATCGACAGTGCGCTCGTTCTTTCTCGATGGACCGGCGGGGCGGCTGGAAGCGTTGCTCAACTCCGGCGCCGAGAACGCCACGCACGCGGCCGTGGTCTGCCACCCGCACCCTGTCTATGGCGGCACCATGCACAATAAGGTCGTCTTCCACGCGATGAAGGCGCTGAACTCGTTCGGATTCCCGGTGCTGCGCTTCAATTTTCGCGGTGCGGGACTGAGCCAGGGCGAGCACGACCAGGGCCGCGGAGAACTCGATGATGTCCGCTCGGCCCTGGATTGGCTGCAGCGCGAATTCCACCTGCCCCTGCTCTTCGCGGGATTTTCCTTTGGCGCCGCGGTAGGACTGGGGGTCGCGTGCGACGACGACCGCGTGCGCGCGCTCATCGGACTCGGTGTCCCGGTGAAACCTGTCGACGAACGCAGCTACGATCTCGAATTCCTTCGCTCCTGCACAAAGCCCAAACTGTTCGTCAGCGGCAGCCGCGACCAGTTCGCCCCGCGCGCGCTCCTGGAACAAATGGCGCAGGCAGCGGCCGAACCCAAGCAACTCGTAATCATAGAGAGCGCCGACCATTTCTTCGAAGGCCGCCTGCGCGAAATGCGCGACGCGGTGGAGAATTGGATTGGCGCCACCTTGCACATCGCTCCATGAAGGAAATCGCGCGCCAGATCTTCGAGCAAGCCCTGCGCGAATCCAGCGTTCAGCAGGCCTTCTCGCGGCACGTGCAGTGTGATCGCGGCGTACTCCGCATCTGCGAAGATCTATATGACCTCAACTCCTACAGCCGCGTGTTCGTCATTGCGCTGGGCAAGGCCGCCCACTCCATGCTCGCGGCTTTGCATCAGCAGGCCGGAGAACGCTTCGAAGGCATCGTCGCCAGTCCGGTTGCGGCTGACGGCCAGGCCGGCGGCTTCCGTTACTTTGAAGGCGGACACCCGCTGCCCAATGCGGAGTCGATCCGCGCCGCCGAGGCCATGCTGAAATCGGTTGGCACCTTGAATGAATCCTCGCTGGCGCTCTACCTGATCAGCGGCGGCGGATCCGCCACGGCGGAGAAGCCCATTGACGACGAAATCTCCCTTCCCGATCTGGTCGAAACTTATCGCGTGCTGGTCCACTGTGGCGCGTCCATTAGCGAGATCAATGCCCTCCGCAAGCATCTTTCCGCGGTGAAGGGCGGACGCCTGGCGCAGGCAGCCTATCCCGCGCAGCAGGCTTCAATCCTGATTTCCGATGTCCCGGACGACACGCCCGATGCCCTGGCCTCAGGCCCCACCATGCCCGATTCAACCACCGTCGCCGATTGCCACGCGCTCGCGGCCAAATACCGTCTCCTGCCGCAATTGCCCTCGTCGGTTCGCGAACTGTTCGAACGCCGCGCCCTGGAAGAAACGCCCAAATCAGACGCTCCCGCCTTCATTCGCGCGCGCTGGTGGACCATCCTCTCGAATGCCGCTCTGTTGCAGGCGGCGAAAGCAGAAGCAGAGCGCCGGGGGTTTTCGGTCTACATCGATAACAGCTGCGATGACTGGGACTACGCCAAAGCTGCCGATCATCTTTTACAACGATTGCGAAGCCTGAAGCAGAAGCATGAGCGCGTGTGCCTGCTCTCCGGCGGGGAAGTGACCGTGCACGTGGAAAACAGCGGAGTGGGCGGGCGCAACCAGCAGTTCGCGCTCTATTGCGCCGCGAAAATTGCCGGCGAAAACATGTGCGCGCTCAGCGCCGGATCAGACGGCATCGATGGCAACAGCACGGCGGCAGGCGCTGTGGTCGATGGAAGCACTCTTGAACGAGCAAAAGCCCGTGGCCTCGATGCTCAAGCTCACCTTAGCGGCTTCGATGCGTCTCCAGTTTTCGGAGCGCTGGGCGATGCTGTCGTCACCGGGCCCACGGGCAATAATTTGCGGGACTTACGAATTTTGCTGGCTGGCTGAGCCACCATCTCCCGCGGGGGGGCGCCCGCGCCCCATGGCTACTAGGCTGTCTTTTTCATCGCGCTCATTTGTGCCATTGCTTCATCCTGGGCGCGTTGCAGTTCCTCCGGCGACATGTCTTTGACGTGCGCCGCCAGCGACCATTTGTAGCCATAGGGATCCTCGACCAGCCCGTAACGGTCTCCCCAAAACTGGTTTGCCAATGGCATTTTGACGCTCGCTCCGGCGGTGACCGCGCGCTCGAACGCCGCATCGACGCTCTCGGTGTAAACGTGGATGGTGCAGGCGCAGCCGCCATGGGAAAGCGGAGACAGGGCGCCAAACTCCGGCATTTCGTCGTTGAGCATCAGCATAGAGTTGCCAATGCGCAGCGCGGCATGCATGATCTTGCCATCCGGCATGTGCGCGACGCCCTTCACTTCTGCGCCAAACGCCTTTTTATAAAACTCAATCGCTTCCGCTGCATTGCGGACGATAAGGTGGGGAGTCAGGGTGTGGAACCCTTCCGGAACAGCTTTCACCTGGGACATAAGAACCTCCGGCGGGAGATTCTAGTCCACAAATGTGTGCAAAGGGGATCAAAAAATCCGGGTCACGCCTTCTTCGAGAACCAGGACGCGATCCTTGATTCCGGCGGCCGCCGCTTCCTGTTCCAGCAGTTGCAGCGGTTCGTCGATAGGCTCGTGAGACAGGCGGAAGGTGCCATAGTGCATGGGCACCATCCAGCGCGAGTTGAGATCCAGAAAGGCGCGGGTGGCGTCCGCCGGGCTGGCATGCACATTGCGGAACGACGGCGGGTTATAGGCCCCGATGGGCAGCAGCGCCAGCTGGGGCGCCAGCCGGGTGCCGATTTCGCGAAATCCTGAGAAGTAGGCGGTGTCGCCGGCGTGATAAACCGAATGCTTCCCCCCGCGCAGGACATAGCCGCCATAGCCGCGGTGCGCGTCGCGCAGAATCCGCGCGCCCCAGTGCCGCGACGGCACGTGCGTGATGGTGAGATTCCGGTGCCGGTAGCTGCTCCACCAGTTCAGCTCAACCACGTCGCGAAAACCCAGGTCGGAGACCAGATCGAACACATGTTCGGGAACCACGATGGTCGGCGCCGACCCTCGCCAGCGCTTCGTATGCTGCACCAGCGAGCGCAGCGAGGGCCGGTGCAGATGGTCAAAGTGCGCGTGCGTAATGAGCACCAGATCCACCGGCGGAAGGTCCTTGATTTTCACTCCCGGTTGCCGCAGCCGCTTCAGCACGAAAAGCCAACGGGCGAAGTTGGGATCGACCATCACATTTTCGCCGCCCACCTGCAGAAAAAAACTGGCATGTCCGATGAAGGTCACGCCCATCTGTCCGTTGGAAACCAGCACCGGCGTGTGCGATTCGCCAGTGCGGCGCGTCACCGCGGAGTGGCGGATCAATTTGCCGAACTGACGGGCGCGCTTGCGCAGCGCGGGATTCTTGAGGGCTTGCTTCAGCATGGGAAACCGCTCTTAGCCATTAGCTCTTAGCTTCTAGCTTCTAGCTTCCCTAACTACGCTGCAGCTAAAGGCTAAAAGATAAGAGCTAAAAGCTCCGCTTTTCATTTTAATCCTCCACATTCCCTTGACCGGCATCGCAAACGTCATTTCTAATTCTTTGGTCATCACTGGAGATCAGGAGCTCGGCATGAAAGTCGCATTCTTAGGATTAGGAATCATGGGCCACGCGATGGCTACGAACCTGGCGAAAGCCGGTCATGAGGTCACGGTATGGAACCGTACGGCGGGTAAGACTGTGGAAGGGGCGCGCACTGCCGGCTCTCCCGCCGAAGCGGCGCAAGGCGTGGAAGTGGTCTGGATGTGCCTTTCCGACACGGCCGCTGTCGACAGCGTGCTCTTCGGAGCCAACGGCGTCGAGCAGTCGCTCACCGCGGGCATGATCATCGCCGACTCCAGCACCATCTCGCCTTCGGTTACGCGGCAGTTTGCCGAGCGCGTCGCGCGCAAAGGAGTGCAGTACGTCGACTCACCGGTCACCGGCTCGAAAACCGGGGCCGAGGGCGGCACGCTGATCTTTATCGTTGGCGGCGACGAAGACATCATCGAAAAGCTGAAGCCGCTTTACGCCGCCATGGGCAAGAAAATTTTCCGCATTGGCGAAACCAGCAAAGGACAATCCGCGAAGATCGTGATGAACCTGCAGATCGCCCTGATCTACGAAGGTTTTGCGGAAGCGCTCACCCTGGCGGCAAAGCTCGGCGTCGATGCGCAAACCCTGATGCCGCTCATCCAGGCTTCCATGGTGAACTCGGGCGTAGTCACCTATAAAGGGCCATTCGTCATGGGACGCGACTTCTCGGCGAACTTCCCGCTGAAGCTCATGCGCAAGGACATTCGCCTTGCCCTCGATGCCGCGAAGGAATCCCGCGTGAAGCTGCCCGGGCTGGAAACCGTAGAAGAAATTTACGACCTGGCGATTGAAGACGGCCATGCCGATCTCGACTACGCCGCCACTCTGCTGCTGCTCGAAAAATGGGCAGGCATCGAAGTTAAGGGACAGGCCGCATGAGGCGCGGCCGGGATCTCCTCGCATCCTGCCGCCTCGCAACCCTGTTCACGCTCGTATTCTTCTCGCTGAGCCTGCTTGCGCAAAACCAAGGCAGGCTGCATTTTCGCGTCGCGCTCGACTCTGCGTTGAGTACCTCTCCCGTTTCCGGACGGCTGATCGTGCTGATGACCCGCGATCCGCAACCGCAGGAAATGTTGAGTCCCGGCATCGTGCCCGGCCCGAACCCGACGTGGATGGCGGCCCGCGAAATTCAGGATCTGGCTCCCGGCAAATCCGTCGAACTCGACCCGGACGAAATCGCCTTTCCGCAAGCGCTTTCCCAGGCTCCCGCCGGTGATTATCAAGTCATGGCGCTGCTCGACGTCGACCACACTGCGGCCTACAACTTTTTCAATGCCTTCTCTCCCGATAACCTGCGTAGCGCCGTGGTTGAGGTTAAGGGTTTGAATCCGAAAGAGAGCGCTCCCGTCGAGCTGAAATTAATTGAGCACGCGGGCAAAGCTCCGCAAACAGAAGCGCCGGACAACTCGCAGGCCATTGACTTCGTCAGTCCTGCGCTTTCAAAATTCTGGGGGCGCGAAATTCACCTGCGCGGCTACGTCGCCCTGCCGCCGGATTATGCCGCCTCGCGTGACCGCTATCCCACCGTCTACTGGACTCACGGCTTCGGCGCCCACCTCGAGAACCTGACCGGAGTCGCGGCGAAGTTTGAAAAAGACATGGCCGATGGCAATCTTCCGCCCATGATCTGGGTGATCCTCGACGAGTCCTGCCCCGGCGGCACGCACGAGTTTGCCGACTCGGTGAACAACGGGCCCTGGGGCCGCGCGCTCACGGCCGAACTGATTCCGTATCTCGAGCGCGCTTATCGCATGGACGCCAAGCCCAGCGGCCGATTCCTCACCGGGCACTCCTCCGGCGGATGGGCGACCATGTGGCTGGAAGTTACTTACCCCAAAGTTTTTGGCGGAAACTGGTCGACCTCGCCCGACCCGGTTGACTTCCGCGACTTCACCAATATCGATCTCACCCAGGATCAAAACGCCTACACGCGCCCCGGCGGCAAGCCGACGCCGCTGGTTCGGATGGGCGGCAAGGACGTCGTGAGCTTCGAGCAGTTGACCCGCGAAGAAGTCGTGATGGGCGACTACGGCGGCCAAATCGCGTCCTTCGAGTGGGTGTTCAGCCCCCGCGGACAGGACGGCCGTCCCATGCCCATGTTCGACCGCGGAACCGGCGCCATTCATCACGACATCGCCGATTACTGGCTCGCACACTACGACATCTCGCGCATCCTGACGCAAAACGCCAAAGAACTTCTTCCGCAGCTGCGCGGCAAGATTCACATCATTGTGGGCACTGCCGACACCTTTTATCTGGACGGTCCGGTGCATTTGCTGCAGCAAGCCATCGCTCCTCTCGGCTACGACGCCCACATCACTTATCTCGAGGGCCGCACGCACATGGATCTCTACAAAGGCGGCCTGGAGACGCGCATCGCCGGGCAGATGTACGACAGCGCCCGTCCCGGCAACCACTGGCAGCCGAAAACCGCGCCGGACGAGGCGACGCAACTGGCAAAGTAAGTCTTCCTGGGCGCGCTTCGGGTTCTTGGTGCTGAACCTCCCCACCCTGACCCGTCAATCGCCGTAAAATGGGCTGGTATGGCCGACTCTCTTTATCTGAGTCTCTGGTTCTCCGGCTTCGAGGAAGCCGAAATGCTTCCCAGCGTCCTCCGCGTAATGCAGCAGTTCCCCTGGTCGAAGCAGGAACCGGGTATCACCGACGTTGCCGTGCACCCGGTCTCCTGGAATGAGCCTACAATCCTGGAGCGGCGATTCCGTCCCGGCATCCCCCCGGAGCAGGCGGTCACGGTGGCTTTCGATCTCCTGCACGAAGACTACGCCTATGTGTTCGCGGGCAATTGGGATGTGTGGACGCCCCAGGACTCGGCCGAATGGGTGCTGCGGCCCAACCCCGTTCGCTTCATCGTTCGCGGCGAACCGTTCGAGGAGGGCGAAGCCCAGGCCCAGGGTCACGTGCAGGTCGATTTCGGCCTCGACTCTCCATTTTTGCATGAAGAACTGCAGCTCACGCCGGAGCTTGAGAAGCGGGTGCAGGCCAACGTGCAAACCTTGATCGAATTCATCGGCCGGGTGGAGAAGAACTGCCAGGCCGCAACCCGGCTGCTGTGGTCCGAATCCGACGAGAACCTCGCGCAGAAGCTGATCAGTAGGCTGCAAAAGGTGCAGTGAGTAGAGTCAACCAAAAGCTCTTAACAGAAAAGCTTTTAACCGCAAAGCTCGCGAAGGCTTCGCAAAGGACACCAAGAACTGCTTTGCCTTCTTTGTGCATTAGTCTTCTTTGCGTACTTTGCGCCATCTTTGCGGCCTTTGCGGTTAAAAGCTTTTCCTTTTCTGGCAGATTCCTTCGCGCAAGCCTTAGAATTCCGCCATGGACTTTGTCCTCGAGACCCAGCGACTGGTTCTCCGTTCCTGGAACCAGTCCGATATCCCCGAACTTGTGCCTCTGATCGGCACACGCGAAGTTGCCGCGACCACGCTGCGAATCCCCCATCCCTATCGGGAGGAGCACGCGCGCGAATTTCTTTCCAGCATTGCCAAGGAGAATGAGCTGCGCCTCTCGGTGCGGTTGCGTCGCGATGGCCGCCTCGTTGGCGGCATCGGGCTGCACCCCAATGCGCCGCATCAGCATGCCGAACTCGGTTACTGGTTGGGCGTGCCCTTCTGGGGCAACGGATACGCCAGCGAAGCCGCCCGCGCTGTGGTGCGCTATGGCTTCGAGCAAATTCAATTCCACCGCATCTTTGCCTCGCACTTCGAAGGGAACGCGGCATCAGCGCGCGTTCTGCAGAAGCTTGGCATGCGCCGCGAAGGCTGCATGCGCCAGCACGTTCTGAAGTGGGGAAGATTCATCGATATCCAGCTTTATGGAGTTCTGCGCGAGGAGTTCAGCAGTTGACGGCCGGTCTCGACATTCTGGCGATTGCCGCGCATCGCGACGACGTTGAGCAGACCTGCGGGGGCACGCTGCTGAAAATGGCCGAACTTGGCCACCGCACAGGGATCCTCGATCTCACGCAAGGCGAGATGGGCACGCGCGGCAGCGCCGAAGACCGCGCTCGCGAAGCCGCAGTCGCTGCCCGCATCCTGCGCGTCTCCTGGCGCGAAGCACTCGACATTCCCGACGGCCGCGTCGAGAACACCTGGGAAAACCGCCTGAAAGTGGCGCGCGTAGTTCGCGAAACCCGCCCGCGCGTCGTGATTCTCCCTTACTGGAAGGGCCGCCACCCGGATCATTACACCGCCTCCAAGCTTGGCTACGAAGCCTGTTTTCTGGCGGGATTGGCCAAGCTGGATATCGAGCGGGCCCTCAGCCATCAGCCATCAGCATTCAGCCAGGTCGCGTCGGCGGTGGCAAGCGTGGTGGCAGGGGAAAAGCAAACCTCAGCGCGCTCAAGCCGTCGCCCGTCAAACGCGGATTCTTCGGAGTCATTGCAGCCCCATCGTCCTTTCAAAATCATCTACGCCACTCTCTACTATGACATCCGCCCCAGCTTCGTCGTCGATATCACCGGGCAATTTGAAGCCCGCTTCGAATCGCTCATGGCCTACGAGTCCCAATTCAGCGATCAGGAAGCCGGCAAAGACATTTTTCCCCGGCGTGCCGAAATCCGCGCCCGAATCGAAGCCATGGCCCGCTTCTACGGAATGCTCGCAGGCGTCACCTACGGCGAGCCTTTTCTGCAGAAAGAGGTGGGACTGGTGGAAGACCTTACGGCCATTCCGGTCAAGTCGGTTTAAAGCCCTGCGGCGCGCGAGTGTATGACGGTACTACTTTTGCGCGCGAAGCTGCTTGCACCACTACCGCTTTCGAGCCACGGCCACCCCATCGCGCAGCGGCAGGATGGTCGTAAAAAGGTCCGCCGATGCGTACAGCATCCGGTTGAACTCCAGAATCGCCTTAGTGGAAGCTTCCGCCGGATTCTTCTGCGCGACCTTGCCGCTCCACAGAACGTTGTCCGCAACCAGCAGCCCGCCTTTCTTCAGCCGCGGGAGGGCCAGGCGAAGGGCGCGCGGGTAATCTTCTTTATCGATGTCGCAGAAAATGATGTCCCACTCCTGCTTTTCCTCGGATAGCAGTTCCAGCGCGTCGCCAACTTTGATGTGGATGCGGTCGGCCACTCCCGCGCGTTCAAAATACTTGCGCGCCCGGTCCGCATGGTTGCGGTCGCTGTCGGTGTAGACCACGCGCCCGCCGGCGCCCACGGCTTCCGCCCACCACAGCGTCGAATATCCAATGGCCGAGCCGAGTTCGAAGATGTTTTTCGCACCCGCAATCAAAGCCAACTGGTGCAGCACGCGCCCCACCGCCGGCCCGACGATGGGAATGTCGCGCTCGCCTGCGAAAGCTTCCATTTCGGTCAGAACCGGGTTGCGCCCCGGAAGCATCGCATAAAGGTACCGCTCCACCGGTTCCACGGTGATCTCATAGGTCAGCCAGTCGGGCTTCTTAGCATCAGGCATAGCAATCTCCCGCCTACGAAATCGTCTGCCCCGGCTTCATCTCGCAAACTTCTACCCCCTTGACCAGCTTGCTCAATTGGCTCGGCCTGCCGGTGAGCACCGGGAAGGTCGCAAAATGCATGGGGATGACCGTGCTTGGCTTCAAAAGATCGCAGGCATAGGCCGCCTCGCGCGGGCTCATGGTGTAGTGATCGCCAATCGGGAGCATCGCAATTTGAGGCGCGTAAAGATCGCGGATAATGGCCATATCCCCGAAAACATTGGTATCGCCGGCGTGATAGATCCTGACTCCGTTATCGAACTCGAGCACGTAGCCAACCGCCTCCCCGCCGTAGATGAGTTGATCGCCGTCCAGGATTCCGCAGGAGTGATCGGCGTGAACCATGGTCACTCGTATGTCCTCAACGTGCTGCGTGCCTCCCTTGTTCATTTCCGCCAGGTTCTTCACACCCTTTTTGCCAAGCCAGCCGCACAACTCGGGAATACCCACGACTTTCGGATTGTGCTTCTTCGCAATCTCGACTGCGTCTCCAATGTGGTCGCCATGGCCGTGGGTGATCAGCATGATGTCCAAATTCTTTAGATTTTTTTCGCCTTCCGGGCACGCCGGATTGCCCATAACCCAGGGATCCATGAGGATGGTCTTGCCTTTTGGCGTTTGAATACGGAAGGTGGCATGACCCAGCCAGGTGATCTTGATTCCATTCAGTTTCATTGCGTCGTTCTCTCCAGCCCCGAGACATTTTAGTGGGTGGAGGAAATGGACTCAAACGCGGCAAAGCGGCGTTGGGGAACCGCCGTACGTTGGTCGCCGGTCGTCATTGGATTACAGCCCGCCGGGTTCTTTATCAGTAAATGGTAGGGACGCTGCGGATCGCTTTAGTATCAACGGTTTTGCCGACGACTGACGACCACGGCCGACGCCGCTTTTCCGGTTTCCTCAACTCTGGCTGCTATCATGAATTAGTGGAAATGGCCGCCGTTCAAGCATCGTCCGAGTCGCGCATCGAGCCCTTGTTGCTCGAAGTTGCCGACGTTGTCAACACCACGCTCGACCTCGATACTACCCTGCGGCGCGTGGCCGAACTCGTCCGCAAAGTCATCGATTACGAGATTTTCGGCATTCTCCTGCTGAACGAGAAGACCCAGGAACTGTACTTCCGCTTCAGCCTGGGCCACCAGCGCGAAGTCGCCGAACGCATGCGCGTCAAGGTGGGCGAAGGCGTGACCGGAACCGCGGCCCAGCGGCGCGAAGCCGTGCTGGTCGACGATGTTTCCACCGATGCGCGCTACATCTCCGCCGTTCCCAACGTCCGCTCCGAACTGGCCGTGCCGCTCATCGTCAAGAACCGCCTGATCGGCGTCATCGATATCGAGTCTCCCCAGCCCAACCATTTCACCGAAGAGCACAAGCGGTTGCTCATGCTGATCGCGTCGCGCATGGCGATCGGCATCGAGAACGCCCGCCTGTATACGCGTATTTCGCGGCAGGCAAAAACTCTCCTGCTGCTGAACGAGATTGCGCGCGAACTGACCTCCATCCTGAACCTGGACGAACTGCTCAAGCGCATCGGTGAATTGCTCAGCCGGCTGATCGATTACCAGATGTTCAGCATC